>CAYYUP010000031.1:0-51071 GCA_964474905.1 uncultured Nannocystis sp. | reverse complement strand
GCGGACAGAAGCGGAGACGGGGGTCTTTTGCCATTTTTTTTGCCTGGCATTGGCTTTAGTTGGTTGCGGCCGGCCGAGCAAGGGCATCTGCGTTTGGCCAGGAGAGTGCCGTAAGACCCCAATGACGCGCCCTCAAGGGGGAGCATTCCAACAATGTGAGGGCTTGTTGGCAGCTGGATTCTTGTGTTCGAATTCGCTCGTTTGAGACGCCACTTGGAGTCACCGAAGCGGTCAGGCGGAGAGCTGCTTCGCAGTCTTTTTCTTACTTATTTGCTCGTCGGCGCATGCCCGTGAAAGCCCGCCAGGACCTCGGCTCGGTAGGGGGAGGCGCTCTCGAGCTCGAGCATTCCAGCGGCTAGGGCGACGGTTTCTTCGCGGAGAAATCCAACGATGGCCTGATGAAAACCTTCGTGGGCCAGCCAGTGGGCGCTGTGGGTGGGGCAGGGCAAAAAGCCGCGGCGCAGCTTGTGTTGGCCCTGGGCGCCGGCCTCAAAGAGGGGGATGTCAGCGGCGATGCAGCGCTCGATACCGGCGTAGATGGTGGTCTCAAAGTGCAGGAGATCGATCTCGGTGGAGCAACCCCAGTAGCGGCCATAGAGCGCTGTGGGGGTCTGGAAGAAGAGTGCACCGGCGATCATCTGGTCATCTTTGCGGACTCGGGCCACCTGCACGCGTTGTCCCTGCAGTTGCATGAGGTGCTGAAAAAAGCCGGGGCGCAGGTATTCGCTGCCGCCGTGCTCGACCGTCGTGCGCCGGTAAAAGCCGTCTAGGGCGTGAAGCTCGGCCGCTGTGAGTTCGTGACCGCCGACAAATTGCAGGTCGTCGACGGTCGCCTGGGCCCGGGCGCGCTCGCGTCGGAGCTGCTTTCGCTTGCGCGAGGTCAGGGTGCCGAGGAAGTCGTCAAAGCACCCGTAGTCGTGGTTTTTCCAGTGGTATTGGAAGGATGCGCGGGGGGCAAAGCCGTGGGTTGCGAGCTCTTGTTGCTCGTCGGCGGAGCAGAAGAGCCAGTGAATCGATTTGCAATCGGTGGCCTGGGCCGCCCCGCGCACGCCAGCGCAGAGGGCTGCGACGACCGGGGCTCGTTGCACGTCCGGATGGATCAACAAGCGGCGGCCCGTCGCCGGGGTCATCGGCGCGGCGATCACGAGCTTTGGGTAGTAGGGCAAGCCCGCCTGCTGGCTCGCGCGGGCCCAGGACCAGTCAAAGATGTACTCGCCGTAGGAGTGCGTCTTGACGTACGCCGCAACCGCACCAACAAGACGACCGCGCTCCTTTTCCTTTTCCTTTTCCTTTTTTTCCTTCTCGCTTTCGTTCGTGTGTGCGCTGTGGAGCGCGGACTCGCCGGATTCAAAGGGCTCTTCGATGAGCAGGTAGACGGGCTGCCAACCGCTCTCGGGGCCGACCGAGCCGGACAGCTCGAGTGCTCGCAAAAACCCGTACTCGGTGAAGGGCGAGGGGCCGTGGTCGAGCGCGTTCCATGATGCAGCGTTCACGCTCCCGAGATCGTCGACCACTCGCAGTGTCAGCTCGCGCACGCGTTACGTGTACGCTTTGGCGGCTCGATTGACCAGCAGCGGTCGTGATAGAGGTGGTCGCTGCGGTCTCCTTCGACCGGTCGACTCAGGGAAAATATGGCGGATCGTTACCTCATCTTTGGAAACTCGGGAGCCGGCAAGTCGACGCTCGCTCGGACGTTGGTCGAGCACTCTGGCGGCGAACATATCGACCTCGATCTCTACGCCTGGAAGCCGACGTCGCCGCCCGAGCGACGCGGTGTGCCGGAGTCGCTTGCGGAGCTCCAGCCCCTCTTGGAGCGCAGCCCTGGGTGGGTGATCGAGGGCTGCTACGCGGACTTGCTCACGGAACTCACGCGCCAAGCGGAGGTGCTGGTCTTCCTCAACCCGGGTGCTGAGTCATGTGTCCGTCACTGTCAAGAACGGCCCTGGGAGCCCCATAAATACGCCTCTAAGGAGGAGCAGGATCGCAATCTCGGTCCCCTGCTCGCCTGGGTTCGCGGCTATAGCTCGCGGCAGGGGCCGATGTCCGAGCGCGCTCACCGTGCGCTCTTTGATGGTTTTAGCGGTGAGAAGATCGAGCTCTGTACTCTGCCCTACGCGTTTGATCGCATCCCGTCGGTGACCGCGAAGTAAGAGGGGCGAACGACGTCCACCGTGCGCTCATCAAGGCTCGCTTGGTGGCCAGTGTCCGAGCGCTGTCTCGTCTGCCTCTCGCTCGAGCCAACCGGAAGCGGAGCGCTCGCAGCCGCCGGTCGCGATCGACGATCCCGAGGTCGATCGTTATGTCGGCGATCTGCCGACATCGCAGCCCACGGATTGCTTCCCGCAGCTCGACGAGTCGAGTTCGACGGGCTCTGCGTAAAACGCGCAGATTGTATGTGGAGGCTCTTGGGTGGCCAAGGGAGAGCGCGCGGCTGGCTGGCTTTCGCGCGGCATGCACGCTTGTCGTCTGTCGCGAACTTGCGGTCAGCTGGGGCAGGCCTGCGCGTACGCTGTCACTGACGCCGATCGGCGTTAAGGGGCGGTGGAATCCACCCCGGCGGCGGCTACACTGGCAGCGGACCATGGCGAGGCGGAGCAACAAAAATCCTGAGGGCGGCGTCGTTCTCAAGGAGAAGATCGAGCGCAAGATCAAGCGACCCCGGATGTACCGGGTGCTGATCCACAACGATGACTACACCACCATGGAGTTTGTCATCCACCTGCTCCAGGCGGTGTTTCGTCGGAGTGAGAGCGACTCGATACAGATCATGTTGCACATCCACAACACCGGAGTCGGTGTCGCGGGTGTCTACACCTACGAGGTCGCCGAGACCAAGGTCGCCCAGGTGCACGCGCTGGCGCGTCAAGTCGATTGCCCCCTGGTCGCGTCGATGGAACCCGAGGAAGATCCCGATGCTGAGCGCTGATCTGCGAAATACACTGAACGCCGCGATCGCTGATACCCAGCGTCGGCGCCACGAATTTGTCACCCTCGAGCACCTGCTCTTGGCCCTGCTCGAAGACCCCAGCGCTCGCAAGGTGCTTGTCGCCTGCCGTGCGGATATCGAGGCGCTGCGTTTGGCCATCGAAGGGTTTATGGAGGACCAGCTGGAGGCGCTGCCCGACGATGCTGACGTCTCGGCGGTGCACCAGACCCTGGGTGTTAGCCGGGTTCTCCAGCGGGCACTGCTGCACGTGCAGGGTGCGGACAAGGCCGAGGTTACCGGCGCAAACCTGTTGATCGCGATCTTCTCGGAGCCCGAGTCTTTCGCGGTGCACGCCCTTCGCGAGAGCGGTGTCAACCGCCGCGACGCGACGCTTTTTATCTCGCACGGGGTTGCCAAGGGCGAAGAGCCGCGGCCGCTGGTTCGCCGCCCCGAAGGCGTCGGTGGCAGCCCCTTCGAGGACGAAGAGAGCGACGTCGAGGACGACCCGCTCGCGGCCTACGCGGTCGACCTCAGTGCCAAGGCGGAGGCCGGCAAGATCGAGCCGTTGATCGGTCGCGATCAGGAGATCACGAGGCTGATCCAGGTGCTCTGTCGCCGCCGCAAAAACAACCCGGTGCTGGTCGGTGAGCCCGGTGTCGGCAAGACCGCGGTGGTCGAGGGCTTGGCCCTGCGCATCCATGACGGCGAGGTGCCGCCGGCGCTCGCCGAGGGTCGGATCTACGCCCTCGACATGGGCTCGCTGCTCGCCGGCACTAAGTTTCGCGGTCAGTTTGAGGAGCGCCTGAAGGCAGTGGTCTCGGCGATCCAAGAGGACATCAACAACATCCTCTTTATCGACGAGATCCACACCATCGTCGGCGCTGGTGCGACCTCGGGCGGCACCATGGACGCCAGCAACATGCTCAAGCCGGCGCTGGCGTCGGGCGATCTGCGCTGCATCGGCGCGACCACCTACAAGGATTTTAAAACTTCGTTCGAGCGCGACGCGGCGCTCGCCCGTCGCTTTCAAAAGATCGAAATTGTCGAGCCCTCGGTGGCCGAGACCATCCTTATTTTGCAGGGGCTCGCACCGGCCTACGAAGAGCATCACAACGTCGCCTACTCGCCCGAGTCGCTGGCGACCGCCGCTCGCCTGGCCCATAAGCATCTTCGCGATCGCCACCTGCCCGACTCGGCGATCGACGTGATCGACGAGACCGGCGCGGCGACTCGGCTCTCCGCCGATCCCGATCGCGAGGAGGCGAGCACGATCGGGGTTGTCGATGTCGAAGCCGTGATCGCCCGCATGGCTCGAATCCCGCCAAAGTCGGTCTCTAGCGACGATCGCGAGACCCTCAAAAACCTCGCCGAGGGGCTCAATCAGGTGCTCTTTGGCCAGGTTCAGGCAGTCGAGGCGGTCACCGCTGCGATCAAGCGGGCGCGCGCTGGTCTCGGTCGCGCTGACAAGCCGATCGGCTCTTTCCTCTTCGCTGGGCCCACCGGGGTCGGCAAGACCGAGCTCGCCAAGCAGTTGGCCCGAGTGCTGTCGATGCCGCTGCTGCGTTTTGACATGAGCGAGTACATGGAAAAACACAGCGTCAGCCGGCTGATCGGTGCGCCTCCGGGGTACGTCGGGTTTGATCAGGGCGGGCTGCTGACTGACGCGGTCACCAAGCAGCCGCACGCGGTGGTGATCCTCGACGAGATCGAGAAAGCGCACCCGGATCTCTTCTCGATTCTGCTGCAGGTGATGGACAACGCGACGCTCACGGACAGCACCGGGCGCAAGACAGATTTTCGCAACGTCATTCTGATCATGACGAGCAATGCTGGCGCTCAAGAGATGACCCGGCGCCAGGTTGGCTTTGCCGAGGTCGGCGATCGCGTCGGTGATCCGAAGTCGGCGTTGGAGCGCACCTTCTCCCCGGAGTTCCGCAACCGCCTCGACAAGATCATCACCTTCAAGGCTCTAGAGCCCCCGATCATTCGCATGGTCGCCGACAAGATGCTCCGCGAACTCGAGATGCAGCTCGCCGATCGCGAGGTGCGCTTTGTCTTCAGCGAGGCGGCGCGCGACTGGATCGCCGCGAAGGGCTACGACAGACTCTTTGGTGCCCGGCCGATGGCTCGCTTGATCGATGATTCGATCAAGTCGCGGCTGGTCGACGAGCTGCTCTTCGGGGCCCTCGAGAACGGCGGCACCGTGGATGTCGACGTCGGCGACGACGACAAGCTCAGTTTTGTGTTTGCAGCGGACGCCTCGGCGGCTTAGGTCGGGCCCGGAATGCCCGGGCAACTTGCGGGGCAAAGACAAGGGCGCGGACCTTACGGCCGCGCCCTGTCTGTGAAGGCTCTCGATGTGGGGAGAGCCTATCGTTTAGTGGTAGTACAAGTTCAATTGTAGTTGTAGCTATGTGTGGGGGTTCTTGGCGAGCGTTGTCTCTCGTCCAAGGGCGTCAGGCACTAGTCCGCCCGGAAGCCACTGCTGACCGGAGAGTTGAAGGCCGGTGCTGCATCCGGGGCGGTCGTTTGCGGCGTTGTCGGCCCGGCGATCATGGCGCGGGATTGGGGCGGCCAGGCGATGCTGTGCTTGGTGATCCTGCGCTTGAGCGCGTGCCGGGTGATGCCGAGGAGTTTGGACGCGTCGACGATGGTGCCGGCGGTGTTGAGAGCTTCGACGCAGAGCAGACGCTCCACGGCGGCGAGATTCAAGGTGTCGATGACGAGGCGCATGCTGTAGAGACTACGTCCGGCTCGTTATCTGGATCAGACCAAGTCGCGCTTTATGAGCAGCGGCGAAGCTCGCGGCCAAATTGGCACTAGAGCTGGAGAGCAAGAATCCGCGAGATTCGCGCTGTTTTCGGGGTTGGTGGCCAGATCGACGACCGGCCGCGGGGGAACCTCAGGGTTTGTGTCTTTTGTCCTGGTTTTTGTGTGATTTTTTTTGTGTTCTGTCGGGTTTAGCTCTTGTCGTTCAAATCGTCACGTGCAACGGCGGAGTTGCTTCGACCGGGCTCAGCTCAGTGCGGCCCCGGGACGAGTGTATTTTTGATGTCTATTTGGGCATGTCTATTTGGTCATGTCCATTAGGTCATGTTGTTCGGGGCTCGATCTGAAGCCCCAGTCCTGGGTTCGTGCGACCCGGTGTGCGGGGAGCCGTGCACGAGGCGTGGGCCCGCTCTAGGAGGCGCGCCTTGTGCGTATCAGCCAGCGGGGATCGGCGAGGCAAAAGACCCACGCGAGTAGAAAAAGGCCGCCCGTCCACAGCAGTGAGCGCGGGCGATAGACGAGTTCGATACGGTGCAGCCCGGGTTCGACGATCACGCCGCGCAGGAGGTGGTTGACCCGGTGCACGGGGGCCGCGGAGCCGTCGATGGTGGCCCGCCAGCCCGGGTGCCAGACCTCCGCGAAGCTGACGATACCGGTTGCCTTGGCGTTGATCTCGACGCGTAGTCGGTTTCGCCGACGTTCGATCACCTGGCCCTGGGTAGTGCTCGTATCGCCGGTGTCGGAGGTTGTTCGGGGCAAGGCGAGGCTCTGGCGCTCCGCGTCGTTGAGTTCGCCGCGGTCGACGATCACAGCGCTGCCGACCGGTTGCCTCGAGAGCCGGGCGAGGCCCTCACCGGGGGCTGTCTCGATCACCGTGGAGCTCCAGTAGACCTCGGGGCTGGGGTTTGGCAGGCGGTAGCTCGTCGGTGTCTCGCGCGAAATCCCGGGGATTGTCTGCGGGCTGCGGATCCGCGGGCGGGCGGCTACCTGGCGCCGACCGCCGAGCAACAGGCGGGTGACCGCGAAGTGGCGGAGGATCGCGGGTGCTCGGGTGACCGCGCGCTCGACCTCTTGGTAGCGAGCGAAGGACATCGGATCCCGGCTTCGACCTCGCCAGTCGCGGATCCGGTAGATGGAGCCGCCCCGGGCTCCCAGGCCCCATTCGCTGTAGATCCGGGCGTCGCCGAGCGCCGGCGTTAGGGTGTCGCCGAGTGTCGGGTCGTAGGGTTTGGCGAAGCGCCCCTTGACCTCGACGCGTTGCAAATCCATAACCTGAACAAAGAGACAGGCGCACGCGATCGCGTAGATCGTGCGCTGGCGATACCTGGAACGGGGCGATCGCATGGGGCGGTCGCGGCGGTCGGAGTGGTTGGCCCTGGTCTGCATCGTCCGCGCCGAGTGGATCGCCAAATCCAGGCCGTAGGCGGCGAGCACGGCCAGGCCCGTGTGCGCGAGGATCATGTAGCGCGAGGCGATGCGAAAGAGGTCGAAGCCCGGCAAATGGGCAGCGAGCAGGCCGAGCAGAGGTGTTTCGTGGGCGGCCGCCAGGAGCACGCCTGCGATCGTGATGAACGACCAAAAAAGCACCTCGGAGCTACGGCCCCGGCCCCGCCTGACAATCTCGGAGAGCGCCAGAAGGGCCATCACCGCACCCAGGAGGCCGACAAAGAGCTGCTTGCCGGCGATCATCGGGTCGAGCAAGGTCTGCAGATCGGCGAGCTTTGCCGGGTTGGAGAGCATGTAGTCGAGGCCGCGGTGGGCTCGCCAGGAGAGCGCGGTCTGTTCGAGCAGCGGCCAAATCACGACGAGGCCACCGACGCTCGCGACTGCGGCTGCGCCGGTCATCGCCCCGAGCGCTCGCCGGCGATCTGGAACACCGACGCCACCGACAAGGATCCGCAGCAGCGCATAGGGCACCGCGATCAGCAGGGCGTAGAAGATCGACGGTGGAAAGCCCGAGGTCACCAGCAGGAGCAGCGCCAGGCAGAGCCAGCGCGCGCGCGTCCAGTCGGGGCGTTGGAGGATCGCGTCGGTCGCCGCGAGAACCAGGCCGAGGTAGGCCCAGGGCCAGTACGTGGCCATGGTGATCGTGCGCTGGGCGAAGGCACCACTGGCGAGAATCGTGCCGGCCAGGGCTGCGGCGGGGTGACTGAGGCCGCGTCGCCGGAGGAAAAGGTGCATGCCGGCGGCGGCGAGGATCGGCGCCGCGAGCTGGCGCAGCTCCTGAAGCCAATGTCCGTGATCACCGGAGAGCAATCCCAGGAGGTAACAGAGCCACGAAAGCGGGGCCCAAATCGCCGGTTGTGGGTCGGCTGAGAAGGGGTAGCCGCCGCGCTCGTAGGGGTTCCAAAGCGGCGCCTCTAGGTCGCGCAGCGACTCGACCGCGAAGACGACGTCTTGCCAATAGGATGAGCGTGCGTCGCCGCCGAAGGTCAGATCACCGGGGCCAAAGAGGCCGCGGTGAGTCGAGAGAACGAGGACGGCGTAGGCGACGACGATTGCGGCGGCGATCCCGAAGGAGCGCCACCGCCTGTGTCTGCCTACGCCTGTGTTCTCCGGGGGAGCCGGGGGAGCCGGGGCGACCACGGAGGGCGTTGCTCAGCCGACGCCGCGGTTTTTGGCTTCGCGGCGAATCGCGGCTTCGTGCTTGAGCTGGCGCTCGGCGGCATCAAAGGCGTCGCGGATCACCACGTACACATCCTCGTAGGCGTGGTTCTTTTCGGGTTGCCGGTTGATCACGATCTCTTTACCGGGGATCGTGATGTCTAGGCGCACGTTGTAGGCGTTTCCGTGCTGACTCGATCGATGCGGGGCCGCGACGACTACCCGAACGGAGACGATGCGATCGTAGTAGCGCTCTAGTTTGGCGACCTTTTCGCGAATTCTCGTCTCGATGAACTCTGATGGTTCGATGTCCTGGAAGCTGATCTGAAGCGGTGTTTGCATTCTTGACCTTGTCAGTGACCTTGTGACTGTGATCGCACGAATCATCTCGTGCCCCTCTAGGGTAGGCCGAAGGGCCCCGCGAGTCGAGCAAGATCGCGCGCAGATGTTTCAGCAGATATTTCACGGGCCTGCTCGCCTGGCGGGAGCGCCCTGCGGTGTCCTGCCGGGCGACACGAGTGGGTCGCTCACTCGGCGAGCGTCGGTGCGGGGCGAAGCTCGAGCAGTCGTCGACGGACCTGTTCTCGCTCGGGGGCGTCAACCCCCTCTCGTTCTAAATACACCTGCCAAAGGGTATAGGCACTGGCTGAGTGGCCTTTTGCCTCTTGATAGAGGGCCATCAGGTAGAGGCGTTCGCGCAGTGGCAGGAGTGTGTCCAGGCTGCTGAGCGTGCGACTGTCGCGGACTCTGAGGGTTCTGAGGAGTCCGCGGGCGGCGGCGATCGAACCCTGGCGGTCGAGCACCAGCGCGAGCACAAAGGTCGACGCCGGGCGGCCGCCGGTGGTTGCGTGGGCCCGAGCTCGGTGGGCGAGACGGAGTGCGCTTTGGAGATCTCCCTCGAAGACAGCGACCAGGGCGGCGAGGCGATCGATCCGCCAAGAGTCGATCTCGCCGGCTGCCCGGGCGGCGCGGACCAGGGGTTTGGCGAGGGCGGCGTCGCCCATGCCGATCGCTGCGTAGGCCGCGAGGTAGCGGGCTGGGGAGGGCAGTGGTTGGCCCCGACGCTCAGCCTCGAGCTCAGCGGCGACGAGCAGCCCTAGCACCAGGCGACGCTGCTCGCGGATGGCCCTGTCGAGCTCCGGCAGCTCGTCGAGAAAGTCGACAGCGCGGTCCGCTCGTGGGGGGTTTTCGATCTCGAGCCGGGCGGTAAGCACCAGCGCCGCGGGCAGCTGCGGGCAGGTCTCGATCCGGGATCGCCATTGCGCGAGGAGCTTTGTGTCGCTCTCCGGTGTGCCCGCGCGCAGTTGGTGCTCGGCCTCGGCCTCGTAGCGCCTGCAAAGCGTCCACGAGCGGGCGCCGCTCTCGCTCCAAACATTTGTCGGCGCAGGCTCCGAGTCTGTTGGAGTTGGAGTTGGAGTTGGAGTGCCGAGCGCGAGGCTGAGCAGGAGGGCGGCCATCGCTGCGGGCACCGGCGGAGTATGGCACGGGCGCATCGACGGATCTCGGCGCCGCCACTTCGCCGGTTTCTTGGCGATGGTCGGGGGCCGTGAAACAAGGCATTGATGCCGAAGAGCGGACGTATGCGCGCTCGTGCGCGCGGTCGACGGAAGCGGACGATCTCACCGGCCGAGAGGGCTGCGGTCCGGCACGTACGCTGGTTCGTCAGCCGTTGCATGGCGCTCGGTCGCAGTCCCGGAGAGCTGCGGGCGCGGGCACAAAAAACCTCCGGGCGCACGCCTAAAAAAGGTGCGGGCTCGCGGGCTCCTTTTAATAACGAGGATCGATCGCAACTCCGGTCGGGACTGCGGCGTGCCCGTGTTTTAAGCCGACGCCTTGCGGGGCAGTTGGCGGCGCGTCTGCTCGTCGGGCTCAGACTTGCCTTGCGAGCGGCATCTCGGGGTGTCGTGGGCCTCTCGGGGTTGCTTGTGCAGCGACGGGTGCTGGTCATCGGCGGTGTGCAGCGCCTGCTCTGGTGGGTCGCGCTCGCGCTCTTTGTGGTCGGCGGACGGGATCTCCTGAGCCCCTACGAGGGCACGTTGGTCGAGGCTCTGCCCTACTTTATCGTCGGATTCTCGCTCTGCGCCCTGGCGATTTTGCTGGCGAGCAGCCGGCGGATCCGCTGGGCCGCGCTCGCCCTCGGATTTGGTCACGGTGCACTCGGGCTCCTCCTCTGGACGGTCCTGGAGCGCCAGGGATAGGGCCTTGCCGGCGCAGTGGCGCTGACGTACCCCTGTACTGATGCGAACCCCAGCACTTCGCGGTCGCGGTGCGAGCGATCAGGGTCGCGCTCGTGTGGGCGGGCTGCTGCTTTTCGGGCTGCTGCTTTTCGGGCAGTTGTTCGCTTGCCAGACGACGGCCGACGATACGGGCGATCCGACCTCCGATTCCGGGGACGACGACGGCACAGTCGAGTACGGGATCCCTCAAATCATCAGCCCCGGCGACGACAAGATCGTCGTGCCGATCAATCGTACGGAGCCCCTCCTGATCATGGTCGCGGGGGTTGTGCCGGGCGTCACCCAAATCCTGATCGACGAGCGGGCGGTGGGCACACTGAGCCCCGCGACCGCGCTGGGTGAGCTTCGCGAGGACAGTCTGAGGCTCGAGCTCGGCGGGGCTATGCTCGTCAGTCGACATACGATCACGCTCGCCAACCCGGGGCCTGAGGAGGCTCAGCTCTCGCGTACGTTGCAGCTCTCGATCGAGAAGCGGTTGCCGGTGGAGGTCTCGGCGATCGTCGAGTCGACGCTTACTGAGGGGCATGCGATCACCGTCGATGCCGCCTTCGAAGACGCACTGCTGACGGTCGTCGACGAGGAGACGGATGATGGTGTGGCCGTCGCCAAGATCTTCCGCAGAGAGGGCCAGGGTTGGGCTGGGACGCCGCGGACCGTACCTCTGCCTGGTTATGCACGGGCGCCGGGCGAGACTTCGCCGCCGGTCAGCGCGAGCTGGGCAAACCGGACCGATGCGGGCGGAGATGCGGACGTGCTTCGGGTCGCCTGGCGGGTGGGGCTCGCGGGCGAGTCGATCGCCGGCGTCGAGATCGACGGGTCTGGCTCGCAGGTGGGCGAGGTGCTCACCCTGATGACCTCGCCGGCACCGTTTGACGGTGCCTCTGGCCTTGCGCTCGAATGGGCGGGCTACGGAGCGCCGCGTTTTCTCGGTGGTGAGTTGCTGGTGGAGATGGTCGCACTTGTCGACAGCGAGTCTGCTCATCCCGGTGACCACCGCCTCCTGCAGCTCCGTTGGCCAGCGCCGCCTGCAGCTCCGGGTCAGCTCTTTGCGTTGGCCACCTCGGAACTCATGGATCTAGAGGCGCTCGGGCCCGCGATCGACCTGCTCGATCGGGGGCAGCCAGTGCTGGCGCTTCGGGCTGGAGGCATGGCACCGGCGCTTGTCCGCCGTACTCTCGCCGGACAAGCAGAGGTCACAATCGGCGATGCAGCCCTCGGCGTCAGCCCAGGAGCCAGCGTTGATCTGACCGCGGTGATCTCGGGATTTGGCGCCTGGAGCACGGCTGCGCTCACCTCCAAGGGGGAGTTCGCATTCAGCTTGCTCGATACGTTTTCGGTGATGCAGGGTTCGCTGTTGAGCCTGGAGGAGCGCCCCGATGCGTTGCCAAGCGCTGCGTTGAGTTCGGCGGTGCTCGGCGGTTTCTTCAGTCTTGCGGTGCCCTACGGCGACAGCGAAGTTGTGCACATCGCTACCTATGGCGGCAACGAGATCCATTTTCAGCCGCTGGAGGGGCTTTACTGCGATGCTGTTGCCCTGCTCATCGAGGATCCCTCGCGAAGCTCGGGGCCGCTGGTCTGCGTGTACCAGGGCGAGGTCCGGCTCGGCACGCTGACCGTTCGTATCGAGTAGTGGCTCGCTCTCGTGCAAGAGCCGCGAATCTGCGAGCGCAGAAAAGGCCAGCCTGAACAAACAGGCTGGCCTTCGCTGTAGAGGCGCTGAGTCAACGCCCCTGGGTAGCACGGGGTCTAGTAGCGACCACGACCGCCGCCGCCACCGCCGCGACCACCGCCGCCACCGCCACGGCCGCCACCGCCACCGCCACCGTAGCCGCCGCCGCCGCCGCCGCCACCGTAGCCGCCGCCGCCGCCACCACCGTAGCCGCCGCCGCCGCCACCGCCGTAGCCGCCGCCGCCGCCACCGCGACTGCCACCACCACCGCCACCGCGGGGCTTGTTCTCGGCCTCATTTACGCGGATGTTCCGACCGTCGAGCTCCTTGCCGTCGAGGGCTTCGATCGCCTTCGTGCCGTTGTCATCGTCTTCGAAGGTTACAAACCCGAAGCCACGCGAGCGTCCAGTGTCGCGGTCGAGCACGACCTTGGCCTCTGTGACCGGGCCAAATGCCTCGAACGCGGCGCGGAGGGAGTCATCGTGTGTTGCCCAAGCAAGGCCACCAACAAACAGTTTCTTTGACATCTCTATCTCTTCTCTTCTCTTCTCTTATTGGCCCTCATCTAAAGGACCAGGGGCACCGTGCGCGACCACGCCTCAGCTGTCAAATGGAAGGTTGGTTTTGGATCTGCGACGGTGGATTGTCCGAGGGCAGAGAGGCGAGGCAGGGCCTCTGGGGATCTCGAGCGGAGAGCTGTGAAGTCCTCATGGAACGCCGGGGCAGCACCGTTGCGGTGCCTTTATGGGTGATGGGGCAAGGGAGAAGCCCTATGCCGAGGTTGTCGGTGGGAGTGCATGGAAATTGCATTTAAGGCCCCTCGAACGACCGTGTTTGGGCCTTGAGCCTGCATTTTCAAGAGCGTGATGACCGCAGGTGACGCAACGTCGGCATCGCATCTCGAGGTCTCGTGTTGTCGCGGTCGGTACGAATGTCGAGGGTCCTCTGGGGTCGCTGGTTCCTTCGCGTTGGGATCGTCACAGCGAGAGCACGTCGGCTCAGCGGGGATCCTCAGCCTCGCATCGCATCGCAGCACAGGCAGCGAGAGCCCCGAGAACTTCGTCGGTCTGTTGGTTTTTCTGCTTCGGATCCATCGAAGAGAAGTCGCCCGTTGGTTTCTTCGATGCGAAGAAGTCTGCGGGTCTCTTTGCGGGGAGGAAGCCCAGTCGAGTTCGCGGTGGCACCTGAGCCCGCCGACGTTGAGGTGCGAGCACGAGCTTGCGGATCGTCTAATTGGGCTTGGTGAAGGTGCTGACTCCTGTTTCCGGCGATGAGCGTCGCCGCGCGAGTCGTCCACGATCGCGCAGGACCGCGAGAAGACCCCTACGGGGCCGCGAGATCAGCTCTGCGCATGCGATCTGGTAGCATGCTCGACTGCGAGCACCCGATGACCGATACCCCGAATAACGTCAAAGCTGAGCTGAGCCGCGGCGCTGTCCACCTCGACGTCGATCCCTCGATCTACCCACTCGATGCGATTTACGGCGCTGCTTACATCTTCATCGACCGCTGCTATGTCTTCCTTGATCGGCTGGCAGCGGGTGGTCTTCGGGTCACCTTGCAGACCAAAGATGAATCGCCGGCCGAGTCCCTGCTGCGGGCACTTGTCGGCGAGTTTTCGAATGAGTTGCTCTCCTGCGCCTGGCGTCGCCAGATCACCGAGGAGAACCGCAGCCTCATCGAGGCTGTGACCTCACAGGCGCTGGCGGGCGCGATGGGTCCGCCCTCCCTCGATGATCTCGCCGACTTCGACTTTAGCGATGACGGTTTCGAGGATCCCTTGGGCATCGCTCAATCGTGGGAGGAGAAACACGGTCGCAAGGCGCCAGCGCAAGCCGAGGCCAAGGAAGAAAAAGAAGGGGGGGCGGCGTGATCGAGCTCAGCTTTCATCGTGATCTGTACTCCGAACTCGCTGTCCAGGAGGCCGCGCAGGCCTTTGCTGCGGTCGCTGACATCGACTCTGAGCGGAGTGGCGAGGCCATCATTTTGCGGGTCGAGTCTCGCTATCCAAAGCACGAGCGGAGGATCCTCGGCGAACTCAAGAACTACGTGCTCGCTCGCACGATCGACCGCGGGGGCCCGCGATGAGTGTGCAACTCCAGGGACTTGCGCTTGACCCGGCGGTGCCCGCCTTCTTTCGCTGGCGCCAGGTCGGCGACAATGTCGTGATCACCAACTACGAGGGCAATTTTCTGATCCTCTCGAGCGAGGAATTTAAGGCCTTTGCACAGGGTCGGTTGCCGGAGGGCGAAGACCTGCATCGGCGCCTATCAGAGGGAAATTTCCTGCGGGCGAGCTACGACGTCGAGCGTGCAGCCGAGAGCTACCGGCGGCGCAGATCCTTTTTAGATAGTGGGGTCAACCTGGGCATTCTCGTGGTCACGTTGCGCTGCAACGAGACCTGCATCTACTGCCACGCCTCGCGGGCGAACATGGACGCACTCGAGACAGATATGTCTCCTGAGACAGCCGAGAAGGCCGTCGACATCCTCCTCGCCAGCACCAGCGATTTTGTCACTCTTGAGTTCCAGGGCGGCGAGCCGCTGGTCAACTTCGCGGTCGTCAAGCACATCATCGAGTACGCGCTCGCGCAAAACCAGGGCATCGGCAAGAGTCTCGAGTTCACGATGGTCTCGAACCTGGCGCTGATGGACGAGGAGAAACTCGCCTACTTGCTCGCTCACAAGGTCCAGATCTGCACCAGCATCGACGGCCCCGAGCGCCTGCACAATGCCCAGCGCAGGCTGCCGACGATGGACGCCTACCAGCAGACGATTCGCTGGATTCGCCGGATCAACGACGAGTACGAGGCGGCCGGGCTCGATCCGACGCTCTATCACGTAGAAGCCCTGCTGACGACGACTCGCGAGACTCTGCCGCTCTGGAAAGAGGTCGTTAATACCTACGTCAAACTCGGTTGTCGGGCGCTCTTTCTCCGGCCGATCGACCCCTTTGGTTTCGCCGAGCGCACCCGCAAGCGGGTCGAGTACAGCCGCCGCGATTACCTCGAGTATTACCGCAGCGCTGTCGATTATATGATCGAGCTCAACAAGCAGGGTGTCGAGATCCTCGAGCGTTTCGCGGCGATCTTTCTAACGAAGATCCTGCGCGGCGAGGATCCAAACTTCCTCGACGTGCGCTCGCCGGCCGGCACCGGCATCGGCCAGCTCGCGTTTAACTACGACGGCAAGGTGTTCACCTGCGACGAGGGGCGAATGCTCCACGAAATGGGTGATGACACCTTTTTGATCGGCCATGTCGATAGCGACCGCTACCGCCAACTCGTCGGTCACGAGACTGTGCACGCCGCGGTGATCGCCTCCAATCTCGACGGTCAGCCCGATTGCATCAAGTGCGCGTACAACCCCTATTGCGGGACGATTCCCGCGACAAATCACAAGACCTCCGGCAGCATCTTCGGGCGTATGCGGGAGAGCGACGTCTGTGCTGTACACAAAGGGATCCAAGACTATCTATTTAATAAACTCGCGACCGCCGACGACGAGACCAAGAAAATCCTCGAGCGGTGGACGACCCAGCGGCCGCGCGAGCATTTTGTGCAGGGTGCTCCGCTCGCGGATGCCGACAGCAGTAGCGTCTAGGGCCGCGGGCTGACTTCAGTTGCGCGGCCCCTCGGCTTTGGCCGGGCTCTATGCAAATTTCCGATTGCATAGAGTCCGGCAAAAATCGGTACAGGGGCATTGGAGGACTGGCTGGAACGATCCTAATGTGCGAATAGGCGAAATTGGAGGAACGTTGTGTGCGCACGATTCTCTCGCACCCGGCGAGCGGAGGGCACCGTCGCTCTGCGAACCATTGATGAGTCTGCATGATCTCTCGATCCCGAAGTCGGGCGGTGACTGCGGGATATCGGTGGAGTCCGCAGCCTTGCAGGGGCCTCGTTGTTCGCATGCGCGCTGTGGTCTCCATGCGCGCCGTGCGAGGGCGTGTGCGCGACGGTAGAAAGGTTCAAAATGGCTCACAAGCCCATGGCATGGGGTCGGGGTCGCGAGTCTCGGATTTCGGATCCCTCTCGATTGTGCTCGCGCGATGAACATATAGTGATAGTTAGAACTCGTCGTTGACACGGGTCGGGGGTCCCTGTAGGGTGGGTTGCCGCTCGCTGCAATGCGCGGTCGAGTGGGGTAATTGTGGGTAGAGGAAAGGTGTAAGGGAAAATGTCATATATGGGCAATGAGTTCAGTGGGCTGCCGATGGAGGATCTGATCGGTGCGCCGCTTACGGCGGCCTGCGATGCGCAGGTTCGCTTGGCTAAGGCGACGGCAAATTTCATCAATACGGTCGGTTTCGACGCCGAGAAGGATCCGCAGGACGACACAAAGTTCACGGGCAAGATGATCCCGCGACAGGTCGATTTTGCGTTCTTCCGGCCGGTCGGCAAGATGGATGATGATGGCGAGGGCAATCAGACCGCCAAGGTCGAGCGGGTCGCGATTTCGGTGCCATTTCTGGCGCTTGTGAACGTTCCGGCGCTGTCGATCAAGAGCGTCGACATCACCTTTGATATGGAGATCAAGACCTCGGAGTCCGAGACCTCGGGCACCGCCGCCGAGGCGTCGCTGAAAGCGACCGTTGGTGGGGGCTGGGGGGGTTTTAGCGCCAGTGTCAGTGTCAAGGGGTCGGTATCGACCCATAAAGAGAGCACCCGAAGCACCGACAAGTCGGCGAAATACCACGTAGAGGTCCATGCTCGCGACGACGGCATGCCCGAGGGTCTCTCGCGGGTGCTCGACATGCTGCAGAGTGCGATTGCCCCGGTGGGTATTAGCAAGCCTGTTGAGGCCAAGGCCAATGCGGTCGGTCCCAGTGGAGATGTGGCGGAACTCAAGTAGAGAGTGCATCGCCGAGCGGATCTTCGCCTCCCTGCTGGGGCGGAGTTCGGCTCGGCGAGCGCAGTTGGTGTAGCCAGCAAAGGGAGCTAATAGATGCCTCAGATAGGTCTTGACAGCCTTGTCGCAGCCCTCGCTTCTTCAGTTGCCGAGGCTGAGCATGTCGTGCGGCGGGCCCAGATCCGCAACCTTCGCACATTCTTCAATGACAAGAATGAGCCGGTTGTTGTCGACATCAATATTCCGAGTATGCGCAGTGGGGCTGAACCCGGCGAGACCGATCAGTTGCTCGTACCCCTGATCACGCTGGTCAATATCTCGAATATGTCGATCTCCGAGATGGAGGTGCGGTTTACGACGGAACTGGGGGATGTACAAGAGCCCGAGGAGGCGCATCTCGAGGCGCTTGCATTTGCCGATAGGGACGGGGCCGCGGAGGGGAGCGACATCGAGCATGAGAAGGAAATCCGGGGATCGCTCGGTTGGAGCGCTGAGCTCCACAAGGGTGCCGAGATCGACGTCTCGACCAGCCCGACGACGGGTGAGTCGGGGCGGGCCAGCGTGACCCTGAAGGTCTGTCGCTCGGAGACCCCCGAGGGGCTCGCCCGCCTGATCGAACGCCTCAATCGAATGCTCTGATCACCGGATAGTGTCATGCTTGACCTGACAGATGTTACCTATATTAAGCGGATCGTCGTCGGCTCGTCGAACCCGACCGACATCCAGAGCGAGGAGAGAATCGCCGAGGCGATGGCGCTGATCAACCGCTGTCTCTCCGACTTTCCAAAGGGCAAGATCATCGGTGTCGAGAAGAGCTTCTCGATCCTGCAAATCGGCGAGCACAATGTCGTTCTTCAGTGGACGACCTACCATATCGGATTCCTGCGGCGGCCGACGTGGATACGGGATTGACGAGAGCAGGCGCGAGGATTTGCAATCGCCGATCATCGTCGAACTCGATACGCTGCTAAGTGGCCTTTGTCGGGCATTTACGGGGGCTCAGAAGCAATTGCGGGATCGCCAGGATGCGCTGCTCGCGAGCTTGTTGCCGAGTCCTGGAGATACCGATCGGCGATGCCTGCGTGTGGTTCAGAGTGGCGTGGCGATGCTCGAGGTGCCGCTTTTAGACCTCGTCGACAGGCATGCTCACCGGGTCGCCGAGATGCTCGTCGAGTTTTACTGCGAGATGGTGGAGGTGACGACGGCTCGTGGAGCGCGTTTGGGATTGCTCGCCTGCGGGCCTATCGACTCGGTTGCCGGGGGGCCGGCGCGGAGTGTGCTGACAATTTCGATAGCGGAGTCGAGCCGCTGCGAGGCGGACAGGGTGGTCGATGACGGCATCCGCGGCTGCGCCGACGCGAACGTCGATGGCGAAGAGATTCACAAACTCGCGGTCCGCCTGGATGGCAGGATTGTTCGCCGGCAGCCTCTCGTGCTCGAGGCTCGATCATCTGGATCTGGAATGCCGGAGGCGGAGACGCCGAGCCCCGGCGGCCGGCGGATCTATCTGCTCACGCCCGCGGATGTTGAAAATCTGCGAGCTGGGGGACTGATGATCGAGCCGGCTTTGCAGGCCGAGCGGGCGGACGAGTGAGCCGTGAGACCCCGCGATCTGTGAAGGAGGAAGAGCTCCAGCCTGTGCCCTCGCGTCGAACGACCGGGCCGGGCCCACGCTTCGCAGCGCTTCTTTGGCTGACTCTTGTCTGCGCTGTGCTTGCTGAGATCCTCGTCGGCGTTACAGGGATCATCCTGCTCGCATGGGCTTTTGGTGCGACGATTGTAGCTGTCTTTCTGGTCAGGATTTTGTCCGCTGGCGATGCGAGCCTGTCGTCGATGGGGCCCGAATCCGGGCCGGGAGATGCCCAGGACCCAGGCCCGGCGAGGCCGATCGACCAGCTTTTGGGGGGGGTCGCTCGCTCCTTTCAGGGCGTGCACGGTGGGTCTCGCGAGGCTCGCGTGTCGATCTCGACGCCGATGATCGAGGTCGATGGGAGCGGGCGGACGACGGGAGGCCGCTGGGTCGCGACGATCCGCGGGCAGGACGGAGATGACGCGGAGCCCGCGGAGGAGCGAGTCTTAGCCCTGATCAGCATCACCTCGATATCCCGCGAAGACGGCGAACGCACACCGACTGTCATGTCCTTCGGGGCTGAGCCTGTGGCTGATGCGGATCCCGATGCGGATCCCGAGGGTTCACGTGAGGGCCTTGGTGACCCCTTTGCGGCCTTTCGCCGGGGTCATGACCAGGATTCATAGTTGATGATGCAGAGAGGTTGAACGAATCACGCAGGGGATTGACACTACATTCAGAGTTTGCGACGAGCGGCCGTCTGCGGCAGATCCCGCCAGGGGGCGAGGGCCTCCTCTGTGACCGGATCGTCGCCCCTTAGAAAACGGTCGAGATCGTCGATGCTGTCGTCGCCCCAGAAGAGTTCGCCGTCGGCGACCATGGTCGGCACGCCAAATACCCCGAGATCGATCGCTGCCTGGGTCGCCTGACGGAGACGCGACTTGGCCTCGGCAGAGCCCGCAGCAGCGACCCGTGCGGCCCCATCAAAGCCCGCGTCGTTGAGGATTGAGACGACTGTTGCCGGATCCTCGATACCCGGACCGCAGCCCCAGGTCGCGTTGAAGAGGGCATCGATGAGGCGCAGTTGGTCGGTCGGAGTGAGCGATGGATCGCCTGCGAGTCGCAGGCCGAGCAGCGGGTTGAAGGGGTGTGCGGGCGGCGGTTGGAGGGGCAGGGCCCGCTCGTGTGCCCGTCGCAGCACCTGCTTAAAAATATAGATCCGCTTGGGCGGGATCTCAGCGGGTCCGAGTTGGCCGTAGTGGCCGAGCAGCCCGGCGAAGAGTACTGGTTGCGGGCGAAGCGGTCGGCTGCGGGCCTCTGCGACCGCCGAGATGCGCTTCCATGCGAGATACGCGAAGGGCGAGATGAAGTCGAAGTAAAGGACGACAGGAGCACTCGGCACGGCGCCACCATACCAGGGGTCGCTGCCCGTGACCTGCTAAGCTGCGAGTGTGCGTGCTCTCGTCCTGCTCTTCGCTCTCTTCGTCCTTGGTGCTGCCAATCTCACCTGCGGAGGTCTCGTCGAGGCTGAGGTCGACGATTACTGCCTGGGCAACCCCGACGCATGTCCGGCCTGCGCCAGTGATGACGCCTGCGTTTTCATGGGCAACGCCTGCACTGACGATGTCGCCTGCGCCCATGTCGACGCGGACCTGGCGTTTGTCCAGATCGGCTGCTCCGAAGCGCAAGAGCGTCGATGGCCAAAGGACGAGACCTGCGCCTGCGTCGAGCAGGTCTGCCAAAGCGGCCTGGACGAGGACCGATAGCGCGGCAGGAGGGCGGATAGGTCGGCGCTTGAGGCCGTGAATAGCCGCCGTGAATAGCCGCCGATTCGGGCCTTGCAGCTTCGCCCGCCATGCGCAAAACTGTGGCCAATGATCCGCAGCAAGATCGCTATTTGCTTGCTCGTCGGTCTGGCCGCCGTCTCTCTGCCCGCCCACGCAGCGCCCGAGTCGAGCTCGACGCTCGCGGCAGGGGCAGCGAAGGGGAGCGCCGTGCCGACGGTCAACATCGATTTCGAGCGCTACACCCTGGCCAACGGTCTCGAGGTGATCCTCCATCAGGATCGCTCGTCGCCGCAGGTCGCGGTCAACGTCTGGTACCACGTCGGCAGCGGCAACGAGGTCCCGGGGCGCAGCGGCTTCGCCCACCTCTTTGAGCACATGATGTTCCAGGGGGCCAAGCATATCGGCGAGGATGTGCACTTCGACATCCTCCGGGAGATCGGTGGCACCGGGATCAACGGTACCACCAATTCGGACCGCACAAACTACTACGAAACCGTGCCCGCTCATCACCTCGAGACAGCGCTTTGGCTCGAGAGCGATCGAATGGGGTATCTCCTCGATCTGCTCAATCAAAAAAGTCTCGACAATCAAAAAGAAGTCGTCCGCAACGAACGCCGGCAACGTTACGACAATGTTCCCTACGGCCTCGATCGTTTTGCGGTCGCGGCCGCTCTCTACCCCGAGGGGCACCCCTATCGCTACCTGACGATCGGCCGGCACGCAGACCTCGAGGCCGCCAAATTGGCTGATGTGCGTGCCTTTTTCACCCAGTGGTACGTGCCCAGCAACGCGACGCTCGCACTCGCAGGCGACTTCGACATCAACCAGGCAAAGGCGATGATCGACAAATGGTTCGGCAGCTTTCCAACGCTGCCGCGGCCCGAGCACGTTGAGGTCTCGCCGACGCCGCTCAGCGCCGATGTGCGCCACGAGATCCGCGATCCCCTCGCCCGTATGATTCGGGTTCACTACGCCTGGCATAGCCCCGGTGGCTTTGCCGACGGCGATCTGGAGCTCCAGGCGCTCAGCTCAGTGCTCGGCGACAATGGCTGGGGGCGGCTTTATAAGCGCCTGGTCGTCGAGGAGCAGCTCGCCCAGCGGGTGATGGTCTATCAGTGGGGCAAGGGGTTTTCGGGGGAGTTCCATGTGGTCGTTGACCTGAAGCCGGGGAGTGCGATCGAGAAGGTCGAGAGCATCGTCCAAGCGGAACTCAGCCGGGTATTGCACGAACCTGTCAGCGAGGCCGAGCTGCAACGGCTCAAGAATCAGGTCGAGTCCAGCTTTGTCTGGTCGCTCGATGAGGTGATGTCTCGGGTCGAACGCTTGCAGGCCTTTAATCACTATATGGGCGACCCCAATTACACCGATACCTATCTGCAAAGGATCCGCAGCATGACGCCGGCGGCGATCCAAAAGGCCGCCGCCGCGTGGCTGGCAAAACCCCGCGCAGAGATCATTACAATGCCCGCGCCCAAGCCCTCTGGTATGCACAAAGAGGGCGGCAAGAGGAGTCAAGGATGAACCGCACCCGCAAAATCCACCACCATGGCATGTTTGGCCTCGCCGCGCTGGCCCTCTGTGCCTGCAAGGTCTCGGTGAACACCGAAGAGCCGGCGCCGAAGCCCCCCGAGGTTGTCGCGGAAGCCCCCACCCAGGGGCCGCTCTGGCCCGACGAACCCTTTCGCGCAAAAATGCCCGCTCCCGGTCCGATCGCCGGGCTCCAGTTGCCGGCGATCAAGACCTTTAAGCTCCGCAATGGCATCGAGGTTTTCCTGGTCACGCAAGAGCGCCTGCCGACCGTTTATATGACGATGGAGTTTGATCTCGGCGCGGTCAACGACGCTCCGAGCCGCGCCGGAATGCACAGCCTTTGCTTTGATCTGATCGACGAGGGCACAAAGCGTCGCGACAAGATCGCCTGGGAGGAAGCGCAGGCCGATCACGCGGTCCAGGTCTGGTCTGGTTCGGGGCGCGAGATCTCAAACCTCAGCCTTCGTACACTCAAGGCGCAGCTCGATCCGGCGCTCGATCTATTTGTCGAGATGCTGCGCGAGCCGGGCCTTCGCAGCTCGGATTTTGACCGGCTTCGGGATCGCCGCAAGGCGTCGATGGTGCAGGCGCGGGCGACCCCCGCGTCGATCGCCCGGCGTGTCTATCCGGCGCTCGCGTGGGGCAAAGAGCACCCCTATGGTCATATCAGCACCGAGAAGACCCTCGACTCGGTGCGCGTCGCCGACTGCAAGCGGATGGTCTCGCGGCTGCGGCCGACTGGGGCCCGCCTCTTTGTCGTCGGCATGATCAGCGAAGAGGAACTGCGGAGCTCGCTTGGCGATCGCCTGGCGAAGTGGCGGGGTCGTGCGCCGGTGGCCGCCAAGATCCCCCAGGCCGTGCCGCAGGCGGGCTCGATCTACATGGTCGATGTTCCGGGTGCGGCTCAATCGGTGATCTCGATCGGCCATCCGGGCCCAGGCCGTGCGGCCCCAGATTACGAGGCGACCTATCTGATGGCGCAGATCTTGGGCGGCTCGTTCTCGAGTCGGATCAACATGAACCTGCGCGAGGACAAGGGTTTTGCCTACGGCGGTCGGGGGGGCTACCGCTACGCTCGGAGCGGCTCGAGCTTCTCTGCGGGCGCCTCTGTGCGGACCGACAGCACCGGTGCGTCGCTGCGTGAGGTTGCCAAGGAGATCCAGGGCATGCGGGCCGCGCCGCCGACCGAAGCCGAACTCCGGCGCGAGAAAGCCGGGGCGATCGCCGCTTTGCCGGCCCGTTTTTCGACCGCGACCAGGACCCTTCGCGCCTTTAAGTCGCTCTCGTTTTACGGTCTCGATCTCGGTTGGTACGCCGGTTACACCGCACGCATCAGCGCCGTCGATCCGGCGGCCGTGCACCGGGCCGCGCGGGACCATTTGCAAGAGCGAGACTTCGTGGTCTTTGTGGTCGGCGACGCGTCGATCATCAAGGACGACCTGCAGGCGATCGCCGAGGAGAAACTCTTTGGTGACGGCGGTCTGGTCATGCTCGATGCCGACGGTCGGAGTGAGGGCGGCAACAGGCAGAGCAAGCAGCAGAAGAAGCAGAAGGAGCAGAAGGAGCCGAAGCGCAAGAGCGACAAGCGCAGTTCGAAGCCGACGCCAAAGGGTGTGCCTCGACCCGCCGGGCCGGCCAAGCCGTAGGTGAAGATGTTTGGGGATCTGCGGCGGTCGTCGACGAGGACGATCGCCGCGCCCTAGCGCTTGGCCCCTGCGCGTGACAGCTCTGCCGGGATCCAAACGAGGAGCCGAAGTTGGTTTCGAAAGGATCGACGGAGGTAGGTCGGCGCAGCGGTCGCTCCTGGGTGAAGGGGGGGGCAGGCACGTGTAAAATGCGCGTTTTGCGCTTTATCTAAAAACGGCCTAGTTAGGCTTGAGTCGGCCCGTACGTTGCAGTATTGGACGTATCGAGCAGATCCTGTGAGTCGAGGTTTGCGCGCCCTCGCGCCTGGAGTTAGGATGGCACCATGCGGAAATGCGCGCTGCCCTGCTTCGCTCTGCTGGTGCCGTTAGCCAGGACGACCTCGTGGTTAGCTCCGACAACGGTCTTTGCGGGTGCCGCCACAGGTGTCGGGACTGGGGGGGCGTCTTGATGAACGCGCACCAGTTGAGGCGGCTCGAAGTCTGTCGCGCGCAGGCGCGGTTGCGTGGCGGCGAGTGTCTCTCGAGTGAGTACAACTGTGTCCGCGACAGGCTTCGCTGGCGCTGCGCCGAGGGCCATGAGTGGGAGACCACGCCGATGGCGATCCGCAGTGGGCGTTGGTGTTTCACCTGCAGTCTTGAGGCTCGCGATGCAAAGAAAAAGGCGCGGGTGTTCACCCGCGTTCAGGCACTGGCGGAGGCCAAGGGGGGGCGTTGTCTCTCCACCGAGTACGTGAATGTAAAGACCCCTCTGCGATTTCGTTGCGCCGAAGATCACGAGTGGTGCACGACGCCCACGAGCATCTCTAACGGGAGCTGGTGTCCGTGCTGTTCTGGTTTGGTGATGACGATCGACGACATGCACAAGCTCGCCCGGTCTCTCGGCGGGCGCTGCCTCTCGGCCGAGCATGTGGATGGTGCGGTCCACGTCCGTTGGCGCTGCTCCGAGGGCCATGAGTGGCGGGCCACAGCGAGCACGATCCGCGGCGGGAGCTGGTGTCCCGACTGCGCGAAGGCGATCCGAATCACGGACAAGATGCGAGTGCTCATTCAGCTTCAGGGGCTGGCGCGTGAGATGGGCGGGCTCTGCCTTGCTACTGAGTACCTGAACAACAGGACCAAGATGCGCTTTCGCTGCGCGGAGGGTCATGAATGGAGTTCCACACCGGCCGGTCTCAAAAGAGGGCATTGGTGTAGGATCTGCGCTCGCGCAGCAGCTGCCGACATCGAGAGGGCGCAGACGCTTGTTCGTGTTAAGGAGATCGCCCACGCCAAGGGGGGGCGTTGCCTCGCCAAAGAGTACGCGGTCGCCAACTCCTATCTGCGCTGGTCCTGCGCGGAGGGCCACGAGTGGGATGCCAAGCCGACGTGGATCCAGCAGGGGCGGTGGTGTCCCGATTGCGATCTCATCCTTCGAATTGGCGGCAAGAAGGCCGAGGCATTCGCTCGTGTTAAGGAGATCGCAGTTGACAGGGGTGGGTGCTGCATAACGACAGAGTACGAGGGAAAGAGGACCCGCATGCGTTGGCGCTGCGCGGAGGGCCACGAGTGGGAGGCGACGCAGAAGTCCATCGTTGCAGGTTCGTGGTGTCCGCGCTGTATCGGCAGGCTGGTGACGATCGAAGATATGCAAGTCATGGCGAGTGGTCGCGGCGGGCGGTGTCTGTCCGATCTCTATGTTGGCAATTGGTTTTACCTGCGCTGGCAATGCGGCGAGGGGCACGAGTGGACCGCGACCCCGACGACCCTCCAACAGGGCTCCTGGTGCCCGTACTGCTCCGGTAAGGCGCGAAAAACGATCGAGGACGTTCAGGCGATGGCGGCGGAGCGCGGCGGCGAATGCCTGTCGACCACTATGCAAACTACATTCGATCTCCTGCGCTTTCGCTGTCGCGCCGGCCACGAATTTGAGAGCAAGGCGGCTTACGTGCGAAGTGGCAGGTGGTGCCCGCGCTGTGGTGTGCCGCCCCGTGGTACGTTAAAACGCCTGCAAGGGGTCGTCGAGCGCCGCGGCGGCGTGTTGCTGGATAACGAGTATCACAACAGTTTGACCCGTGTGCGTGTGCGCTGTGCGGAGGGCCATGAGTGGCTCGTGACACCGGCGAGCCTTCTCGAGGGCAGCTGGTGTCAAGTGTGCATGGCGGCGGCAAAACGGGGTCAAAGCTTTCCGCGATTGTCGCTTGTCGATATGCAGGTGGTTGCGGAGAGCCGGGGCGGGCGCTGCATCTCGGAGACCTACGTAAACTGTGATACCCATCTGCGCTGGCAGTGCCGCAGCGGGCACGAATGGGAGGCGAAGCCAGCGTCGATTCGCCGCGGCAGTTGGTGTCCGATCTGCGCCCGGCGTCTCGGCAGTATCGATGGTATGCGCGCCATCGCGGTCGAGCACGGAGGCACGTGCGACTCGTCCACCTACGAGACCCATAAGGACATGTTGCACTTCACCTGTGCGGACGGGCACAGGTTTATGCTCACCGGAAGGTCCGTGAAGTCTGGGGTCTGGTGCCCGACCTGCGAGCAGAGGGACACACCGGAGTCTGAGTACCTGCCCGGATACGAACCGACACATGCGAGGCTGCGATCCTAGGCCTCGAGCTTCGCGAGCTTTGCCGCCGCTTTTGCACCCTTGCCGGCGATGAAGATGAGCTCTTTGTTTCGGAGGTGGGAGACGGCGCCGACCTTGGCGCCCTTGGGGCTGTAGATGCCGATCTGGGCGCCGACGTAGCGTCGGTAGTCGACCTCGATGACCGCGGCTTCGCCCCAGGGTGCGAGCAGCTGCATGAGGTCGTCGCGGCCGAGGAATCCCTCGTTATTAAACGAGACAACCAGGGTGGGCGCATCGACGGCGGCGAAGAGATCGGCGAAGGCCTGGGCGCAGCGTCGCTTTGAATTAAACGGGCTCTGACGCTCGCGGCAGTCGACCCGCTTGCGGGCGCGACCGTAGGCCTCGGGCTTGTCCCAGCGGACCAGTGTCTCCCAGATATGGTAGTTGCCGAGGTAGGAGTGTTGATTGTAGGGGGGGTCGATATACACGACGTCGGCGCGCAGCTTTGCCGCGGCGAGGGTGGCTTCTAGGCGGTGAGCCTCCCCCTTGCCGTGCGCGGCCCTGGGCAGCAAATCGGGCAGGCGCAGCTCTAGTTCGCGATGGGCCCGCGGGGCCCAGCTCTTGAGGTAGGCCATCTGCACGCCGGTCGTCGAGTCGACGCGATCGGCTGCCTCCATCAGCGAGACCAGGAGCACCGCTTCGAGTTCGGGCGGCAGGTTTTTGCTGGCGATAGCTTCGCGGATCGCGTCGACCTTGGCGCCATTTTTTGGCTGGAAAAAGCGGGCTTGCTCGCAGAAGGTCTCGGTGAAGTAGCCGGGTGCGGGGGGCAGTACCTGGAACTCGGCGATCAGGCCCTCGGCTTGCGTTTTTAGGTCCTCGAGATCGGCGCCGACGTAGCAGGTCGCGAGGCAGTGCGCATAGGTGTTGTGATCGTTGGACAGCACGCGGTAGCCGGCGCGCTTGAGGGCGTGGCCGACCCGCGAAGTGCCCGAGAAGAGATCGATGACCGAACGGGTGTTTTCGATGCCGGCGATGATCGCCATGATCCGTGTGATGAGCCGGCGCTTGGAGCCGATGTATTTGATCATGCGATCCGTCGATCCTTCGATCCTTCGATCGTCGAAGGGGGCTGTTTAGCGGCCCTCGCGACGAATATCGAGCAGTGATCTACCCCCAGCATGCACGGGATCGCAAGGCTTCGCTTGCCTGCGCGCGGCGGGGGTGTTACCGAGCCCCATGCTCCAGAGCAGCGCCGACGTCGTCAGCGATGGCAAAGTCATCTCTTTTAACTACACCCTGCGGACCGAGGAGGGCGAGCTCTTAGACGCCTCTGAGCCCGGAGAGCCGCTTGCCTACTTGCACGGCGCTGAGAACATCGTGCCGGGCCTCGAGGACCAGCTGAGCGGGCACCGCTCGGGCGACTCCTTCGCAGTCAAGGTCAGCCCCGAAGACGGCTACGGCAAGCGCAGCGAGCCGGGTCTGCGGCCGATCCCCCGCGATGCATTTCCCGAGGGCGCCGAGCTCGAGGAGGGCATGGAGCTGGTGGTTGAGGACAACGAGGGCAACGAGCGGCCGATCTGGATCGTCGATCTGCGGGACGACGTCGTGATCATCGACGAGAACCACCCGCTCGCCGATGTCACGCTCTGCTTTGATGTCGAGATCGTCGATGTTCGCGACGCGACCACCTCCGAGATCGAGCACGGGCATCCGCACGACGAGGATGACGGCCACGGTCACGACTGATCCTGAGTCTGGTCTGAGGGCCAGGTTTCCGTCGTTCCGAAGCCTGTCCTGAGAACCCAAAAAAGCAAAATTCAAGAACCACAAAAAAAGAGCAGGTCTCACCAGGAGACCCGCTCTTTTTTCTTGGTTTTGGATTCCCCAGAGCGCCCCGAGATGGAGCGCTCTGGGACCGACGGACGCGGAGACCTACTTGTTGTCGGTACGACCGAAGAGGCCGCTGCGGCCCGCGCTTGCGCCCTCGACGGGCTTGGCACCGGGCTTGGCACCGGGCTTGGTCTGGACCTTGTTGTAGCGCTTGCGCACGATCTCGCCGGCGACCTCGCGACCGCCCAGGCCAAAGGCGATCGCCGCGGCTAGGCAGAGGCTGCCAAAGAGCAGGCCAAAGGTGAGAAGGACGAAGTCCTCGGCGACCTCGAGCTGACGGATCGCCATGGTGAAGGCGAGGATCAGGACGATGTAGCGGGCGAACTCAGGCAGCCAGCGCTGTTGATCGTCGGCGCTCTGGCGGGCTTGGATCACATCGCGAACGTAGTTGCCGATGCCCAGGCCGATGATCACGACCACCAGGGCGACGACCACATGCTTGATGAGGTAGGCGAGGAACGCATTGACGTAGAGCGCCCAGGTGTCGAGGTGGAGGTTGGCGAGCGCTTGGGCGACCGCCAGCAGGATGATGCCGGCCATCACCAGAAAACCGACGAGTTCGCTGGGCTCGCCCAGGCGATCCTCGCGCTCGGCGATCTTGGCGAAGCCGAGCTTGGCGAGCAGGTTGTCAAAGCCGAGGTTGCGCAGGCCACCGGCCACCAGGGCGCGGAGGATGCGGCCGACAAAGACCGCGATTGCGATGATCGCGACGGAGACGACCAGGCTCGGCAGGATCAGCCAAAAGCGGCTCATCATCTCGGTGAGGGGGGCACTCAGGGTGACGAGGCCGATCTCGTTGAAGGCAGCGATCGCCGCCTGCAGCATGATGAAGCCCATCACCGCGGTGCCGAAAACCCAGCTCGGCTTCGCGGTGCCGAAGATCTTGCGGACGCCGATTCGGTCGACGAGTCGGTCGAGGCCGAGGGAGTCGAGCACCTGGGCGAGTACCGAGCGAACGATCCGCCCGAGCACATAACCGCAGAAGAGGATGATCGCGGCGAAGGCGAGCGACGGGATCACGCCGATGAGGCGGTCCAGGGCGCTGTGCAGTGGCCCGGCGACCACCGAGATCTGCAGGGCTTCAAAGGCCGCGGCGAGGCCGAAGACCATGATCAAGCCGAAGACGACGGAGCCGACATGCTCGCTAAAGGGCTTGGTTGGCGCCGCATCTGGATCGGGTTCGCCGTTGAGCTTGGCGAAGCGAGCGTCGACCTTTAACGCCTTGAGCCCGCGGCTCAGCAGCTTTGAGAGCAGGGTGCCGGTGAAGTAGGCGATCGCGAGGATCAGGATCGCTTTACCGACCAGTGGCAGCGCCTGCACGATCGTATCGACCAGGCCTTGGATCGGGCCGGCCGCCTGCGAGAGGCCGGCGTACTCGAGCACACCGACGATCACCAGGAGCATCAGGAGGTAGTAGACGATCGTCGAGAGGAAGCGCTCGAGGTGGTCGCCCTTGGAGCCCTTGGAGCCCTCGGCGGAGCCCTCTAAGAGCACGCCCAGGCGCAGCTTCTTGGCGATCTTGTTGTCGATTGAAGTGCCACAGAGGACTCGGTAGACCCCGTAGGCGATGACCTTGGCGACAAACCACCCGGCGATGAAGAGCAGCAGCGCCAGGAGGATACGTTCGCCGATCGCCCAGACGTTGTCGGTCAGGAGCGACTTGTAGTCGAACCCGGAGCTGGTGGCAGCCTCGGCCGGCGCGTCGGCGGCAGGGGGGGCTGCCAGCACGAGCGCTGGGTAGAGCACGGGCAGAGAGAGCAGGAGGGCTAGGCTTCTTCGGTACAACGACACGGGGCGGAACTCCTTTGCCACAGGGGCTTGGGTGCCTCACGATCGCTCAGCGATCGTCGCGGGGCAACCCGCAAGCTTGTATCCTCAAATGGCGGCGAAATCCTCTCCTTTGCAGCTTGGGCCCGGCTCGGTCCGGAAAGCTTGCAAATTCGACCTGACAATGGGGCCAAGATCTTTATTCGACATCCCGAGTCATGACTGCCGATCGCCGCGCCTCAAAAACCATGTTCATGGCCACGAACGGCAATCCACTACGTGTTCTCGAGGGTTGCGGTTTTGCTCGCTGTTTTCGCTCGGGCTTGCGACGCGGATGAGTCGCAGAGCCCCTATCGATTCCCACGGTTTCCGCGTGTCCGGTGCGACATAGTACAAAGAGCGCTCAGAGTTGCCCGGGCTGTTGGCTGGAGCATGCCGAGTCCTCGAGCTGTTGCGCTTCGGGCCGGCGCGCGGAGCCTCGCGCGAGCCCGGCGAAAGTACTCGCGCGCAGCAAGGCGAGGCTCGCGGTCGCATCGCCCACGGGTGTCGGACGGCTCGGCGCGCGAGCCTGCGGGCGCCCAAAACTAGGAGAGGAGAGAGACGTGCTTTGGTTGGTTGGGCGCGCCGTCCGAGCCCACGAACTACAGTGCGCTGTACTCAGGGCTAACCAGACATGCACACTCTGGAGGTCCATCGTAGACCTCACCTGACTCCCAGTCGATGTCGCAGGCGGTATTTGGGAAACAGGTCTCATCGGTCGCGAGTTCGATGCTGCCGCCTGCCGTGCGGTACGCCCTGCCCCCAGCGCAGCCCGGGTCACTCACGGACTCGAGGACACAAGTGCCGCTGGGCTTACCAAATATGCACATTTCGCCGTCGAGGGAGACGGGCACCCAGCCCTCCCAACTGCAGTAGTGGGTGAGCCCGACGTCGCTATTTTCGTAGCTGGGGATTGCATTGCAACCGGCGCGGTCGAGCTCGCTCTGGCACGCTTGCCTTAGCTCGTCGACCTTGGCTTCGTCGTTTGATTGTGAGCAGGCGAAGGGCATGCTCATAGCCAATAGCAGGGCTGCTGTAGATCTGCGCGAAGTTGTCATCGAATGCCTGAGTAGGCCATTCCGAGGACCGTGTCAATGTCTCAGGTATCGGCTGGGAGGCAGGAGTGTAAGAGTTCGAGTGCGGTCTAAAGGTCCTCCGGCCGTGTTCTCTGAGTATGCATTGATCTGTGAATTCGAATGATGCGTTAAGAGCTGGGGATTGGCTTGAATGCGGTGATAAAAAGCGCTACCTCTGCGCCGACCTTGGATGGTCTGCACTCGCTTCCATCAGCGTGCACAAATGCCGTCGGCGCGCTTAGGCGCGCTTAGGCGCGGGCTCACCGTTGTTGCTCAGCGGTGCAGCTCACGTGGGCAAGGCTCGCGATTGTCGCGGTGATGGGCTAGCGTCGAGTTAATTGCGTTGTGCTGCGATATTCTTTCTATTCTTTCTATTCGTTCTGTCGAGCATCTCTTGCTCGAGCGCAGGGGGGGAGCGGGTCGACCCTCGAGGGCAGGCGGCGGCGCAAAAGCCCGAGGTGTCAAGCGTTCCGAGCAGGCAAGCGAACGAGCCCAAACCGTGGTCGGATCGCTGGATTCTGCAGGAAGGACGTCGCTTCCTCACCGATACTGCCTATCGGCGGGCGGCTCTAGATAGGTCGCTGACCAATCACAAAAACGTGTACTCGCAGATCCGCCGACAGACCTACGGGCACGGTACAGGGGGCTGGGACAAGCTGCCGGTGTGGAACCCGCGCTCGAAGCCGGTCGACGCAGTCCTCGCGGCCGAGCTCGCGGAGGGCGAAGTTCCAGAGCTAGGGGCTGCGCAGGGGCGGCTCTGGGATGGCGTTTCGCCGACGACGATGATCGGCTGGGTGGCGCTCGGACGGCGTGTGTTCTTTGAGTACCCGATGCGCGCGGAGGTGTTTTTGGAGTTCGGGTTGACCGAGCCGAAGCTTGCGGCCGCCGTCGGCATCGAGCGGACCGCGAGCGGCGACCTACCGGGGCTCGTGGTCTTCCAGAACGTCGACGGTGAGACCCGCGTGGGCATGACCTGCGCGATCTGTCACTCGACGGTCCGCGAAGGTGAACTTGTCGTCGGCGCTGCCCGCCGGAGCTTCGATTACGGTCGGCTGCGCCTCGCGTATTTTAAGGCGACCGGGGAGTATCTTGACCCGCGCCTCGCCGAGCGCATGGCATCGTGGGGTCCCGGTCGCGCAGACGTCTCGGAGGACGATGACGAGGATCCTGTGACGATCCCGGACCTTTGGGGCCTGCGCGCGCAGTCGTGGTTGACCCAAGCTGGCACGATCCGGCACGAGAGTCCCATCGCCCTCGCGATCCGTCAGGATACGCAGCTGACCGACTCGAACCACGGACTGGTCAGGCCGCCGCGGGAGCTTGCGTGGGCGCTTGCGATGTACATCTACTCGCTCTCGCCACCTCCCAAGGCGCCGTCATCATCGCCTCCATCGCAGCTCGCTCGGGGTGAGGCGGTATTCGCGGAGGCATGTGGCTCATGTCATGCGAATGAGGCCTACGGAGGACGTGTGATCAAGGTGGCGGCGATCGGCACGGATCCTGAACTCGCGGTCGGTCGGGGTCGGGGTACCGGTGGATACCGGGTCCCACCGCTCCTGGCTGTCGGTGACGGGGCGCCGTATCTGCACGACGGCTCCGTGGCCTCGCTGGAGGAGCTGCTGTCCCCGGAGCGTCTCGAGGCGGATTACGTCGGAGGGCTGCTGGGGGAAGGGCCGATCATGGGGCATCGCCCAGGCACCAAACTCGCCTCCGCTGACAGGCAGGCCCTGCTCGCGTTTCTCAGAACGTTGTGATCAGGTCCTGACATTGGGTGGCAGGATCGTCGGCGCGGCGACCTGGACGTCACCCTGGACGAGCTGCTTATCGCCGTTGACGGTGAGCGTCGCCTTGAGCACATAGGTCTGGTCTCGTGGGTCGCGAACACTGCGCCACGGCGGCTCGCTGAGGGCATAGCTTACCGATAGATCTTGACCGCCAGCGATGCTCTGATCCCACGCTTGATAGGTCCCGTCCTCGCTCCAGACCATTGGGGCGCGGGCAGTCAGCTCGCCGATCAGCGCGCCCTTGTCGTCGAAGAGTTCGACCTTCGCGACGCTGAGCTGGGCCTGCGGAGCGTCGGCAACGGCGACCACAGAGAGCTGCATCGAGGTTTGTTGGCACGCGCGTTTAGCCCTTCTTTTCTGGACTGAGCTGCTCCGTCCGGCCTCGACCTTGGCCTTGGCCTTGGCCTTGGCCCTTGGCGCAGAGGGGCCGCAGTCGTCTGCGAGTGTCGCTGCTGTCATCTGCACAGTGATCGCCGGAGCTTCCGGCGGCGGTGTGGGTGTCGCTGGCGGCGTGGGTGTCGCTGGCGGCGTTGGCGTTTTTGGCGGTACTTCTGGAGTCTCCGCCGGAGAGGGCTGGTCGGGTCCCTCGCCGGTGCTGGTGCTGGTGCATGCCATCATTCCGACGAATATCCAGCCGAGTCCTGCTCTCATCATTTTGGTGTATCAGTCTCCTGCGCCGCCGGGTGGAATTGTTTGCAGGGGTCAGGGCCGGTCAGATCTGAGCGGCAGGCGGTTCCGCTGGCAGGGGCCTGTGGCAGCCGGGAGCGGTGCCGCCCCAGTCAAGGCCGACCACGCTTTAAAGAGTGGGAGCCGCGAAGTTGAGTATGAATTGTTTGTTATCCCCGTGGGAGAGGGAGTAACCGAACATCGATCCATCGCCGACGATCACGACCTCCCCCTGGCTGACGCTCTCGCGGGCGATGACCACCCATTCTTCGCCGCTCAGGGTCGCGATCGCTTCGCCGGAGCCGATGTCGACGCGGGCGACAAAGAAGGGCGAGAGCTCACTGATCCCGTCGGTGAGCGGCGGCGCGGAGGCGAGATCGACCATCGCCCAACCGCCGCGGCTTTCCGGCAGGGAGAGGAGCGAACTGCCCATCTCTTCGAGCAGTGCATTGGCGATATCGTGGCCCCCGTAGCCGCTGTGCTCGGTCTGGAAGACCACACGGCCGCCGCCATCGACCATGGCCTGGGCCGCCTCGTGGACCTCTGGCGGAAGATCGCTCTTTGGGTTCAGGAGCACGAGACAGCCATGCTCTGCGGTCAGATCGCCGGTGACGACGTCGCTGCGGGTGACCCCGATGCCCGCGGCGTCGTAGAGCATCTCGAGCGCCACTGCATCCGTGTCGTAGTTGTTTCCACCGGCACCGGTGTAGAGAAACACGCCTTCGCCAACGCTGGGCATAAAGCCGGTTGTGGTAGTGGTGGTAGTGGTCGCGGTGGTCGCGGTGCTGGTGGTAGTGGCCGTGGTGGTGCTGGTGGTAGTGGTCGCGGTGGTCGCGGTGCTGGGCGAAGTCGAGGTTGCACTGCTCGTGTTTGTGTCGCTGCCACTGCTCGTGTTGCCGGCCGTCGCGACGCTGCCGCTCGTACTCACGCTTGAGCTCACGTCGGTATCGGTCCCGGTCGACGCTCCGTCGTCAGCGGTGCAGCTGAGGGGGAGGAGGGCGATGAGGATTCTGTGGACGGAAGTCATGGGCGCGCAGGGTACTGCAAATGGGCGGCAGCGCGTGACGAATGGGTTCCTCCATCGGAGGGATCCCTGTCGGATGTGGCGCAATAACGCTTGCTGTCATGGCGCGTGTCATTCAGACTCTCCGCGATGCAACTTCGAGCACATCACATGTTGGTGTTTGCGACGCTCTTGGCGTGTGAAGACCAGCGCTTTGTGAGGTGTGCGAACGCCTCTAAGGCAAAGTCCGAGTCTTTGCTAACGTTGAGCTTTCAAATCGAAGCAAATGGCAGGACCGCGGATATTTCTGTCGACGTACCCGATGAAAATCAAAATCGGTGCGTGGCCAAGATCATCGCTGGCATGCGCTTTCGAGGGGCAAAAAAGCCGACCAAAGCACTTGTCAAGGCTACGATGGTGGTCCCCTACCATCTTTGAGAGCACTACGCGCAATCCGACGTCTAAGACCACGAGTACTCCTGCGAAGAGGTATTTTTGTGCGATACTCCACCCATGGACAGACGCACGCTGCCATCCCTCGCGCTCGGTGGTTTCGCGGTTGCCTGCGCGGCAGGGGCCATGAGAGAGCCCCCCAAGGCCCCTGTGCATAAAACCGAGGAACTCTCCGAGGGGCCAGCAGAGGACTCCCCCGAGGGTCTTCGCCCCAGTCGGCTCACTGGCGTTGTCATCCGCGATGAAAGCGGCGAGCCGATCGAGGGTGCCATCGTGACTGTTGCTTGCGAGTGTCTTGGCGCTAGCCGCGAGATGAGCACGGATGCCGAGGGCGCCTACGCCTTCAGTGATTTGCCCGCGGGTAAGTACACAATTCGCGTCTCCGGTCAAAATGTCGAAGCCGAGGCTGAGGTCGACCTCCCGGCGGGCGTCCGGTTTCACAGTAAGTTGTCGGCGCGCCCGTATTTTGTCCGGGTTCAGACCTGAGAGGCGCCTCTGCAGCGGAGAATCACTGGCGAATGCTCGTGTGGTTGTTGCGGGCGGCGACCAGGTCCATTTGGGACAGAGATCGCTATTCTTTGAGTTTTCGTCCGAGGCCGATAAGTCCGGGCATTTGTAGGGACTTTACTCCCTTTAGTTCGATACGCAGCTCGCCGAGGATCTTGGTCTCGAAGGCTGCCCACTCGTGTCCAAGGGTTGAGCGCATTCGTGTCATGAAGATCGTTTCGCGCGACTCGGCCCAAAAATGCTCAGCGCTTGGCAGCGGAAAGATCGGTGAGAAGGTGCGCACGGAGACCTCGGAGAATCCGCCCGCGCGTAGGCCATCGGCCAGCTCCTCCGCGCTCTGAAAGGCGAAGCGCGGCGGAGTCCTCAGCGCCTCCGGCAGGACCCTGCCCAATGCAGCACCGAGAGGTTGCATCATCGGTGAGTCCTGCATCGGTACCCAGCTCGAGATGAGCGCACGACCGCCGGGTTTGAGCACGCGATGCAGCTCTTGAAGGCCGGCGTGCGGGTTTGGGAAGAACATCAGGCCGAACATCGAAAACGCGGCCGTGAAGCTCTGATCAGGAAATGGCAGCTCCTGGCCGTCGCCGACGCAGGCCGTGACGTTGCCTTGCGTCGCACAATTTTTCCGCAGCTGCTCGATCATCTTGGGGGAGAAGTCCAGCGATTGCACACGCCTGGCGACGGCCGCCGCGAGTTCAGTAGTTGTGCCCGGACCACAGGCGACATCCAGCACCTCGTCGTCGCCCGTCAACGCGGCCCAGCGCAGCGCCTCCTTGGAAAACTCGGTGAGGCGCGGACGAGCGCTGCGGTCGTAGGTCGCGGCAACTGCATCCCAGGCGGTTGGATCGGTGGTTAAGTCGTGCATGTTGGCTGCTGCGGTCCAGTGTAGATGCTGGTTTGCGAGAACGGTGGTGACAAAGACGCCTGCGCCTGCACGAGCTTACAGTAGTCAACGCGGCCTGCGACCTCGGCGGATTCAGAGCAGGCTCTCAGCGCCGGCGCAGGGCTCGGTGAGCAGCAAAGCGACCTCGAGGTCATGGCTGCTTGGCAGGTCGAAGACTAGCAGTCCTGCGGGCTCTGGGGCGGCTCCTAGGCCGCAGAGTTCGTCGTCGCCGTCGCTGTCGAGCCAGGCGTAGATGACCAGGCCTTCGCCCTCGTCCGTCGGGATGAGAGCGCTTTCTTCGAAGTCTCCCAGGCCATCGAGCACAAACTCTGTAATCGGTGAGAGCGGGTGGGACAAGGCTCCCTCGCCGGAACTCGCGTGGCGGAGTTCGATGTGCACCTTGCCGCTTTGCGGGGCATCTTTGTCGACGTTGATGCTGCCGTGAATGTTGACTTCGTAGAGGTGAGTATCAACATTAATGCAGGCGCCAAGGCTGAGGGCGAGGGTGAACGCGAGGCCAATATCGCGCGTGATTGAGCTTGCGGGGCCATGATACGGGTTGTTCATGGCGCCTTTGTCCTCTGTGCCGGGGAATGTTTCACGATCGTGATCGTATTTGCGGGCTGGCCGACGGGTTGGCGATTCTTTGGTTGACGTGTTCGGCGAAAGCCGCCGATGAGCAAACCGACGTGCGCCCCGGGAATCGTTTGGGTGTTGGGCACATCGTAAAAGGTCATGTCGACCCCGAAGTCGAGGCCCAAGCGTCTGTTGATCGCGAGCGCGAGGCCCAGGGTGGCAAAGCCTGTCCATTTGCCGTCGAAGGACCAGCTGCTGCTTGCGCCGTCGACTCGGCTCACCGTCGTGCGGTTGGCAAGCAGGGTGCTCTGGCTGCCAAACATCAAGTAGGGCGCGAGTCGCCGGAAGGGCGCGGCGATCCGCACTCGGAGTTCGGCGTTGGGTCCTCGGCGGGGCAGGTCTCCGGTTTGGATCAGCCATCCGAGCAGCCATTCGCCGGAGATCCGGAGCCGCGGTCGATGTAGCCAATGCGTCGCGAAGCCGATCGCCGGTCGCCAACGGCGGAGTCGTGCGCTCTGGAGTTCGATGAGCGGGGAGAAGCCGCTGCGTGTCCCGAGCTGGAGGCGTAACGCTGACCAGGGCAGGCCCGCGCTGCCGACGAACAACCAACGCCCGCCCGCAGAGACCCCAGAGGCGGCCTCGAAGGCGCTCGGCGGGAGACCGATCACGGTCTTGAAAGACGTGCCGGGGCCCGGGCCGGAGTTGGAGTTGGAGTTGGAGTCGGAGTTGGAGTTGGAGTCGGAGGACAGAGCGGCGGTCGTCGCTGTGCTTGGCTCGATGAGTGTGTTGGGACTGCCGGAAGTGCCCGCATTGCCGGAAGTGCTCGCAGTCGCAGGCAGCGGCGCGATGGCGAGCGTTATAGCGGTGAGGACAGGTAGTCCCGCGAACGCGCAGGTCGTGAGTCGGCTGGTCATTCGCCCGCCTCGGCGCCGAAGAGGTGGACAAAATTACCGTGCAGTACGGCTTTGATCTCATCGTAGTTGTAGTCGGCGCTGCGCATGGCGTCGACGCTTCGCTCGAGATAGCTGGCGACGTATCCGGGGATCTGCGGGCCGCCGCTGCCGTAGATCACACGATCAATGACATCCGCGGCCTTGACCGCTTCGTAGACGCTTTGCATGCGCTCCGCGGCGTGCTCGCTGTCGGCGAAGCTGAGGGTATTGGATTCGAGGAAGACGTTGGGGTAGCGGCGGGCGAGGTCGATGCAGGTGTCGAGTTCGCCGACCTCGTCGGTGATCGAGTCGTAGCAGAGATGGCCGAGAATGAAGATCGTCTGCGGATAGGCGGCGATCGCCGTCTCGATGTAGGCTGGATTTGAATAGGCGGCCCCGGTGGCGACGCCGGGGAAGGGGGTGGTACCGGTGTGCAGATAGACCGGCTTGCCCAGGCGCCCGGCGAGTTCGTAGATGGAAAAATAATCGGCGTCGTCCATGCGCACGTGCATGTGGGCGTGCGCTAGCTCGAGGCCGATCATGCCCGGTTGGCCGAGTGCCTCTTCGAGTTTTTCGAGTTCGCTCTGGGCATCGTTGGACCAGTTGTCGAGGCGGATGGCGGCGAGGCCCAGGAGGCGCCCGGCATGCTCGCCCACGCCCTCTTGGATCAGCTGATTGGAGGCGATGCCGACGGTGCGCGGCGAGTAGACGGCGAAGATCACACCGGTGTCGATGCCGGCCTTGTCGAGTTCGTCGACGATGCCGTCGGCCGAGAGGCTGCGTTTGACGAAGCGCTCGGGACGGAGCAGCAGCGGCCAGGGCAGGCGCTCGGCGATGAATGTGCGGAGCTGCTGCGGCATCTGATCCCAGTCCGCGGGGTGCAGGTGCATGTCGATCACCTGGATCGGCTCGCCATCGATCCAGATGCCGGTTGGCGGAGTGTCGCCACAGGTCAGCGCAAAAGCGCAGGAGACTAAGCACCATCGCCGGAGCATCGCCCCTATGTGAGACCACGATCCGCCGCCGACGTCAAATGCCGGGCGCTGGGGTCTCTCACGCAGAGCCCTCGACCGGGCCCGAAGTGACACGGTTGCGACCGGCTCAGGTGAAGCCCAGGAGCACGCCGCCTTGATACACGGCGACGGCGGCGACGTAGGCGAGGATCGTCATGCTCAGGAACATAAAAATGGGCCAGCGCCACGATCGAGTCTCTCTGCGCACGACCGCAAGGGTTGACATGCAGAGGCAGGCGTAGACGTAAAAAACCATCAACGCGAGGCCACTGAGCGGGGTGTAACGGCGGCTTCCGTCGCTTTTTGTCGCGTTTTTCAGGACCTCACGGAGGGGTCGATCATCGTCGTCGGCGCCCTCGATTCCGTAGACCAGACCGAGCGTCGAGACCATGACCTCACGGGCGGCAAAGGAGCCCAGGATGGCGATGCCGATCCGCCAATCCTGACCCATCGGCGTTAGAGCTGGCTCAATGGCCAGGCCCACACGGCCGCCGATGGAGTGCACGATCGCCGGGTCGGCTTCGAATGTTGGGGTGCTGCTTGCGACGATCTCGACGGCGGCGGGCGTCGGAGTTTCGCTCGGCGTCGGCGGCTTGGGGAAGGAGAGCAGCGCCCAGAGCACGACTGTCATCGCCAGGATGACAGTGCCCGCTTCACGGACAAAGTCCATGGTTCGGTCGTAGACCAGGAGCAGGGTGTTGCGCAGGCGGGGCAGGCGGTAGGGGGGCAGCTCGAGGACCAGCGGCGGCGTCGGTGAGCGCAGGATCGTGCGCTTGTAGAGGGCTCCAATCGCGATCGCCGAGACGGTCGACAGCAGGTACATGCCCAGGAGGATCAGACCGCCCAGATTTAAAAGACCGAAGGGGCCGATGTGTTGATCGCTGGGGAAGAGCGCGGCGATCAGCAGCACGTAGATCGGCAGGCGGGCGCTGCAGCTCATGTAGGGGATCATCAGGATCGTCACCAGACGATCGCGAAACGACGAGATCGTGCGGGTGCCGAGGATCGCCGGGATCGCGCAGGCGTAGCCGCTGAGCAGGGGCACAAAGGCCTTGCCGTGGAGGCCGACCCTGGCCATCAGGCGGTCGATCAAGAAGGCCGCCCGGGCCATGTAGCCGGAGTCCTCGAGGAGGCCGACAAAGAGGAAAAGCAACGCGATCTGGGGGATGAAGACGAGCACGTTGCCGACGCCGGCGATCACCCCGTCGACCAGTAAATCGGTGAAGACGCCAGCACCGAAGAGGTCGCGGACCTGGCCGCTAAGCCAGCCGACCACAGTCTCGATCACGCCCATCACCGGCTCTGCCCAGGCGAAGATCGAGGTGAAGAGCAGCGACATGACACCGAGGAAGATCACGAGCCCGAGAACGCGGTGGGTGAGCAGGCGATCGAGGCGTTCGGAGCTGTCCATGACCGGCGCTCTGCCGGCGGTACCGGAGTCGAGGCCGATGGCGGCGGCGAGGCGATCGACTTCGCGGTAGCGTTCGATCGCGAGGGCCGAGGCCCCGTCGAGGGCGAGCCATGCCGGGATGTTTTCGGCTGCTTGGACCTCACTCGGGGTGGCGCCGAGCAGCTCCAATGTGCCGGCTGCGCGGGCGCCGAGCAGGGCCCTCGCTGTCGCTGCGGTGGTGATCTCTTCGAGGCTCTGAAGAGCCGCTCGTTGGTCCTGGGTCAGCGCCGAAGCGCTCGCGAGCAGACGCTCGCGCAGCTCTTTTTGGCCCGCTTGCGGCGTCTTTTTGTCGGCGACCTCGAGGGCGGCGCGGATGAGTTGTGGGCTGCCTTCGCCGCTGCGGCCGACTGTCGGGATCACCGGCACGCCGAGTTCGCGGCTGAGCACTTGGGGGTCGATCCCGACACCGGCAGCGGCAGCGACATCGACCATGTTGAGCGCGATCACCAACGGTCGACCGTGCTCGATCAGCTGCACGGCGAGGTAGAGGTTGCGGGCGAGGTTGGCCGCATCGAGCACCAGGATCACCGCGTCGGGCGGTCTGTGCTCGCTGTCATCGCCCACGGTGGCCTCTCCGTTGAGACCGCGGAGCGCGACCGCTTCGTCTTCGGCGATCGGCGTCAGGCTGTAGGTGCCGGGCAGATCGATGAGCGTGATCTGCCGGCCATCGCTTAGCTCCTCGCGCAGTTGGCCTTCGCGGAGCTCGACGGTGACGCCCGCGTAATTGCCGACCCGGAGGCGGGCGCCGGTGAGGCCGTTGAAGAGGCTGGTCTTGCCGACGTTGGGGTTGCCGACCAGAGCGAGCCTGCGCGCCGCCGTCACTCGGGTGCTCCGTTTGAGGTCGGGATCGAGGTCGGGATTGAGATCGAGATCCGAGCGGCCTCCGCTGCGCGCAGGGAGATATGACCGCCGCGCAGACGGAGCTCGAGGGGGTCGCCAAAGGGCGCGCGCTTGACCACCCTGACAGCGGTACCGGGCACAAATCCCATCTCGATCAGGCGCAGGCGCAGGCTGTCCGTACCGGTGACATCGACGACCTGGGCGTCGGCTCCGATTTCGAGGTTCGCCAGGGTCGAGGGGCTCACAGCGGCGCCAGAGTGCGTCCCATGGCCGGCGGCCGTCAAGCTCAGTGCGAAGGCTTGGGCGACCGACAGCTCACGGCGAGATCCCGTTGTTAGCTGTGGTAGAGCGAGCTTCTGATGCGTCTTGATCTGCCCGGCCCACCGCTGCCGATCGACGCGATCGTCGAGGCTGTCGTCGGCGACCTCGAGGTGGGGCGTTCGCTGGTGATCGAGGCACCGCCCGGCGCTGGCAAGACGACGGTGCTACCGCTCGCATTTTTGGCGGCGGGCTTCGCCGAAGAGGGCGAAATTTTGGTGTTGCAGCCGCGCCGATTGGCGGCGCGCATGGCTGCCAGAAGAGCCGCAGAGCTACTCGGGGAGCGGGTCGGGGAGCGGGTCGGCTATCAGGTGCGTTTTGACTCGAAGGTCGGACCCAAGACGCGGATCCGGTTGATCACCGAGGCTCTGTTGACTCGGCGTTTGCGTGACGATCCGCAGCTTCGGGGTGTGGCGATGGTCGTGCTCGACGAGTTTCACGAGCGTCACCTGAGCGGCGATCTGGCACTGGCGCTGCTCCGTCGCTTGCAGAGGGGGGCGCGGCCAGAGCTGCGCATCGTCGTCATGTCGGCGACCCTGGATGGTGCTGCGGTCGCGGAGTTTTTAGGCTGTGCGCGGCGGACCAGTGCGGGGCGGGTTTTTCCCGTCGAGGTCGAGTACGAGGGTGCTCCCCAGGCTTCGCGTCAGGGTCTTGCGTCGCAGGTGCTGCGGGCATTTCACGGGCGTGTGCTCGCGGGCCTCGACGGCGATACCCTGGTTTTTTTGCCAGGTGCGCGAGAGATCCGGGCCTGCGCCGCTGCCTGTGCGGGGCTCGCAGAGGGTGCGGGAGTCGAGGTTTTGCCGCTCTACGGCGATCTCTCCCCGGCCGAGCAGGACCGGGCGGTGCGGCCTGGCGAGCGAACAAAGCTCGTGCTCTCCACCAATGTCGCGGAGACCTCGATCACGATCGATGGGGTGACCACGGTGATCGATAGCGGTCTTTGCCGCTTGGCCAGAGTCAGTCCCTGGAGCGGAATCCCGACGTTGCAGGTGGTGAAGATAGCCCGCGATTCGGCGGCTCAGCGCGCCGGTCGTGCGGGCAGGACCCGCGCCGGTCGTTGCATCCGCCTCTACTCGCGATTTGATCACGACCGTCGTCCCGCGCACACAGCCCCCGAGATTGCCCGTCTTGATCTCGCCGGTGCTCTCCTCGATCTGCACGCTGCGGGCATCTCGGAGGTCGATGATCTCGAATGGCTAGAGGCGCCACCAGAGGCTGCATTGGCGGCAGCAAAGGCATTGCTCCGGCGTTTGGGTGCTGTCTCTGCAGTCGGCGAGCTGAGCTCTGTGGGGCGGGCGATGCTCCGCTATCCGCTGCACGCTCGGCTCGCGCGGGTGATGGTTGAAGCTGTGCAGCGCGGGGTGCCGGATCTCGCTGCAGGAGCGGCGGCGATCCTGAGCGAGCGCGGCCTTCGTGCGGATCGCGGACCCGCGCGGGTCGACGCTGACGCGGATGTGTTGGTCGACCTGGCCGATCTCGAGACCAGCGTTCGCCAGGGCGGGCATGCGGCGCAGCGCCTGGGTTTGGCCCCGGGCGCTTGCCGTCAGGCGTTGCGAGTTCGCGAGCAGCTCCGGCGGATCGCCAAGGGTGAGCAACGACGGGGGCGCAGGGAGCAGGCGGGGCAGGGTGAGCAGGCGGGCGATCGGGGTCGGCCCCGTGTCGGTTCGCGGGGCCACCACGAGTCCGTCGAGCACCGCGAGCAGCAGCTGCGCATGGCGCTTCTCGCTGGTTTTCCCGACCGCGTTGGCTGTGCTCGCGGTGAGGGATCGGAGCGCACCCTGGTTCTTGCTGATGGCGGCTCGGCTCGGCTTGCCGAATCTTCGGTGGTCCGCTCGGCGCCGTGGGCTGTCGCCCTTGTGATCGAGGAGCGGCGCAGGGCCGGCATGCGGGGCGGCGAGCCGCAGGTACTGAGCGCTGCGGCGATCGATCCCGAGTGGTTGGTCGATCTCTTTTCGGAGACGATCGAAGAGCAGGAAGAACTGCATTTTGACAGCGAGCGCGGGCGCGTCGTAGGTCGCTCGGAGCTGCGTTACGGGGGGCTGGTGATCGAAGCTTCAAAGCTCCAACACCTGCCGGCGGCCGCTTCGAAAATCCTCGCCGATGCGGCCCTAGATGCCGGTATCGAGCAATTTATCGGTGGGGCGGAGAGCGGGCAAAAACTCCAATCATTGGCGGCTCGCACCGCATTCGCAGCGACGATCGATCCCGCGATTCCGGTGATCGACGCGGAGCTAGCCGGTTCGATCTTGATCGATCTCTGCGACGGTTTGAGTTCCTTTGCGGAGCTTCGTCGCGCCGATCTTTGGGCCCATCTGGAGGCTCGAGTGCGAGCTGTTGGCGACCGTCTGGACCGCATCGCGCCGACGCATGTCAGCCTGCCGAGCGGGCGACGAGTGGCGATCCACTACAGCCCCGACCCCAGCGAGACGCCATCGATCGCGTCGCGCCTCCAGGACTTCTTTGGCGCCGAGCAGGGCCCGCGGATCGCCGACGGTCGGCTCGCATTGGTGCTGCATCTACTCGCGCCAAACCGCCGTGATGTGCAGGTTACGACCGATTTGGCGGGTTTCTGGGAGCGCCACTACCCCGCGCTTCGGCGGGCCTTGATGCGTCGCTATCCGAGGCACGCCTGGCCCGAAAACCCCCGAGTGGCACCGCCACCCCGCCCTCGACGTGCACGCCGCCGGCGGTGAATTTTGGTTGTTGGGTGTTTTGTTTGAGTGTTTTGTTTGAGTGGGTGGACTTGGGTGGAGAGCCACCGGACGTAGAAAACAATCGCGCCACCGAGTACAGCCCCGGCGAGGAGAAGCCAGTCTGAGGAGAAGCCAGTCTGAGGAGAGGGGCTTGTCCGTTCAGATGTTGATGAGGCCGGACTCTTCGTGTGGAGTCCGACAGCCTCTGCGGGGCAAAGCTGTAGCGGGGCAAGCGAGTGCAATGAGATGCAGGCAAACTGCACAGCCCAAGGTGATAACTTCTACGGCACTGGCTGCGACGCGGCGGGGACGAATTGCTCATCTGGAGAATGTGTCGCAGGGTGCGTGGGGTGCTGAACGACCTTGTCCACTGAGCGAAAGATCCGCAAAAAGCGCGCGTTGGCAGTGGGTCTAGTGCTCACCGTCGCGTTGTTGTTCTGGTGGCAGAACGGTCGAGACCTTGGCGCGGCGTCGGGCTCGGATCCCACTGAGTCCGCTAACGATCGCGATCATGATCCCGGGTCGAGTCGGGTCGAATTCGGTGGAAGAGCTGGCTTGGAACCAAAAGATTGCTCGCTAAAGGTAGTTGCGAAACTCGAGGATGAGAGGCCGATTCGCGGCAGACTTTGTATCTCGAGCACCGATGGTGGGCTGCCGGTGGGCTACGCCAACTGCCGAGTTCTCGAGTCGGCGCAAGTCGAGTCAGTGGCTCTACCTCGATCGAGCAACGCCATGGTCTGGGTCGATTTTTCCGGGTTCATGGCGAGGCCCAGCTTTGTCTCGACGTTCGTGTTTGCAGGTGAGGAGCGAGTCTGTGGTCGCAGGGTGACTTTTCGGTTGGAGCCAGGCTCCACGACTACGGGAATCGTGCGAGACAGTGTTGGAGGGGTCGTCGGAGGGGCGCTCATCGTGTCCTCAGCTGGGCTCACGACGAGCGACGACGAAGGGCATTTCACACTGACACACACCAAGACGTGGGGCTTCATCGACATCGCGGCTCATGCCGATGGCTACGCGCCGGCGGTCACACACTCGAACATCGGGCGTCGTGATCTCGAGCTCTTCTTGACGCCCGAATCTGTTGTCATAGGGAGCATCTCCCGGCCCGACGGGACGCCCGTATCCGGCGCTCTGATCCGGGCAGAGGGGAGTGCCGCGCGGCCCGTTGCCTCGGCCGTGGATGGGAGATTTGAACTTCACGGGCTCTCCCCTGGGACCTTTCAGATCATCGGCGTGGCCCCGGGACTGCAGGCTGTCTCAGATTCACCGATCTCCGTCGGGGTAGGCGAAATGCTCGGGGGGGTTGAACTCCTGGCAATGACTGCACCGAGGCTGAGGGGTACCATCGAGCTGCCCGACGGGTCGCCGTGCTCGGTAGGGGGATGGGTTCAACTGGATCGCGCGGCCGGCGAATCAACGCAGGTCCAGGCCGATCTGAGCGGCGCCTTCAGCTTTGACGAGCTGGTTCCAGGACGCTACATTCCAACGATCGGGTGCGCGGGCTACCGACCTCAGGGTCAGCCCGCCCTCGAGCTCGCAGCTGATTCAAATCTCACCGAGCGCTGGATCATGGACGCCGGGTACGGCCTAGGGCTGACCGTGTATGGCACCGACGGGGGTCCTGCTGCTGGAGTGCAGGTCAACGTCCAGGACGAAACAGGCAACTACCTATTTGCGGTTCATGCTGGGGATGATGGCTTTGCAGAGATCCAAGGCCTTGGTGAGGGGACTGTCCAGGTCGAGGTCCGAGATCGGAATTACGGTCAGGGACAGCTCACGATAAGGCTAGAGCCGGCGCCTGGGCCGAGGGTGAACCTCACCCTCGATCGTCTGAGGGAGGCTAGGATCGTCGGACGAGTCGAGCTGCGTGGGGATCAATTAGGTGCGGGCGTCCGCGTGGTTGCGAGCGGTGAGCGTATCTATCTAGTCACACCTGGTGGCGAGGGGGACTTCGAACTCATGGTCGCGCCGGGCGACTACAATGTGTATGCCCATTTCGGACTGAGGGCAGATGCTTCCGAGGGCACACCGTCTAGCGAAGAAGTCGGGGTTTCGGTCGAAGAGGGGCAAGAGGCCGGTCCGATCGCGCTCGTCCTGAACATGGCGGCAGCGGAACTCTTTGGGCGTGTCGAATCCGATGATGGGAGCCCCGTCGCTAATGCGCTGGTTCGAGTTCGTGCGCGCGAAGACCCTTATTTTCGTCGAGAAACGATGACCGAGGCAGGAGGGGATTTCTCGCTCGACCGGCTCGTTGCGGGGATCGACTATGACGTCGATGTCTCGAGCCCCGACGGGCGAAAGACGAGCGCTGAGAGTCTTCGCCCCGGATCGCAGCTGGTCTTGCGTCTTCCTCCGGCCAAGCGCGTGTGTGGTGACGTCGTCGACGCGGAGGGGGGCGCGATTCGGGATTTCGAGATAACGCTCTTCGAGGGACGCAGCGCCCAAAGCTTCCGCTTCTCCAACGAGGATGGGAGCTGGTGCCTCCCCGAAGTTGGGCGCGTCCACAAGCTACTGGTGACGGCGCGAGGTGGAATGGTCACGCACGCGCCCGTCGAGGGGCACCTGGTCAGCGAGTTTGCCGATGAGGTTGGCATCCGTGGGCTCGTCTTGGACTCGGAGGGGGAGGGCCTTCCGGGGGCGATGCTGTGGCTCGTCGACCCCGCCAGTAAGCGTCGCGTGGGAGGTATCGCGACGAGCAAAGCCAACGGATCCTTCGACCTCGCGGCGCCCTCGGACACGCTGATCTTGCACGTCGCGCCACCGAGTAGTGGCCGACATACGATGAAGGAACTCACCATCACAGGGGTAGAGCAGGAACTCGTCATCACTCTCGATGCCGCTGGATGAAGCCCTTTCGCCCCAAGGCGCGGGCTTATTCAGTTTTCGTACTTCGACTCGAGTCGCGGTAGACGACATTAGAGTCGTCAGATAACCAGGGTCGTGGAGAGATTGTGGAGACGATGGAATACCAGGTCCACCTATCCGTTAGCGGTATGAGCCTGTTTGCGATCACTCGCCGGCTTTTTGCGCTTGCTCCGAAGTTCGATGCCCTCGACCTCGCGGCCGTGCTCCGCCAGCCACTGCTTGCGTTGAGCGTAATCTGGCATTGCCCGCTCCAGTCGGCGCCAAAACTCCGGGCTGTGGTGGGGCTCGTGGAGGTGGACGAGTTCGTGGGCGACGATGTACTCGGCGATCCGCGGGGGTAGCAGGATCGTGCGCCAGTGGAAGTAGAGCTTGCCTCCCTTGCCGCAGGACCCCCAACGAAAGCCGAGGTCCTGGACTCTGAGGCCGGTCGGCTCGACGTCGATTCTGCCCTTGAGTCGGTCGACGCGTTTTGACAGCCAGGTGGTGGCGCGCTCGCGGTACCAGCGGATCATGTGCTCGGGGCCTTCGCCAGCGAGCGGGCGACACAGCTGAAAACGGCCGCCGATGAGCTTAAGGGGGGCTTTTTGCTTATCTACGAGCAGAAGACGGTAGCTGCGGCCGAGATAGGGGAAGCCTTCGCCTGTGACGTATTGCTTTTTGTTTGCGGGCGCCCACAGGGCCTCTTTCTCTGCGAGCTTGGTGTAGATCCAAAAGCGTTTCTCGCGGACGAAGGCCTCCATCGTGTGCACGGAGCACTCATTGGGAGCAGCGAGGAGCAGCTCGCCCCCCCGATCCACGGTGATCTGAACGCTGCGACGGCGAGAGCTTCGGCGCAGCTCAAAGTGCAGATCGTCGACGGTCAGGGTGTTGATATTCATGAACTCCTCAGCTTTCGATCGTTGGCCTTGGCGAGTTCCATCAGGCGATCCGCGAGGGAGTCGGCGCGATCAAAGTTTACGATCTCATTCTCGTCGAGGAACATAAAGATCTGCCCCCGCAGCTCCTCCTGTCGCGGGCCGTTATTCCAAAAGGCGACAACGTTCACCGCCGGGCGGACGACGCGTTCGACGAGGTCGACGGCGTGCTTGGCGAGCCACTTCTTGTCCGCTCCGCGTACGGGCGATTCCTTCTCGCGTTCCTGCTTGAGCAGGTCGAAGAAGGGGGCGTGCAGTTCGGGGTCGAGGCCGAGGTCGTCGTCTTTCCGGCGGCCCTTTCGCGCCTCCTCGACGAAGTCGGCGAGCGCGAACACTAGCTGCTTCCAATCATCGCCGAACGCCTGGAGGATCTCATCGAGGCGGTCGGAGAGCCCCTGATAATAGACCGGATCCTCGTCGATGTTTTTCTTGATGTGGCTGCGGGTCGCGTGCTCCATTTCCGAAGCTTTGGCCCGGTCAGAGATGTTGCGGCTGACGTGATCCGCGAACTTGGCATCGGAGATCGAGATCGGCGGGATCTTCGGGTCGATGCCGAGGGAGATGACGTGCACGTCGATGAGGTGCTGGACCTTGCGCCCGATCGACTTGCTGAGCTCCGGCAGGCCCTCGCGGTAGCGGTTGCGGGCGCGGGTATAAATCTCGCCAAGGACCGCAGCGTGGCGGACGAAGGGCAGACCCTCCGGCCGTGGCAGCACCAGGTCCAAGGTGGCGAGAAACTGCTTGAGCTTGACCCGAAACTCGGCGCGCAGGCGCTCGTCCTCTAGCAGTTCGACAGCCCCCTCCCTGTCGTCGATGGGCTCGACGCCCCGGCTCTGGAAGATCCCCATCACCCGGGTATGACGGTCGCGGAGCTTGGGGATCTCATCGGCAAGGCTTTGCAGGGCCCCCTCGAGATCCTCGGCGCTGTAGGCCGACAGGGCCTCTTTTAGGTGCCGCGCAACGCCGTAGTAGTCGACCAGAATGCCCGCTGTCTTGCCGTCGTTGGTGCGATTTACACGGGCGATCGCCTGCAGCAGCTCCGCCTCCCGGATCGGGCGATCGAGGTACATCACGCCCTCAATCGGCGCGTCAAAGCCGGTCAGCAGCATCGACTTGACGATGAGAAAAGCGAGCGGCTTTTCTTTTTCCTTTGTTTCCTTTGTTTCCTTTGTTTCCTTATTTTCCTCTTTGTCCTCGGGTTTCTCTAGGTCGGGCAGCTTCATCTTGAAGCGCTCGATCCGGTTCTCGATCTTCGACGCCTGGCTCCACTCTCGCCACTCGGGCGGGTCGTTGTTGTCGGGGGAGATGATCGCGGCGAACTCCAGGTTCTTGAGGATCTCGAGCGAACGCCAGGCCCGCACCGCGGTGCGGATCTTCCGCGGTTTGTTGGCGAGGGCGAGGTCGTCGAGTTCGCGGGTCGCCCCGTCCAGGGCCTGGGCCTCGTGCACAAGCGAGTCACGCGCGGCCTCGAAGGCGGCCTGGTAGCGGACAGAGGCCCGGCGGCTGTAGGCGACCACCTGCGCCTTGAGGCCGCTTGGGAGGATGTGCTCGACGTAGTGACGGAGCATGTCCGCGGCCTTGGCCTCGATCAGCCGCTCGGCCTCAAAAATAGAGCCCTTGGTGCCGTACTTGCGTTTGATGGCCTCGCGCTCGTCGTCGGTCTGGTCGGCAAAGAGGTCCTCGAAGAGCTGGTCGAGATCGCGGCCCTCGGAGACGGCACCCTCGGCCGTGCGACCTTCGTAGAGGATCGGCACGGTCGCGCCGTCCTCTTCGGACTCCTTGATGGTGTAGCGGTCGATGAACTCGCCGAAAATGTCGTGGGTGCGTTTTTTCTGCCCCATGATAATCGGCGTCCCGGTAAAGCCGATCCGGGCGCAGTTGGGCAGGGCCTGCAGGAGGTTGGCGTGCAGGCCATTGCTGTGGCTCCGATGCGCCTCGTCGACCATGACCAGGATTGACGGGTCGTCGTTGAGCAGACCCAGGTCGCCGACCTCTTCGTCGGGGCTGAGCAGGTCCAGGTCGCGGTCCTGCATCTTTTGGATCATCGCAAAGACGATGCCCGGCCCCTTTTTGCTCAATAGGGTTTTTACCTCACTCACCCGCCGCGCTCGCCGGATCGTTTCGCCGGTCAGCGCGGCCGTCCCGGAGAGCTGGCCCTCGAGGCTCTTGCGGTCGGTGACGACGACGATCTTGAAGCGGCGCAGCGCGGGCATCGAGCGCATCTTTCGGATGAGAAAGACCATCGTCAGGCTCTTGCCGGAGCCCTGCGTATGCCAGATGAGCCCACCGCGCCGATCGTGCTCGCCGTCTTCTTCTTTGGTTTTGCCGTGGAGCAGGCGGTCGATTGCGTAGTGCACCGCGCGGAACTGTTGATAGCGGCAGACGATTTTTACCCTCTTATTGCCGATTGTGTGCAGGAGGGTGAAGTGGCGGAGAATGTCGAGCAGGTGCGTCGGCCGCAGCATGCCGGCGATCAGCTTGTTCTGGCTGGAGAGGCTCTCCTTGCCGAATTCGGCCTGCACGTCCGCGAGCGAGACCGGCGCGGTGTCTTTCCATTCGAGGTAGTAGCGGGTATCGGCGCCGATGGTGCCAAACCTGGCCTCGTCGGAGCTCGTCGCGACCATAAACTGGTTGGTGTAAAAGAGCCGCTCGTTGCCCTCGGGGTCCGCGACTTCGTTCGAGGTGTAGCGCGCATTGTGGTAGCGGCGGAGCTGATCGACCGCGTCGGCGATGGGCTCGGCGAGGTTGGGGCTTTTGCATTCGACGACGACGATCGGCACCCCGTTGATCAAAAGGGTGATGTCCGGCCGGATCGAGCCCTTGGCCTGGCCGCCGGGGCAGAGCACCTTGTACTGGCTGATCGCGATGAACGAGTTGTTCTCCGGGCACTGCCAGTCGATGAAGTGGATCGTCCGCGAGCGGCCACCATGCCAGCCGGGCAGGCCGTCGACGGCTACGCCCGTCATCAGCAGTTTGCTGGACTCTTCGTTAGCCTCGAGCAGCTTGTTGTGGCCGATCCGCTCCAATGCGCCGACCGCCAGCGAAAGGCGCTGCTCGTCGAGCCAGGGCTTGCCGTCGCGGAGGTTGATCCGGGCGATGGCCCCGCGGAGTTCCTGCTTCATCAGGACCTCGCGGAAGCTCTCGCGGCCGGTGACCGAGGGGTGATCGAGGTTGCCGATGATGACCTTCCAGCCCATCGACGCGAGTTGATCGAGAAAGGGCTCCTCGACCTGGCTCCATTCGGGTCCACTGCTCATTTGGTTGCTTTCTTT
>CAYYUP010000030.1:0-66829 GCA_964474905.1 uncultured Nannocystis sp. | reverse complement strand
TGGCCGGCTCTCGCGGCCAGTGCGTCAGCCGGCCGGTGAGTCGTCTGCGGCTCCGAGATGGGACGCTCGACCCCGGGGGTCGCGAGCCCTTGTGATGGGATCACGGGCACTTTCGGAGCAGCCCTCTTGGGCCGCGGCGTTGCAGGGCCGGCAGCGATGCCGGCGTGCGCCAGCTCGGGCGTCTACGTCCCCCGCGACACCCATGGCTGCGACGCCGCGGTGCTTGTCCGGCAGCATCTCGGCCGCTTCCTCGAGCACGTTGAGGAGGGCAGTCATCCTCCTCCCGGGCCCCTCGCTACTCCGCCGCTGGCCCGAATTCCCGGATCAAACGTCTTAAGCGCCCGAACACACGACGGACCCCGGGTCGAGGTCGTCGGTGTCATGACCCACGGCGGCGTTGAGCGCCGGCTCTCTCCGCATCTCATGGACAGAGAGAGCCGGTGCCAGCACGCCGATCCCGTCGTGCTGGCCACAAAAATGCTCGCTCAGTAGGTGCGCTCGTCGACGCGGCTGAGAAAGGTAATATCGGGGGCCGAGCACACACCGATCGCACCCATTTTTTGTTGAAAATCCGGCGACGCAAAGAGCTCGCGAGCACGGGCAGGATTGGCGACGCCACGCATCGTCACGGTGACGCTGTTGGGATCGCTGATGTCGCAGTGCAGCTGATGACCGGCGGTTCCGGTCTCCCCTGCAAAGACCCGCGCGAGTTCCTCGAAACCGGGCTTAAAGCTGTCGAAGTCGGTCACTTTGTGCTTGACGATGATGTCTGTTGCCATGCGCAGCTGCTCTCTCTCTGCCGAGGTGAAACCCACCTCATGGTGCAGAGCCCACACTCTAGTACGAAGACCTCTTCGATGTATGTACCCAGACTCTTCTTTGAAGGGGGGGCCTGGCCCCCACTGCGGATGAGACACGATCCACATGCGGCGATGCCGAGGCGATGCGATGACGCAGATCCGCCGAGCCGCCGAGCCGCGAGGCGATCGAGTACAAAAAGCCCCGGCCCGTGCCGACCCGTAGGAGTAGCTCCTGTGCTACTTCGGCAGGGTCGCCTCGAAGTCTGCACAGGATCTCGCAGCAGCCAACGACACCAGGATGACGCAGCTCCAAGCACGCGCCCTTATCGGGCCCAACCTCTATTGCCCCGGGCCTGCCGCGGTTGCAGAACTCGAAACTGAGAGTATCTCGCCGGGGCTCATCGCCGCGATCCACCGCGAGCACGGGGCTCTCCGGGCGGCCCTGGGCTGGCCTGCCATCGCCCTGCTCGAGCGGGCCTACCGTTGTCAAAACGGCGATAGGAGCCTCGCGCTTGCAGCTCCGACCCGCGAGGAAAATGCCGAGGCGGATGCTGTTCTCTTAGAGCGGGCGATCCGTCGCGCTCTCTCGGAGACGCCTCTTCGATTGGCCGACGACCTGGCGGCGATCACCCGAAAGCAGGAGTCCGAGCGCCGATCTCCGCCTCTGCGCGCGCTGGTCGATGCAGCCGAGGCCCGCGGCCTAACGACGCTCGTCGACGATGATGCGCTCTCGCTGGGCGAGGGCCTGCACAGCCAAACCTGGCCCATCGACCAGATCCCCGATGAGGCCAACGTGCCCTGGCAAGAGCTCGGCCGAGTGCCGATCGCGCTGATCAGCGGCACCAACGGCAAGACCACCTGTGCCCGCCTGCTCGCCCGTCTGGCCAAGAGCGCCGGGCATCACGTCGGCACTACGACAACCGATGGAGTGGTCGTCGACGGCGTTATGATCGAGAGCGGCGACTGGACCGGACCGGGGGCGACACGCATGGTCTTGCGCCGTCGCGACGTTGATTTCGCAGCCCTCGAGATCGCCCGCGGCGGGCTGCTCCGTCGGGGGCTCGTGATCCGCCGGGCCGACGCGGCGCTGATCACCAACATCTCCGCCGATCACCTGGGCGACTACGGGGTCACGGATCTGCGGACAATGGCGGCGGTCAAGGCCGTGCTCGGCGGCGTCGTGCAACCGTCGGGCAGGGTGGTCATGGGCGCCGACTCAGCGCCGCTGCGAGGCGTCGATACGAGCCGCTTTCGGGCGCCGGTGGTGTGGTTTGCGATGAGCCCCGACAACCCGACGCTGCGCTCCCACCTGAGCGCCGGTGGCGAGGTCTGGTACGTCGCCCATGGCTCGCTCTGCTTCGCCTCTAAGGGCCAAGAGCAGCCGCTCCTGGAGGTTGCGTCGATCCCCTGCACGATCGGCGGCGCCGCTACGCACAACGTACAAAACGCCCTCGGCGTCGCCGCTCTCGCCCGTGCGATCGGCCTGCCGCGGGCGGCGATCATCGACGGCCTCCGCTCCTTTCGCTCCTCCGCCGAGGAGAACCCCGGACGGGTCAACCGCTTCGAATTAAACGGGCTGATGATCGTCCTCGACTTCGCCCACAACCCCGCCGGCATTCGGGCCCTGGGCGAGGTCCTGCAGGTGCTCCGCGGCGCTGGCCGCCTGACGGTCGCCTTTGGCATGGCCGGTGACCGCAACGAGGCCGACCTGCGCTTGCTCGCCCAGGCGATCGGCGACCTGGAGCCCGATCGTGTCGTGCTCCGCGAGCAGGAGGATCACCTGCGCGGCCGCAGCCTCGGCGAGGTACCCACGCTGCTCCGCCACGGCCTCCTCGACCACGGCATGAAGCCCGCCCGGATCAGCGAAGTGCGGGACGAACTCGCGACCATCGACCGCGCGCTCGAGGATGCAAAGCCCGGCGACCTCCTGGCGATCCTCGCCCATACCCAGCGGGATGCAGTCGTCGCTCACCTCCAGGCCCTCGGCGCCCGGGCGCTCTAGCCAAAAAAATGCGTGTCGACAGCCCGGCCGTCGACACGCAAGTACCTCGAGAGCCCGCTCGGCTCAGCCCGGCTTTGGTCCCTGCACCAGGCCGAGCGAGTTGCCGGTCATATCGGAGTAGGTATAGGAGCCGAGCAGACCCGTGACCGTATTTTTGATCTCGTGGGTCATCGGATCGAGCTCGAAGGCGATGCTGGCCCCGCGGTCGACGACCCAGACATCGCCCTCCTGATCGATGCTGACGCCGACCGGATCCTGACAGCCCGGCAGCGGGATCGCGTCGTCGAGAACCATGTCTTTTTCGGTGTCGACTTTGACCAGACGACAGGGCGCATTGCCGGCGGTCCAGGCGATGCCCTTGCTGTCGATCTGGATCCCACGATGACGACCGGCGATGCCGATGATCTGCTCGAAGGTCTTGGTTTCGACATTAAAGCGGGTGATCGCGTCGACCCCCGCGCCCTGGTGGTAATCCGCCAGGAAGGGGTTGCCGTAGCTGTCGATGGCGACGCCGTAGGGGTTGTTAGGGGTCGTAAAGCGCTCGACCTCGAGGGTCTCAGAGTCGATGTGAAAGAGGAACGGGCCGCTGCGCGCGGTGTACCAAAAGTCGCCCTCGATATCGACCGCGCCCCCGTAGGGCAGGCCGCCGCCGATGTCCGTATCGATGCTGTCGAGCACCGTACCGCTCTCGCCGTCGAGACGGAGCACCCGACCAACACCGCCCGCCGGACGGTAGGCGACCCAGACCCGCGGGTTGGGGTTGTCAAAGGCGCAGGTGTCTTTGTTAAAGGGGCTCGGCTCCCAGGCGACCGCCCGCGGGCCCGCGCCACCCGACGTATCTTGATGCCAAAGAACACACTCGTCCGTGCCCCAGGCGCGCACGTCATCAAAACCCGTCGAGGTATCGATGGTGCCATTGTTGTTGACGTCGACGCAGCGTGACGCGTGACCGGCGACCTTGGTGACACCGCCGGGGCTATCGCGATGAGCGACGAGCATGTCGCCCAGGTCGTTGACGGTGGTCCGCGAGGGCTGGTAGGCGCTCGACGCGTTTGTGATGTAGCGACCGGCGATCACCGCAGTTTCGGTGTTGATCTTGGTGACGGTGCCGGCCAGCGTATTGGAGATCCAGATGTAAGGCTCGAGCGCGTCGAGCTCGGCGAGTTCCTCCAAACAGGGGTCGACAGGTTCGCCCGTCGAGGTGCTCGTATCGTCGGTGGTCCCAGTGGTCATCCCGGTGGTCCCAGTGGTCCCGGTCGTCGTGCTGCTCTCCGTGCTCGAGTCAACCGCGGTCGTGCTCCCGGTCTCGCTCGACGAAGAGCCGGAGCCCGAGCCCTCGCTGCCTGAAGAGGTATCGTCGCCGGTGCTGCCGGTCGCTGTCGGCGCAGTGGTGCCGGTGGGCGCGACGGTCACCGAACTGCTGCCTGCGTCACCGCTGCTATCGTCGCTGGTGCACGCAGCCAGGCACAAACCGGAGAAAAGGGTCATTCCGAGGGTCAAGTAAGTCTTCATCGCGCTAGGATCCCGCTTCCAATGGACCCACAACCGTAGCAGAGACCGACCGCATTCGGATAGAGCCAAGCCCGTTCATTCGAGCGCAGGTCCGCGACCCTGGCGTATGTCCCACGCGCACATCAGGGTCGCTCGAGTGCAAACCGCTCACATTGGATCATAAAGAGTGATCCAACCTACACCTCCAGCCGTAACCATTTTCAACCGTGCTCGCCGTCGCCACACCGCTTGACCTCAGCGTCCGCACCCTGCGTATATACCTATGCCCGAGCTGGCGAGAGGAACGATGGTCCTTGGCGCGTCCTGATCTGAGCAGCGAAATGAGCGATACGCAGCTCGTGCAGGCGATGGCCGCGGGCGATCGCAGCGCTCTCGCCCAGCTCTACGATCGCCACGTCGGGCGCCTCCTCGCGACCGCCCGACGCTTCCTCGGCAACAAACCGGCGGCCGAGGATTTGGTCCACGACGTACTCCTAGAGGCCTGGCGACGGGCATCCTCCTTCGATCCCGATCGCGGCAACGCCCTGACTTGGCTCCTGGTCCGCCTCCGTTCTCGAGCGCTTGATCGGCTCCGCCGCCGGCAGCGCGGCCACGCTGCGATCCTCAGCCTCGCCCACACGCAGTCGATGCACAGCAGCGCCGATCCCCAACGCTCGAGCGAGTACGGCGAGGTCCTCCGGGCCCTGCGCGAGCTGCCCGAAACCCACCGCCAGGTCCTAAGGCTCGGCTACTTCGGCGGCCTGTCGATGTCCGAGATCGCCGAAGAACTCGCAATTCCCCTCGGTACCGTTAAGTCGCGAACAGCCACCGCCCTCGGAAAACTCCGGCGGGCGCTCAATGCTGGGGGTGTGCGATGACCCGCAAAAAGCCGCCGAAGGGCCCCGAGAACACCGGACTCACCGCCGGTACCGAGAACACCGAGTGGCACGCCTTCGCCCTCGCTCTCGCCCTCTGCGACGCCCCTGCAACACCGCCTGCGAGCCTTCGCGAGCGCCTCATGGCCAGCGCCGCTCACCCCGATCGGCGCTTTGCCCCCTTCCTCGACCGCCTCGCGGCGATGATCGACCTCGGCATCGAGCGCACCCAAGAGCTTCTGCAAAGCCTCGCCGATCCCTCTAGCTGGACCTCCCCGCTCGGCCCGGGCATCGGCCTCGTGCACTTCCAGGGCGGAGCAAACGTCGCCACCGCCGATGTCGGCTTCGTCCGCATCGAGCCCGGCGTCCGCTTTCCCCTGCATCACCACGGCGGTGACGAGCGAGTGCTCGTGCTCCAGGGGCTCCTTCGGGAGGACGGCAGCGGTGCCCTCGCACACGCCGGCGATGAGGTCTACCGGGCCCCCAATACCAGCCATTCGGTGGTCTGCGCCGGTGATCGGCCGCTCATCTACGCGGTCGTCGTGTACGACATCGACATACCCGGCCTCGAACTACCTCGCCCCGACTGAGGCCCTGTAACTGGGGGTCCCGCTGGACTACGCCCGGCGAAAGACCAACGAAAAATTATTCGCGGGCATCGGCACGCGCTCCGAGAGCACCAGCCCTGCATCCGTGGCGAGCGCCGTAAGGGCCTCGAGATCACGGACACCCCAACGAGCATCCCGGGCCTTGAGGCTCTGATCAAAGGCCTCGTTGCTCGGCGCCGTGTGTTCGCCAGCGATCCGGTAGGGGCCGTAGAGATAGAGAACACCCCCCGCACGGAGCAGCCGGCCTGCGCCGCGAAAAAGACCGACAGCAGCTGACCAGGGAGAGATGTGAACCACGTTGATCGCGAGCATCGCATCGACCCCAGGGCCGGCCCCATGCACAGACGCTTCGACCGACCAACGCTCTGCGGCAACGTCGAGCTCTAGTGCCGGCGCTACGTTCTCGGCGCCGACGTGCTCGCGCCAGGCATCGATGCTCGCGCGGGCTTCGGGATCTGGATCACTGGGCATCCATGCGATCCCGGGGAAACGACCCGCCATGTAGGCGGCGTGCTCGCCGGAGCCAGCACCGATTTCTAGCAAAACGCCGCTCTGGGGCAGGATGCGGTCGAGCACCGCGAGGATACATTCGCGATTGCGGGCGGTCGCGGGGGCACATCGCCGAGGATCCCTGCGGTCGTTCATCGGCCCACGCTAGCAGCGGAGCGCCCGCCATCACCAGCGCGATCCGGTAATCGGTCGCGCCGGCCCGGACTTCACACCAAAGAACCCAAAAGCCGGCCCGGACGCCGGCCCGATCCCCCCAAAAGACTCAATTCGCGAGCCACCGAGCCCAACACAAAGGATCCATCCTGGGACGAGCCACCAGAGATCGCTCGATGCCACGCGCTGATGAGGAGGTCGGGTTCGGCGACTCCGCAAAGACCGATGAGCGCGCAAAGATCGATGCTATACCCAAAATGGCCACGCTCTGCGCCCTCTACCCCTTTCCTTTATCGGGCGTTTGGTGCGGCTAATCGAGGGTTTCCTTGGTGTCCTACAACTACCTTACGTATCTACAACGAGCACTCCTTACGACGCTCCTCCCCCTCGCAGCCTGCTCGAGTTCCGCCACCGTGGGCGGCAGCGCGACCGACGGCATGGGCAGCGACAGCGACAGCGACGGCACCACCGGCGGCGACGAGGGCTCAACTTCCACGTCCAGCAGCTCGGACTCTGGGGAGACAAGCGGCGATCCCGGTACCACGAGCACCGGCACCTCGAGCACCGGCGGCGAAACCAGCGACAGCGCGGGCGACACCGCCGACGACACCGTGCCCGGCTACGGGGACGGCGAAGGCAGCTGCGATCCCGAGGTCGATACCCTGCTCGGGCTCACCCTGCCCGACAGCAACGCGATGGTCTCTCCGGTGCAGGCTCGCATGGCTGTTCTTGACGGCTGGGGGGTCTTTGGCGATCTCTTCATTCGGCCCTGGGAATTCCTCGCCTACTACCCCTTCTCCTACACGCCTGCGCCCGCCGGCACGCTCGCTCTCGAGGTCGAACTCTACGCGCCCAAAGATCAGCCCGAGGGCTCCTACGAACTCCAGGTAGGCATCGCCGGTCCGTGGATGAATGCCGCTCTGCGACCCCCGCTCGACCTGACGCTGGTCGTCGACATCTCGGGTTCGATGAAGGGCGTGCCACTGACGATCCTCAAGGACGCCTGTTCGTCCCTGATCGGCAACCTGCGCGCCGGAGATCAGCTCTCACTGGTCACCTGGAGCAGCGAAGAGCCGGTACTGCTCGCCCATCACCAGGTCGCAGGTCCGCAGGATCCCACGCTCATCGGGCTCATCGACGGACTGGAGGCGACTGGCGGCAGCGACCTCTACGCCGGCCTCTCTGCCGGCTACGCCCTGGCCGCCGAGGGCTACGATCCGACCCGCACAAGCCGGGTGATCTTGATGAGCGACGGCGGGGCTGCGGCCGACGCCAAGACGCTCGATCTCATCGCCGAGCACGCCGCCGATACCGACGAACAGGAGGGCATTTACCTGCTCGGCGTCGGTGTCGGCACCTACGGCGGCTACCAACCCGCGTTGATGGACTCGGTCGCCGGCGTCGGCAACGGCTCAACACTCTTCGTCGGCTCCACCACAGAGGCCCAGGCACTGCTCGGCGAGCGCTTCTTGGGGCTCATGCTGGTCGCCGCCCGCGACCTCGAGGTCGAAGTCCTGCTGCCCCCGGGCTTCCGCCGCCGGCTCCCCAAAGAGTTCACCTACAACGACGTCGTCGATCCCCTGCCGCTGCAGGGCCAGCCCCTCCGACAAAACGAAGCGTTGGTCTACTTTGAGCGCCTGAGTTCCTGTGCGCCCGAGCAACTCAGCGAGAGCAGCCCGCTCAAGGTCACGCTCCAGTACAGGGACGCCAAGACCTTCCAAACCAAAGAGATCGTAGTTGAGACGACCTTCGGCGAACTCTTGGCCAAGGGTGTCTCCCAGCTGCATAAGGGCGCGGCGATCGTCCGCTACAGCGAAACTCTGCGCCTCTGGAACGAGGCCCCCGGCGCCCCCGAGACCTACATCAATACCGCCGAATCGGCGCTCGGCCGGGTGATGCTCGCCAAGGCCAAGCTGCCCGAAGACCCGAGCCTGGTCGAAATTCAGTCGGTGCTAGAGACCCTCTTAGAGAGCCTTAAGTAGGCTCAGCCGAGCACCGGCAGCAGGCGCTCTGAGTAGAGCTCGCTCAGCATGTACTGCATGGTCTGCTCGACCTGCAGGTAGAGTTCGTCCGCCAACGTGTCGGGGTGGCCCATATCCTCCCAAGCTGCGGGCTCGATCGGCTGACCTACCTGGACCGTGACCTTGGCCGGCAGCGGCAGGTAGGGCAGCGCCGCCATCGGCCCAAAGAGAAAACCCCAGGGCAGCGCGAAGATCAGCGGCAACGAGTGCACACGGGCGAAGCGGTCAGCGCCGATCGCCTTGGCTAGCCGCCTGCCCTGGGCGAGCACCACGAGGGTCTCGTGCCCGCCAGCGTTGACCACCGGAATGATCGGCACGCCCTCCCGCAGGGCCAAGCGAGCAAAACCCCTTCGGCCGCCGAGAACGACCCGTCGACGCTGGCTAAAGGGGCGCAGATTCTCGATGTCGCCGCCGGGAAAGACCAGCAGCTTATGCCCCGCCTCGAGCACCGCCCGCGCGGTCTCCCGCGACGCCGGCAGGATGCCGATCGAGTTGAGCACCCGAGCGATCTTCGGAATGCGAAACAGGATGTCGTGAGCGAGTGTGTAGATAGGCTCGTCAAAGCCGAGCTTGCGGTAGTAATGAATGAGGAAGAGGCCGTCGATCGGGCTCAGACCGCCGTTGTGGTTGCCAACGAAGATCGCCGGACCGTGCGGGATGCGATCCAGACCGCGAACCGTTAGTCGGTGATAGCGAGCGAGCATCGAGAAACCCTTGCAGGCCGCCTCGAGGGTGCCCGGATCGACCGGGGCAAAAGGAAACGCGGCGGGCTCCGGCGGAGGCAGGGGCCGCACGGGCTCGGGAGACACCGAAGTGTCCCCAAGAGGCTCAAATTCTCGCTCTCTCAGGCCGATATTCGAAGGTTGTCACGCTCACCTGTGAGCGTCGAGCGTGACGCGGAGCACTCCTTGTGAGAAATACCACGAGAGAAGGCAATCGTGCGCCGCGCGAGTCCCTCCGGCTGCTCGAGGAAACCGCAATGGCCGAAGTCGGGCCATTCTTCGATCTCGGCGGCCTCGGGCAGGTTGTCGGCGAAAAATGCCAGCTGGCAACGCGGCAGAATCCGCTCTTCGCGTCCCCAGATAAGCAGGGTCGGCACCCTCAGTTGAGCGAGTTCCTGGGCCCTCAACATGTCCTCGACCCTCAACCCGTCGATGAGCCGGCGGAGCTCTGGATGGCGGAAACGATCGCGGATACCAAGAGCAAAGGCATGCCGGACCACCGGCGTGCTCTTGGCGAACATGCGGTCGACAAACTCGAGCGCCTGCGCGTGGCTCTCGACGCGAAAGCTATCGAGGAAGCGTTGGAACGCCTGCGACTCCATCGGTGCGCCACCGGGCGAGACCAGGAGCAGGCCGCGGACCTTCTCGGGCCGGGCAAGCGCGTAGCGGATCGCCCCGAGCCCCCCCATCGAGTTGCCGACCAGGATCGCCGGACGATCGATGAGCTGGTCGAGCGCCTCCAGGCCGCCGGTGAGCATCGACTCGCTGCAAAGCCCCTCCTTTGGGATGTCCGAAAGACCATGTCCTGGCATATCCGGGGCGATCACCCGCTGCGCCAGCGGCAGCAGCCGGCGGAGGTAGCTGCCGTAGGACGCCGCGTTCGCACTGAGCCCGTGCATCAGCACGATCGGCGGCAGGTCTCCGCGACCCACTCCATCGATCGCGTGCATCTTGCCCACCGAAGTCTTGAGCCAACGAGATCGCAGCCCCTGGGCATTGAGGAGGCGAAGTCCGAGGCGTTCCGGGAGAGTCATCGACGGCTTCATCGCGAGAAATTGTGGAGCAAGAAGGCCGAGATCCGCAAACAATCGTCGCGGTCGAGATCACAGCAGGCCCGGTGCGATCCGACGATCGCAGCCCTTTTGCCGCGGCCCCGCGACCGCAATGGCTCTAGCCGTCGGAGAGCACCCCCCTGGGCCGCGGATCCAAAAAATCACGAAGATTTGGTGTGCACAAAACTTCGCAGCCACAGGTCGCCGGCTGTGAAACCAAGAGTGTCGGCGATTTGCAACACTCTTGACGAACTGCTCCTCTCCGCACCTCGGAGTGCGCGCTCCGATACCCGCAGGCAAGCGCCAAAGAGCCCGTTCAAGGGTACTGCGCATCATTTTCGCGACATGTCTGATCAGACATGTCCTCTTGGATCTGCTCCGTCGCTTAGGCCGCAGCCGCCCGCACGAGTACCCGACAGGCCTCCTCGCAGAGTTCGTCGATCGAGTGCGGCGAAGACTCGGGATCGCCGGCTCCGAGCACCAAACTGAGGATGCCCTGGGCGCAGGTCCAGGCGATCATCGCCAGGCGGTGGGGATCGGCGTTGTCGTCGAGTAGACCGCGTTCGCGATCGCGGACAAGCTTGCCCTCCAGGGCATGGGTGACCACCTCCTGAAGCGGGATCATCTCGCTTCGACGCACGCCCTCACCGACGCCGAGCATCGGTGCCCAGAGATAGAGAATGCGAAAGGCATCGGGATCCCCGCGGTAGAGATCGATCTTCGCCCTCAGCGAGGCGGCGAGCGCCTCTAGTCCGCTCTCGGCATCGACGATCGTGCGCCCCAAGGTCTCCGCCTCGACCCGCAGCACCTCGACCGCGAGCGCCCCGATCAGTGCCTCTTTCGAGCGAAAATAATAGTAGAGCGCCGGCTTTGAAACGTCCGCCCCGGCCGCGACCTTGTCCATCGTGAAGGCCAAGCCCTCGTCGATGATCACCTCGCGAGCCGCGTCAAGAATGCCCTCGCGCCGACTCGCACGCCGCCGGGCCTTGCGCTCCAACCGTTGCTGCTCCCGCCTGGCGGCCCTCTCAGGCTCAGATTCGACCATGGGGCGGATTATTGAACAAGCGATGAATCGACGTCAAGCGGCCCCGCGCCTGCGATCATCAGCGCATGGGAAAGCCCACGATCAAACTTCGTCGCGGCGACATCACCACGGTGAACGTCGACGCGATCATCAACGCCGCTAACAGCTCGCTGCTCGGGGGGGGCGGCGTCGACGGAGCGATCCATCGCGCCGCCGGACCCGAGCTGCTCGCCGAGATCCGTACTTTTAATGGCTGTGCCATCGGACAGTCAAAGATCAGCGCCGCCTACCGCCTGCCCGCACGCCACGTGATCCACACCGTCGGGCCCATCTGGAAGGGTGGCAACAGCGGCGAGGCCGAGCAGCTAGCCGCCTGCTACCGCAGCGCGCTCACCCTGGCCCGCGAGCACGGCCTGCGCACGCTCGCCTTTCCGGCGATCTCCTGCGGTGTCTACGGTTACCCGGTCGCGGCCGCCTGCGCTGTCGCGATGCGGACGATCCGCGCCTTTATCGACGACGACGACGACAACGACAACGACAACGCCTTCGATCGTATCGAGCTGGTCTGTTTTGGCGACGATGTCTACGGGGCCTACGCGGCGCTGCTCGAAGGACACGCGGACGAGCACACCGGCTCCGGCTCCGGCTCCGGCTCCGGCTCCGGCTCCGGCTCCGGCGCCAAGAGTCCGCAGCTCCAGGCCGATCTGCGAGAGCGCATCATCGGCGGTCTTCTGGGTCTGGTCGTCGGCGACGCGCTCGGTGTTCCGGTTGAGTTTTTCCGACGCGAGACCCTCGACCGCCAGCCGCTGCAGGCGATGATCGGCCACGGCACCCACGGCCAACCACCGGGAACCTGGTCCGACGACTCGTCGCTCGCCCTGGCCACCGCCGCCAGCCTGATCGAGCGGGGCTACGACCCAGCCGACATGATGGCTCGCTTCGCCCGCTGGCTGGACCACGCCGAGATGAGCCCGCACGGCGAGGTTTTTGACATCGGCATCGGTACCTCGCACGCGATTCGCAGGTTTACCGACGGCGAGCGTCCTCCCTGGGGCGGCAGCGAAGAGATGGACAACGGCAACGGCTCGCTGATGCGGATCATGCCGCTCTCTTGCTACACCCACCGACTCGCGCCCGAGACGATCCTCCGCCGCGCCTTTGAGACCAGCGCCCTGACCCACGCCCACCCGCGCTCGCAGCTGTGTTGCGCCTACTTCTCGCTCCTGATCGCCGGCATACTCGACGGCGGCGGCCTGAAGGCATCGATGGCCCGAGCCGCCGCACAGCTCAAACCCCATCTGCCGGTAAGCGAAGCCAAGATCCTAGGTCGGATCCTGGACGCCTCCGTGCTCGAGGTCGGCCGGGCAGAGGTGCGCGGCAGCGGTTATGTCGTCCATTGCCTGGAGGCCAGCCTCTGGGCGGTCGCCAATCACGAGGGCTACAACGAAACGGTGCTCGCCGCGATCAATCTGGGCGAAGATACCGATACCACCGGTGCGGTCACCGGTGCGATCGCGGGCGCGCTCTACGGCCGCAACGCGATCCGATCCGACTGGCCACCTGCACTGGCCCGCAGCACCTTCGTCGTCGAGATCTGCGAACAGCTCACAGACAGAATCCTGCGAGAGAGCCAGAGCCGCCATCAGGCGACCCCTTAATATCGTGCAATTCCTCAATAAACACCGTTTACGACCTCTTTATGGGCTCTTTCTCGGCATTGTCCTCGCCTGCGATGCCCGGGTTGAGCTGCCGCCGCAGCTCAGCGACTCAGCGACATGTCCCCGCTTTAAGCCGCCGACAGAGCTCGGCCGGATCACCGACGGGCGCCTGAGCGAACTCTCTGGGCTCGTCGCCAGCCGCCGTCAAGCGGGCGTGCTCTGGGTGCACAACGACTCTGGTGCCGAGCCGATCCTCTACGCCCTTGATCGCAACGGAACGCTGCTCGCCGAGGTCACGATCGCGGGTGCCGACGCGGTCGATTGGGAGGACATCGCGATCGGCCCGGGGCCCCAGGCGGGGCTCGACTACATCTACATCGCGGACATCGGCGACAATCGACGACGACGCTCCCAGGTGACTCTCTACCGGCTGCCCGAGCCCACCGTCGATCCCGCGCAAGGGCGACAACAAGGACAACAGGTAGAAAAGACCACGAGCGCGACGGCCGAAACAATCGTGCTCCACTACGAGCATCGCCCGGCCAACGCCGAGGCCCTCTTCGTCGATCCCCTGGGCGGCGAGCTCTACGTGATCACCAAAAAAGCCGGAGATGCCGAGCTCTACCGGGCTGACGAGGGCGTACTGCATCGGCTGCGGACGATCGACGTCGGTGAGGGAGCGCTGGTCACCGGTGCGGACATCAGTGCCGATGGCCGCATGATCGCGCTGCGAACCTACAACCACGCCTACCTCTGGCGCCGCGAAGTGGGCGAAACAATCGAGCACTCGCTCGCCCGCTCCCCCTGCGCGATTACTGTGGCCAAAGAGCCCCAGGGCGAAGCTATCGCCTTCGATCCCGCGAGCCCGCAGCTGCTCTCGATAAGCGAGTCCCGCGAGCATGGCCGCGGAGCTGTGCCGATCTACGGCCTGCCCTTCGAGGCCGACGAACACCCGACAGACCCCTGATCCTTTGGGGTCTTCCGAGCCCCGAGACTGGGGGGCCGGGAGCACATGCCCCTATTTGAGGATGTTTCCTGTACGCGATCCAGCCCAAACACCCCGTAACATCGCCGAGTACAGCCGCGAACTACCTCCGAGGAAGTTCGCCCCTTTGGACAACGACGAGAGCCCTGGGCGCTACCGCATCCAAGCGGTGGCCGAAATGACCGGAATCTCCGCGGCGACGCTGCGCGCCTGGGAGCGCCGCTACGGCGTGCCGATGCCCAAACGAACCTCCTCGGCCTACCGGGTGTACAGCGAACGCGACGTCGAAATCGTCCGCGTCGTCCGCCAGCTCTGCGAGGCAGGCATGGCGCCATCCCAAGCGGCGCGCGAGGTACTCGCCAGGCGCAGGGCGGCGGCATCGAGCGCGCCGGATGCCGACGAAGACACGGAGCTTTTTCACCTCGCCTGCTCGCGGATCCTCGAGGCCGTCGCGACCTTCGACAGCGAGCGCATCGCCGCCGCGGTCCAGCGAGCACTCTTCCTTGGCCCCTCCATCACCGTCTTTGAGCGGGTCTTCTCGCCGACGCTCGCGACGATCGGCGAACGCTGGCGAAGGGGATCGCTGAGCGTCGCCCAGGAGCACCTCGCGGCCCAGATCATCGGCGATGCGGTGCACTCCATGCTGCGCGCCGCCCAACCATCGACCGGCGACCATCGGGTTCTGCTCGCCTGTTTCGCCGACGAAGAGCACGTCACCCCGCTCTACGGGATCGCCCTGCACTTCGCCGAGTGGGGTTTTAAAACCGTCATGCTCGGGGCAAAAACCCCCCCAAGGGCATTGCGCGACGCGATCGCGGCGGTGCACCCCGACATCGTCGGTCTCTCCCTGACCATCGAGTTACCACCCGAACGCGCCGGAGCGCAGGTCAACGACTACGCGGCAGCCTGCGCTTCGCTGCCCTGGCTCGTCGGCGGCGTCGCTGCCCCGAGCATCAGCCATCACGTCGAGGCCTCTGGCGGTGCCATCGCTCGCGGCTCCGCTCAGAGCTGCCACGAGCTGGTCCTGCGCATGGTCCAAAGCCACCGCGCCTCGGCCCACCACTGAGCTTTGTCTAGTTGGTTGGGGGTTGGGGGTTGGCGGTTGGCGGCACTCCGGCAGCCGAAATTCATTCATTGGCAATGCAACTTGATCGGCTGCGCAGGCGAGCTGTCGGCAATGCACAAATGCCGAGAACAGACCTGATCGCGGGCATTCAGCGGACGCAGTGCGGCGATCGTCACCGGTGGCAACTCTGGTAGAGTCCCCCGGCCATCATGCCCAAGAAGATCCCCCTTCGACTGCTTCGGGCGCCCACAGGCCTCCTCCTCGCAGCGCTGCTGCTCGCCTGTGCACAGGCACCCGCGGGCGGCCTTGAGGAGCTCCCGCCCTTGCCCGCCGAGCCGCCCGCGTTGACCGCTCAGGTGGCCGTGCCCGTGCCCGAACCCGAGCCCGAACCCGAGCCCGAGCCCGAGCCTCTGCTCCTGGAGGTGCTGAGGTCGAGCGGTTCTCACAGTGAGTTGCTCGCCGCCTTTGAGCGGGCAGAGCTCCTGGACCTGCTCAGCCTAGAAGAGAGCGAGCCGCGCACCCTGCTCGCCCCCACGGATGCCGCCTTCGCGGCCCTCAGCAAACGCGAGCAAAGGCGCCTCGCAAAGCCAAGCAAACTCGCCCTGCGCCTCCGTCAGCACCTGCTAGTGGGCGCGCTCGACCCCGAGGCACTCGTCTCTCGGACCGAGGTCACGACCCTCGACGGCGATGTTCTTCAGGTCACCGCCACAGCTCAACCCCTCGCTGACAACCCTCCTGACAACGCCGCACTCACGATCGAGATCGACGGGCTCAGGCTCCGTGAGGTCATTGTCTCGCGCTTCGGTCGTGTCTACATCGTCGACGCTCTCTTGCCCGCACACAAGAAGTCAGCGTCGAAGGCCAAGTCCAAGCCAACGCCAAAGACCCCAAAAGCGACGGCGCAAGACCCGAGCGGCACCAAAGACCCGCCCACGCCCAAAGACCCGCCCGAAGACAAGCCCAAGCCTGCGCCCTGAGCTCGGTCGGTTGCATCATCAGCCCAAGCCTCGCTCATCCAGCTCGCCTTGGACCCGCCGGTTCTCTGAGCGGGCAAAACCTGTCTCTCCGGACAGTCAATGCCATCAGCGGGGCCTGCTCTTGCCTGCTCGCCGCTCAGACCGCGCTCACTTCGTCGGCGAAACCTCGACCGATCCAAAGAGGCGAGCGATCGCGGAGCGGACCCAGATCGACTGATCATAGCCGGGTGCGTCGCTCTCGAAGCGCGGTGCGACGACTCTGGCGACGATATGCTCGGGCGCGTCCTGGGGTTCTCGCTCGCGCTCAACTAGGTGCACGTCGACCTCCTCCGGGCACTCCTGACAGCGGGGCAACGATGCCTCCCGGCCAGCATAAGCGCGAGCGCAGGCCTCAAACTCAACGCGGATAAGCTCCGGGATCTCGACCGCGATGCCGCTGCGATCGACCTCCCCCAGGCCCACCACGGTCCGCGCAAGACCGTGGAGAAAAAAGGTCGCGCGCGCGAGAGTATGCGGGTCCATCGGCAAACCGCCGAGTTCGAGATCAACGCTGCCAAAACGCCGCATACCGCGGGTCACCAGGCGCAGTTTCCCCGGGTGCGCGGGATCAGGAAAGGGCACCACGGGGATCTGATCGGCGATGTTGTCGACACCTGCGCGCAAGCGTCGGGCCGAAAAGATATCGACATTGACAGTCTCCAAGGTGTCGGCGTCGTGGATGAGCGCGCCCATCTCACGAGCGACCACTCGCACCAGGGTTTGCAGCAGTCGGAGGCCGCGCACGCCGTGCTGATTGCGGTACTCACCGCGGAGGATCAATGCCCAGCGCCGCCCGGGCAACGAGCTGCGCTCCTCGGGGCGAAGACCCCGGGTCAACTCAAAGTCCGCGAGCACGGCCTCGCCGACCACCGTATCCGCGGCGATCACCTCGATCAGCAACGCGAGGTGCTCGGGTGCACGGGCGTAGGCCGCGGGATCCAGGGGATCACCAGCGCCCCCCGGCAACAGCCGCGGAGCCGCTCCGCCCGCGCTCGGCTCGCGGGAGATCATCTCCAAAAGTCGCCTGACCTCGGGGTCCTCTAGATCGTCCGGGAACGCAGCGCGTACCATCGCCTGAAGCTCTGCGCGGGTCGGCGTCGGCGGCTTCTCGGGACCGCCCTCGATAAGGAGCACGTAGGGCACGAGGATGCGATCCGCCGCAACGACGTGGTGCCGAAGCTCGCTCTTTCGCACTGCCTCCGCCTCCGCCTCTGCCTTTGCCTTTTCCTGCACCTCGCTGGAAGCAGCCGCTGCGCTCTCGTTGCTGCCTGCGCCCGCATCTGCATTGCCACGCTCACCTGCCCCCGCAGTGCTCGTCGCAGGTGGATCAGGACGTGCACAGGCCGAGATTTCGCCGCCCGCAAAGAGCACCGCGACAACCAGCGAAAACGAGTTCAGGCCCCGCCGATAAGACGATCTCGTCACTGTTTGGGCCCCCCTCCGTAGCCCAGAAGAAGCGAGGCGAGCAACTCTGGGGCGACGTTACCCCCCGAGAGCAGCACACCGATTCGCGGCGGTCGCTCGCGATCCTCGGCGGCCACCAACTGGATCGCGAGGGCCCGACGGAGCGCGACCGCCAATGCCGCTGCCCCCGATGGTTCAACCAAAATCTTCGCCCCCAGGAGCAGCTGGATCATCGCCTGACCGAGTTCCGCATCCTCGACCCGAAAGGCAGCGGCCACCACGGGGCCCGCGATCTGCCAATTGAGCGAGCCGATGCGCACCGGTTTTAAGCCGTCCGCGATCGTCGGCCCTGGCGAAACTGCAACGCGCTCACCCGCCTCTAGACTGCGCGCAAAGGCATCGCAGGTCGCAGGCTCGGCACTGTACACCGGCACGCCCGCGGGCTCCGCGACCAAACAAGCGCCCGCGAGCAAACCACCGCCGCCCACCGGAACGATCAGTGCATCGAGACGACCACCGTCCGTAGCCGCCGCGACCTGCTCAAAAAACTCGAGCGTTGCGCTGCCCTGACCGGCAATCGTATCCGGGTGATCAAAGGGCTCGAGGATCACCGAACCTGACTCTTCAGACATTTTTATGGCGACCTGGCGACGCTCGTCCGAAGTCGTGCCGGCAAAGACAATCGTCGCCCCGAGCGCCCGAACCCCCTCGACCTTGACCCGCGGGGCATCCTCCGGCATCGCGATCGTCGCCTCGATGCCAAAGCTCTGCGCCGCGTAGGCGACCGCCTGGGCGTGGTTGCCCGACGAGTAGGTGATCACGCCCTTCGCCCGAATCGCGGGATCTAGACGGATCAGCGCGTGCAATGCCCCGCGCGCCTTAAATGCGCCGACGTGCTGGAGATTCTCGGCCTTGAGCCAGAGTTCGGCATCGGCGATCGCATCCAGGGCTGGGCTTCGCAGCGCCGGCGTGCGCCGAACCCTCGCGCCCAAACGACGTGCCGCCGCCCGAACATCGTCGACGCTCATCGACTCTGCCCTCTGCTCTGGCTCCTGGGGGCCTCCTGTGCTCGCATCCCTCACCGCCCAAGGCTACACCAAAGCCCCCGACTCTCCCTGCCCCTGGTCTCTTTGGGGCCGGCGGGTGGCCATGGGCGCGGCGATCGGGTACTTCTACGCCTGCGTGCCAGAGCGTGCTCCGACCCTCCCGCCCTGGGCCTGGGCCGCCCTCGCGGCCGTCGCCGTGATCGGCCTCGGCCTGGCGACGCTGACGGCCTGCGGCCCCTGGGACCCCTGGGAGACCCACTACGGCGAGGTCGCCCGCCAGATCCTCGTGCGCTCGGACCCCATCGATCTCTGGTGGAAGCCCGGCTACGGACCGAGCGGCAACGCCGAAAATACCTTCTGGTCGAAGCCCGCCCTGCCCTTTTGGTTGATGGCGCTGAGCATGAAGATCTTCGGCGTCGGCACCGGTCCAGCTGCCGACGAGATGGTGCGCGGTGGCCTCGCAGAGTACGCGATTCGCTTGCCCAGCATGCTTGCCGGCTGGACAAGCGCGGCCTTCCTCGGCTACGTAACCTGGCGGCTTGGACAGGTACGAGCGGCCACCTCGCAGGCCCAGCGGGCCGCCGCCCACACCGGCATCCTCGTCGCCCTCAGCCTCTCACTGATGCCGCAGTGGGCGATCGTCACTCGGCAGGCGCTCACCGATATGTTTTTTGTCGGCCCAGTGGTCGTGGCCATGGGCGCCTGGGCACTCGCTTGGTTCCAGCCTGACCGCGAACTCACCCGTCTCACGCTGCCCTTAAAATTCCGCGGTCGTGCACTCTCTGTGCCGATCGACCGCGCCTACCTCGGCTTCCTCGCGCTCTTTCTCATCGCCGCGATCGTCCCACTCGCCGCCCTCGATCTGCACGTGCTTTCAGAGGCCACCCGCAAACGCGTCGCCGGCTTCGTCAAGCGACCGGGCGTGCCCAACCTGCGCACGCTCTGGGACATCCACCTCCACCTCCTGATCTACTGGGGCATGGCGACGTTTATCTTCGCCCGCTCGCTCTTCTGGCGCCGCCGTTCGCAGGCGTGCATGGGCGTGCTCTACCTCGCCGCGGGCCTCTCATTGCTCGGCAAGGGCCTCATCGGCCCCGGTCTCATCGGCCTCCTGGTGCTCGCCGACATGGCCGTCAGCAGCCGCTTCCATCTGCTCCGGCGCTGCGGTCTGCCCACCGGCATCCTCCTCTTCGCACTGGCCTCTTTTCCTTGGCACCACTCGATGGTGCTCTACCGCGGCGAGCGTTTTTTTAACGAGCTGATCATCCTCAACAACCTCGCCCGCTTTGGCTCCGGCGAGCAGGAGCAGGCCGTCGGCGGCTTCACCTTTTATCTGCGCACCTTGGGCATCGCCGCCCTTCCCTGGGTCGCCGCTCTGCCGGCGGCACTGTGGCGAGCGCTCCGCTCCGAGGATGACGGCGACGACGATCCCCGGGCCAAGCTCCAGCGCTTCGCCCTGCTCTGGCTGGCGATCTCGCTGCTGCTCCTGACCTACAGTGTCACCAAGTACTATCATTACTTGCTACCGGCGCTGCCGCCCATTGCCGTGCTCATCGGTCTTTGGCTCGGCGGTTCGCTCGACGGTCGCGACCGCAAGTGGCTGGCCCCAAGACCGCAGATCCGCTGGCTCGCCGCCGCGTTGGGCATCGGCCTGCTCGCCCTCAGCGTCCGCGATCTGCTCGCAGAGCCCGCCTGGATCGCCCATCTCACCACTTATCTCTACACTCATATGTGGCGAGAGGGCGCGCCGCCGGTGGAGAGCGCAGCCTGGCTCTGCCTGCCCTTTGCCCTTGGCCTCATCGCCTGGGCACGCCTCCGTCCGCGCCTCGCCGCGGCGGCGATGATCGCCTCCTCACTGGCGACCGCCACCTGGCTCTTTGTCGCCTACCTGCCCGCCGCCTCCGAGAGCTGGTCGCAGCGCTCCGCGGTCCGGACCTACTTCGACCAACGCGCCCCAAATGACCCCCTGGTATCGTTTTGGTTCTACTACCGCGGCGAAACCTTCCTGACCAAAGGCGCAGTGTGGATCAGCAAAGAGGCCAAACGCGACAAGCTACAGGAGCTCTACGAGAGCAAGCGGGGCGTCGCCCAAAACCTCTGGCTGATCACCACCAAGGGGCACGCCAAGCGGATCAAATCGATGGTCCCCGGGGGCGGTCGCGAGGGCATCGAAGTGGCCTACAAAAATGCCCACTACACGCTCCTGCGGATCCCTCTACCACCGCCAGACGAGTAGTCCAACTCGACCTCGATATGCGGCTCTACACCCGCAGTCGATCCAGCTGTTCCCGCGCCGCACGAGCGGCTCCCACAAGAAGCCCGTGGTCAACTCGTGCGCGCATCAGCACCCAAAACCCCAGCACCGTCGACGTGAGCATGTGGCTGTGGTCCTCGCAGGAGACCCCGGGCTCTAAGTCCCCTCTGGCCTGTGCATTACTGAGAGCATTGAGGAAAGCGCCGCGAATACCGTCAACGTAGCCGTGCACGAAATCGCGGCTGCTATCGTCGTGAGGGGCGCATTCGGTGGCTACGTTGCAAAGGAAGCAACCGCGACCGGCCCACGGCTCCGCAGCCTCGGTCGCCAAAAAATCGAGAAGCGCGGCGATTTCGTCGAGGCCAGCACTGGGCCCCTCGAGTTCGCGAAATCGCAGGGTCACTCGCCTCTGGTACAGAGCCATCGCTGCACGAAAAAGACCCTGCTTGCTACCAAACTCGGCGTACACGCTGTAGCGGTTAACACCTAGGTGTTCCACAAGGTCGGCGGTCGACGTCCCTTGAAACCCGTGCGACCAAAACAACTCCATTGCCCGCTCCACCAGGGTGTCGCGGCTGTAGGTCTTCGCTCTTCCCATGCTGTCCTTGCTCGTTGACGGGGTCGCTGAGGAAGTGTATCCAACTGATCGGTTGGATATCAAGTTCTTCGTCCAAATAGGTCGAAAATGGCGTCTCTTGGCGTCCTGAGCCTGGATCCACGAGGTGACTCAAGATGCAAAATGTAAAAGCTACACGAACCATTAACGCCACGCCCGCCACCCTGTGGCCGCTGATCGCCGACGTGACTACGATTGATCGATGGTCCGCCGCCGTCGCCACGGTCGATCTACTCAGCGACGAACCGACCGGCATGGGCGCTGCTCGACGCTGCAACTTTTACGACGGCACCAGCGTGCGTGAGGACATCGTCGAGCTTGAACAGGAGAAAGTCGTCCGCCTCAAGCTCTCAGAGTTCTCGGCGCCGATGAAACGCCTAGAGGCTGAGATCTCACTCCGCCCGGTGGCAGACGGCCAAACCGAGGTGGGCTTCGAGATGTTCTACGTGGTGAAGTGGGGGCTTCTCGGGAGATTGATGGGCGCGACCCTCGTTCGGCGGATGATGAGAAAGGTCGCCAGCGGGTCACTCGCGGGGCTGGAGCACCATGTGAACACCGGAGAGACCGTCGGCAAAGACTTCGTTCCGCGCGCAGCTTGAGAGGCCCCACAGGGCGGAGCTGCACGCCGCTCGTCACACTGAGCACGCGATTCATGTTCAAGTCGGTCGCTCAGGCACGCCCCGCCTCTGGAGCCGAGTTCGCTGGCAGGCGTAGCTCCGCCGCCAACCGACAGCGCTTGGCCGAGAGATCGACACCGATCGCGTCCAGGCCCAATTCGTTGGCAACTGCGAGAATCGTTCCTTGGCCGCAAAAGGGATCGACGATCCGCCGCAACGGGGTCATGCGCTTGACGTAGCGACAGGCGAGACGAGCTGCCTCGACACCGATCGCCCGCCGCCACGCCATCCAGCCGCCATCCGCGAGCACATCGGCGACCGAACGCCCAGGATCATCACGAAGACCGCGGGCAAAGGCGAGCAGATGAGCGTAGGCCGGGCGCCCGTAGGTCGTCACTCCAGGCGCCTTTCGACAGACGATTTTATGCCAGAGCAGAGACACGCCAGCCGCCTCGGCAGCCCGCTGACAGAGGTACGCCTTGTCGATCCAAACCCCGTCGACCTTGATATCTGTCTGGTAAAAAATCGCCGGCGAGCCCAGTGGCAAGGCGCTAAAAATCGCCGACGCCGCCCCTAAAAACCAACTCCTCCAGCGGTCGAGGTCAAGCCCGTTAAACTCGCAGACGTCCGGCAACGAGGTGACAACGGCCGCGCCTGCCAACGCCTCGGCCTCCGCCAGCCACTCGAGGGCATCGGCACAAATCACCCGTCGTTTTGCTCCCGATGCGGTGGAGATCATCACCTTCACCTACGACGAGATCGCTCAGCCGCGCAAGGGCTTGGCGGCCCCTTCCTCGACCTCAAACCGGTGCGAGATGACAACAGGTAGAGGCCGATCTCCGGGCTCGATCGTCGAGGGCTCTGTCGCCGGCTCCGCAGCCTCCGACCCCAAACCCGCCGTGCACGCAGAAGGGCCTCTCGCAAGGGCGCATATCTGCGCATATCTGCACAGTTCTGAATAGCGCATAGTCTGCAATTGCCCTGCGTCGATGATCTAGGCGAAACTACAACGTGCTCAAACACCCGCCCCAGACCCACTCGGCCCTCGCAGTGCTCGCCGCAGCCTGCCTCTTCGCGGCCTGCTTCAACGACCCGGGCGGGTTGACAACGCACGGGGGCTCAGACTCTACCAGCGACTCTAGCGCCAGCGATTCTAGCGTCAGCAGCACCGACAGCGGAGGTAGCACTAGCGAGTCATCCTCGACCGGCATTACCGGTACTTCTAGCTCGTCCAGCTCGTCCAGCTCGTCCAGCTCCACCAGCTCGTCCAGCGCCACCAGCCACGGTATCTGCGGCGACGGTCTCCTCGACCGCGGTGAGCAATGCGACAACGGCGCAAAAAATGATAACAGCGACAAGTGTACATTGCTCTGCAAATTAGCCACATGCGGCGACGCTCTCGTCTATACAGGCTTTGAGGAGTGTGATGACGGCAATAAGGTCGACAATGACAACTGCACAAACGCCTGCACCACGCCGACTTGCGGCGATGGAGTGATCCAGGGCTCAGAGGCCTGCGATGACGGCAATATCGATGACGAGGATGTCTGTTTGAGTACCTGCATGATTGCCAGTTGCGGCGATGGTTTTGTGCACAAAAACGTCGAAGAGTGCGATGAAAACAACAACCCCTTGCCCGCCAATATGTTCTGCACAGCTGAATGCAATCTCGCGTGCACCTATACACAAAATGGCGCATGGGGCGATTGCGACAATTCCCTCGGCAACGGTTGCGAAATCGCGCTCGACACCCCAGAAAACTGCGGCGTCTGCATGAAGTCCTGCGATAACGATGTCTGCAAGTGGAACGGCGAGATCTATGTCTGCGATTAACTCGCTCCCCGCTCATCACCGCGCAAGCGCCCCCTTGCAAGATGCTTCACAGCTCAGATCCGGCCATCTCCCCTCGTCTGCCTCGATCTTCTCCCATCTCCAAAGGTACAACAGACAACACGTGGCTAACTCTCCATCACCACAGCTCCTCCTCCCTCTCTCGGTGTTCTTCTTCGCAAGCCTCTTTGCGGGCTGCTTCATCGACGTAGGGCCGCAGAACAACAGCGACGCGGATTCGCAAACAGACACCGTAAGCGGCGAGTCCACGACCACCGGTGGGCAATTGACGGGCACCCAGGGTACCCAGAGCACGTCCCAGAGCACCTCCCAGGGCACCTCCCAAGGTACCACCCAAGGCACCCAGAGCACGGGTGATACGACCGAGCCGCCGGGTTGCGGCGACGGAATTATCGACCCTCCCGAGGAATGTGATCAGGGGTCCAATAACAGCAATGCGAGTTTTTGTACTGAGGATTGCAACCTCGCCAAATGTGGTGATGGTTTTGTCCAGGTGGGCGTCGAGGCCTGCGACGATGGCAATCGTATAGACAATGACAGCTGCACCAACAACTGCAGCCTGGCGACCTGCGGCGATGGCGTGCAAGATGAGGGCGAAGACTGCGACGATGGCAACGCCTCAAATACCGACAAATGCCTCAACACTTGCATTGTGGCCAGCTGTGGCGATGGTTTTGTCAATGACGAAACCGAGGACTGCGATGACCAAAACACGATCGACACCGATGCGTGTCTAAACAATTGCCAAGAGGCGAGCTGCGGCGACGGCGTGGTCCACGAGGGCGTCGAAGCCTGCGACGACGGCAATCAAGCCAATGACGATGCGTGTCCAAATACCTGCGCGTCGATCTCCTGCGGTGACGGCATCGTCCAGGTCGGAGAAGCCTGCGATGACGGAAATCTATCCGACACAGACGCCTGCCTCAGCACCTGCTTCAACGCCTCCTGCGGCGACGGCTTTGTCCAAGCTGGAGTCGAGGATTGCGACGACTCAAACAGTCTAAATACGGATAGTTGCACAAATACGTGCAACGATGCAGTCTGCGGCGATGGTTTTGTCCAAGAGGGCATCGAAGAATGCGATGACGGCAACTCAAACAACGATGATGACTGCAGCAATCTCTGTAAGGCCGCGGATTCCCTCTGCGGCGACGGTGATGTCGGACGCGGCGAGGAATGCGATGACGGCAACCAACTGAACACTGATGCTTGCACGAATATCTGCAAAAATGCCTTCTGCGGCGACGGCTTTGTCTACAAAGATACGGAGATCTGCGACGGTCTAGGTCCCGTGCCCCATACAACGTGTGCCCAAAATTGTATGAGCGCGTCCTGTACCAACACGAATGGCGATGCCTGGGGCGATTGCAACAACGATGCCCTCGACGGCTGCGAAGTTTCCTTCGCCTCGCCGCTCAGCTGCGGCGGTTGCGGTGTTAAATGTAAAGATTCTCAAGTTTGCAAGTGGTTCGAGATCGGCAACAAATACTTCTGCAACCTCAAGTAGTCGCCGTCCAGAAGTAGACCCCTCTTCGCCCAAGGCCTAAACGATGCGCGCTCCGGTACCCTCTGGAGGACATAATCGCGACACATGCCGTCGAAATGCGCGGCTTTACCCCCATTTCCAAGAGTCCTAAGAGCAGCCGCCTGCCCTCCGGACCTGGTAGCATCAGCGACGAATGTGGGCCCTCGTCCGCGAACACCTGATCGCTAAGCTCGCGCTCGTGCTCTTCGCCACTCTGGTGATCGGCTTCGGGCTGCCTGCACTCCTCAACGCCCAGGTCCAACTCTCAGAGATGAAACGCTCCGGGCGAGCAGCCGCCGAGAGTGTCTCGCACGGGCTCGCCGCAGGGGTCCGAACTGCGATGCTCTCCGGCAACGGACTCACAGCGCGGACGATGGTAGAGGATGCACGTAGCCGCATGGGCAACGTCGAAGTCCACATCTACGCGCCCTCCGGCGAAGAGGTCTTTCGCGTGCCGCCGCCGCCCCCCCCTCGCGAGAGTCTGCCAGCACACGTGCGCGACGTACTCGATCAATCGCGAGCCCAAGAGGTCGGCGACGAGACCACGGCAATCCCGATCAACAACGAGGAGCGCTGCCAAGAATGTCACGATGATAGCAAGCTGCGCGGCGTTCTCACCCTCGGCACAGCCGGCGCAGAGTTCCCCCTAAACGGCGATGACAAAACCCTCGACGTCCTCGGTGCAGTCGAGACCTCGGCCTTCACCCAGATCATGACCGCCGAGAAAGAGGAGGATCTCGAGGACTACTTCGCCGAACTCGCCAAAGAAATCGACGGCCTTCGCGGGGTCGCAATCCTCGACCCGGACGGCGATACCTCCTTCGGCGCCGAAGACCTCGAGATCGACAAAGCCACGCTCCGCGAGGTCCTCGCCGATGGCAAGGCCCGCACCATCAACCTCGAGAAGAGCAGAATCCGTCTGCAGCCGATCGCGAATGCCCCCCAGTGCCACGCTTGCCACGACAAGGATGACCGCTGGCGCGGTATCATCGCGACCGCGGTCGACGTGGAGCTCCGCGATCCCCGAGCGGTGCTGCTGGGCGTCGCCGACGTCTCGGTTCAGCACGTGATGCTCTCCGGCCTGGGCCGCATGATCGCCCGCTTCCTCGACGAGGTCGCTGCTACCGGGGCCGTCACCACGCTCACCCTGCACGACAACAAGGGACGCCTCTTTCGCGACGCGCTCAGCCGCGCCGAGCCACCCCCCGGCGTACGTCGGGTGCTCGAGCACGGCAGCGCCCAAAGCGAACTCCGAAGCGACGGCGACGGCGAACGCTTCATCTTCGCGGCGCCGTTGACCAACGACAAGGAGTGTCGCCAATGCCACGGCAGCGACCACGAGCTGCGCGGGGCCATCGAGGTGATCCTCGATACCAGCGCCGCCGCTGCCAGCCGCGAGCGGGTTGTGCTCACCGGCGTCGCCTTCGGCGTCGCGACGATCTTGGCGACCCTGCTCCTCCTCTACCTGTCGCTGCGCAGCCTGGTTGTGCGCCCCGTCGCAGCCATGGGTGACGTCGCCGACCAGGTCCGCGGCGGTCGCCTGGACGCCCAGGTGGCGGTCGCAAGCGCCGACGAGATCGGCCGCCTGGGCGATCGACTCAACCATATGATCGGCGAGATCCGGCAAAAGCTCGAGCTCTCCAAATTCGTGAGCAAGGCGACCGTCGGCAGCATCGAGGCTGCCTCTTCGGACAGCTACCAGGTCGGCGAGCGCACCCGCATGACCATCCTCTTTTCGGATATCCGCGGCTTCACGGCGTTCTCCGAGGCCGTCGAACCCGAGGCCGTCGTCCAGATGCTCAACACCTATCTCGGGGCCCAGGCCGACGTCGTCGACCAGCACGGCGGCGATATCGACAAATTTGTCGGCGACGAATTGATGGCCAACTTCCGCGGCGAGGGCATGGAAGCCCGCGCACTCCGCTGCGCGCTCGCGCTGGTCGAGGCGGTGCGCCTGGTCAACGAGTCGCTACCGCCCGAGAGCACCCGCCTAGAGGTCGGCATCGGCCTCAATGTCGGTGAGGTGATCTTCGGAGCGATGGGCGCCCGCAACCGCATGGACTTCACGGTGATCGGCGACGCCGTCAACCTCGGTGCGCGCCTCTGCTCCGCGGCCAAACCTGGCCAAGTGATCATCAGCGCCGCCGTCCGCGAGGCCTGTGGCGATCTCGAAGGTGTCAACTTCATCCCGCTGGACCCCCTTTCGGTCAAGGGCAAGCGCGATCCTATCGAGGTCTTTGAGGTCCGCGTTTCAAGCCCATCCCCAGCCCCCCACTGAACTCCTCGATGGGCGCTCGACGGCGCCGCCGCGAGGCGTTACACACAGACGATGAACCGCCACCGCGCCCCGAAGAGCCGACGATCCTGCCTCTTTGGCGCCCTCCTGCTGCTCGCCTGCCCGAGCCCGCCCACAGGCAACGGTGCCGTCGGCCATGTCGCCCCGAGGATCACTGGCAAATCCCTGAGCGGCGACTACGTGCAGCTCGCCGACTACGAGGGACAGGTCATTCTCATCAACCTCTGGGCGACCTGGTGCGGTCCCTGTCGCGCTGAATTACCGGCACTCGAGCGCATCCACCAGGGTTACAAAGGGCGCGGATTTACCGTGCTCGGGGTCAGCGTCGACAGTGAGCGCGGCGAAGCCGATGTGCGGGCGATGGTCCACACCCTCAAGCTCAGCTACCCGGTACTGCTTGACCCATCGGGGCACTCCTCGGCCATCTACAGGGCCTCCGGCTATCCCACGTCCGTGCTCGTCGGCCGCGACGGCCAGGTCCGTTGGCGTCGCGCCGGAGCGCTCACCGCTGACGACGCAGAGCTGATCGCTGCGATCGAATCGGCGCTCGCCCTGCCCGCACCGGAGTGATCCGCCCGCACTCGGCACACTCGCGCTCTGCGAATACACTCACGCCTGGCCCGGCTCGCCCTGCGTCGCCCACTGCGGCACTGACCCGAAGTCCGTTCTATGGTTCGGCTCTGACCGAAGGCCCACTGTCGACAGAAAATCCGGCGGGTGCAGATGTGAGGCCCAGCTCATCGAGCAGAAGCTGTGCATTGCTCGAAACGGCCATCGGACCGCCGTCTTCGCGAATATGACGCAGGATCTGAAGCTCGCCAACCACGCTACGAACCAAGAGCCCAACCTGGTCGAGTCCCCGATGAAGTCGAGGCCGATGGCGCCGCATCGCCGCCTCAAAGGGCTCATCATTGCGTCCTTTAACCCGCCGCAGATCGATGATGAGTTTCCAGCCCGCACGCCCGAAGCGATCTATCGTTTTCTCGAGCAACACCATCGTCTGGTCGAGCTCTTCTAACGTCGCGAAAACTATTTCGGTCCGCTGCGCCACATAGACCCGCGCGTCCTCGTCCACCGTGACTTGAAAGAAACGCTCATCGACGACCTCCGTCCTTGGCATCGGCACAACATATCAAGAGATGAGCGCACTAGCGACAGTGTTAGGATTAACCCGTGGGTACAGAGACGGACGTAGAACTGCTGCGCGCCTGGCGGGGGGGCGATCCGCAGGCGGGCAATATTTTGCTGCGGCGCTATTTTGACAGCCTCTATCGCTTCTTCGCCAACAAGGTCGAGGACGAGGTCGAGGATCTCATCCAACGGACCTTCCTCGCACTCGTCCGCCACAAAGAGGCGATCCGCGAGGGCTCCAGTTTTCGCGCCTACATGTACACAGTCGCTCGCAATGAGTACTACCACTACCTTCGAAGCCGCCGCCGCCGTCGAGATCCCCTCGACTTTGGCACCGTCTCGCTCGCGGACCTCGGCACCTCGCCAAGCGGCCTGGTCGCCCGCCGCAAGGACCAGGAGCTGCTCCTCTTCGCCCTCCGACAGATCCCGATCGATCTGCAGATCGCCCTCGAACTCTACTACTGGGGAGGCCTGACAACCGCCGAGCTCGGGGCCGCACTCGAGATCCCCCACGGCACCGCCAAAAGCACGCTCCGCCGCGCCCGCGAGCAGCTGCGCAAACGCCTCGAGAGCGCAGCCAGACAGCCCTCAGACCTGGCATCCAGCATCGAAGACCTCGACGCCTGGGCTCGATCGATCCGCAATACCAACGATCAACGACGCCGCTCCTGATCTCTCGATCTAGAGCAGCCTCGTCGACCTCCGAGTCATCGGCTAGTGCCGGCGAACACCCTTGACCTTGCCCATCTTTTTGGCCGGCTTTTTGCCCGCCTTTTTGCCCGCCTTTTTGCCCGCCTGTAGGGTCTGCCGCGCCTGCCTGACGGCCGCTGGTTCGCCGCTCGCAGAACCGCGAATCGTGTACTTGTGGGCATTCAGGCCCCACTTTTGATTGTTGAGGTGGATCAGCGGAAAGGTGCCCTCAACCCCCCTAAAGGTCTTCTTGAACTTCTTGCGGCCGTTCTTGCTCAGACGCACAGACTGGTAGGCGACGTCATTGCCGTTGGCGTCGACAAAGCAGATCTTGACGATCATGTCTTTCTTGGCCTTGCCGCCGGTGCGCTCGATCGAAAGCTCGTACTCGCCGGCGAGAACCGGTAGACCCGCAAATTGGCGCTCGGTCGCGACGGCTCCGGTCTGGGGCCGGTTATTGGGCAGCGCTCGCGGGCCGATCTTCCACGAGCCATTCTCCCCTCGGTTCCACTCCTCCTTGATCTCTTGGGCCTTCGCAGCGAAGCGCTCAAGATCGGCGATGCATTGCTCGGCACCCTCTTTATCCTCGGTGTTCACACGCTTGCAGACCAGCTTTCCAACCGGCACAAAGAAGGTCTTGAGCTTGCTGTTGGCCTTGACCCAGGTGGACTTGCAACTCGTGCCCGCGTGCGAAATCGAGGGTACGGCGAAGATCGCAGTGAGGGCGGTGGCGAGAATCATCTTGTTGAGCATCGGTCTTCCTCTGGTCGTTTCCGGCGGCGGTTAGGAGCGCGCAGCGACAGCCGCGAACGTGTCCGTCGGGACACTAACCAAGAGCCCGAACGGGCCCCGCCGGATCACGACATATCTGAATTTGTTTCGCGCCCGAGAGGAGGCCCAAGCCCAGGGCTTAGGCACGTCCACGTCCGCATAGGTCACCACATCCGAGCCCCGAAGCGCCGCCTTGCGGCTGAGGGCCGCCGCGCTGCATGCTCTCATCGGCGAGACACGGACCTGGTGGTTCACGTCATAAAGCTGTCCCTATAGTCATGTCGTACCCAACCCCCGATAACGATACCCTCGCGGATCGTTTTGTCGCCGCAGGCCATGAGGGTGACGATATCGAAGCCGATCGAGTGCTCGCAGGTCTCAGCGAGCGGCTCTTCGGGATCGCCAGCGAACCGCTAGAGATCGGCCGCTACGTCGTCCTCAGGCGCCTCGGCTCCGGTGGCATGGGCGTCGTCTATCTCGGGTACGATCGCGAACTCGATCGTAACGTCGCGATCAAACTGCTGCGCACCCGAAACTCCGCCGGCGAGGCCAACGAACGGGCCTCGGCCCGTCTCCTCCGCGAGGCCCGAGCCCTCGCCCGCATCGACCACCAAAACGTGATCGCGGTCTACGAGGTCGGCACCGACAAGGGCGCCGTCTTCATCGCCATGGAGCGGGTGCTCGGCCAAACACTCGCGGCCTGGCAGCGCCAGCAGGACCGGAGCTGGCGCGAGATCATCGAACTCTACACACAAGCGGGACGCGGACTCGCAGCTGCCCACGCCGCGGGCCTGATCCACCGCGACTTCAAACCGGGCAATGTGCTCATCGATGACGGCGGCGACGACCTCGAACTTCGGGCCCGGGTCGTCGACTTTGGCCTCGCCCGCAGCTGCGACGCAGCGAACGCGGACGACCTGCGCGGACAAGGCAATGCATCGATCCAAACGGCGGCCGGCCCCATTCAAGACCCCGAAAACAGCGCCAGTGCCAGCGCCAGTCTGACCGCCACGGGTGTACTGCTCGGCACCCCCGCATATATGGCCCCCGAGCAGATCGAAGGCCGCCACGCCGACGCCCGCAGTGACCAATTTAGCTTCGCTCTTGCGCTCTACGAGGCCCTCGTCGGCGAGCGAGCCTTTGTCGGCGACTCGGTCCGTACCCTGCACGCAGCGGTGCTAGGCGGCCAACGTCGACCTCCACCGCGAAGCAGGGCGATCCCAGGCTGGCTCCACCGACTGCTCGATCGAGCCCTCTCTTCCGCGCCCGAGCGCCGCTTCCCGTCGATGCTCGCGCTCCTCGCAGAGCTCGAACGAGGCCTCGAGCGACGCCGCCGCCGGAGCCTGGTGCTCGGTGGTCTCGGGCTCTCGATCGCCGCCGCCCTGATCGGCAGTGCCGCCGCCCGCCCCGAGCGCTGCACAGGTGGCGAGGCGGCGATCTCTGAGGTCTGGAACCCGGAGCGTCGCGTCGCCCTCAGAGCGGCCTTTCTCGCCACCGACAAACCTTTCGCCGCCAAGGCCTCCGAGCAAGCTGAGCGCCGCCTCGATCTCTACGCATCGCAATGGGCCGCCATGCACGACAATGCCTGCGCGGCCACACATCTGCGCGGTGAAGAATCAAGCGCAGCCCTCGACCTCCGCATGCTCTGCCTGGGGCGCCGCAAGAGCGAGCTTGATGCGCTCATCGAGGTCTTCGCCGAGGACCACCTCGATCCCCGAATCGTCTCGCGAGCGGTGGAGGCGAGTGATGCCCTGGCGCCGATCGACAGCTGCGCGGATATCGAAGCCCTCGCGGCGACCGAACCCCTCCCAGATGATCCGCGCCGTCGGGCCCAGGTCGATGCGCTCCGCCGGGAACTCGCCGCGGTCAAAGCTCAGCGCGATGCAGGCCACTACGACACCGCGCTGGTGCGGGCCAAGGCCGCCCGTGATTCCGCCGACAAACTCGGCTATCGACCGCTCCGAGCCGAGGCCGCGTCGCTGCTCGGGAGTCTGCTCGGCCTCGTCGGAGACGCCGAAGGGGCCGCGGTCGCCCTTGACGAGGCCTTCACCGACGCGCTCGCCTCGGGCCATACCCAGGTCGGAGCTTGGACCGCGATCACGGCGGTGCACACCGTCGGCGTGATCGGTCACCACAGCGACGAAGGCCGCCGCTGGGCCCACCTCGCCGAGCCCCTCGTCGATCGATTGGGCAGACCACCGCGGGCACGAGCCACCCTCAGCTCAAACCTCGGCAACGTCGCGGTAGTCCAGGGCAAGCTCGACGAAGCAGAAGAACTCTTCACCGCGGCGATCGAGCAGGCAGAGACAAGCCTCGGCAGTGATGACATCCTGATCGCGAAGACCTCGGCCAACCTCGGCGCCGTCTACCGGCGCAAGGGTGAGCTTCAACGGGCACTCACCGCCTACCGCCGCGCCGGGTCGATCCTCGAGGCGAACTTCGGCCCCCGCCATCCGGTGATGGCGACGCTCGCCAACAATACCGCCGTGGTCCTGCAAAAGATGGGCGACGATATCGGTGCAGAGCAAAACTACCGTCGGGTCTTGGCCCTCGGCGGGAGCTCGATCGCCGCCCACAGTCCGACCTTGGGTCACTCGCATAACAACCTCGGTGAGCTGCTCTTAGAGCGCGGTGATCTCAACGCCGCAGCCGAGCACTACGGCGAAGCGATCGAGATCTGGGAAGCCGCGCTCGGTGATCGCCACCCGCTCATCGCCCACGCGCTCATCGGCCTAGGCCGAGCCTTGCTCGCCGATGGCAACGCCGAGGAGGCCGTTGCCCTCTTCCGCCGAGCGCTCGAACTGCGAGAGGCGGCCAAGGTCGGCAATGCGGATCTCGACGAGGCCCGAGCCGAGTTAGAGACCGCCGAGGCGGCACTCAAAGCGCAGGCAGACAGCATCTAAGCGAGCTGGCTTGCCCCGTCTACCCGGCGTAGAATGGCGCGCATGTCGATCACGATCACCTACTGCACCGCCTGAAATTACCTGCCCCACGCCACCAGGTTGGTGGCTGAACTCGAGCGCCGTTACGGAACCGCCCTCACCATCACCCTAGAAGGGGGGGATCGCGGCGTTTTTAATGTCGTCGTCGACGGTGAGCTGGTTTTCTCCAAACACCAGCGCGGCCGCTTCCCAAATACACGCGAGATCGCCGCTGCGATCGACTCTCAACGCAGCTCATAGCTCTCGTCCGTCTCGCGCCGGGATCCAGCACAATGCCGGATTCCGGCGCTAAACGTTGTACATACCCCTATTTGACATGAACGGGGGCATCAAACCCCTTATGGGGTCGACTGCAAGTTTCCCCAGCGACACCCCCGAACGGGGAGCCCCCCGCGAACTCGTAAACTAGATCCATACATGTCCACAAAGACAGATTGAGGACAACCACGCGAACACCAACAGCTGATCCTGTTGTCTGTGCAACCGACTTTTCTTGCGTGCTCATGCAATGGATCACAGCGACATGACTTGCACAGAGCCCCTCTTTGTCTGTACAAATTCAATACAGATGCACAGCACAACACTTCCCTTCGGTCTCCATCGCTTCGGATTTGTGTGCAGCCTCTCTCTTGTAGCTCTCGCCCTCGGGGCCTGCAGCACCTACGACGGTGGGATCGGCGAATCCGACGACGGCTTTGAGAGCGCCCTCAGCGACTCCGAAGGCAGCGACTCCGAAGGCAGCTCCACCGGCAGCAGCTCCACCGGCGACAGCGACACCAGCGCTGACCTCACCTGCGACGACCCTTGCGCAGACGAAGGCGCGAGTCTCTGCGAGGGCGACTCGCTGCTCATCTGCGCCGACCACGAAGGCGACGGCTGCCTCAGCTGGGGTGAGCCTCTTAGCTGCGAAGACGGACAGAGTTGCATCGACGGGGCCTGCATTGCGGGCGGCAGCACCCACTTCGGCCCGCGCGTGGACTGGCCGGTACCGGTTGGCGGCACTGTGACCGGCGGCTTGTTCAGCACATCTGGAACGCCCGAGGCCGTCGGCGATGATTTTTGGTCGCTCGTCGACATCAACGGCGATCGCCACCTCGATCTCGTGATCACCGCGCACGCGGTCAGCAAGCAGGGTTACAGTTGGTTCTCGCGGACCATGGGCTACCCGGGTGCGCCTTACTGGCAGGTTTACTTGGGCCAGGACGACGGCTTTGCCAACGCGCCGCTCGCCTGGCCCGTACCGAGCGACGGCCTTCAAGAGCACGGCTTTATCAGCCCCCAGGGAACCCCCCAGCAGCCCGGCGACCCCTACTGGATGCTGCTCGATCTCGACGGTGACGAGCGGCCTGAGTTGGTGCTCACTGGCCGCGCAAAGGGCGACCCAGACGATTGGGTCGGGCGGGCGATGGGTTACCCAAACACTCCTTTTTGGGAGGTTTACCGCAACGAAGGAGACGGTTTCGCGGCGATGCCGACCAACTGGATGCTGCCCCTAGGCGGTCCTGACGGCAGTGGTTATTTCACTGCCGAAGGAGAGGCGCAGGTGGTTGGGGATCCCAAGTGGGAGGTCCGCGATCTCGACAGCGACGGCTACCCCGATCTTCTTGTCACAGGCAAGGCGCTCAGCCTCAACGATGACGGCCTCCTTGTTCGCGCTTTAGGCTCCCCCGAGAACCCTTACTGGGAGATCCACTACGGCGCCCAGGGTGGCTTTAGCACGAAGCCCAAGGCGTGGATGGTGCCGGTTGGTGGCTTTAAAAACGGCGGTTTCTTTCGCAGCGAGGCGATGCCCAAAAAAATCGGCGACGACTGCTGGCGCCTCCGCGACCTCGACGGTGACGGCCTCGAAGATTTGGTGATCACGGCCCGGGCCTCAGACATCAACGGCGTCGACTGGGTCGGCAAGGCGCTCGGATTCCCTGACATGCCTCATTGGGTGGTCTTCCCCAACAAGGGCGAGGGTTTCAGCCGCACAGGCATGCAATGGCCGGTACCTCACGGCGGCCTTGCCGAGCAGGGTTTCATCGACTTCAGCGGCCGCGCCCAGGGCCCAGGTGGCCAGAGCTGGGACACCTTCGACCTCAACGGCGACGGCCGTCTAGAGCTAGTTGTGACCTCAAATTGGGAGAAGCAGCAGCCCTCGATCTGCGAGGGTCAGGTCTTAGGCTTCGCCGACGACGAGCCCCATTGGAACGTCTTCGAGACCACAGAACGCGGCTTCAAGGCGACCCCATGGCGCTTTGCCACCCCCGCCGACGCGGGCCCCCAGATCTGCGGCCTACACAGGACCACCGGCCAGCCCCTCGATCCAGGAGACAGCGCCTGGTTCATCACCAAGCTCAACGCCGACGACTACCCCGACCTCGTAATGACCAGCATCGCGGTCAACGAAAAAATGGTCGAAGAAGTCTTCGGCCACGGCGAAAACCCCCACTGGCGAGTCTCCCAGGGCGCCACCCCCTAAAACCAAGACCCCCACATCGCCGCCTCCCCTCCCCAAAAGCCTACGAACAACTCCACGCCCCCCACATCGCCGCCTCCCCTCCCCAAAAGCCCGCAAACAACTCCAAGACCCCCACATCGCCGCCTCCCCTCCCCAAAAGACCGCGAACAACTCCACGCCCCCCACATCGCCGACTCCCCTCCCCAAAAGACCGCGAACAACTCCACCGCCCCCACATCGCCGACTCCCCAATACGGCCTGGAGGACGTGCCGCTGGGTCGGGCGAGGAGGGCATCGCGAGGGAGTCTAGGACGTGCATCGACCCCTTTAGGGGTCGACGCGCGTTCCGACCTGTCTGAGAGAGTGATGCCCTCCTTGTCCGGCCTCCGCCTCGGCCTCCGCCTCTCCCTCTTCAGCTCCCGCCTACCAGCAAATCCTCAGGCCTCAATAAACCCACGACAAACCAGCAGATCAACAAGCGCCTCAACGGCACGGTCCACCGAAAAACCCACCGTATCGATCCGCAAATCAGGCGACACCGGAGCCTCATACGGAAACGCAATACCTGGCACATGAGCCAGGCGCCCTTCTTCCGCGGCCCGATAAAACCCATCGCGTTCGCGCTCCCGACAGACCTCTAGGGGCGCATCGACATGCACCTCCAAGAACCGCTCCTCACCGAGCAGTTCAGCGGCCCGCCGACGGATCTCTGCGTGTGGAGCGACAAACGCACAGATACAGATTAGGCCGTTATCGTTCAGCAAACGAGCGACTTCTGCGCTTCGCCGCAAATTCTCCGAGCGCTCGTCTGCCGAGAACCCTAGGTCCTTACAAATACCTCGTCGCATGTTTGTACCGTCGAGCACTGCGACTGCGCGGCCTTGATCAAAGAGCCGTCGCTCGAGGGCGTGGGCCAGCGTCGTTTTACCGGCCCCTGAGAGCCCTGAGAGCAACAGTGTGACTGGCCGCTGGCCGAAGCGAGCCGCGCGCTGCTCTGAGCTCACGGGACTCAGCTCGGGCGACCCGTTGATCGGCGACTGCGCGTCCCAATGATCGACACCGTCGCCGGCGGTCTTGCGCGAGAGGATCATGCCAGCCCCGACTGTCGCATTGCTGATCCGATCGATGACGATAAGGGCCCCCGTACCGTGATTTCGCTCGTAGGCGTCAAATGCCACGGGCGTGCCCAGTTTGAGCTGGCAGCGGCCGATCTCGTTGAGGGCCAGCGTCGGCGCCGGCTGGCGGTGCAGAGTGTTGATATCGATCCGGTGGCGCAGGGTGCTTACCTGTCCCGAGACTACCTTTGGCCCCAATTTAAAGAGGTACTCTTTACCCGGCATCAGCGGCTCTTCGGCCATCCATACCAGCGTCGCCTCGACCCGCGACGACAGTGTGGGCACATTACCGGGGCGCACCAGCATATCGCCGCGGCTGACATCGATTTCATCCTCTAATGTTATCACTACCGCCCGCCGCGGAAACGCCTCTTCTTGGTCGCCCTCTTGGGTGACGATTCTGGCGATCCGACTGCGCTTCTTCGAGGGTAAAACCATCACCTCGTCGCCCCGCCGGACGATGCCTGAGACCACGCTGCCGGCAAAACCGCGAAAATCGAGATCCGGGCGGATCACGTACTGCACCGGAAAACGAAAGTCCTGCATATTGCGGTCGGAGCCGATGTACACCGACTCCAGCAGGTGCATCAGCGTCTTGCCATCGTACCAGGGCATCGCCTCCGAGGCGTTGACGACATTATCCCCCTTGAGCGCCGAGATCGGGATAAAGTGCAGATCGGGGATGTCTAGGCGCATCGCAAACGCCTTGTAGTCGGCGACGATCTGCTCGTAGCGCGCCTCGTCGAAGTCGACCAGGTCCATCTTGTTGATCGCGACGATCACGTGTTTGATGCCGAGCAACGAGACGATAAAGCTGTGGCGCTTGGTCTGTGGCAGGACCCCGCTGCGCACATCGATGAGGATGATCGCTAAATCGCATTTGGAGGCGCCGGTCGCCATATTGCGGGTGTACTGCTCGTGACCGGGCGTATCGGCGATGATGAACTTGCGCTTCTCGGTCGAGAAATAGCGGTAGGCGACATCGATCGTGATGCCCTGCTCGCGCTCCGCCTTGAGACCGTCGGTGAGCAGTGCCGGATCAAACTCGCCGCCGGCATTGCCTACCGTCGCCGAGTCGCGGGTAATCGCTGCGAGCTGATCCTCGTAGATCATCTTGCTGTCGTAGAGGAGGCGACCGATGAGCGTGCTCTTGCCGTCGTCGACGGAGCCACAGGTGAGGAAGCTGAGCAATTCCTTGCGCTCGTGTCGCTCGAGGTAAGCGTGGATATCCTCTTGGATCAGGTCTGATTGGTGCGACATGATGGGTATTGCGGGGTCGTTGGAGATGGGACGCGAACTTCGGACGGGCGATGTCTGGAGGACAGGGGACCAGGGACACAAGACAAAAGACTAGAAATAGCCTTCTTTCTTTTTCTCCTCCATCGAACCCGCCTGGTCGCGGTCGATGACCCGACCCTGGCGCTCAGATTGCTTGGTCAGCAGCATCTCTTGGATGATCTCGGGCAGCGTCGTCGCCGTCGACTCAACCGCTCCCGTCAGCGGATAACAACCGAGCGTGCGAAATCGAACCATTTTCATCATCGGTGTTTCGCCAACGCCAAGCGGCATGCGATCGTCGTCAACCATGATCAGCTGACCGTCGCGCTCGACCACTGGCCGACGGGCGGCGTAGTAAAGCGGCACGATCGGGATCTGCTCGAGGTGGATGTATTGCCAGACGTCCAACTCTGTCCAATTGGAGAGCGGGAATACGCGGATACTCTCGCCCTTGCGGATCCGGGCATTGTACAACTCCCACAGCTCCGGCCGCTGGTTTTTTGGGTCCCAGCGGTGGTTTTCGTCGCGAAACGAGAAGACCCGCTCCTTCGCCCGCGAGCTCTCTTCGTCCCGACGAGCGCCGCCAAACGCCGCGTCAAAGCGGTACTTGTTGAGGGCCTGGCGCAGGGCCTGGGTCTTCATGACGTCGGTATGCACCTGCGAACCGTGGCTAAAGGGGCCGATGCCCTGAGCGACCCCCTCTTGGTTGGTGTAAATGATCAGCTCGTAGCCGAGGGTATCGCGGACGTAAGAGTCGCGAAACTCGGTCATCTCGCGGAACTTCCAGGTGGTGTCGACGTGCATCAACGGGAAGGGCGGCTTGGCCGGATAAAAAGCCTTGATCGCCAGGTGCAGCATCACCGACGAGTCCTTGCCGATCGAGTAGAGCATCACCGGGTTCTCGAACTCGGCCGCGACCTCGCGCATGATGTAGATGCTCTCGTCCTCGAGCTGCTGGAGATGGGTGAGGTTGTAATTGGTCATGGGAGCGATCGGGGTGCAGGGCTAGAGCGGCCAGACGAGCGGCGCCAGCGAGACCGTGATGATGCCGATGATGAGGGACAGAGGCCCGCCTAGGCGTAAAAAATCGATGCCTCGGTAGCCGCCGGGCCCGTAGACCATCAGGTTTGTCGGGTAACCGATGGGTGTCGCGAAGGCCGAGGCCGCGGCGACGGTCAGCGTCACCGCAAAGGGCATAAAGCTCACGTCCAAGCTCGTCGCCGTCGCCAGGGCGATCGGAAACATCAACGCCGCTGCGGCCTTGGTCGTGATCAGATTGGCGAAGAGCGTGGTCAGCCCGTAGATCGCCGCCAGAGCGATGGTGGGGCTGCCTTGACCGACCTCCACCAGCGCCGTCGCGGCCATCGATGCGGCGCCGCTACTCGCCACCGCAACGCCGATGCCAAGGCCCGCGCCGATGCCCAGGAGCACGCCCCAGTCGATCGCCCGCGTGGCCTGGCCGCCGTGTACACAGCCGCTGGCGATCATCGCCGCTGCTGCGATGCAGGAGGCCTCGAGCATCGACATCAAGCCGCTGGCGGCCGCTAGCATCATCAGCACGAGGATCGCCCGGGCCCTGGGCGCACGGTGGTGCACCTGCGGCGCCCAGCCGTCGATCGCCCCGAGCACAATAAAATCGTGGGAGCCGCGGAGGTCCTCGACAAAGGTCGGCGCGGCCTCTAGCAACAGGGTATCGCCGGCCTCCAGGCGGATCTCGCCGATCTTTTGATCGATGCGCGCGCCCTGCCTGGCGATCGCGACGATGACCGCGTTAAAGCGGCTGCGAAAGCGGGCCTCGCGGACCGTCAAACCTAAGAGCCGACTCTGTCGACCGATCACCGCCTCCACCAGGCAGCGCTCGGCACCGCGGCTCTTTGGCGAGTAGAGAACCTCCGTCGCCAGGACCAGGCCGGGCACGCGCTGCAGGTCGATCACCGAGCTGACGATGCCGACAAAAACCAGGCGATCGCCGGAGTGCAGGCGGGTGCTCGGGGCGACGGCGATCCGCAGCTCGGTGCCCCGCTGGATCTCCATTAGGTACATGCCCGGAAGGTGGCGGAGCCCGGCCTCTTCGATCGAGCGGCCGATGACCGCCGAGCCCGGACTGACGAGCATCTCGACCGTGTACTCTCTTGGGTTGTCGAGCTGTCGCCGCGCCGGTTTGCGCGGCGGCAACAACCAGCGGGTGCTGAGAACGATGTAGGCAAGGCCTACAATCGTCACCGGCAGGCCGACCCAAGCGAGCTCGAACATCGACAGGCCCCGCTGCCCCGGCGTCGCCAACAAAAGGCCGTTGACCACCAGGGTCGTGCTGGTACCGATCAGCGTCAGCAGGCCACCAAAGATCGACGCGTAGCTCAGGGGGATCAGCAACTGCGAGAGCGAGAGCCCGCGACGACGGGCCCAGTCGCTGACCACCGGCATCATCATCGCCACCACCGGCGTATTGTTGAGCAGCGCGCTCAGGCCCGCGACCGGCACCATCATGCGCAACTGGGCCCGCGCACAGGTTCGCGGCGCCCCGAGCAACCAAACGCCGGCCCGACCAATGCCCCCGGTCCTGCGCATGCCCTCAGCGACGACAAAGAGCGCGGCGATCGTCGCCACGCCCTCGTTCGAGAAACCGCTGAGCGCCTGCGCTGGCGAAACCACACCGCCCACCAGAAGGAGCAGGAGCCCGCCGACGAGCACCAACTCCGGGCTGACTGCCGTCCACGAAAGACCGACGATCACCAGAAAAAGAACCCCGAGGGTCAGTCCAATCGCCAGTGTCATGACCGCCGCCGCACGCTGCTCAGCGAGGCATCATGGACGTCGCGACCTCATGGGTCAATTTTATTGCCCCATTACTTGCCCTGTATCTCGAGAATACCCTGCCACTCGTGCTCGGGCGGCGAGGCTAGGAGTTCTGCAGAGGCCACCGCATAGATCACTGCGGCGCGATCTACGGGATCCCGACGGTCCTCCGGGGACTCTGAGTTTTTGGGGGTACAAAGTGCGGAAAATCCAGCCTCCGCGGCCGCAAAATCGCCGGCCTCGAAGCACGCGAGGGCCGCAGCGAAGTCCCCGAGGCCCCTTCGTTTGGCCGCCCGCAGGAGTGGCCCATCGCCGACAAATACCTCGAACACCTCGACGCTCTGCCGCTTGCCAGCCAACCGAACCCGCCCGAGCGAACGGGTTTCGCAGGCGATCAATTTGTCGCCCTGGTTCTCCGAGGCCAACGATCGGTAGAGCTCGCCGCTGATGAGAATGCCCGCACCAAAATACTTGCTCAAGCCCTCGAGACGGGAGGCGATGTTGACGACGTCGGCGATCACGGTCGCCTCCATGCGCTGCTGCTCACCGATCATGCCGAGCATCACCGAGCCGCGATGGATACCGATGCCCACCGCCAGGTGATGTGCGCGCGCGCTCGCCTGGGCAGCAAACTCTGGCGGCAGCTCGAGCGAGCGCGTGGCCCTGGCGATCGCGACCGACGCTCGCACCGAGTCGACCGGCGAAGCGGGAAAGATCGCCATGATCGCGTCACCGATGTACTTGTCGATAAAACCACCGTGCTCGCGGATGAGCGGCACCAAACGGGCGTAGATCGTGTTTAAAAGCGAGAATACTTCGCCGACATCATTGCGCTCGGAGAGGCCCGTAAAGCCGCGAATATCGCAAAACAGCACCGTCACCTCGCTGAGAACGGAGTCGCCGAGTTTGACGTTGGTGATGTCTTGTTTGCCGAGGATCTGGCTGAATTCACCGGGCACAAAGCGGCGAAGACTGCGGGCGAGATCCTCGGCCTGCTTTCGCGAGCGCATGTTGAGCAGCGCCAAAACCATCGCCTGAGCAAAGATAAAAGCGAAGACCCCAAAGTGCTCGATCGAGGTCGACGAAATGATCGCCATGTTGCTCAGAATGTCGTTGAAGGTCGCGACTAGGAGCACGGCGATACCGACCCCCAGGATCGTCGTCACCGGCGGATCCCGACGAAAGATGATCGCCCGGACCATCAATACCAACGCCAAGACGATGGCGATGATCGTGAAGAACTCAAAAAATGAGAGAACAGCGGCGCCGATACCCAGCGGCAGAGAGACGAGTATCGAGCAGATCATCGCGACTGCCGTGACCCCGCGAGCCGCGACTTGCGGCAGATCGAGCGGAAAAAGGGAGCGAAGAAAGGCGATAAAAAGAGCGACGCTGATAAAAAATGTCGAGTACTCGATCGCCGCGTGCAGGGGGTAAGCGTCGAGCCCCGGGAACCTGTCCTCAAAGAGATCAAAACGGAAGAAGTGACGGACCGAGAAAAGAATACTCAAGAGAGCAAAGTAAAGCGGCGCACGCTCGCCTCGCCGTAATAGATAGAGCCCAAAATGGTAAAACCCCATCACTAGACAGATACCGATCAGGATCAGTCTATTTTGCCGATTGCGCGCCAGCGAATGGCCGAGATCGGAGCTCCGACCGATCGAGACCTCTGTCTTTTTGACCCGATTGCCGGCCACGAAATACCCAGTGCGCAGGACAATATCAATGGGCTCATTCGTCGTCGGTAGCAACTCCCGCTGCTGATCCCGCTCGGTCGCGACCCAGGTCTCTGCGCTGGTGCCAACCCTCCCGGCCCGCAGTGTCGAGGCCAGCGGGCGACCGTCCGCGCCAAAGATACCGAGTTCGTAAGGACGCCCCTGGCTGTTGATCGCGATCATCCACGGATCGACGGCCTCCTCCGCCGGCTCACGCAGCGGCATCACAACCCGCAGGTGATAGGTGGCAAAACCCTCGCGCTCGCGATTACCGACGCCCTGCCCCGGCAAGCTGCGATCAAACTCGAGGTTCGGATTGTGCAGCGCTTTGGGGCTCGTCCGCGGAGCCGCGCGCAACTCAGAGTTGCTCAGCAAGCTCCGCCAGTAGAGCTGCCACTCGCCGCCAAGCGGCACAATCGCCAGCTCTTGGGGATCCCAATTTGAGAGATCGAGCACTCCGTCGATTGCGAGCGGAGCTGCCGCTGGCGCTATTGACTCACAACCAGCCTGCGCAATCAGGGCAATGCACGCGATCGCCAAGTTCAGCAGTTGTCTGCAGCCGAAGCGAGAGCGTTGGCCGTCGAGCTCTTGGGAGCGCTCCACGAGGGACGACCCTACCACACCCGAGCTACGAACCTGCGGCCAAACGCTCGCGCAGGCTGCCGTCGGCGAGGCCCTGCGCGGTTTCCTCGGCGCCGCCGATCAAAGTGCCGCGGACAAAAACCTGGGGAAAGGTCGGCCACCCGCTCCACATCTTGATCGCCAGGCGCTCGCGCCATTTGCTGAGATACGAACCGTATTCGAGGTACTCAAACTCGACCCCCGCATCCTTAAGTGCCCGGCGGACCCGCTTGACGAAGGGATTTTGGGCCATGCCGACGACAACCACGGCGCTGCGATCGACCGCCCTTTGGACCTCGTCCACAAGATCGCTGTGAAACGTGGCGATCTTCTCGGAGACGGCAGGAGTGCGAGCGTCATGATCGAGGAAGCGACGAGCTAACATCGCCGCGAGCATAGGGAGCCCGAACTCCGCTCGCAAGCCGAAGAGGCCGCCCAAGTCACCCCGGCAACGCACGCCCGGCCCCTTCTGCGAGGGGCTCTAACTCCGTGTTACACCCATCATGTGCTGCCACTCGACCTCCCTGCCGCAGCCGCCAGCGCCCTCTTCGCGGCGATGGCACAGATCAGCGAGCACCCCGACGACGCCCGCCTGCGTCGACTCGTGAGCTTCGTCGCCGACGAGGTCGACGTTGCCGCCGAGGTCCCGAGGCAGATCCCCTCGGCGACAGAATTGGCGGCTCTCTTGCCCGCCAAGGCCGCCGTTCCAGCACTCGAACGCCTCGCGCTCGCGGCGATGTTGGTCGCGCCGCTCTCCGCTGCCCGACTCTCGCAGCTCGGCCGCTACGCGCTCGCACTCGGCCACGACGACCTGCCCGTTCTCCGTGATCTCGAGCGGGCCCGCAATGGTCAGCACCGCCGCCTGAGCGCGCGCCTACTGCGACGGTTCCCACCGATGCGTCGGCTCGGCGCGGCCTGGAGGCGCGACGGACTCGGCACTCGTTGGCGCATGCTCAAGGCCTTCGCTCGCCTCCCGGACCGCCGCACTCGGACGCGCTACCAGGCCCTCGCCGAGCTGCCCGAGCACACACTCGGACGCGCCTTCTTTGATCATTGCCGCCGCAACTCCTTCCCGCTGCCGGGCGAACGCCGCGGTGTGCCCGAGACCATGGCCTTCCACGACATGGGACACGCCCTGCTTGGCGCTGGCACCGATATTTACGGCGAGACAACCATGGCCGGCTTTGAGGCGGGCACGATGGGCGAGCACGGCCTGACGATGCTCGAGTTTACGCTGCTGCTCTTCAATCTCGGCGTCCGCCTGCCGACCGCCGCCGCCCCGCAGATCAACGCCGTCGACATCGACCGCCTGCTCACCGCCTTCAACACGGGCAAACGCAGCAAGCTCGAGGTACTGACCTGGGATCCCTGGCCGGAGGTGCACGAGCCCGTCGCCACCCTCCGCCGGCGCTACCAAATCGACTGATATGGGCGCTGCGAGGCCTTCAACTGGATCTCGCGCTCGCTGCGCGAAGACTCTCGGCCGTACCCCCAACGTACGAAAACGCTCGTTCAATCCAGCGCCAAACGTCCGCGTATCGGAGCGCAGCGACCCCCCTGCGGGCTGACCCAGACGGCCCCTGCCCGGCGTGCTATCACCTGCCGGTCGCGGCATTCGGACCGCCACCGCCTGCCGATCGCCATGCTCACTCTCGCATCATTGGTCGCCGCCCTGACCATCGCAGGCGCCTTTTGGGTCGGCATTCTCGCGGCCAGACGCCTCCGCGACTGGGGCGACGGCCGCCGTCAGCTCACCGACGGCGACGGCGAGCCCCTTGCGCTGACTGCAGGCGACGGCCTCGTCAATACCAAGCCACCCCTCGACGCCGCCAGTCAGCGCGTGCGCAACCGGGTCGCCGAACGCCTCCAGGGGCGAGTGCCCGCCACACCGGTGCCCCGCGCCCTGGTCGCCCGCGCCGATGAGCCCGAGATGTCACCGACCAACCTGCGCCAGGGCGACGTGGTGCTCATCGACTCCGGCGACAGTTCGGTCGACGGCGACTTTTTAATCGAAGGCGTGCTGACCCTGCGCGAAGGCCAAATCACAACCGTCGTCGTGGTCATGACCGACACCGATAGGCGGCGCTGGCTCGTCACCTCACCGGCACTAAAGCGCTGGCTGGTACTCGATCCCGTCGGCGGCCACGGCCTCCTCGGCGAACCCCCCCGCCACATCCAACGCGGCCCCCACGACTACGCCCTCGAACGACGCGGCCAAGCCAGCGCCGCCGGTGTCGGCATGCACGGTCGCCCCGCCCTTCCCCGCGTCGCCACCTACGTCTATCGAGCCCCCCCCGAACGCATGCTCTGGCTCGAGCGCTGGGGCGATCAAATCCTGATGGGCGAAGGCATCGAACTGCCGAGCCACTTCGCGTCGTTTCTTCCGGGTAGTTGATCGGGAGCTGGAGCTCGATCGGGGCTCGCATCGTTCCTCCCGAGCAAGCGTTCTTCGCTATCCTCCAAGGCATGCATCTACAACGTGCCCTCGGGCTCTGCACTGCCTTCATGCTCAGCACTGGGCTCGCGGCCTGCTTCGATGACGGCAAGACGACAGCGGGCTCGACTGCCGACTCCAATACAACGATGAGCACCGGCGATACCGCGACCCAAAGCGGCAGCGCATCATCGTCGTCGAGCACTACGAGCACAGCTAGCTCCGGCGGCTCTGGTAGTTCGTCTTCTTCCTCTTCGACCTCTTCGACCTCTTCGACGACGGATCCGACCTCCACCACCGGTGGTACCGGCGGCGTCGATCTCTGCAAGCCGGCGCTCGAGGGCGACCCTTGCGACTCCGACAGGGATTGCGCGATCTCAGGCGACTGTTGCGGTTGCATCGCTTACAACCCGGATATGACCAGTCCAGGCAATTGCGGCGGCAATTGCAAGTCCGACAAATGCGACGAGTGGGGGCTCACAAGCGCGACCTGCGAGGCGGGCATCTGCGTCGTCAAGGGCAAGAGCTGCGATCCGACCGAGGTGAGCTGCAACTCGCCGCAGCCGGATTGCGACTCCGGCACGCTGCCACAGGTCGATGACGGCTGTTATACCGGCAAATGCCTGCCAGTGCTCGCCTGTGATTGGGTGCCGGACTGCGATCTCTGCGACGATCTCATCTGTGTGATCACCGAGGGCCCAGGATGCACTCATCACCGCTGCGAGCCCGGCATCGCCGAATGCGAAGGCGAGCCGCCCTGTGATTGCCTGGGCTCCATCTTCTGCAACCCACCCCATTCAATGTGCAGCCAATTAAAGGGCGCGCTGCTCTGCGCGCCCTGATCTCACCGCGGGCGAAATCCTGCCGCAGCTCACTCGCTCGTCGGCCCCGGATCCACTCGGTGATTGCCCGCGTGCAGCCCGCACTCTTTATGCTCCTCCTGCTCCCACCACCAGCGGCCCTCTCGCTCGTGCTGACCCGGTAGCACCGAGCGGGTGCAGGGCTCGCAGCCGATGCTCACCAGACCGCGTCCGTGCAGGGGATTTTGTGGGACCTCGAGCACCCGCAAGAGCGCCCATATCTCGGCGCTCGAGGCCTCGGCAAGTGGGTTGTACTTGACCAACGGAGCGCCACCTAGGCCGCGAAAAACCGGGTCGAGTTCGACAACCGCGACCTTCGCCCGGGTGTCCAAGCTCTGATCGCGGCGCTGCCCAGAGACCCACGCACGCACCCGCGAGAGATGGCGACGCAGCGGCTCGACCTTGCGGACCGAACAGCACTCCTGATGACCATCGTCGTAAAACGAAAAAAGCCCCTTCGCCCGCACCAAGTCCTCGACCGCCTGAGCCTCCGGAAAAGCGTATTCGATGCGGATTCGGTAGTGCTGCTCGACCGCCGCGAAAAAGCGCAGGGTCTCGGGGTGCAGGCGACCCGTGTCGAGACTGAGAACCCGAAAGGGCCGCCCCAACTGAGAGGCGTACTCGACGAGCAGCACGTCTTCGGCGCCCGAAAATGCGATCACCAGGTCGTCACCGAAACGCTCTAAAGCATCGCTCAGGATCTCGCGAGCAGAGGCCTTGGCGAGCCCAGAGGCGATGTCGGCGATGTCGGTCATCGGCGCCATCATCCATCATTGTCACCACCCTGCCCAGCCCAGGCAAATTCCCCCCTGCACTCCGGCCGCGATGAGTGCGAGGCCAAGGCCAAGTGCGTGCGCCAATGCACCAGCCGCAGCCTCGCCGGTTCGTACGCCTCGTAGGGGGCCCGACGTCTGCGACGAGGGAGCGGTCTGCGTGCAACACTGCGAAAGCCGCTCGACCTTCGGCGCCTGTCTGCATTACGGCGCTGATCTCTGCGGCTCCGGCTGAGCCAGCCGACAATGCGCCGCTCGGCGGTGCCAAGCTCCGCCCTAGATCCAAACAGAAGTCCCGTATGCAGACCCGGCAGATGCGCCCGTATGCACCCTTGCCAACGGGTGACAGCCCCGCATCGATCCCCTACTATCCCGCCCACTCACCCCCACGCAAAGGACCAAGGCACAACATGGACGATCTCATTCAAGGACTTATCAGCAAGGTCGGACTCGACAAAGACACCGCCGCAAAGGTGATCTCGTACCTCAAAGAGAACGCCGCTGATCTTCCCAGCATGCTCGCCAAGTCGGGCCTCCAGGACAAGCTTCCCGGCGGCCTCGGCGATAAGCTCGGTGGCCTCTTCGGCGGCGACTGAGCCGACAGGGCTCCGCCCCAACTAAAAAAAGGGGCCCATGAGGCCCAATAAATATGAGAGGCGCAGTCTTTTGGACAGCGCCTCTCGTGTTCTCGGGCCATCGCTTGGGCCCGTCGAGGCAAGGGTGCCAAAGCGGCGCAGGCCTGCCAAAGCAGCTCCCCCTGTGTCCGCAGGTAAGCTCTCCTGCGTCCAGAGCACCGCTTTGACAGCTCCAGGCCCGCCCGCCTATCGTCCGCGCGATGCGTCTCCCAACAGCGCAGCCCCCTCGCTTTTCCTTTTTTTCCTTCTTTTCCTTCTTTTCCTTTTTTTCCTTTTCCTTCCTATCGCTCTTGCTGGGCATCGCTGCTTGCGACCGCAGCGAGCCCCAGGCAAAGATCGCTCAGGTCGCAGCACCGGCGACTCCCGCAGCGAGCACCAAAGCCAAACCCGATGGCGCGCCTGCAACGGCAACTGCAACTCCCAAGCACGCCGATGCCCCTACAAGGCCCCACGAGGCCCCACGGGAGGCCGCAGGTGCGAGCCATGGGAGCGATGCACGCAAGGACCAATTCGCAGATCTGCAGGTCCTCTGCGCCGCTCTCAACAAAGATTACGTCGACGGAACGCTCACCGACTACTACCAAAACCTGTCCATGAAGACAGCCTTTGGCAAAGACCTCCGGCGCCGCGGTGAGTCCTCAATGAGCCCCGGACGCATCCTCGAGGCGGGCCTAAAAAACCTCCGCCAGGGCCATGACAAGAGCGCCGGCGAGCCAGCGATACCGGCCTGCACCCAGCTCTTCGACGAACTCGACGACCTCGAATGAGCCGATGCCACACGCCGAGCATCACAACGGGCGCGACAAGCACGACAAGCACGACAAACACAACAGCCGCAGTCATGACGCCGCCACCGGGCCCGCGGACGGCAGCCTTGACGACGCCCGAGGCCTGCCGAGCACCGCAGCTCCGCCTCGAATTCTCGGGACGCCAACGGCGATCCTACTGATCGCCGCCAGCATGATCGGCGCCGGTGTCTTCACGACCACGGGCTTTCTTATCCGCGACCTGGGCTCGCAGAGCGCGGTCCTGCTGGCCTGGGCGATCGGCGGGATCACGGCCCTCTGTGGCGCCCTCGCCTACGCCGAACTCGCCGCTGCGCTCCCGCAAAACGGCGGCGAGTACCGCTTGCTCGGTCGCATCTATCACCCGGCGGTCGGCTTTGTCGCCGGTTGGATTTCGCTGATCGTCGGCTTCTCGGCACCGATGGCCGCCGCCGCGATCGCCTTCGGCGAGTACTTCGGGCGCCTCGTGCCCGGCCTCAATCCGACACTCGTCGGTCTCGCGGCGATCCTCTGCCTCGCCCTCATGCACGGCCTCCGAGTACGCCTTGGGGGCCTCGTACAGGGCGCTGTGACAGCCCTGACGATGCTTCTGATCGTCGCCTTTATCGCCGGCGGCCTGGCCTTTGGTGACTTCAGCCGGCTCACACCACTCAGCGATCCACAGACGCTGCAGGCGATCCGCTCGCCAGCCTTCGCCGTCGGTCTGGTCTTTGTCTCCTTCGCCTATAGCGGCTGGAATGCCGCGGCCTACATCGCAGGCGAACTCACCGAGCCGAGCCGCAGCATCCCGCGGGCGCTGATCATCGGCACGCTCACCGTCACCCTGCTCTACCTCGGGCTCAACCTCGTCTTTGTGATCGCCGCGCCCGCAAGCGCTCTCTCTGGCGTCGTCGAGGTCGGCTACATCGCCGCCGAGGCGCTCTTCAACGATCCGTGGATCACCACAGGCCTCACCCTGATCGTCGCCCTCGGACTCTTGACCACGGTGAGCGCTCTGATGATGGCTGGGCCGCGGGTTTACGAGGCGCTCGGCGGTGACTATCCCCGACTCCGCGGTCTCGCATCAAGGCTGACCTCTCGGACAGATTTAGAAAAACCCCGCAGCCGCGGACCTGCGCGAGCGATCGCTCTGCAAGCGCTTATCGCCACCGCAATGATGCTCAGCGCGACCTTTTCGGATCTGCTCACCTACATGGGCATCACTCTCGCGCTCTCGTCGGGGTTGACGGTCGCCGGGGTCTTTGTGCTGCGCTGGCGAGAGCCCGAACTGCCCCGCCCCTACCGGACCTGGGGACATCCGCTGACCACTCTGCTCGCCCTCAGCCTGATGGCCTGGATGATCGTCTTTACAGTCGGAGAACGTCCCATCACCTCACTCTTCGCAGCTGCGACGATCGCCGCCGGCCTCGTGCTCTACGTCGCCGTCCGCCCACCCCCCGCACGCCATCGCCAGTCCCGCTAGCCCCGCAGAGACCCTCCGAATCCTGCCGAAACTGCCGAATCCCACCGAGAATTCAGCGCACCCAGGCCCGGTGCAGGGGCAAACCCCCCAAGGAAAAACCCTCAACGGTTCGCCGTGAGATTCACCCGAGAGGGAATCGAGTCGAGCCCCATGCCACGGGCTCCGCGAACCGGGCTCCGCGGCTGCTATCCTCCAGCCCCGCCATGCGCCCCGAAGCCCCCGACCTCCCGCCGCCGCAACTCGGCAATCGCAGCCTCTTCCCCGATCTAGAGGCACACGCCTATCTCAACCATTCGGCGATCTCTCCACCCTCGTCGATCATCCGCCGCACGCTTACCAACTGCGCAGATATCTACGCTCGTGTCGGCGTCGACGGCTTCATGATCTTCAGCGAGCAGCGCGAGCGCATGCGCCTCGCGATCGCTACCCTGATCGGCGCCTCTTCGGCAGAGATCGCCCTGACGTCGGGCACCTCCGCCGGCATCATGTCGATCGCGCTCTGCTTCCCCTGGAAAAGCGGCGATCGGGTCGTGCTCTTTGACGGCGAATTTCCAGCCAACGTAACGCCCTGGCAACGCGCCGCCGAGCTCTACAACCTGCGCCCACAGATGCTCTCGATCGCCGATTTTTTACGCGATCACGCGGCCGGTTTAGAGCGCCTCGAGAGCACTCTCAAAGCCGGCGGAGTGCGCCTGGTTGCGGTCTCTTCGGTCCAGTTCCAAAGCGGCCTGCGCATGCCCCTGCGAGCCATCAGCGAGCTCTGCCACCGCTACGGTGCCGAGCTTTTTGTCGATGCGATCCAAGGCTGCGGCAGCACGCCGATCGACGTCGAAGCCGACGGCATCGACTACTTGGCCTGCGGCGGTCATAAACATCTGATGGCGGTCGAAGGCGCTGGCTTCCTCTACATCCGTACGAGGCGGGTCGCCGCCCTCAGACCGCGCACCGCCGGCTGGCTCAGCCTCGAGAACCCGATCGACTTCTTGCTCCTCGGCCCCGGCCATCTGAGCTACGACCGACCCGTACGCGAGCGCGCCGATTTCATCGAAGCGGGTGGCTACAATGCCCTCGGCCACGCGGCGCTCGGCGCTGGCATCGATGTGATCCTCGGGCTCGGGGTCGCGACGATCTACGAGCACAGCAACCGCTACAACGACCTGCTCGAGGCCGGCCTGCTCGAGCGTGGTTTTACAAGCCTGCGTTCAGCCGACATCGCCGGCCGCTCGACGATCCTCAGCGTGCTCGCCCCCAAAGGTAAAAACCCCGTCGACTTACAGCGCGGCCTCGCCGAGCGAGGTATCGCCGCTTCCCTGCCCGACGGCAAACTCCGCTTCGCACCGCACTGGCCCAACAACCAGGCCGAGATTCCACTGGTGCTCGCAGCCGTCGACCGTGCGCTGCCCACCTCCTGATCCGCCACATCCCACAGCTCTCTCCCTGAGCTATCCCCTCCCGAGACCACGATGGACCGCCAAATCCCGACGACTACCACCGACGAGATCGACCTCTACATCCGCACCTACTACTCGCTGCTGCGATCGTCGGGTGATGTTTTGGTGCGCTCCTTCGAGGAGGCGCACATCCACTCAAAATCAAGCCTGCACAGCGGTGCCACTGATGTCGCGCCCGACGTCGCCGCCTTCGCCTATTCCGCAGCGCGCCTACCTGACTGTATGTACAGGGTCGAGCGAGTGATCCTCGGCCAATCGCACGAGCATTTTGAGTCCGCCGGATACCCGATCCTCGAATGGAAAGCTGTGCGCACCCGCGGTCGCCGTCGACCCCTGCGCTTCGACGGCGATGGCAACCTCGCGGCCTTCATCTCGAGCACCAGCGACATCGATGACCTGGTACCGATCCTCACCGCCTACCAAATCGCCTGGAACAAGATGCACGCGAGCTTGGCCGCTAGCGGCCTGGGCACACGCCTGCGCGAGCATCACGCGAGCGACAATACCGACACCTTCGAGATCGGCAGCGGCGAACTAGGACAGGTCCTGGGCGTCCCAGCCGAAGCGATCGCGATACTCCGGCGAGCGCTCGACGAGAGCTGGTACGAAGGCCTCTGCGAGATCGCCCGGCGGCCCATCGACATTCGCATTCACTTGCTAAACGGCTCCTATTCGCAGTACCAGCGCACCGGGCAACGTTGGTGGTCGGGCATCGAGCCCACTTATCTCCGCCAAGAAAAACCCAAACGACCACCGGTCTACTTCGTCTCCTCGAATACCCACTCGCTGGTCAACATCCTCGGCGGCTACGCGCGCGCGCACCAGGGCGCGATCTTTGACTACGTGCGCCGGACCAACCGCGAAAACCTCGCGCCTTTCCTCGAAAAGGCGATCGCCTCCGGTGACGAGGCGCTGGTCAACAACCTCTCCTATTACCTGCTCCGCGCCTTTTTGCACGAGGCCAGCGATGAGTCCGATCCCCGGCGTCTCGAGGACGTACAGCGCTTTGAGGCCGCAGCGGGTGTGCAGACAATCGACAATCCGGGGCACGTCGATGTCAACGCTCAGATCATCAAGATCTCAAAGCTGATCCCCGATCGATTGGATCCGCGGGTGCGACTGCCGGGCATCGAAGCTCTGCGCCAGAGCGAAGCGATCATCGTCAACATCGACTACCCCCTGGGCATGGCCGCCTACCACCACCTCTCGCGTCTTGGTCAGGGCGTCGGTGAGATCCGCGGGATCTACATCATGGGCAAGGCGGCGACCCTCAACGGCCGCATCGGCGACGTCATGATCCCGAGCGTCGTGCACGACGAGCACTCCGAAAACACCTATCTCTTTCGCAACGCCTTCACGGCCGCCGATGTGCAGCCATTCCTCGACTACTCCACCGTGCTCGACCAGCAAAAGGCGCTCACCGTGCGCGGCGCCTTCCTGCAAAACCGCGACTATATGAGCGTCTTTTATCGCGAGGGTTACACCATTCTCGAAATGGAGGCAGGCCCATACCTCTCGGCGATCTTTGAGCTCTGTGACCCCCGCCGTCACCCCAACGACGAACTCGTGCACCTGACAGCGATGACGCCCTTCGACGTCGGCATCCTCCATTACGCCTCAGATACCCCCTACTCCCGCCGTCAAAGCCTGCTCTCCAAGAGCCTCAGCTACTTCGGGGTCGAGGGCACCTACGCCTGCGCGCTGGCGATCTGCCGCCAGATCTTCGCCCACGAGCTGGCCCGACTCCACAGCTAGTTCACCGACACGGGGCTGTCGGCCGGGCACAACACAGTTGGAGGGGACCCGCCTCAGGTCAGGTGTTCCCGCCGCGGTGCAGGGCCGCGACGCTCGCCCAGCCAAAGGCGACCATGATGCAGACGGCCCCCACCAGCACCAGCACCGGCGGCGCCCCCAGAGTGAACTCGGCGACGATACCAAGGGGCATCAGCAGGCCCGCGAGGGTCAAACCGCCGATCCAGGCGCGCTGCTTATCGGCGACCTTGAGGTGGCTCAACACCATTCCCATCAGCACGTTGAGGAGCGAGAAAAGAGCCCCGTGCACATGCGCGAGACGAGCCTCAAAATGGGTGCCATTACCGTAGTCGGCCGCCCATTGTTCGTGGTCAGGAGCAAAATCGCGCATGTAGATCAGGACAAATCCATAGACCATAAAGAGAGTGAGACCGGTGAGTCCCACGGATAGATTCCAGCGTCCAGCAGCGAGCGCTCTCATGTCGACACCTCCGAATTTCGGGCGTTCTGCGCCCACCCACAGGCTAAGTGCCGGGTTTAAGGCCGTCAAGCCGATGCCCACGATTTATCGCAGGTGCGACCCAATGGAGCACTTTATGTAGCCTTTGAAAATGAGATTCAACGGCATTATCTATACACTCGTATTCTGCCATCTTCCAAATGCTTCACGGCATTGTTCTCACGGGCATAAGCAGCCGTGCCGGTGCCGATGCCCTGCAAATGATCAGAGTCCGCGGTCGCAGCATCCCCCTCCTGCTCCCCCGGCCACGCTCCGGGCAATGCAAACAATGCAATGCAGGTCCATGAGGGACCCGGGATCACGATCTCTACAAGGCCGGAAGCACGCCGTTTACAGCGCCCTGCAGCGCGAGCCCATACCGCATGAAACACGCAACGGGGCGCCCTACAGCGGCGCCCCACTGCCCGAGTTCAGGTCGCCGGCTTGGTCGAGCCCATGGTGAAGACGTTGAGCTTGTTGCCGTCGAGATCGCGGAAGTAGCCGGCATAGAAACCGCTGTCACCGCGGGGCCCGGGAGGACCCTCGTCCGTCGCACCGAGCTCGAGAGCCTTCTTGTAGATGGCGTCGACCTGCTCGGGGTCCTTGGCCGCCAGAGCGACCATCACACCGTTACCGATGCTCGCCTTGCCGCCGTCGAAGGGCAGGCAAACCGAGAACCCCGCGGCCTTGGGACCCGTGCTCCAAGCGATGAAACGATCCATCGTCATGAAGCGGCCACCGCCGAGTTCCGCCAACAGAGTGTCGTAGAACGCTGAAGCGCGCTCGAGATCATTGGTTCCTACAGAGACATAACCGATCATGCCCTGCCTTTAGCCTATCCCTGACGAGATAACCAAGGCTTTTCCTCGAGGCGTTCACATTATCCACCGCCGTGAGCCCCCAGCCCATAAAATAGGGCCCAGGAGCACCGATTTGGATCACCGCTGGCCCGCTGATGTAACCCTCCCCGCCGCGGATCTGCCGCTTCGCGAGCGGCTTCGTCTGCTCTGTGACTACGCCCGCTTGGCGCCGTCGATCCGCAACTCTCAGCCCTGGCGCTTTGTCCTCCATGACGACGCCGTCGAGGTCTGGGCGGTTCGAGAGAGGGCCCTGCCCGTCGCCGATCCAGACGCTCGTGGCCTGACGATTTCCTGTGGCGCAGCCCTTGCTTACCTCGAGATCGCCGCTCGGGCAGCGTCGCTGGCGACGACGATCGAACGCCTGCCCGATCCAGCAACGCCTGACCTCCTGGGACGCCTGCAAGTGACCGGCAAAGCCCCTCCCGCCACCGAAGATCCCTGGTTTTTCCAAGCGATCCCCAAGCGGAGAACCCACCGCGGGGTCTACTCTGGCCACCCGGTCTCGGCAGGGCTGCTCCGCCGACTAGAGGAACTCGCCGCCAATGCCGGCACCACGCTTCGGATCCTCAAGGGCGACGACCGCCAGCAGCTCGTCGAGCTGATCAAATCCGCCGACCGCCAGCAACGGCAGGACCCGGCATTTTGTACAGAACTCGCCACCTGGGTGGGCCCCGAACTCAGCGGCCACAGGCTCGGCTTGCCCGCGCATCGGATCGAGGCCTCGGCGATCCTCGCCGGCGAGATCACCCGCCTCCGTCGCTTTGCCGGCACCGTCCCCGAAGCACCCAACGACGACAACGACAACGACAACGACAACGACAACGATAACAACAACGACAACAACGACAACAACAACGACACGCCGCACATCGCCGTCGACCTGATGATCGACGACCTCGATGATCTGCTGAGCGACGACGGTGCCGAGAAGCTGCGCCTGCTCAGTGTCTCCCGGAGGGCGCCCGAGAGCGCCGCCACAGGGGGTCGAATCCCGGGGATCCGACCGCCCTCACGGCCACCTCCGCCCGATCCCACGAGCGATCGGGAGCTGGACAGCGGCATCCCCGTATTAGCCGTACTGACCACGCCTTCCGACGATGCCAAGGCGTGGCTCGTCGCCGGAGAGACGCTCGCACGAGTCCTTTTGCGCGGCCGTGTCGATCATCTATGGGCCTCTTTCTTTGGTCAGGTCATCGAGGTCGCAAGCGCCCGAGCGACGCTGCACACACACCTGGGTGCCGACGCATGGCCCCAGGTCGTGCTCCGCTTGGGATACGCTGGCGACCTCGCACCGACGCCCCGCCGAGCCCTCAGCTGCCAGCTCAACGAGGCTTAAATCGATCTGAATCTCGGCAACAACCCTGCGGCCCGCCGATGTCGTCGCGCTCCTCGACCCCGCGAGTTTGTCCAGTGAACACCGCCAAGAAAAAACCGCGTACTCGGCTTCCTGGCCGCGCGCACTCTGTTCTGGCTGCGCTCTTCTTCACCGCGCTGCTCGCCTGCGATGGCAACGCTTCGAAGCCCGCGCCCTCGACGATCGAGCCCGGACCGGCAAAGGCAAACCCAGGCGCTGAGCCTAGCAAAGCTCAAGAGTCAGACGCGAAGGCCCTTGCACCGACACCGATTCAGCCGCGCATGGCAGCTCCGGCCTGCGACGCTGCCCAGCCCGCGCTGCTCGCCCTCCGCCAAGCCGCCGGGGGCACGCGCGCAGCACCCAAAGACATCACCACACTCACAACTCTACTGGCAACACTCGACGCGGAACTCTCCGGCGACCGGGGCCATCACATCGCGGCTGCACTCCGCGGCAAAACCCCGCCCAAAGCGCCCGGGCCCCGGATCCTCGACGACCGCCAGCTGGAGGCGCTCGACTCCCTCGACGCTCTTTTCGCCCTCTGGCTTCGGGCACAGCTGAGGCATGCCGTCGAAGATACAAACCACGCCGATCGCTCGCTCGCCTGGGCCCGGGCGGAGTGCGCCTGGGAGTTTCTGTCGACGAGTCCCACCCTCACCGAAGCCCTCTCCCACGAGGCACTGCGCACGATCATCGAGCGACGTTTTGCCGGGGGCCGGGCCGCGTTTAGCCCAGGCTTTCACGGCAATGACGACTGGCAGCGGATCGTCCTGCCAAGTCGCCAAGCCATCGAAAAACGCATCTTTACTGCCGCTGTGCGCAGCCTGCTTCGCGCGGCCGAAAGAGCCAAAAAAAGTGAAACCAGCGATGCAACTCATGGCGTGGCCGCGAGGCAAGCCCGGGCCGCCTTCGAGCTGCTCCGCGACCGCATGAAAGATAAAAATACGCCGGCGATCACCGCCATCGATGCGATGCTCGCGGGTCCGGCTGCGGCGATCGATCTGCAGATGATCACGGACGCCCTCGCGATCACCTTTGCCAAGCGCAGCCGCAAGTACTGCTCTGAGGTCGACTCACACCCTGAACTCATCGGTAGCGCAGCTGCCCTCTCTAGCGTCACCGAAGGACAAACCTACAGCCGCCTGATCCTGCCCGACATGCAGCTTCGCCTGGGCGCACAGGGCTTTTCGGGCGAGCACTATCTCGCGACCTGGGACGCGCTACTGGAGGAGGTCGACGTCGGCCAAGACAGCGGCGAGATTCACCGCCTAAGCGAAAAGCTCGTGCGCTGGAACTGCACCTACCAAGAGCTGTTGGGGATCCCCGAGTGCACCTGGAACCGCGACGAAAAGCACCTCTGAGGCACGCTAGTCGAGCAGCGCCAAGAGGTCATTTTTGGAGAGGCCACCGGCCTGATTGGCCTCGCCCAGGGCCGCGTCGGCGATCTCCCGCTTGCGCTCCTGGAGGGCCAGAATCCGTTCTTCGACGGTATTCTCGGCAACCAGGCGATGGATCAGCACCGGCCGCTCCTGGCCGATGCGGTGGGCGCGGTCGGCCGCTTGGTCCTCGACCGCAGGGTTCCACCAGGGGTCGACCAAAAACACGTGATCGGCAGCGGTGAGCGTGAGCCCGGTGCCGCCGGCCTTGAGCGAGATCAACATCACCGGCGGCCCGTCGGGATCCTGAAACGCGTTGACCACCGCCTCGCGATCGCGGGTCGATCCGTCGAGACGTGTGAAGGCGAGACCCGCCCCCTTAAGCGCCGGCTCGATGCGATCGAGGAGGCCGGTCCACTGCGAAAAAACCAGCGCCTTATGACCCTCGGCGACGATCTCCTCGAGAGTCTCGCGAAGCAGCACCACCTTGGAGGAAGTCTTGGCTTCTTGCCCGGGCACGAGGCCACGATGGCAGGAGGCCTGACGCAGGCGCAGCAGCGCCTCAAGGGCCTTGAGCACGCCCTTGCCGGCGGCGAGTTGCTCAGCCACCTCGCTGCGAGTGGCGGCCCGAAGCGCGTCGTAGACCTCGCGCTCACGCTCGTCTAACTGACAGCGAAGTACAACCTCGGTGCGCGGCGGCAGCTCGCGCGCGACCTCGGATTTGCGACGCCGAAGCACGAAGGGGCGGATCCTCCGACGGAGTTCCTTCGCGGCCTTGGGCGAGCCGGCTGCGATCGGATCGGAGAAATTTCTGCGGAAGTCCGTGCGACTGCCGAGCAACCCGCGATTCAGGAAAAAGAGGATGCTCCAAAGTTCGTCGAGACGGTTCTCGACCGGTGTGCCCGAGAGCGCGATCCGGTGCACGGCCTCGATCTCAAAGGCAGCCTGGGCGACCTGGCTCGTCGGGTTTTTGATGCTCTGAGCCTCGTCCAGAATGACCGTATCCCAGGGCTTTGGCTCCGCCCCCTCGGCGACCGGAGCTCGCTGCAATTTCTCGCGTTCGCGTCGCAGCAACGTGTAGGTCGTGAGCGTGACGTCTGCGAGAGGATCGAGTTCGCGACCCGGACCGTAATAACGATGCACTCGCAGCGCCGGACGAAAACGGCGGAGTTCCTTGGCCCACGCGTGCAGCACGCTGGTCGGCATCACCACCAACGTCTGCGACCCCGGCACGATCGTGCACAGGGTCTGCAGGGTCTTGCCCAGACCCATGTCATCGGCGAGCAGCGCCCCGAGCCCGGCCCGCCGCAGGAACGCGAGCCAGCGAACGCCGGTCTCCTGGTAGTCCCGCAGCGTCGCTCCTAGATCCTTCGGCAGGACGACCGGCGGCAGCCCCTCAAAGTCCTCGGCGAGCGATCGCAGGGCCATCAACTCGGGGCCGATATCATGGCCCTCGAGGTCGACCGCGAGCTCGGCGAGCACCGGCCGCGCCCACGCCTGGATCGAACCATCGGCACCGCGGGCATCGAGCAAAAAGATGAGGTGTTGCCCGTAACGCTCGAGCCAATCGACGGGCAGCGGCGCAAAACCACCGCCCGCGAGGGGCACCAGCGACTCGCCGCGCTGCCAGGCGTCGACCACCCGATGCGCATCGACCTCGCGGACCTCGCTCGTGCCCTCGCCGCCGCTGAAAAAGGTGATCTTGGAACGCCCCTGATCGCCGCCGAGGCGCGGACGAAGCGGGCTCGCCCGAAAGAACTCGTGCTGGGCGTCGCCGCGGACCTCACCGAGCGCCGCCAGCCGCTCGCCGATCGTCATCGCATCCTCGCCCAGAAAGAGCATCGCTCGCCCCGCCGACATCTCGAGTTCGTAACTGAGACGCGTACGCAGGCGCTCTTCGGCGATCCGATTGCGCTCTGGCAAAACCTCGCCAAAGGTCACCAAGCGCTGGCCGTCGACCCTGGCGACCGCCGGCTCGCCGTAGACGATCGTCGGCAGCACCGCCAGGCTATCCCCCTGACGACGTGTCTCAAAGACCACACGCGGGCGCAGCGAGACCTTTTTGTGGGGCAACCGCTTGCTGCGAATATGCACCGTCGTGTGTTTTTTGAGGTGCGGGATGACGTCGCTGATCAGGCCCACCGCCTGCTCCCGCGGGTAGATGATGCCGGCCTTGAGGCGCATCACTTCGACCCGTGTGAGACCGACGATGCCGGTCGGTCGCAGGGTATCGCCGCAGAGCACCGCGCCGTTTTTGAAGAATTCGGAGATCGCCGGATCGCGGATCAGGGAGACGCGAATGCCGTCGCTGTCCTTATCATCGGCGACCTTGACGTGCGGTCGCACCGGCGTCGCGTCGATCTTGATCGGCACATCGTCGAGCTTGACGTCGACCTCCCGCTCGCGATCGCTGGCGAGATGCGGGAGGATCACGCGCATCACCTTAAGCGGCAGCACTCCCCGTTGGAGGCCGCCAAGCACCACCTCGATGGTCATATCGGCAGCGGTGGTGAGAATCGCCTTAGAGCCCGAGAGACGACCGCGACTGTAGGCTGTCAGGCGATCGTCGAGCGTGTGCTCGACCGCATCCTGGCCCTCACCGCGGACGAGCGCCCGATCAAACGAGAGCCCCTTGGGGGTCCTGTGCATGCGGTAGCCGACCCTCGCCATGCGCGCGCCCAGACCGGGCAACTCTTCGCCGGCCTCGACCGCTTGCTTGAGGGCGATCACCGCCGCGACCACATGAAAGCAGACCTCTCGCCGACTCTCGCACTCACAATCCCACTCGCCATCATCGACCCAAAGCGTGACCGCAGGAGCGATCGGCGAGCCGGTGACCGCGACCCGCAGGATGACCTCGTCCTCGTCGCGGTGCTCACCGACCACCGCCCCAGCGCGCGCGAGCTCCACACCCCGCGCCCAGACCGGCCGCGCGCTGGCCCGGAACACCGCCGAGAAGAGATCGTTGATGGCGACCATGAAACTGCCTCGTATCACAGCCGCCCCCGGGGCGCACCTGCGTGCATCACCCACACGGCTCGCCGATCCGCGCCTGCGACTGCGTGGACCGCGATGCCGCATACAACGCATTCACAGCGCCCGCGGCCGCGCACCTCAGGCACCGAAGGCGGCGCAGATCACCGATTCGATCTCACGGGTCGTACAGGGCTTGGGATTGCTGCCGAGGGCCGCATCGTTCTTCGCCATCGCGGCGAGCGCGGGCGCCTTGTCGACGGTCAGCGCGGCGATGCCAGCGGCCGCCAGCGTGTGCGGAATCTCGAGAAGCTCGCGGAGCTCCAGCACCCACTCCATGACCCCGTCAAAGCCCGACTTCGGCAGCTCCAAATGGCGCCCGAGCGTTGTCATCGCCGCCTCGATCACCGGCCTGTTGTGCTCCATCACATAGGGCAGGAGGATGGCGTTGGCGAGACCGTGATGGATGCCGACCACCGCCCCCAGCGGGTGCGCGATCGCATGCACAAGACCCAGGCCGCGCTGGAACGCAGTCGCCCCCATCGTCGACGCCATCATCATGTGGGTGCGGGCGACAGCGTGCTCGGGCTGCCGGTAGCAGGTGACCAAGTTCTCCTTGACCAAGCGCATGCCCTCGAGGGCGATACCGACAGCCATCGGGTGGTAGCTCGGGGCGCAAAGCGCCTCAAACGAGTGCACAAAGGCATCGATGCCGACCGCCGCAGTGATCTTCGCCGGCAAACCAAACGTCAACTCAGGATCGGCGATCACCAGCGGCGGCAGCATGCGGGGATGAAAGATGATCTTCTTGGTGTGGTCGCGAAGATCGGTGATCACGGAGGCCCGGCCGACCTCCGAGCCCGTGCCTGCGGTCGTCGGCAGGGCGATCATCGGCGCAATCTTTGAGGCATCAACGCGCAGCCAATTGTCGCCGACGTCCTCGTAATCGAAGACCGAACCGCCGTGGCCGGCCATCAAGGCGACACACTTGCCGGCATCCAACGCCGAGCCACCACCGACCAGCACACAACCATCGGCGCCGTGCTCTCGATAGGCCCGCACCCCTTCGATGACGTTGGCCTCGACCGGATTGCCCTGCACCTCCGAAAACAGCGCGGGCACCAGCCCCGACTCCGCCAAATCGTCGACCAATTCGCCGAGCCACGGCAACCCGGCGAGGCCGCGATCGGTGATCACCAACGGTCGCCGCATACCCAACTCAGCACAAGCCTTTGGCAGCTCGCGCCGGCGACCGCAGCCCAGCCGATAGGAGGTCGGATAATTATAATTGGCCCGCGGACTCTCGGTGTTCATCGTTTTTTTCGCCTATTGCCTATTGCCTATTGCCTATTGCCTATTGCCTATTTCTTCAGTCTGTACGTGCTCAAATGATCTCGAAGTAGCGCGCCAGATCCCAGTCGCTGACGTGGCGCTGGTGCTCGCGCACCTCCCACTCACGGGTCGCCGCGAAGTGATCGACAAAGGTATCGCCAAAGAGCTCGCGGGCGGCTTTTGAGGCCTTAAACGCGGCCGCAGCCTGGCCCAGATCGCTCGCCAACGGCGTGCCCGCGGCGCCCTTTGCCTGGAGATCGTAAGCGTTGCCCTCGATCGCGTCTGTCAGCGACAGCTGCTTCTCAATTCCGTAGAGACCCGCCCCCAGGGCCGCAGCCAGCCCCAAGTAGGGATTGGCGTCCGCCGGGCCGATGCGAAACTCGGACCGCTGACCGTGCTCACCAGCGATCACGCGGATCGCGGTGGTTCGGTTTTCGACCCCCCAGTTGGCGGCCAGCGGCGCCCACATGCCCGGCACCAGACGCCGGTACGAGTTGATCGTCGGGCAGATCATCGGCAGCAGCTCGGGCAGCAGCGCAACCTGGCCGGCAACAAAATGCCGCATCGTCGCGCTCATCGTCGACGGCGCCGCCGGATCGTAAAACGCGTTGCGACCGTCCCGCATCAGCGACACGTGCAGGTGCCCGCTCTGCCCCGGATAATCAGCGCTCCACTTGGCCATAAACGTCGCCATCAGGCCGCGCCGCTGAGCGAGAATTTTGGCGTACGTTTTAAAGATCGTCGCGTTGTCGGCCGCCCTCTCGATCGGCCCGTAGCGCAGCGCCGCTTCGAGCACACCTGGACCTGTCTCTGTGTGCAGGCCCTCGATCTCGATGCCCATCGCATTAAACGTACCGAGCAGCTCTTGGTAAAGGTCGACGTGCACACCGGCACGCAGCAGCGAGTAGCCAAACATGCCCGGCGTAAATGGCTTCAGATCGCGGTAGCCCTTGTCGCGAGCACTGGTCGGCGTCTCGTCAAAGAGAAAAAATTCGTACTCGGCTGCGCCCAAGGCCTCAAAACCGAGTGAGCGGGCCTTGGCGGCCATGCGAGCGAGCATCGTCCGCGGGCAGGCATCGGCATACGTGCCCTCAAACGAGCCCAGCCAGAGCCCGGTATCCGGCTCGAAGGGGATCCTGCGCATGCTCTCCAGATCAAGCTTCACCGGCGCATCTCGGTAGCCGGTATGCCACCCCGAAACCTTTGAGTTATCGTAGAGCTTGTCGTTGGAATCCCAGCCGAGAACAACATCACAAAAGCCGAGACCACTGCGAGCCGCCGACAAAAATTTGTCCCGACAGACGTACTTGCCGCGCATCACTCCGTCGGTGTCGGTAACGGCAATTTTGTGAAAACGAATGCCCTGACGATCGAGCTCGGCTCCCAGATCCTCGGAGCTGTGAAGACTGTCGCTTGGTTTGGTCATAAATGGCTCAAAACTGTGTTAAATCGGCAAATGGAACGCTTGTCGGCACCCGTCGGTATCGCTCAAAAAACCGCGATCAGGGGATCCGATGCCGCAAATGGTAGCTCCTCGGCCGGGTCACCGCATGAAAACCAAGCTCTGAGAGCGAAGCGCCGTGGCCCGAATCCTTGACGCCCGTCCACGCCAGCGCGGGGTCGAGATAGTCGCAGCGATTTTGAAACACCGTGCCCGCCTGCAGTCGCTCGGCCACTGCCAGGGCACGGACGTCGTCCTCGGTCCAGACCGAAGCGCTCAGACCAAAGCGCGAGTCGTTCGCCAGAGCCAGCGCTTGCTCGTCGTGATCGAAAGGCATGATGCCGATGATCGGCCCAAAGCTCTCCTCGCGCATCAGCGCCATCGAATGATCGACGCCGTCAAAGACCTGCGGCGCGACGTAACAAGGCGACCTGTCCGGGACCGAAAATGAGCTGTCGCAGCTGAGTTTGCGCGCCCCCTTCGCCAGGGCCTCCGCAGCTTGATCGCGAATCCTCGCCGCTGCCGCGGGGTTGACGAGCGGCCCCATGGTGGTCGCAGCATCGAGGGGATCGCCGACCTTGATGCGCTGCACCTCGGCGACAAAGGCCTCGACAAACTCATCGTAGAGCGAGCGATGCACGTAGATTCTCTCGACCGCACAGCACGATTGACCAGCGTTGTAAAACGACCCGTCGGCGAGCTGAGCCGCAACCTTAGCCGCCGGCGCCCCCTCCAAGACCAGCGCCGGATCCTTGCCGCCAAGCTCTAAACCGACGCCGATAAAATTTTTCTCCGCGACCTGCCTGTAGACCTCGTGGCCGCCGCGCACCGAGCCGGTGAAGGCGACGTACCCCAGGCGACCGCTGTCGATCACCTGCGCGGCTGTCCTGTGATCGACATGCAGCGCCGTAAAAAGCCCCGCAGGCGCGCCCGCTTCGGTGAACGCCCGCTCCAGCTGATCGGCGACCAAAGCGGTCTGCTCGGCGTGCTTGAGCAGCACCGCATCGCCCGCGAGGATCGCCGCCGCCACCAGATTGATCGGCACCAAGAGCGGGTAGTTCCAGGCCGCAATGTTGAGCACAACACCGACCGGCTCGCGGCGAATCAATCGCTTAATTCCATCGCTCTCGCCCTTTGAGATCTCGAGATCGGCGAGCGCCCTCTCGGCGAGGTCGCAGAGGTGATGCACACGCTGGCAAAAACCGCCGGAGAACTCCCCCGCCGCCTGCGCCAGCGGCTTGCCCATCATGCGTGTGATCGCCTCGGCGTTCTCCTGTGCACGCTCCGCATAGCGATCCAGCATCGCCAAGAGCAACGCCTTGCGCTCGCCCAGCGAAGTCTGCCGCCAAGCTTGCTGGGCCTCGGCGGCCGCTGTGAGCTTCGCTAGCGCGGCTGCGCCATCTAGCTGGGTGAAGGAGAAGGCCGGCTGACCGTCGATCGGCGAGTGAATGGCGGGCATCGGCCTAACCCTAGTGCATCTATGGGCCGCGTCTCGAGAGAAATCCTCCGCCCGCCCGCACCTGCGACACCTCGCCTGAAACCCCGACCTCGACCTCGAACTAAAAGGACGAACCCGGCTGGGTCAAGAAGACGCGCTCCTCCGGGGTGCTCTCGCGACCCAGTACTTCGTTGCGATGGGGAAAACGACCGAAGCGAGCGACGATATCGCGGTGTTTTTTCGCAAACTCATGCAGTTGCGCGGCCGCGAACTCTCTCATCAGCTCGCAGCAGCGGTCCTGATCGGCGAGCTGCTCGGAGTGCTCCAGGGGCAGGTAAAGAAAGAGACGGCGATCCTCGTCGGCGAGCGCGTGGTGGTGACCGGCTGCGAGCGCGGCATCGGTGACAGCGCGGGCGGCGGAGTCGCTCGCAAAGGCCTCGGGTGAGCCGCGAAACATGTTTCGCGGAAACTGATCGAGCACGATCACAAGCGCGAGTGCCCCCTCTGGGTCTGCCGCCCACGGTTCGAGTTCACCCGCGAGGGCCCGGCGATGCAGACCCTCGAAGTGCTCGCGGATCTCCTCGTCAAAGGCCGGGTCTTTGACCCACCATCGCTGACGAACGCGATCCGAAAACCAAAACTCTAAAACATCCGCTGGAGTCTGCATCCCCAGGAGCATCGCAAAGACGAACGAAAGTAGCGAATGCCGGGGCCGACCGCCCTACAATGCGGCGCCACCGACAGCTACCGCTTCTTCGCAAACCGTGATCCGACGACAGCACATCATCGGGCTCGGCTGCCCCTCCGTGACACAAACAGGCTACTAGGCGACAAAAACGATGTTCAGAGCGACATTTCTCGCGCACCAAGGATGGCTCTTTCGGGCCCAGGGGTACAACCTGCTCATCGATCCGCTGCTCACTGACAGCTTCGGTCACGGCGGTCTCTTGGGACAGATCTATCCGCCCCGCGAACTCGACCTCGCCGCGTTTCCGCCGATCGACGCGCTGGTTCTCAGCCACGAACACGACGATCATTTTGATATCCCCAGCCTCCACCGACTCGACCGACGCATCCCCATCTACCTCTCCTCCGCGGTCTCCCACGCGGGCCGCGATCTCCTCCGCTCTATGGGTTTTCGAAGGGTACTGCCGCTGGATCCCGGGCGCGAGCACAGGCTTGGACCGCTGCGCCTGACGACCTTCGCGATCGACCACCGCGGCCTTGGTCACGGCGACGAATGGGAGGTCTACCCATTTGTGCTCCGCGACGACCGGGGCGACGGCAGCTTCGCCTCCTCGATCGACGTGCCGCCACCGACCTCGATGTTGCTCGCGCTGCCCGAGCTCGCCCCGCGTCCCGGCATCTGGTGCTACGCCAACAACTTCACCAGCGCAACGCACCAGCGCCTGGGCACCCACAAGCCCGCACCTGCGAGTGAACGTGCGACCCTCGCGAGCCTCGTATTGCGCCGCTACGCAGCGATGGAGCGTGAATGGGGCCAGCCCGCAGCGGCGGTGATCTGCGGCGCGGGTTGGAGCTTTACAGGTGCCCGCAAAGCCCTCAACCACGCGGTCTTTCCCCTTAGCTCGCAGGCGCTCGCCCATAGCCTTGCCGCCTTGGCCCCGGGCTCACGCTGTCTCGCGGCCACCCCCGGCCTAACCCTCAGCATGCGCAGCGGCGAACTCGTCGGCGTGCAGGAGGGCGAGACCTTCATCAAGAGCTTGCCGCGCGAGCATTGGCCCGCCCGCGACTACCGTCCGACACTCGGCACACTCGCCGACTACCAAGCGGCCTGCGGCGAGCCACACTTCGACAGCTCGCGCCTGCCCGAGCTGCTCAAGGGCCTCGCTGACCTCGCACGTTTTCTCTACGCTGGCCCCCTCTTTCGCGCCCTGCACTCGCTCTGCCCAGGCGACAGCCACGATCTCGGCCAAGCCCACTCGCTCCGCCAAGGCGACCTTCGTGACCGCCGCCCAGCGCTCGCGCTCCGCCTCCGCAGCGACTCGACAGGCGGCGCATTCACCCTCCGCTACGAGCCTAGGGCCTGCGCCTTTGTGCCCTGCGAATGCACCGATCCGGTCGCCGAATTTATCTCTGGCATCGAGTGTTGGGCGAGCGATCTGCTCGCCCTCCTGCGCGGCGAACTCGGGCCAAGCGCGCTCTGTTACGCCGGCCGTCTGCGCACCTGGAACCACGCCCCCAGCCAGGTCTACTTCTCACCCGATACGCTCTGGCACTTCGCACATCCCCTGCACAGACCCGAGGCCGCCGCCGCTCTCTACCAACAGCTGCTCGCCGCCGAACCAA
>CAYYUP010000029.1:58063-68145 GCA_964474905.1 uncultured Nannocystis sp. | reverse complement strand
CGAGCCTACAAGCAGGCTGGGGCCGGCCGCGGCTTCCCTGGCGGCGGTGGCGGCTTCCCTGGCGGCGGTGGCGGCTTCCCTGGCGGCGGGTTCTCAAACTTCTCCGACGCCCGCCACACCAACTTCGACGACCTGCTCTCGCAACTCTTTGGCGGCGGTCAGGTCCGCGACGCCGACGACCCCTTCAGCGGCCGTGGTCGCGGCCGCCGGCCCGCATCGACCCGCGACATCAGCGGTGAAATCACCATCGGCTTCATCGACTCGCTCTTCGGGACCACCCGCCCGCTTCGGGTCGAGACCAGCGACGGCACAAGCCGCACCCTCGACGTCAAGGTACCGGCGGGCATCACCGACGGCGCCAAGCTCCGGCTGCGCAAGCAGGGCGGCGGCTCGCCCCCTGGCGATATCCTCCTCACCGTGCGCATCGAGCCCCACAAACGGCTCACCCGCGACGGGCTAAACCTCCGCATGGAGCTGCCCATCACCGCCCTAGAGGCCTACCGCGGCGGTCCTATCGACGTGCCCACGCCCTGGGGTGTGCTCACGATCAAGCTGGCAAAGGGCACACAAAACGGCCAGACGCTGCGGCTCAAGGGCAAGGGCGTCAAGCTCGGCAAGAAGTCCGGTGACCTCCACATCACCCTCGATGTGCGCCTGCCCAAGGCCGACTCCGAGGAGCTGCTGGCCGCCCTCGAGGCCCTGCAATCCGACGACAATCCGCGGGCGGATCTAACCTTCTAGCCCCACGCGCCGGATCGGAGACGCCCTACCCGGCGCGCCCGCTCCGGCGCCTTGGCGTCGTGCTATGGACTTGGCTGTGCCCCGTCGCCTGCCGATCGTCAACGCCTCCTCCGAGGCGAAGCCACGCCGCCGCCACCCCTCCTGGCTGCGAGTCAAGATGCCAGGCGGCGACGCCTACCAAGAGCTCGACCGCACGCTCAAAAAGCTCGGGCTCAACACCGTGTGCAAGAGTGCGGCCTGCCCCAACATCGGCGAATGCTGGAACAACCGCGCCCTGACGATCATGATCCTGGGCGACATCTGCACCCGCTCCTGCCGCTTCTGCGACGTCAAGACCGGGCGCCCGCTGGCGGTCGACGAGGACGAGCCGCGCCGCGTCGCATCGATGCTTGCCGCCCTAAATCTCAACCACACCGTGATCACCTCGGTCGATCGCGACGACCTCGCCGACGGCGGTGCTTCGATCTGGGCGGCAACTCTGCAGGCCTGCCACGAGCTCGCACCGCGCATGACCGTCGAAGTGCTCGTGCCTGATTTTAAGGGCGCCATCGACGACGTCGATCGGGTGCTCGACGCAAACCCCGACATCTTCGCCCACAACCTCGAGACCGTGCCCCGGCTTAGCCGTGAGGTCCGGGTGCAAGCCCGCTACGATCGATCCTTCGCGGTGCTCCGCCGCGCCCGGGAACGCGGCGCCCTTACCAAGACCGGTCTCATGCTCGGGCTTGGCGAAGAAATCGACGAAGTCGTCCAGGTGATCGACCAACTCGCCGAACTCGGGCTCACGATCCTGACCCTCGGCCAGTACCTCCAGCCGAGCCAGAAACACCTGCAAATCGCTCGCTATGTGCATCCTGACGAGTTTGCGGAGCTCCGACAGGTCGCCCTTGATCGCGGCATTGACCACGTCGAGAGCGGTCCCCTCGTTCGCTCGAGCTACCACGCCGAGGGCCAAGCCGCGCTGATCCGACGTCTGCAAGCGACTCACGGCCAAATCGGCTTCGCGAGCCTCGCCGACTGAGCCCTGCTCCAGAACAAAAAATTGCCAGAACCCCGACGGCGCTGGGGAGGTGGGACGCGACCGAAAATGGGGAGACCGATCGCTTCGCCGTCGAAGTTCTGACTGATTCACGATAGCTGCCGGCCCCGCCCTTGGCTAGATCGGCAAGCAAGCGAAACTCCGCTTGAGCGCTCTTAGATGGGGCCTACACCCCACAGAGTGCGTTTACAGAAGGACCTGTAGCGCCGTCAGTCCGTGGGCATCACGCCGATTGGGCAGCCGACGCCTGTACCCCCGAGCCCACAATAACCACCTGGATTCTTGGCCAGGTACTGCTGGTGCTCGGCCTCTGCATAGTAGAAATTGGGGCTCTGGAGGATCTCGGTGGTAACAGCCCCGAAGCCGGCCGCGGCGAGCTGCTCGCCATAGGCGATTCTGGACGCCTCTGCTATCGCGTAGTGCGCCTCTGCGTAGGTGTAGATCCCCGACCTATATTGAGTGCCCACGTCATTGCCCTGGCGCATGCCCTGGGTGGGGTCGTGATTCTCCCAAAAGAGCTTGAGCAGATCACCGTAGGAGACAAGCGAGGGATCGTAGATCACCTGCACGACCTCTGTGTGACCGCTGCGCCCGCAACAGACCTCGCGGTAGGTCGGGTTTGGCGTCGAACCAGCGGCGTAACCCACCGACGTGCAGTACACGCCAGGCTGCGACCAAAAACACTTCTCTGCCCCCCAAAAACAACCCATGGCAAAGACCGCCCGCTCCATGCCGGGAGGAAAGGGCGCGAGCACGCGCGCACCGCTGACAAAATGAACCTCGGGCACACGCATCGGCTCGGATCGACCGGGCAGGATCTCGGCTGGTGTCGGCATTCTCGGTGCGTAGCGATCGAATCGGGACATCGGCCACCCACGTTAGCAGCGCAGACCCCTAAACGCCCACCTCCTGCCTGCCCAGATCCGCCCGACGCCGAGGGTAGCCGGGGCACCGACCGGAGTGCACACTCGACACGTCGATGTTCTTGACCCTCTACCTCTTCTCGATGGTCGCAGGTGGCGTCGTCCTGCTCGCCTCGATCGTTCTCGGCGGCCACGAAGATACCGACGCCGATGTGCACGCCGAGCTGCACACCGGAGACGGCTTTGATGCCGACATCGACGCCGACGCCGACCTCGATCTCGACCACGGCGACATCGATGCCGATGCCGACATCGACGCCGACATCGATGCCGCACACGGCGGCTCGCTCGCCCACGCCCACGGGGATGCCGACGCCGATGCGCTGATCCACGTTGAGCGGCGACAGATCGCCCGGCGCCGTAGCCACCCGATCCTCGGCCTCCTGACCTCGCTCCGCTTCTGGACCTTTTTTACGACCTTCTTCGGACTCACTGGCGCGGTGCTCGAGGGCCTGGGTCTGGCCGCAGCCATTCCCGCACTGGTGCTCGCGCTGGCGATGGGCTCGCTCTCCGGCGCCACCGCGGCCCTGGTACTCCGCCGCCTCGCCGCCGACTCCATCGGCGTCGCCGCGTCCAGCAGGGATTACGTCGGCCTCAGTGGCCGAGTCTTAGTGCCCATACGCAAGGGCAGCCTCGGCAAGATCCGACTCCAGCTCAAGGGCACCACCGTCGACATGCTCGCGACTTGCGACGACGACGAAGCACTCAATCCGGGGGAGTTCGCGATGATCATCGAGATGCGAGAGACCACCGCGGTGGTCATCCGCCAGGGTCAGCTCGCCGCGAACTGATCGGCCACCGCCAAAGATGCGGAAAGCGAGGGGCCTCGGTCGGTTACCATACGGGCGATGTGCGCTCCCGCGCATCGGAAGTGAAGAGATCGATGGCCCCCAAGGATTCCTCAACACCGACAACCACCGACCTCCCCCGCCGCGAATTTTTGCGCCTCGGCCTCGGCGGCGCAGCTCTGGTCGTCGGCTGCGGGGATGACACCGTCGCCTCCTCGGCGACCGACAGCGAGAGTGACTCCAGCAGCTCCACCGACGCCGGTGACAGCACTACCGACGACACCGATCCGAGCACCAGCTCCGGCGAGACATCGTCCTCCTCGTCTTCCACATCGACGACCACCACCGGCGAAACAACCGTCGATCCGACCACCGACACGAACACTAGCGGCACCACGACCGGCGATACAACCACCACCGGCAGCGATCTCTGCGGCGGCGAACTCATCGAATTCGACCCGGCGGCGATCGACGTCGACGATCTGCTCTTCCCACTCGCGGTGATGGCCGGTGAGATGCGACCCACCTCGGTGATGGTCGCGGTCTTCATCGCCGACGCGGCCCCCAAGACCCTGCGGATCTGGCGACCGAGCGACGATCCTGCACTCGTCGAACTCATCCACGAAGAGCAGGTCGAACCCGACAGCGAGGGCTACACAAAGCTCAGCGTCGTAGGCCTGTGCCCGGGCACATGGTACCGCTACGGCTATTTCGTCGGCGATCCCGACAACTTCACCGCGCGCTCGCCGATCTGTGAATTCAGGACAGCGATCGGCGACGAAACCCTCGAGACGCTGACCGTCGCGATCAGCTCGTGCAATGGCGATGCCTTCGACTGGCCAGCGGTCGACTACAGCGCGGACGAGTACTACGACATGTTCATCCACCTGGGCGACATGGCCTACAACGACGGCGCCGAGACCCTCGCGGAGTTCCGCACCAGCTGGCGAAAGTACCTCGCCGTTGCCGACTTCAAGAAGGCCTACAGCCGCGCGGGGCTCTACGCGACCTGGGATGATCACGAGATCGACGACAACGGAAATTTCGATCGAGAGACCATGGATCCAAAGGAGTTGGAGCGCCGGCAAAACGCCATGGACGCCTACTTCGAACTCCTGCCGATCGACGCAGAGGGACCCAACTACCGGCTTTGGCGGACATTTCGCTGGGGTCTGACCGCCGAGTTCATCATCCTCGATTGTCGCTACGAGCGGCGCCCCTCAAAGGACCAGTACATCAGCCCCGAGCAGATGCTCTTTCTTAAGGACCGCCTGCAAAACTCGCCCTGTCACTTTAAGGTGGTCGTCAACTCGGTGCCGATCACTAACATGCCGACGGTCTGGGACGTCGCCGCCAATGATCGCTGGGAGGGCTACCCCGAGCAGCGCGCCGCGGTTCTCGATCACATCAACGACAACAACATCGAGAACGTTTGGTTCCTCTCCGGTGACTTCCACGTCACTTTTGTCTCGCGTCTCGAGCCCAAGGGCGAAGACCTCGCCAGCAGGACCCGCGAGATCGCGATCACCGGTGGTCGCGAGAACCCGGTCCCCGAATTCTTGACCGGCCTCAAGCCGCCACAATTCGACTACGGACGCCACAAAGCCCGCGGCTGCATCCTCACCTTTGACCCGATGGCCAACGCGGTCAACGTGCGCTTCATCGATCCTGAGACCGGCGAGGATGTGTACAACGAGTCGCTGACCCAGGGGCTTTAAGCCGCGACACTACTTGTCGCGCGGTGGCTTACGCAGGTGCGGCAGCCGCAGCGTCTTGAGGCTCTCGTCGTCTTTTTTCGCGGGCTTGCGCTGCGGGGCAGGCTTGCTGCGCTGCGGCGGCGAAGGGGTTCGCAACGGTGGCACCGGGGTACGTTGTGACGTCGACGTGCGTTGTGGCGGCACCGGCGTGCGTTGTGGCGGCACCGGCGTGCGCTGCGGAACGGAGGCTCGACGCGGCGGCCCTGTCTTGGGCAGTGGCGCCACCGGCTTTGATGTGGCGCCCTCCGGCACATGGATGAACATGCTGTCGCTGAGCTCCGCGACCTCCTCCTTGCCGCCCCCCTCGCCCGTCGGCAACAACGGCGCCGGTGCAGGTTTCGACCGCCGAGCCTCGAGATCTGGGAGAGTCGCCGGCGCCCGGATCGAAAAGCGCACCGTACGGTCGGGCGGTGTGCTCATCGAGCTATCGGAGTCGATTACCATAGGTGCGCTCGGGGTCTTACCCGGCCGACGAAGACCTGCGAGACGATCAAGACCGGTCTTGCGAGCCCCCGTCACCGGCGGAGCCGAGCTCGCCTCTGCCCGGCGACGACGCTCCTCTTCCCGACGCGCCGAAGCCTCCCTCGCCGAAGCCTCCCGCCGCTCGCGGATCTCCGCTCGCTTCGCCGCCGCGGCCGCTCGTGCAGCCTCGAGATCAGCCCTCCGCGTAGCACTCGCGGCAGCCCGCTTATCGGCAGCAGCCCTCTGCTTGGCAGCCACCTCAGCCTCGCGCTCCACCTTCGTGGGCCCGGCACCGGTGACCAGTGGCGGCATGCCGAGCAGGCCGCTTACCGGCTTGTCCGCTTCGGCAACCGCGCTCTGGCTCTGACCGGAGTACTCGGGAACCGCCGGCAGATCCCAAAGGTCGTTCTCAGGCCAGGCATCCTCACCATCAAGCTCTTCGATGATGATGCCGCTGTCCATGCCACCTGGAGCCGACGTCTCGACCTCGCCCGAGACCGTCCCTGTCAGGCGCCTGTGCGCCTCGTCTTCATTGCCCAACGGCGGCCCCGTCGGCGCCCGCCGCCGCACGGTCTCCTCGCTCGGCAATGAGGGCGGAGGCCGCCGTACGGTGTCCTCCTGTGTGCCCGCGAGCTGCCCGTCATCATCCTCATCGAAGTCCGGCATGAACTCCTCTTGGGACATGTCCTCAAGGTCATCTAGTTCGATCTCCGAGAGATCGTCGGCCCCGTCGCCATCAAACCCGAGATCGATCTCAAAATCGTCGGCCTCGGGCTCGGGCTCGACGGTCTTTCTCTTGCGGCGAGCGTCGAGCATCGCCCGCGCCCGCGCTGCCGCCGATCCCAAATCTCGCATCGTCGTCGCCCGTCGCGGCCGCGTTGCGGGCTCATTTTGCACGTCCTCCTCGACTGTGATCGTCACATCGAGGGCGTTGTAGCTGAGGTCTGCGCCACCATCGAGATCATCGATGTCGATCTCAAACGAAGAATCCGACGAGGTCGGGGCGTGGTTCTGTCCCCGCGCAACTTGGGTGTAGCTCGCGGGACCACGGTTTTGCGGCTCGTTTTGCGAACGCCACTGGGCGCCTGGCCGGGTTGAGATTTGGTTCAGCGGATTCACCGGCCGACGCTGCGCACGCGGCTGCGCCTGCACCTGTACCGGCCGCCGCGATGCCACCTGATTGAGCGGGTTTACGTAGCCCTGCTGCGGCTGCGGCTGCGGCTGCTGTGACTGTCGCACCGGTCGACCGCGGACCTGGTTGAGCGGGTTACGAGCCACTTGATTCAAGGGGTTCACCGGCTGCGCAGGCAGACCTGGATGCGGATAGGGGCTCGGCGAAGGCGTCGGAACCTGACCGCGATAGGGCCGCGGCGTCGGCGTTGCCATCGCCGACGTCGATGACATTGGCCCCGAAGCGGTGTAGCCCGCGGCCGCCTGCGAGAGCCCTGGCATGAAGAAGAGCGACGGCGGCACCGCCCGCTCCTCCATCAGCTGGGCGAGCACATCTTGAACCACCGCCTGCATGACCGCCGCGCTCGGCCAGCGATCGCCCGGGTGAAACATCAACGCCCGATCGACGACATCGATGACGCGGGGATGAAGATGCGGCATGACATCCCCGAGCGACCTAGCTTGGTTTCTGGCGGCACGGATCAAACGCTCCATCACCGAACCATCCATGCCGTGCACGGTTTCGCCGGCGAGCGCCTTAAACATCGTCGCCGCCACAGCCCACAGATCGGCGCGCCCATCCATCTCGTCGTTGTTGGCGCGAGCAGCCTCCGGCGAAACATAGGCGACCGTGCCAAAGACGATCTCAGCACTGTGCACCCCGGCCACCGCCGGCAGCTCGCGGACCCGGGCAAGCCCAAAGTCGAGGAGCTTCACGATGCCGCTGCGCGTCAGCATGATGTTCGCGGGCTTGATGTCGCGATGGATGATGTCCTTGTGATGCGCCGACGAGAGCACATCCAGGAGCTGATCGGCGATGCTGAGAACATCGACCTCGTCCATCTGCTTCTCGCGGGAGATGCAGCCCTCGAGGGACTCGCCATCGAGCAGCTCCATCACCAGATAGACCTCGCCCTCCTCGGTGAAGTCGTCGTCGAGAACGGTCACCGAACCGGGGTGGCCGACGTGGTTGGCGGCATAGCCCTCGCGAAGAAAACGCGTGCGCGCCTGAACATCCGAGACGTACTTCGGGTGCAGCACCTTGATCGCCGAGCGTGTGCCGTTGCGGTGGGTCGCCTCGTAGACCGCAGCCATGCCGCCGACATCGATAAGCCGGTCCAAATGGTACTTGCCGCGTAGGACGTTCCCTACGCGCTCCCTCGCAAGTAACGTCAGATCCATCGCCCCATCCCGACCTCGACGCCTCTTCCTAACCTAGGCGCCCCGCTTACACGCAGAACGTCCAACTATCCTGGACGTCGAGCCGAATGATCGCCAGCGATTTATTCGAGCGTTCGGCAGCGCCCAAGTCGCGGAGACGACCCTCTACGAAGCGCGCAGCCTCGCCCCTGCAACCGCGCTGCGGAGCCAACGCGGGGCCCGCCGCGCCGGTCGATCAAAGCCGATCAAAGTCGATGAATCGTCACTCAAATTGCTGTCCTCAGCGCCCGCACAGACGCCCGTTCGCATGCGGTACAGATCGACCTCCACAAGCCTTGCCGAGTATCCGACATTGCCTTGCACGCCCCCCCCTCCAGACCTCCCGTCGGGCAAAGTCGCCCGATCGTCTACAGGGGCGCATTCGCCCGATACAGGGGTCTACGTATGCACCAGAAGCGATCTACGCCCTGTCGATCCCCGCTCGAACGACCGCCCTCGCCACCTCCCGATCGCTCGTCAAGACACGATCGGCAAAACCACTTGTGTACCCCCCAGAGGACATCCGGACAGACGCCCGAACCCACGGCTCTCCTCAAGCCCGATGAGACTCGCAAGACCCGGAGGCATGTATCCTAAACTGAAGGCGACTCGTCGATCGCAACGTCACCGTGCACACGAGGAGCATCGTCATCATGCGCCGGGACGACTCCACCTGAGCTAGGTCGGAGAGCAACTCACACCTAGGCGCGGCGACATCGGCTATCTCCAGCCGGCACTGCGAAGGCCCGCTCCGCGCGAATCGCAGCTCCCCGAGCCGCCCGGAGCAGAGTGATGCGCCGCGGGGGTTCGCATGAGACTATCTGTCAGGCGTGGCTAACGACGACCCAAAAGAGCCGTGGACCATACCGTCGCTCGTGAATGGCGAGCCCGATGAGCAGCCCGCCGCCGACGAGCAACCCGAAAAACCTCGCTCCGGTTGGCAGGTTCCGTCGGGTTTTCAGGCACCCACGCAACGACCTAGCCCCGCCGCAAAACCCAAGGGCACGTTGATCGGTGTCGTGCCAGGCGTTACCCCAAGGCCGGTACCGGGCGTCGTGCCAGGCGTCGTCCCGGGTGTTGTTCCGAGGCCTTTCAACCCTCTCAATCAACCGCCCCGCTCCCCACTCACGGCCCCGCACAGCCCCGTTGCTCAACAACCCCAGCAGCCGCTCGCTCCTGTTCGCAGTCCCTTCGCTCCGCAGCAGCAACAGCCCGCTCCTGTTCAGAGTCCCTTCGCCCAGCAGCAGCAGCAGCAGCCCGCTCCGGTTCAGAGTCCCTTCGCTCCGCAGCAACCGCAACAGCAGCAACCCGCTCCGGTTCAGAGTCCCTTCGCTCCGCAGCAGCAGCAACCTGCTCCGGTTCAGAGCCCCTTCGCTCCACAGCAGCAGCAACCGCAACCCGCTCCGGTTCAGAGTCCCTTCGCTCAGCAGCAGCAACCACAGCAACCGCAGCAATCGCAACTCGCTCCGGTTCAGAGTCCCTTCGCCCAGCAGCAGCCCGCTCCGGTTCAGAGTCCCTTCGCCCAGCAGCAACCGCAGCAACAGCAACAGCAGCCCGCTCCGGTTCAGAGTCCCTTCGCTCAGCAACCGCAGCAACAGCAACAGCAGCCCGCTCCGGTTCAAAGTCCCTTCGCTCAGCAACCGCAGCCCGCTCCGGTTCAGAGTCCCTTCGCCCAGCAGCAGCAACCGCAGCAACCGCAGCAACAACCTGCTCCTGTTCAGAGCCCCTTCGCTCAACAACCGCAACCCCAAAATCCACTCAACCATCCGCCGCAGAACCCCCTAAACAATCCCTTCGCCCCCCCTGCAAGCGGACACGCTTCTCCTGCGACCCACCACTCCCCCAATCCACAGGGCTCCCTTCAAGCTCAAGGCTATCCCCAAGGACAGGTCCAGTCTCAAGGCTACCCGTATCAACAGCCCCAGGCTGCGCAGACCGCTCAGGCTGCGCAGGCCGCTCAGGTCGCTCAGGCCGCGCAGGTCGCTCAGGTCGCTCAGGTCGC
>CAYYUP010000029.1:23996-57963 GCA_964474905.1 uncultured Nannocystis sp. | reverse complement strand
CGCTCAGGTCGCTCAGGTCGCGCAGGCCGCTCAGGTCGCGCAGGCCGCTCAGGTCGCTCAAGCTGCGAGCCGCCCTGCGAGCACCTTCTCCACAGAGCTCGGCGACATACCCAGCGATGGCCGCACCTTCTCGAGCGAACTCGGCGGCGTATCCCTTCCCCGTGGTCGCACCTTCTCGAGCGAGCTCTACGGCGAACCCATCCCCGACCAGCGTCCCGAGGCTGTTCTCGGCGGTCGCCGACGCTGGGTGCTCGTGCTTCTCGGCGTGCTCGGCCTAGCGCTGCTCGGAGCGACCGTCGCCGGCATCCTCCATCAGCAGGAGATCATCGAGCTGCCCTGGGTCCCCTCTTTCCTGGAAAACGAGCCCGAGCCCGAGCCTGAGCCTGAACCTGAGCCTGAGCCCGAACCTGAGCCCGCGACATCAACCTCGACGACCGGCGACACCGATACCGATACCGATACCGACACCGACACCGACACCGATACGGGCGGCACCGACGGTTATGACTCCGGGGTGCTCGCCGGCTCAAAAAAGACCAAGAAGACCAAGAAGGCCAAGAAGACCAAGAAGGCCGGCAAGATCAAAAAGCTGACGCCCAAAAAGAAGATCAAAAAGACCAAGAAGGCGGGCGCCAAAGACTCCGGTCGAGTGATCGTCGAGCTGCAGATGCTCAGCCAAGCCAAGAAGTCGCTGAAGAGCAATCCCAAGCAGGCCCTCGCCTATGCGCGGCAGCACGCCCGCGACTACCCCGACAGCCAGCTCGTCGCCCAGCGGGTCGAGATCGAGGTATTGGCCCTCTGCAAGCTCGGCCGCAAGAGCGAGGCAAAAAAGGCCGCCCGCAAGAAGTCATCTTCCGCGGTCAGGGCTGCGCTGCGCACCTGCAAGTAGCCAGCCCGCGCGCGGGCTGTAAATCTCGGCGGCTGGGTACCGATAGACTTCGCGTAAATAGGGTGTAGCCCCGCTTTTGCGACCGTTTTACGGGCGTTTTACAGCGGCATCGCATCGTTTCGAGGGATCCTTCGTTCAACCACACAGCCCCCATCGTCGGGCAGAACAGGAAACCATCTGATGCGCACCTCCCACATGATCTACACCGGCGCCGCCCTCACCTCTCTCATGTGCGGGACCCTGATCGCCAACTCGATCTGGCCGATCCCACAGCCCACGCCCGCGACCCCCGAGACCCAGGTCCAGGTCCTCCAGAGCACACAGAAGGCGAGCCAGCACCAGCGCCCGCGCATCGACGTCGTCTTTGTCGTCGATACCACCGGCTCGATGAGCGGGCTCTTAGAGGGCGCCAAGCAGACGATTTGGTCGATCGCAAATCGCCTCTCCTCCGGTGAGCCTCGCCCCGATATTCGCATCGGCCTGGTCGCCTTTCGCGACATCACCGACGACTACGTGACCAAGAGCTTTCCGCTCACACGCGACCTGGATACCGTGCACGGGCACCTGACGGAGCTGCTTGCCGCTGGCGGCGGCGACGGTCCTGAGCACGTCAACCGCGGCCTCTCCGACGCGATCCACGGCATGCAGTGGGAGGAGGGCCAGGGCGTTCTCCGGCTGATCTTCTTAGTCGGAGATGCGCCGCCCCACGACGATTACAACGACGGTCCCACGAGCACCGAGCTCGCCCGTACGGCCCGTGCCAACAACATCACGATCAACACCGTGCGCTGCGGTCAGCAGGCCGATACCGCAAACGCGTGGCAGACGATCGCCTCCCTCACCGGCGGCCAGATGACCACCATCGAGCAAAACGGCGGCGTGCAGACCATCGATTCTCCCTTTGACGATGAACTCGCCACGCTCAACCGCTCGCTGGTCTCGTCGATGCGCGGTTGGGGCAGCGCCACCGACAAGAGCAATGCCCAACGCAAGGCCCGTTCGCGCGCGGGTCTCTCGGACCAGGCCGCCGCTTCTGCGGCCTCCTACTCGGCCAAGAACATGTACCTGTTCGAAGAGGATCTACTGACAGCGCTCGACGAGGGGCGCGTCGATCTCGACCGTGTCGATAACGCCGCGCTCCCAGAGGCCATGCAGACGATGGACCGAGCGGCTCAACAAGCCTATGTCCAGGATCTAAAGACCGAGCGTTCACAGCTCAACAAACGGATCCTCGAGGTCTCCAAAAAGCGCGATGCCTACATCGAAGACAACTCCACAGAGGACGGCTTCGACAACAAGGTCGTCGATATGCTCCGCGATCAAGCGGCCGAGATCGGCGTCGCCTACTGAGCGTTCAGGGCGAGTTCGCACCGATCATTGGAGCATCCCTTGGTACACGCGCGAACTCGCCCGAATGCATACACTCTCGACCTTCGGATGCAGCTGCAAACAACCTCCTGAGGCACTGGCGATGCCTTCGCCCGCCGACATCGGCTATCGTCTCGGAGGCTGGCTATGAATGAAAAATCGCCTATCCCCGGAGGAGCGGCCCCGCAAGTCGGCGCCGTGATTGCGAACAAATACACGCTTCTCGAGGAGCTGGGGACAGCTGACTCGGGACAGGTTTTTCTCGCAGAGCAAACAACTCTCCGCAAGAAAGTCATCGCGACGATCTTCGGTCCCGAACTCGCGTCTAAGCAGGGCTTTGGCGCCAAGATCCTCCGCGATGCCCGGATCCTCTCGCTCGTGCGGCACGCCAATGTCGCTCGCCTCCGCAGCTACGGCAATACAGAGGACGGCGGCGTCTACCTGATCGGCGAACACCTCGAAGGCGACGATCTTCGGCACCAACGCAGCGGGGCTCAGCGCTTCGCCTGGCCGCGGGTCAAGGCACTCGCGCTGCAAGTCGTTGGCGGGCTCCGGGCTGCGCAGAGCAAGGGCCTGATGCACGGCGACATCCGCCCATCCAACGTTTTCCTCGTGCACTCAGACGACGGGCTCGACCACGTCAAGCTCCGCAACTTCGGGCTCTCTCCGGCGAGTCGCATCGACATCTTTAGCGGCGACGAGCTGCTCGAGGTCGCCGAATACACAGCCCCAGAGCAGACAGAGGGCGATGCTCTCGACAGCCGCGCGGACATCTACTCCCTGGGCGTGCTCCTGTACAGCCTGCTCACGGGATCCGTGCCCTTTACCGGACAAGAGCCCCACCAGGTGGTCACCCTGCACCAGATGGCCTCGCCTCCGCCGCCGCGAAACATCGCTCCCCAAGCCGACATCAGCCCACCGATCGAAGCCCTGATCCTGCGCTGTCTCGAGAAGTCCGCCGACGATCGATTCGCCGATCTCGCAACCCTCGAGACGGAGCTTCAGAGCATCGACGACGCCGGCAAGGCAGCCCGCAAACGGTCGCCCCTCGCCGACGATCGAAGCCGCGACGATGCGAGTGCATCGGCACCCGGAAGCCATCAGCCGACCCACGACTCGGCGATGTTCTATTCGATCGAAGGCCTGCAGACGATGCTCGCTTCGGCCTCCGACCCCGACGAGCAGCTGTCGATCCTCGACAAGATGGAGCGAGCCCTAACCGCGATGGCCGGCGATGCCAAGGACTCCTCCGACTACGAACGCTGGTCGGCCTGGATCGCCAAGAGTCGCGACTACGCCTATTTCCTACTCGGCCAGCGCTACCTCGAGAACAAGCGCTGGCGCGACCTCGAGGCTGTCTATCTCCACCGCTTTGACCTCTGCACAGACACCGAATCCGAACTCAAGATCAAAGGCGCCCTCGCCGACCTCTACCTCAAACACATCCTCAACTACGATATGGCGATCGAACTCTTCATCGGTCTGCTGGAGGTCGATGAGGACGCGCTCGAGAGCCGCCTAGGCCTCGCTCGGGCGCTCGAGCGCAAACACGACTACGACGAAGCCATTCCCCACTACGAGCGTTTCATCGAACTCTGTACCGACCCCAACCGATGTGCCGACGAACTCGCACACCTGGGCGATCTGCTGCACAACAAGCTCGCCGATGCCGAGGGGGCGATCGTCCGCCTCTACCAGGCGACAGAGCTTCTGCCCTCGCACCTGCCTGCGCTCAAATTGCTCGCAGAACTCTTCCGCGCCCGCCACGAGTGGATCGAACTGGTCGAAGTCCTAGAGGCCATCACCGAGCACACCAAAAGCAGTTACGAGAAGATCGAGCGAGCGACCGAGGCCGGCTTCATCTGGCTCGACCACCTCGAGGCCGAAGAGCGTGCGATCCAGATGTTCGCGATGGTCGTCAAGCTCGACCCCGAGAACGCGAAGGTCGGCCCCATCCTCGGCAAGATCTACTACGACCAAAAGAACTTCGCCGCGGCCGCGCCGATCTTCGACGCCATGATCCGCAGGATCGACAACCTAGGCCTCCGCGACACCAGCAAGGTCGGTGTGCTCGTGCGCGCTGCACAGGTGGCGCGGTCGGTCGGCAGCACCAGCAAGGCGCACAAGCTCTTCAAGCGGGCACTGGCGATCAACCCCGAGAGCAGCCACGCACTAGTCGGATGCGCCGAGATCGCGATGATCCGCAGGTCCTGGGACGAGGCCCGCATCGCCTACGAGAACCTGCTCGCCCGTCGAGAGGGTGAGCCCAAGGCTGCGGTGCACGTCAAACTAGCCGAGATCGCACTCGCCCAGGATCGCCAAGACCTCGCGATTTCCCAATTCAAAAGTGCCCTCAAGTGCGCGCCCGACTCCCGCTTGGCGCACGAAGGTCTGATCAATCTCTACACCGAGCGTAAGGACTGGCACCAGCTCCTCAAGGCCCACCAAGCCCAGCTTCCGACGCTCAGCGGCTCCGCCAAGGCCGGCTCTTTTCTCGAAATCGGCAAGCTCTTTCGCGATCACTTAAGCGAGCCGCAACGCGCCATCGCAGCCTTCGCAAGAGCCCAAGAGCTGCGCCCCAAGGACAAGACGATCCTCCACGTGCTCCTCGAGCTGCACACCGAGGCCAAGCGCTGGTCGCAAGTGCTGCCGATCCTCGATCAGCTGATCGAGGTCGAAGCCGAGCCCAGCCGACGAGCCAAGTACCTCTATACCTCCGCGACCATCGAGCGTGACCAAAACAAGGACACCGAGGCTGCACTGGAGCGCTTTGATCTGGTTCTCGAGGATGATCCGACCTTCCTCAAGGCCTTCCAGGCGATCGATACCCTGCTGACCAAGGGCAAGAATTGGCGGGCCTTGGAGCGGGCCTACCGAAAGATGATCAAGCGCCTTCCGGCCGACGACACCTCGCCGCTAAAGCAGCTTCTCTGGCATAACCTCGCCGAGATTTATCGCTCCCGCGTCGGCAACTACAGCTCCGCCGCCAAGGCGCTAGAGGTCGCGCTCAGCCTCGATCCCAGCAACTTCCAGCGCCAACTGATGGTCACCGAACTCTACGGAGTGCTGACCCAAGAGGATTCGGCGAAATACACAGACTCACTGATCCGCAGCCACAATACGCTGATCCGCCTAAAGCCCGCGCACTACCCGAGCTATCACCAGCTCTACAATATCTACCGCCAGCAAAACGAAGTCGACAAGGCCTACTGCGTCGCCCGCACGCTGCTCTTTCTCAAGCAGGCAACCGACGAAGAGACCACGTTCTTCGGCAGCGGACCACCGGCAGTCTTCCGCCAAGCTCGCCTCCGCCTCAGCGACGACATTCTGCGGCGCACCGTACTGCCCGGTGATCAAGACCCGACCGTATCGGCGATCCTCGGCCTGGTGATGCCCGCTCTCGCCTCCTGGCGCTCCAAACAGGCGCCCCCGGAGCTCCGCGGCAGTACCCCCATCGACATTTCCGAGAGCGTCACCCTGCCCGCTCAATCGCTCCGCTACGTCGCCAGCACCCTCGGCCTGCCCGAGCCCGAACTCCATCTCCTGCCCAACGAGCGCGGCGAGCTGACCATGCATAGCGTGCGTCGACGCGATGATGAAATATCCAAGGTCGTCATCGCCCGCCGCGGCATCCTTCAAAGCACGCGCACCGACGGCGAAGTCGTCTTTGAGATCGCACGCAAGCTGCTCGACCTCTACCCGCCGCACCACGCGTTTTTCCTCCTCGAGTTCTCGTCGCAAAACCTCAAGCAGTTGCTGGTCGCCTGCTCTCGCCTCGGGGAGGCCGGTAGCGAGGACGTGATCGCCAGCGAACTGATCAAGCGAGCACCACCGACAACGCTCGCTCGGATCAAAGAGCAGGCCAGACTCCTCGGGCAAACCAACGTCAAACGCTGGGCCCGTGCCGCCGCGATCGCCGGGTACCGCCTGGGTCTGCTGCTGTGCAACGACCTGGATGCCGCCGCCAAGGCCATCGGCAGCGAGCAGCGCTCGAGCGCGATCAACATCAACGGCAAGGATGCCGTCACCGAGTTGATCATCTACAGCGTCAGCGAGGCCTTCTTTGAGGCCCGCCGAAGCATCGGCCTTGCGGTCGCCTGAGCACCTGCACCGAGCACCGAGCACCAAGCACTGAGCACCGAGCATCCTTTGCCCGGTCCCCCCTACCGGGCTCGACTCGGCTCAATAGCAACTCAGTCGATGATCAGCTCGACCTGCGGCCAGATCTTCTTGAGTGTCGACAAAGTCCGCGCCTGCCAGCGCTTGGAGGCGCTGCCAAGCACCTTAATCGACATTTTCTTCGCCTTGCGGACCTCGACGAGAAAGGCCCCAATCGTGCCAATTCCTGATGAATTGAGCATATCAAGGTTGCGAAAATCGAGGATCAGCAGCGGCAGATCCGCTTGATGAGCAGCTCGAAGCAGCTCGAGGATCGGCCCGTAATGCCGAGGCGAACGCAACCGAAGCTGGCCCTCAAAACGAACACGAAGCTCGCTCTCTTCAAAGGCAACGCTGTATTCCTTGTCTTCGACGATCATCGGCTACACCTTCGCAAATGGTCTCTATCCCTACAAACACTAAATAAACGTCGTTCTTGCGCCTTTAGAGGAAGGATAGGGGTCCCACCAAGGACGAAGAGCGAGCGAAACAACGTGACGGTATTCACAGTGACTTCCCAGGGGGCAGTGTCGATGCGGCCCGTTGGGGGCCTGTACTCATCGCCGCAGAGATGGCCCGGCGGACCAAGATAAACGAGAGGTCATCGGCGGCGACCGCTTGCCCCTGGTAATCCGCCAGGGCCCCGCGCAAGGCGGCCGCGAGTTCGGTCGCAGAGGCGTGACGAGTGCCGCGGGCGACCTCGTCGATGAGGGTGCTAAGACCCTCGACACAGAGCATTTGATCGCTCTCGTCGAGGAGCTCAGAGAGGCCGTCGGTGTAGAGCACGAGCACGTGCTCGTGGGGCATGCTGTCGCGGGTAACGACGATCTCTTCGTCGACATCGAGGAACCCGAGCGGCGCGTGCTCGTGGGTCGCGATCTCGCGGATACCCCCGCTCACACCGGCGACAAAGGGCGGCGGATGGCCACAGTTCACGTGCTCGATGACGCCGGTCGCGGGATCGATCACCAGCGCGCACATCGTCACAAAAGAAGCCAGCGGCAGGGTCTCGCAGAGGTAGCGGTTGAGGCTCGAGACCAAAGGCGCGAGCCCCAGGCCCTCGTGCACCAAAACATGCACTGTTGTGTGCAGACCGGCGGCGATCAGCGCAGCCTCGAGGCCCTTGCCGCAAACATCCATGACCGTGATCAGCACTCGACCGTCGTGCAGCGGCAGAGCGTCGACGTAATCGCCACCCACCCACTTGCAGGCCTCAAATCCAAAGCCGATGTCGAGCTCGGCGAGGACAAAATCGTCGGGCACCAGACGGGTCTGGATGTCGTGCGCCCGCTCGAGTTCCTCCTCGAGGATCGCCTGCTCTTGCGCGGCCTTTCGGGCCACCCAAGCGGCGTCCGCCTGGCGGTAGAGTTCGCCGGCGAGAGAACAAAGTGCGAGCCACTCAGCGGTCGCGTAGTTGCGCGGAAAGGTGACGTAAAGGACATCCAGATACTCGCCAGTGCCGCCCAGGGGCACCGAGATCGCCGACATCGCCTGGACGACGAGCGACAGCCGGAGCAACTCTTTGTTGCCTCGATTGACCGATGTCGACGCGATCACCGGGCTGCCCTGGGCGACCACCGCCCGCAGCACCGTGCGCGAGATATGGGGCACCGGAGTGCCCGCTACTGCGACCGCCGGCTGGACCAAAAGCATCGGCTCGGCCTCTCCGCTGGTCGCGACCCGAATCGCCAAGGCGGCGCTGCCCCGCATGCTGTCGCTGATCATCATCTTGCAGAGCGTCGTCAGGCGCTCTTCGGCGACCTCGGAGGCCAGCAGCTCGGCGCTCAGGGCCACCAGGCGCGAGATATGCGAGGCGTCGATCTTAGGCGCACCGAGATCGCGGAGCGAACGAACCGGACCGACCGGGCTGTCGACCAGGGTCAGCTCCATCGACGGCGCGGTGGAGATGCTCGCCATCTGGGCGATGTCCCCTCCGTCGCCCGGGTTTCGCACAAAGGTGAGCGTGTAGTCCTCGACCTGGATGACGTCGCCAAAGGCGAGCAGCTGTGAACTGATGACCTTGCCGTTGACCGCGGTGCCGTTGCGGCTGCCGAGATCACGGACCCACCAACGCCCCGACTCGTCGCGCAGGACCTCTAGATGTTGTCGCGAAACAGTGTCGCTCGCGAGCACCAACTCGACATCGGGGGAGCGGCCCGCGACCAAACGCTGACCCGTAAGCGGGCTGACCCGGAGCAATCGCTCGCCCCGGCGGATCTGAACATAGCTATTGCTTGTGGCAGCCAAAGCTCGATTCCGTCGCTACAACGCCGGCCGAGAGTATCACCTCTGAAGAGCGCCGGAGAGCCACAGCCCTCGCGCGACAGCGCGCCACGATGAATCGTTTAGGGGCTGAGAGTCTCCGCCTCCTCGCCCTTCGGCCCAACAATGCCAGCCGATGCACCGCCCAATCCTGCGGGTCCGATCGCGTACATGAGATCGGTCAGCGTCGCCATCGATCCACCGGCGAGCACCACCCCGACCGAAGGACCTCCTGCACCTCCGCCTCCATCGCCTCCACGACCTCCGTCGCCGCCCTTGCCTCCGCGGCCTCCGTTGGAGCCGTCATCCTGCTCGTCGCTGCCGCCGTAGTTATTGCCAGCGCCGCTGAGTGCACCCACGCCCGGCCCGCCACCGCTGCCTCCCGGCTGTCCGCTGCCGCCCTTGCCCCCAGCTCCGCCGCCACCCGTGCTCAGCTCAGAGATATCGATGATCGCGTCCGAGCCCCACAGCAACACGGCGAACGAGCCCCCGCCGCTGCCTCCTCCGCCGCCTCCGCTGCCTCCACAACCACCTCCGCCTCCTCCTCCGCCGCCGCCTCCGTAGGAATCGCAGAGGTTCGAACCGCCGCCGCCTCCTCCTCCGCCGCCGCCTCCCTTGGCGTTTTCACCGTCACCACCGGCCTGCCCGTGCACGACAAGATAACCAGAAACCCCGTAGGCAGGTGCCCCCGCAGGACCATTTGCTCCCGTCGCTCCGCTTGTCCCATCTTTGCCCCAATGGTCCGCAATCGGGTTCCAATCGCCCTTTGCCGCGCCCGTGCCGATGCCACCTGGAGTGCCGCCGCCACCCTGTCCACCGGGGCTGCCCAACCCCGAACCGTTGCCAGGACCGCCACCGATGCCGCCCACAGCCCCACAGCTCGAGGCTCCACCGGCACCGCCCTGCGGCTTTCCGCAGCTCGAACAGAGGCCGCTGCTGTCCTCACAGCCAGGTTGCCCCGCGAGCCCGCTGCCGCCACTCGCCGCCACCTCGGTCGCATCTTCGCCGAGCGCCCCACCGCCACCGCTGCCGGCCTCGATCACGCAGGATTCGATCACCAGACCATCGCTCTCGCTGGCGAGCACGCCCACCGCCGACTCACCGATGCCACCATCGCCACCGGCGATCGTCATCACGGTGATCGCTGTCTTCGACTCCAGCGAGAGCGCACTGATGGCGATCGCCGATGCGACATCGATCCGAGTCAGGTTGTCCGGCGACCGCGACCAATCGTCGTTCTCATCAAACCCACCAAAGAGCGAAATACCGTCGATCATGTCGAGGGTCTGGGCCTCGTTGTAGGCTCCCTTGGCCACGTAGACATCGGCATCGACCGCATCCGCCTTGATCATACCTGCACTCACCGTCAACAGCGGCTCTGTGCGAGTCCCTGGATTGCCATCATCCCCCGACGTGGCGACATAGATCGCGTTTGGCGAGGTTTTGCGGAGACCGCTGCAGACCCCATCGCACCAGCCGTACCCACTGCCATTGAAGGCCCCATCATCACAGGCCTCATCGCCCTCAACAACGCCATCGCCACAGCCCGGCGGAGCCACGGTATCACCGCCCTCGCTCTCACTGCCGGCGCTCGCGCTACCGCTTGAACCCTCTGTACCCGTACCCTCCGTGTCGGTTGCGCCCGAATTACCGGCTGAGAGCTGCGACGGCGGGGCCGTGTCGCCATCTCCGAGAGCGCAGGCCGCGAGAGCCATCACCGCCAAAAACACACTTGAGCTGGATAACCTAAGGGAGCGCATACCTGAGACGCTAGCGCATCCCCGCCCCGAAGAGAGCCTTTTCCGCGGGCCCATAAGTACGCCACACGAAACGGATCACAGAGGGGTTCGTTACCGAACAAAAACCCCGGCCCTGTGGCCGCAGCGCCCTCTTCGCGCGATCACTCGGCGCTCGAAGATCATGTGGCACTCGACGCCGGCCATCATGTTGTCTGTAGGTGAGATTGCGTACTTGCGGCAATGGGTAGCCCCCGTCCAGCCCACATTCGCCGGCTCCCTATTAAGGCCTGGAGGAATTGCTGGTGGGTCGAGCGAGGGGGGCACCGCGAGCGAGTCTAGGACGTGCATCGGTCCCTTTAGGGGTCGACGCGCGTTCCGACCTGTCTGAGGAGTGGGGCCCCCCTCGCTCGACCTCCGCGACATCCTTCGCCTCTCCCCCCACAGTGTTTGCGTCAAGGACAACGGCGCAAATCACCAAATGCCTCCATTTCGTTTCCCTCCTAACAACCTCTACCGCACATACACGATCACACTATCAACAATACGGCCAAACAAGGACCACTTCGCTCGGTCTAGCTCTCGATCGACTCATCCCGATCGGCCCGAGCCAGCCGAGAGTGTCGGCGACTGACGATACGACTCGAGGCTAGGCGCGCGCTTTGCTGCTCGGCCGCCGCATCGACGAGTTTGTGGAACCCCTCTAGGCGAGCTGCGCTGAGTTCACCCGCACGCAGCGCCTGCTGAACTGCACAGCCCGGCTCGCTGCGATGGTGACAGTCGCGAAAGCGACAGCCCTGGGCGATGGCCTCGACGTCATCAAAGGTCTCGCGCACGGAGGCACCTTCGCTCCAGATCTGCAGCTCGCGCATGCCTGGAGTGTCGATCACCATGCCGCCAGCACCCCCATCGATCGGCAGCAGCTCACGGTGGGTGGTGGTATGCCGCCCCTTGTCGTCCTCTTCGCGGATCGCCGCCACCACCTGCCTGTCGGCGCCCAGCAGGCGGTTGATCAGCGACGACTTGCCGACCCCAGACGAACCGACAAAGGCGACCGTGCGACCGCGCCCCAGGTGTGCGCCCAGCGACTCGATGCCCCGGCCGCTTATCGCCGAGAGCCCGTAGACCGGGGCCCCTCCGAGCGCCCGCAGATCGGCGAGCCAGCGCTCAGGATCCTCCACCAGATCGACCTTGTTGAGCAGCACCGCCGCCGCTGCGCCGCCATCGGCGATCGCGGCGAGGTAACGCTCGACTCGGCGGGTATTAAAATCACGATTCGGAGAGGTGACCACGAAGACAGTATCGATGTTAGCGGCGACCACCTGCGGCAGGGTGCGCCTGCCCGCTGCCCGTCGTATCAGACATGTCCTTCGGGGCAGCAATGCCTCGACCGTCGCCATGCCGCCGCCCTTATTGTCGGCGATCAGCACCCAGTCGCCCGAGGCCGGGATCGCCAGCCGTTCCCGGCTCTGCCGTCGCCGCAGACGCCCGCGCAGTTCGGCGAAACGCAGCCCGCCAGGATCGAGGATCGCCAGCCTGTCTTGATAGACAACCACCACTCGCGCAGGCGTAAGCGCAGCCCCTCCACCGCACTCGCTGGCGACCTCTTGCCAACGCGGATCCCAGCCGAGTTCGGCGAACTCTGGCGTCACATGTTCGGCGCTCAAGACGGACCAGTGTTGGCCGCAGCCGCTCTGCGGTCAAGGCTTCATCAGGCTCGCGACGGTTTCGGCGATGCCCTCGTCTAGGCTGGTCGCCGGTCGATAGCCGAGATCACGGGTCGCCTTTGCGTGACTAAAATAGTGATCCGTGCAGAGATAGCGGATAGCGAAGCGCGAGAGCCCCTCTTCGGCGTCGAGCGTGCCGCCACGAAAGACCGTATCGATGCCCTCGCGCACGGCCGCAGCGGCGTAGGCGATCGGGAAGGGGATCCTCATGCGCGGCCCAGAAAGGCCCAGCGGCTCGACGATCCGGCGGACAAAGTTCCAGAAGGGCATCGGCTCGCCGTTGGTGATGAAGTAAGCCTGACCGGCGACCGCCGAGGAGCCCCCCAAGTGTTCGTCGGCCAGCAGCAGCGCCTGGATCACGTTGCCCACGTAGGTAAAGTCCGAGAGCTTGTCGTCGCCGCCGACCTGAAACTTGAGCTTGCCCGCCCGCGCTCGCCCGAGGATCGCCGGCACCAGGCGCACATCCCCGGGGCCAAAGACAACATGCGGTCGGATGGCGCAGGTGAGCGGACCGTCGCCGCTGGCCGCCAGCAGCTCCCGCTCGGCGATCGCCTTGGTCTCGGCGTAAAGCGCAGGAAAGCGGCTCGGGTAGGGCATGCTTTCATCGCCGTTGCGGATATCTTGGCCGCAGTAGACGACGCTCGCCGAGGACACGTAGACCAGCTTGCCGACATCGTGACGGCGACAGGCCGCGAGCACGTTGCGGGTGCCGTCGACGTTGACCGCACGCACCACTTCGCCGCGGTTTTGTTTGGTGTGCACCAGCGACGCCGAATGGAAGACAACATCGACGCCCTCACAGGCTGCCGCGACGGCCTCGGCATCGCAGAGGTCGCCGCGAATGAAGCGTATCTCGTCGCTCCAGGACTCCCCCGAGAGATCAAAAACGGTCACCTGATCACCGCGAGCGATCAAAGCATCGACCAGTCGCCGACCGACAAAACCACATCCACCAGTGACCAAAGATCGCGTCATATCACCCCTCTATCGTTCGTTGTTCGCCTGTGTCGCGCTCGTTTGTCGCGCCTTTGTACGCGGCCCTTCGCGCGGCCTCCGGTGGTGCTCGCAAAGCCAGGCCATCGTCTCGGCGACGGTCTCCTGCAGCGGCCTGGGAGCGTAGCCGAGTTCGCGCCGGGCCCTGTCGATGCGCACGTCCAGAGGCCCCCGCAATGCCCGCACAGAGACCGGCGTGAGGGTCGGCTCGCGACCTCGCAGGCGGCTGACAAACTCCGCCGCCGGAGCGATCGCTGCGAGCAGGCCAAGCGGCACGACCAAGCGCGGCGGCGCGACACCGACGACCTGCGCGGCCATCTTGACCAACTCGACAAGCGTGCGGCGATGACCGGCGAGCAGATACCGCTCGCCTCGACGACCGTGACTGGCGGCGGCGAGCGTGCCCGCTGCGACATCCCGAACGTCCACCCAGCTCTGGCTGCCACCGGTCAACGCTGGCAGCTCTCCGGCGCGCAGATCGAGGAGTAAGCGACCGATCTGCGAAGGTTTGTAGTCGAAGGGTCCGAGCACCGCCGCGGGATTGACGATCACCGCGTCGAGCCCCGCTGCGACGCCGCGCAAGACCTCGCGCTCAGCGGCTGCCTTGCTGCGATCATAGGGCGACGAGGTCTTGCCCTCGGCCAAGGGTAGGTGCTCGTCGACAGTCGCCGCGTTATCCAGATCGAGAGCGTGCACCGACGAGACATGCACCAGTCGCGCAACTCCTGTGCCCAGGCAAGCATCGACAACGGCCGCCGTGCCGCCGACGTTAACGGCATTCAGCTCTGGATCTTCGCTCGATCGCAGGGAGATCCGAGCGGCCGCGTGGATCACCAGATCAGCCCCCTCAAATGCCTGAACGACGGCCTCGCGCCGGCGGATATCGACACGCACAAGCTCGACATCGAGGCCCGCCAAGCCCCGCACATCGGCACGGCAAAGCGCTCGAACCCGGCGGCCCTGAGCGAGCAAGGTCCGCACGAGGGTGACACCCAGATGACCCGCAGCGCCCGTGACGACGACCGTCATTACCGGCGGCATGGTCGTGCCCTGCCCCGCCAGTCGTCAACGCGTCGACGGCCGACGCTGTGACCCGCGACACCTGCCCCAAAGCAGGAGCACAGAACCCCGGACCGGCTCAGAGGCGCGGACATTCGCCCCGACGCAGGGTCTCGCACTGCCGATCCAGCAGCTCGCTCACAGCCGGCCAGAGATAGGCTGCGAGTGCCCTTTGGGCTTCTTCGCGCTCGCCAGAGCTTTCACGCCCGCGGCCCCAGATCGTCTGCGGCCGCCTCGCCATCGCCGACAGCCGCCGCGCGAGTCCGCCGACGCTGCCGTCGTAAAAAAAACCAGGACGCCGAGCTGGTGGTCCGAGGGTCTCTGGATAGGCGAGGCGAGGCGGCACCAGCGGGTACGCACCGGCGGCGACCGCCTCGACAACGGCGATCCCAAAAAACTCGTGTGCGGCGGTCGAAACCACCACATCAGCCCGTTGCAGCAGACCTCGATAGGCCTCCGGATCGTCGACATACCCCCAATGCTCGATGATCTCCGAGTGCGCCTGATGGGCCCGCGCAAAGACTGGCGGCACCTCGCGAAAGCGCTTGCCGACGACGATAAGCCGCAGATCTGCGCCCTGATCCACAGCCTCACCGATGGCCGCAAAGAAGCTCTCCGGATCCTTGTCGTACTCCCAGCGATGGCACCAAAGCACCCGCAGAGGCCCAGGTTCCCGCTCTTTGCCCGCAACGATGGGCCCGTCGATACCGGGCGGAATCACCGACGCCCGCCCTCGGATCGTCGCCACGGCGTCCACCGGTCGATGATCCGGCATCTTCGCCAGCAGCTCGGCGGCCGCCCCCAAGAAGACATCGCGGTGAAAGCCGCTGTTAAACACCACCGCATCGGCGGCGAGGCAGGTGGTGATATTTGTGAGCCCGTAGTGATGGTCGCGGACGTCGTGATGGCGGACCGGATAGGTCAGCTGGTTCTCGTGAAAGTAGACGAGGCGCGGCAACGCGGCGACCTCCGCCGGTGCCAGGCCGATAAATGTCGCCAGATCCAGCATGTCGGTGGCGACCAACACCTGCCAGCGCTCTCCGTCGGCGTAACGCTCGCGAACCTCCGCGGCGAAGCCGATCGCCGCCTGTCTCATGCGCCATTTCCAGTGGCGCGCGGGCAGGGTCAAGAGCGTCTGCGTGTGTCGACTCTGCAGCGCCCAGCCCCCCATGAAGGCGGCGTGCGATCCCCCGTGGTAGGCATCGAGAACGAGCAGGCGCATGGTCACCTGTGCCCTACGAGCACTCCGTTCCACGGGTCAGGCATTCGCCAAACGAGCAGCTGCAGCGGATCCGGCCGCCGTTTGGCAGACTGGTCTCCCAACCCCGCGTAAAACACTCACTAAAGGAGCAGGTCGTCCTGCTGACGCTGCCATCGGGCAGCTGCGTCTCCCAGCCCCGGGTCGCACACTCGCCAAACGAACAGCTGGTGCGGGCCGTGGATCCGTCGGGAAAGCGAGTCTCCCAACCCCGCTCCATGCACTCGCCAAACGAGCAGCTCGTACGCGCGGTCGAACCATCAGGAAAACGAGCCTCCCAACCCCGCTCGAGGCACTCACCAAACGAACACGACACCCGGATCTCGCCGCCATCGACGCGAACGCTCCAGCCCTTGTGCACGCAATCCCCAAAGGAGCAGGTGCCGGCGGCAAAGACCGCCGCGACCTGGTACAGCTCGAGTTCCGCAGCCTTTTCGGCGGCAGCGATCGCAGCGGCCTCGGCCTCGCGCGCGGCCTCCTCCTCGGCGATGCGCTGGGCCTCCTGACGCCGCGCCAGTTCCTCGTTGAAGGCGACGATCTCCACGTCGGCGCCCTCCCAAGTAAGCGCCGCCGGATCACCGCCGCTGCGATCCAAACAGAGACCGACGTAATCGAAGATCTCATCATCCTGGATCTTCGTTCGAAAACGCGCACACGCCTGAACCACCGCCGCGTCGGTGCTCGCGGTGCGCGGCAGATCGACGATCGCGCCGAAGGCCGCCCGCTGAATATCGATTTCGAAGGCGCTGACAAACGCCGTGAGCGCGCCCTCAACGTCATCCAGGCGGCGATCGATGCCGCCCTCGGCCATCGCCAGATCGTACGCAGCGGCCGGCTCGGCCTCCTTGGCCGTGGCGATGTAGCCGAGCGCTTCGGCGCCGATCTGGGGCCCGTCGATCCGCCCGCGCTCGACCGCACCGGAGTCGTAGGCCTTGCCCGCGAGCTCGGCAAAACTGAGCGCCCGGGTGCTATCGGCCCCTTGGTCGGCGATCTCTTGCCTCGAGGCATCGAGTTCGCCAGCGAGGCGACGGTGGGCCGCAGAGAGTTCCGCTTCGCGCTCCTTCGCGGCGTCATCTTGGCTCGTGCGAGAACCGGAGTTTGCCTTCGATCCCGAGGGCTCATTATTAAAGAGCTTGTTCAAGAAAGTGCAGCCCCCCAAACCGAGGGAGAAAGTGGCAACCAGGGCGAGTAGCGAAACACGGCGCATGATGGCGACATTCGCGCGGGTACGCGCGCCTGTCAACGCGGCATCCCAGTGGGCCATGGGGTCTAAACGCAGGGGGACACAGCGATGCGTCGACGCACGCGCAACGCTGTCCGCTATTTCGAGGAAGTCGAGGTTCGCGCTACATTCGCCAGCGTCGTGCTTCGTTCTCTCCCGCTCGCGCTCACGCTGGCCGTCGCGGGCGCAATCTTGGCCTGTGATCGCGGCGCAAGCCGGCCGCTGGTCGATGCCGACCCGCCGGCCGCGTCGATTTCGACGCCCCCGCAAACTCCAGCCGCCCCGGATGCCCCCTCCAAAGCGCAACCGGGGCCCTCCCCAGGGCCTTCACAACCCGAAATTCCGCTCTGGGGCCTCAACGACGACCCCGAAACCCCGAAATACCCAGAAACTCCAGAACATCCAGAACATCCGTCGATACCGGCAAAATCACCGGAGCCAAGCGCCTCGCCTGCGCAAGCTTCAAAGAAACACCCGGTCTGGGTGACCCATATCGTCGTCCCGCAAGAGACAATCGAGCTCCTCGCGATCCGCTACCGCAGCGATCCGGGCAAAATCCGCAGCTGGAACGGCCTGCCCTCTGGGGCACGGGCTCGGCCCCGAAAAAAACTCAAGATCCTCGCCAAAAAAGCACCTCCGCCCCGCGAATTCCGGCGCTACACGGTCACCAAAGACGACACCTGGGGGCGGATCGGCCACCGTTTTGGCGTCGATCCGAGTGATCTGCGGGCGGTCAACCTGCACCGCGTCGGTCGACGCCTGGATCCCGGCGAAGAACTCGATATTTGGCTTGATCCGACCATCCTCGCAGCGATTCAGAGCGACGCGCCCGCCCCTGGTCCGGCCGCCGCCGTCAGCCCGGGTGCCTACGCCGTCGGTCGGCCGCACCGGGGCAAGCTGGTCAACGGCACCCGCATCCCCCTGGCCAGCGACGAGTACGAACTCCGCTACCCGGGCTCCTCCTGGGGCACGACCACCTCGGTGCGCTCGTTGGTCACGGCGATCCACAGCTGGCGCCAGAACTCCGGCTACGGCGGCCGCCTGGCGATCGGCACCATGAGCCGCGAACGCGGGCGCCCGATCGGCGGCCACCTCTCCCACCAATGCGGCCGCGACGTCGACGTACGCCTACCGCTGCGGGAGGAACTCAAACAGACGCTCACGCCCCTCGGACGCCGGGTCGATTGGTGGGCGCTCTGGCAGCTCCTGGTCGCCCTCGACGAAACCGGCTACCTGAGCCGCGTCTTCCTCGACTACAAGCTGCAAAAGCGCCTCTACAAGGCGGCAAAGGAGCACGGCATCAGCAAAGATGAGCGTCGCCGGATCATCCAGTTTCCTATGGGACGGGGCTCCGGCCGCGGTCTCGTCCGCCATTCCCCCGGGCACGACCGTCATTTCCACGCCCGATTCCGTTGCGCCGACTACGAGACCGAGTGCGCCAACCCCTAAACCGAACGCTTGGCCTCGCTTCTGTCCCCCGAGATGCCCAAAACGGCTCCTCGCGGCTGGCGTCCGCGGGGACCCTGCGGCTATCGTGGGCCGATGCTCGATGGCAAGCGCCTGCGCCGTGGACACCCTGCGATCCGGCCGATGGCAGCCCTCTTTGTCGCGGCCCTGCTCGCCCCCGCCTGCTCGTTTTGGGGCAACACGACCGATACTAGCGGCACCGAGTCCGACTCGGGCTCCGACTCCGAGGGCTCCTCGACCGCCACCGTTGGCGACCCCGAGCACATCTCGATCGCGACGTTTAACGTCCGCCTCTTTTTCGATACCAAATGCAACTCGGGCAAGTGCAGCGGCGACGACTTCGAGGTTGTCGCTTCGGCCAGCGGATTCGAGGCGCGCGCCGATGAGATCGCCGCGGCGATCCGCACTATCGACGCCGACATCATCCTCCTCCAAGAGATCGAGAACCAGCCCTGCATCGACGCCCTCGCCAGCCGTCTGCCGAGCTACGACTCGGTACACCTGGGCGAACAGGGCTACCCCGCCTCCCTCGATACCGCCATCTTCTCGACGCTGCCGACCCTCGAAGTGGTCTCGCACCAAGACGAAGAATTTCCCCACCCCGAAGGCGGCACGACATCCTTCACCCGCGACCTGCTCGAGGTGCATTTTGAGGTCGGCGGGGCACGGGTGATCGTCTTTGATGCACACTTCCGGTCGAAGGTTTTCGACGATCCCGGCAGGCGCCTTGCCGAGGGCCAACGCGCCGGCGAATGGCTCGCTCTGCGGGCCCAGGAGCACCCAGACGCGCTGATCGTGCTCGGTGGCGATCTCAACGATACGCCCGGATCAGCCCCCTTGCTCGCGCTCGAGGGCGCCGCCACAGTCAGCCGCGTCGCCGCCGAACTCGACGATGATTCGACCTACGTGTACGGCGGCAACTCGCAAGCGATCGACCACCTCTACCTGGTGACAACCGACGCCGGTGAACACCTAGAAAATTCGTCGGTCATCTTTCGCATCCTCAAGAACTCGGGCTGGTCGGGCTTTGGCGGTTCGGATCACGCGGCGCTCCGCTCCAACTTCGCCGCGCACCCCTGACACGCGATGAAGGTCGTCACGCCAGCTCGCTCGCCCTGTCGAACTCAGAGCTCCGTCCTGCCCGGCCGCGGCCCCGCAGAGCTCTACGCTCGCCTCCACCGCGGCAACCCGGGAGACGTCGATTTTTACCGCCGCGCCTGCATCGACGAGGCCTCGATCCTAGAGCTCGGCTGCGGCCACGGTCGGGTTCTCCGGGCCGTCGCCACCCCCCAAAGCCACCTCGTCGGCGTCGACCTGGATCGCGACCTGCTCGCCCTCGCCGACCGAGCTTGCAAGCGGATCCGGCCGCCGCCAGCGAGCTTCGAACTCCTTCAGGCAGACATGTGCACGCTCGATCTGGGACGGAACTTTGAGCGGATCCTGATCCCCTTCTGCGGCATCTACTGCCTCGCAGACGAGGCGGCGGTCCTCCAGGCTCTCCGCCGCGCCCGCACCCACCTAGCGCCCGCAGGCGAGCTGCTTTTCGACGCCTATCACGTCGATCCGGTGCACGACGAGCTGCTCCACGAGCCGGCTCCGATCGACGACCCGCCGAGCGAGGTCGCCAAGCTGCGCTGGCACGCCCGTGACTACGACGTCTTCGAGCGCTGCCGATGGTGGCCCAAGGAGCAGGTCGTCGAAGCCACCTACGAGCACCGACCCGTCGACGGCAGCCCTCCTCTACTCACCGGCGTTCGTCATCGCTATCTGCTCGCCCGCGAGATTCCAGGTCTGCTCAGGGCAGCCGGGCTCCGCCTGCTCGAACTCGCGGGCGGCTTTCACGGCGAGGCGTTTAACGGCGAGAGCGAGATGATCGTCGTACGCGCTGCCCGGGCCTAAGTGAGACCAGCCACCGGCAAGGATCAACGCGGACGCCGACGGACTCGCTCGTTCGCTCGGACCACACGACTGGCGCTAAAGAGATCAAGCGGCGCCTCGCATCCCTGCTCGCGAAGCCTGCATCCCCCGCACTGTGCACCCCGCCAAATCCGATCGTAAAGCTCCTGCATCGTATCCAGGACCCCGTCATCGTCGGTCAGCATGCCGACCTCAAAATTGCGGCGCCCCGTCCCCTTGGCGCCCAGGCCTGCACCCGTCCAATTTGCCGATCCGATGTACACCATGGATCCGTCGATGATCACCGTCTTGAGGTGCACGCGCGGGCATTGACGGAGTTCAAGGCCGCCCTCGTAGAGCCGCGGGAGTTTATCAAAGCGCTCACGAAAGGGCCCCGAGGGCCTGCTTGCATGCAGGATTCGCAGCTCAATGCCGGCGCGTGCGAGTTCGTCAAAGACCTCGAGCACCGAACGGTAGCGGCTGCGCGAGCGCACGCTCTGCCGCCGGCCCTCGACCATTAACTCTTTGAGGTTCGCGGTGGCGATCCACACCGAGCATTTGGCCCGGAGGACCGCCGCGATCACGGCCTCGTAATGACCGCGACCGCTGAGCAACTGCATCTTGATCGGTCGGTCGGGGAGGACAAAATCCACGGGCGTCGATCCTACCAGCTCGACCCCGACCCCGCGTTTGCATCGCCGGTGATATCGTCGCGCGAATGGCCAAGCCCCCACGATCTGCAGCCGATAACGCGGGCCCCCCCGGAGATCCGCGAGGATCGAACGCCAACGACAGGCACAGAGCTGCAACTACGCCGGCGACTCGCCAGCCCGCAGCCCCGGTCAGCGATCCAGAGCTCCCCGTGGTCGCTCGCCTTGTCGTCGAGATCCGCTCGGACGGCACTCGCACGATCACCCGCGGTGCCATCGAAGACATGCGCAGCGGCGAGAGCGTGGCTATCGAAGCCCGCGCAAACTCCCCCTTAGAACTCTCTCTAAACCTGGCAAAAATGCTCCTGCAGGCCCCGGCGCTGGCCTCCAATTCCTTTCGCGGCAAGCTGCCGACACCCGCAGTGTTGCGCTCCCACGCTCGCGCCCGCCTCTCTCGCCTGGGTCGACGCCTGCGTCGGCGACTCCGCGGCGAACCCAGCGACCGCCACGACGATACCAACAACACTAACAACTGAGCGACCCTCGACCCTCGACCAGGAGCCCCAATGCCCACTGTATCCGCGACCTTTGTCTTCTTCCTCGGTGTTTTGATCACAGCCCTCGCGATCAATACAACCCGTCTCCGCCTGCACTACGGCCGCGAGCTCGATACGCACGCCAAAGAGGCGATCCGACGAGCGAGTCGGAGCCACGGAAATTGCGTCGAACACGGGGTTGTCTTTGCCCTCGTGCTGCTCTTCGCCGAACTACGAAACGTCGATCTGGTTTGGCTTCAGGCGCTCGCGACGATCTTCCTGGCGGCGCGCCTTATCTACGTCTTCGGCTACTACCGACGCCCGGTCTCACTGCCGATGCAGATCGGCGCAGGGTTAACGTACGCGGTCGAAGTCGTGCTCCTAAACCTGCTCGGCGCCTCGCTCTTCTTGTGAGCCTGAAACCTCAAACGCGGGGGCCTCGGCGCGAGTGCGAGGCCCATCGCGAATCAAGCTTAGCCAAGACCAGGCATCGAGCCTCGACATAAAAAACCGGCGGTGACGCGAGGGCAAAAACCCTCCTCGTCGACCGCCGGTCGGCAGCTCAGACCCGGGAAAAAGACCCCGGGAGCGGCATTATTGCGGCTCGATGACGCCGCAGCACTTCGGGTCAGGGACCTCGCCGGTGCAGGCATCATCTTCGATCGGGATGCACTCCTCACAGTTCCAGTGGAAGTTGTCGATGAGCGCAACGGTGGCGAGAATGCTGTCTCCCATGTCCGCGATCATGATCGTGAAGGTGACGGTCTCGCCAGCGACGACGTTTTGATTGACGCCAAACCAGTCCGAACCCGCGTGCTGCTCGAAGCCTGTGCCCTGGAGCTGAGGCTCGTTGTTGGTGTAACCGTCGGCCTTGAAGTAGGGGTCGAGCGAGGTAATTGTCACCGGCGCATCCCCGATGAAGGTGACATTGCCGGTGTAGGCCTCCGAGGTCTGCCAACCGATCAGCAGGTCGTTGAAGCTGGTATTGACGTAGGTCGGCCACTCCGCAGAGAAGTAGGCGAAGTTGAACGAGTAACTCTCGACCAGGTCGGGAACGTCGGACTTCCAGGTCATCCAGAGCTTGTCGTTGGGATCGCCAGTGCCCAGCGTCCAGGCGTCCTCGAGGGTGTCCGAGCAGTCCAAATCCACCGCACAGTTCATGAAGGGCGTGCCACCCATGCCGTTGTTCGAGCCCTTCTTGACCTTGATCGGCGGCGGCAGGCTGTCGCTGTCATCATTGCCATTGTCAGCGTTATTGACCTGCGAGTTGCTCATTTCGGTGACGATGCCCTCGCCATTTGGCTGGGCGATGACACCGGTGGAGATGATCAAGAACGAGTCACCACCGCGCGGGCTGTAGAGCAGCTCGCCCATCTCCATATAGGTGCCAAAGCCCTTGGCGATCCGCCAGGCATTCGGGTTGTTTGAGCTCAGGCTGTCGTCGTAGATAACGACAGTCTTGCTGGGGTCGTCACCGCAGCCCATCTCCATCGCCTGGTACCACTCCGAGGTCTCCGAGTCGCACTTCTCGGCGGTCTCCTCGTTGGGGCAAACCGGCGGTTTAGGCAGGGTGCAGTCGCCTTCGCAGCCGTCGCCGTCGTCGTTGTTGCCGTCGTCGCATTGCTCGCCGCCATCGAGGATGCCGTCACCACAGATACCGCCACCGGTCGTGCCGTCCGTTGTGCCCATGGTCGTGCCCATGGTCGTGCCCATGGTCGTGCCCATGGTGTCGGTCGCGGTCACGTCCGTATCTGTGCCGGCGGTCGTGGCGTCCGTCTCAGTCGCGTCAGTCGTGCTGTCCGTATCTGTCATCGACGACGAGTTCGAATTTGAGTTCGAATTGCTGCCGCCGGTATCCGTGCCACTGGTACCCGTCGACGTCTGGTCTGTCGTCGGCGACGTGTCCGTAACGGTCACTGAGTCTGTCGCCGTATCCGTCGCCGTATTGGTTGTGGAATTCGTCGTTCCGCTGTCGCCGACGCAGCTGGCGACCATCAGCGTCCCGAGGGTCAAGGCAATCCATGTGTTATCTGTCCGCATCGCGCAGTCCTTTGAACCGTATTTTTGCAGCAAAATGCTGCTCGCAGATCTCACTCGAGACCACTACTTAAACGCATACCGGGGTGCTCGGGAGCGATCAAGGATGAATCCACCCGATCCCCCAGGGCCGGAATACAAGGGGTTGTACCGTTGCTCTAGCGACCGCACCCCGGAGGAACAACGCCCACCTAAGCCCCAAGCCTGAGCCGCAAAAACCGGCGCACCGCCCGGACTTAGGCGTATGTACCCCCTCTTGTGCCCGCACCACGGGCACCGCGCCCGGTAAGCCCTTTCTGGCCCGCGGCAGCACCTATGCGCTCGTCATCGCGCCAATCACTGCCAACGCCCCCTTTTGACGAGGAGATCTCTGAGTGCCTCCGCCCTGCACAGTCATCCGGCGAGTTGAGCGCCGAAGTGTCGCCCCCATCGCCCGACACTTGATGGCTCTGTCGTAAAAATCCAACACCGGCCCACAAGCTGTCGCAAGCCGCCACAGCACGACCACGTACCTGCCACACTCACTCCGTGATCACTGGCCTTCTGCGCCGACGAACCTGGTCCGCGCCTTGCTTCTCACAGGAGACACAATGCGTCGCCATCTCCGCACACTGCTCGCCAGCCTCGGCCTCTTCGCCGCTTCGATTTCGCCGGCCAATGCCGCCGAGGCCCCAGAACAAAGCGAGACCGCGCCCGAGCTAAGCGCGAGCGAGACCTTCCGCAGCCAGCACACCCGAGTCGCCGAACTCACCCGAACGCGGGCCGACAGCACGAAGATCGAGGCCGCCGTCGACGCCCTGCTCGACTACCACAGCCTCGCGGTCCAGGCGCTCGGCGGCGCCAAGCGATCGGCGGAGCGCTGCGCCAGCCGCTGCGATGAACTCGAGCTTTTGCTCGCCCGCCTGATCCGCGAGAACTACATGCGCCGGGTCCGAACCGACAAGGACCACACGGTCCGCTTCCTCGGCGAAGAGACCCGCGGTAAGTCCGTACGTGTCAAAACCGAAGTCGAGTACAGCAAGGACGGCCGCCCTGTGGTCGTTGAGGTCACCTACGTGATGCACGCGAGCGCCGGGCACTGGCGGGTCCGCGACATCATTACCGACGGTGTCAGCCTCGCCCGCAACTACAAGTACGAGTTCCACCAGATCCTCAAAAAGGACGGCATCGACGGCTTGATCGCCCGCCTCGAATCCAAGGTCACCCTGGTCGCAAAAAAGTGAGGCACCGAGGCGGACCAAAGCCCGCCTCCCCCCAATCCTCTTCGACCTCAGTTTTTCTGCGACCAGCGGTCGAGCCAGCCCAGCACCTCATCGTGCCATTGCAGCGAGTTCGCCGGCGATAACACCCAGTGGTTCTCGTCCGGAAAGACTACGAGTCGGCTCGGGATCCCTCGGCGCTGCAGCGCTGTGAAGGCGCCTAGGCCCTGCGTCTCTGGGATTCGGTAGTCGAGCGAGCCGTGGATCACCAGCATCGGTGTGCGCCAGCGATCGACGTAATTCACCGGGTTATCGGCCTCGTAGGCCTTTGCCTTGTCCCAATAGGTGCCGCCGTGCTCCCACTCTGCAAACCACAGCTCCTCGGTCGCGAAGTACATCATGCGGTTGTCAAAGACACCGTCGTGATTGACCAGACAACGAAAGCCATCGCTCCATTGTCCGGCGATCCAATTGATCATATATCCACCGTACGACGCACCCAACGCGCAGGCCCTCTCGGTATCGATAAAGGGGTACTCGCCCTTGATGTAGGCCATGCCCTTCTTGAGGTCTTCGAGCGGCTTGCCGCCCCAATCCTCTGAGATCGAGTCGGTAAACGCCTGGCCGTAGCCGGTCGATCCGTGAAAGTCGATCATCACCGCCACATAGCCAGCCCCGGCGTAAACCTGGGGATTCCAGCGGTAATGAAAGTGGTCGCCAAAGGAGCCCTGCGGTCCGCCGTGGATCAAGAACGCCAGCGGGTACTTCTTCGCCGGATCAAAGCCGACGGGCTTTACCAACCAACCGTGCACAGACTCGCCCTTCCAGCCCGGGAACTCAAACTGCGAGGTCTCGCCCATGCGCAGCTGCTTGGTCTTCTCGGCATTCAGAGTCGTGATCGCCGTGACCGCACCGCCGGTCGCCGCCATTCGATAGAGTTCGGCGGGCGCGCGCAGACTGTCGCGAGTAAAGACCAGCTGCTCACCAGCGAGCTGCGGCGAACCGACATAGCCCTCACCAACCAGCTCCTTGACCGCGCCGCTCTGCACGTCGATCGCAAAGAGAGGGTGCTCGCCCAGGTCATTGGCGGTTGCGTAGAGGGTTTTGCCGTCAGCCGAGAAGAGCAGCCCACGCGGGGACCGATCCCAGCTGGGCGCGACCTCCCGGATCTCGCCACTCGCTGAGCGCAGGATGATACGAAAGCGATCCGCCTCAAAACCCGGACGTGTCATCGCCAGATACGCGAGCGTCTCGCCGTCGGGGGAGAAGACCGGACTCGTGTCCCAAGCGGGGTTTGTTGCGGTCAAATTGACCGACTCGCCGCCGCTGCTCGGGACCTCAAAGAGATCAAAATTTGTCGACCACGGCTCCCCCTTTCCAGCGACGCGAGCGCTGTAGACCAGTCGCTTGCCGTCGCCGCTGAAGGCGATCTCCTCGACGCCGCCGAAGGGCTTTGAGGGCACATCCGCGTCGAGCCCCGCCGTCAAATCGATCGCCGGCCCCAGACCTCCATCCGCACCGTCAAGCCCGGCGATGAAGAGATGCGAGCGCAGGCCCTTTTTCCATTGATCCCAGTGACGGACAAAGAGCTTGTCGAAGACCATTCCAGAGGATTTGCGCTCGGCTCTGGCGGCCAGACGATCGGCACTGCAGGTGATCTCGGCACACTCCGGAAAGACATCCGCCGTGAACGCGAGGTGCTGGCCGTCAGGGCTGACCATGAGACCGGTGACATCGATCGGCAGGTCGCTGCGCTGCGTAGGCGGACCGCCATCGAGACCGACCGACCAGATCTGGGATGAGCCTGAACGCCGCGAGAGAAAGAAGACCTCAGCGCCATTTGTCGCCCATCGCGGGCTGAAATCGGCCGCGTCATGCGAGGTGAGCTGCAGTGGCGCGCCTCCTTCGAGGCTCGTCATCCACAGGTCGGTGCGTCCGCGATCATTGGCGACGTCAGTGCTGCGCACGACGTACACAACCTTGGCCGCGTCGGCCGAGATCTGAGGATCGCTGAGACGATCGAGGGCGATGAGATCCTTCGCGGAGAAATTATGCGGTTGATCGTCGAAGTCGGCGGCTTGCGGCGCAGGCTCGCCCGGCGTCGCAGCCGCCGGGCATGTCGGACACGTCGGCTCCGGTGATCGCTCAGCCTCGATGTAGCCCGCCTTCGAGGCGACATTCGCAGGTGTCGTGCAGGCGACCCCAAAGAACACAGGGATCACGAGAGAATACGGAGAGAGGCGGCGAAACGACGTCGGCATCGGCCTCAGATTAGAGCAGCGCACCAACGCTCACCAGAGCCCGCAGGCGTCCATTTGGTGCGTTTTCGAGCGCGCGTACCGAAGTGGGACAACGGGGCACAATGCACCACCGGCAAGCGCGATATCGAACAAACCTGCGGCCCGACCGGGATTATGCGCTTCATTTCTCGTCTTGCACTGTTCTTGCAGAGCACGACCTACGCAATGATTGGCGTCACCGTGACTGAATCCGCTTCGAACAACGATCGCGAGACCCCGCGATCGACCGACGCGATTGATGCGCTCAATCGAGGCCAACGATCCTTCGTTCGCCTGCGCCGAACAACTGCCGAACCGGCGCCCCCCCCCGGCACTCCAGTTACGCTGCCAGAGATCTCGAGCGACGAGCTGATGGTCGTCGGCGTTCTCGGTGAGGACACCTTCGGTAAGGTCCTCCACGTGTACGACCACAGCCGTCGCGAACACGTCGCGGTCAAACAATTGTCAGGCCCGCTTTCGCCGATCGCCGAGGCCCGCTTTCGTCGCGGGGCGCTGCTGCCCGCCCGCCTTCGACACCGCGGCATCATCGAGATCTACGGCTTTGGTCGCTGGCCCGGAGGCGATTCGTACTTTGTCATGGAGCTCGTCCGCGGCATTGAGCTCTCGGCGCTCATCGATCAGGCCCCGACTCTGCGCGAACGCCTGCCGCTGCTCCGACACATCACCGCCTGCGCAGAGGCCATCGGCTGCGCCCACCGAGAGCACATCATCCACCGCGACATTAAGCCGGAGAACGTGCTCATCAACAGCCGCGGCCACGCGGTTGTCATCGACTGGGGCATCGCCAAGGATCTCGGCACCGTCGAGATAACGGGCGACAGCGATCTGATGCGGGCATTTGGTGATGATCCGCGACACACCGTCGTCGGCACGGTCGTCGGCACGCCCCCTTACATGCCCCCAGAGCAAGCCCGCGGCGAGCCCGTCGATGAGCGCGCCGATGTCTACGCCCTGGGCGCGCTGCTCCTGCAGGTACTCACGGGTGTCGCCCCCTACGCCGGTGACAACGCCCTGGCCGTCGTCCAGGCCGTGATCGACGGCCCCCCCCCGGCGCTGTCGCTGCTGCCCCCGAGCCTGCGACCGGGCTTGGTTGCCGTCATCCGTCAGGCCCTCGCCCGCGATCGCGAGCATCGCTTCCCCAACGGGGATGCCCTCGCCAAGGCGCTTCACGAGCTCGCCCTCTAAAGATAAAGCGAGCCGCGTTCTGGCGAAAGATCGCGTCGGTCACCGACAGTGCGCGACGAAGTCATGCCTAAATCGTAATTTGAAACACCAATGCAGCACTCGAGATCTGTGGAGACTGCCGATTTCCCGCGGAACGCGCTTGCGACATTTGCGCCCCCTTTCGACCTATCCACATTGCTGCCAGACCTAAATGTAGTTCGCATTGCGCCGTAAACAATCCTACGCAGTCTATCTATGAGGGGGTCCTCTAGACGCGTGGATCGCCCAATGTCAGGCTTTTTATGTGCATGATGTAGGTGGGCAAAGGGATTTCGGGGTCCCCCGTGGGCGCGTTTTGTTGCTCGGAATGTTCGCCCTCACGGGCCTCTGTCTGAGCGGGTTCTTGACGGTCGCCAAGTTTCGCAGTTCGTTTCACTGCGACTATGCGCTGCTCTCGGCCTGTAAAGTTGGTCCTTTTCTCAGCTGCGACAGGGTCCTGAGCAGCCCCTGGTCGAACCTTTTCGGCTACCCGATCACGATCTTCGGCTCCTCGTTTTACTTCGTAATGCTGTTGCTCGCGGTCTCCTGTGCGGTCGATCGACGGCGTCAGGCGATCAGCAGCTCGCTCCTCCTGCACCTCGCCTGGGCGGGGGTCCTGGCCTGTCTCCCGCTCGCCTATTACGCCTACTTCGTCATCGGCGGTGTCTGCAGCTACTGCACCGCGCTCTACCTGATAAACCTGTCGCTGCTGCTCTCGGCGCTGCTCTTCGACAGCCAGGGGCACGCCCATCAGCGGCGGCTCCTATGGGCACCTGGGGCGCACAATCCGGCGTACCTGCTCCTCCTCGCGGCCGGTTTTTTTGTCGCGGCGACGATGCTCCAGCAGCTCCGTTACCGCAGCAATATCGAGGCCGTCGGGCCCGAGCCGCGGTGCATCACCGATGTGCGCACCTTGCCGTCGACGCGGCTGGTGGCGGATGCGCCTGCGGCCCGCGTCGACATCACTCTGGCGGTGGACCTCGCCTGCGCACATTGCGCAAAGGCCTTTCATTACTGGTCCCAGGTCGCCCGCGACAGCGACGGTCGCTACCGCCTCGCGATCCTCCACTTGCCACTCGGGGGGGTGTGCTTGCCGCGCACGAGCAGCGGTCGCAGTCCGGCATCGGCGTTTCATCGCTCGTGCCAGGCCGCCCGCGCCGTCGAGTGTGTCGAAACCATCGCCCCTGGCCAAGGCATGGAGATGGTCAAGGCCCTCTACAAGCGTCACCCGCTGGGCACCGAGCCCGCCTTCACCGCGGACAAGCTGCTGGCGGTCGCAGGGGAGCTACCAGGGGTTTTGGTCGAGGATCCCGAGCTCTGGCGCTGCATCAAAACCAGCGACCACAATCCTGCACAGGAGCGCGTCGCAGAGCATGTCAGCTTTGTCTACGGCGAAAAGCGGGTCCGCGATACGCCGGCGATCTTCTTGAGCTTCCGCGACGAGCACGGGCGGCGTCTCAGCCTGGGCCTCCAGCTTCGCGGCGAGAAACGCGACTATCCCGACTTCGACCGTTTTATCCAGACCGCACGCAGCCAGGTGGAAGCCATGCTCGGCTCAGCGACAAACGCGGAGGGCAGCTGAGCCGTGTTGGTCTCAACAGTCACCCAGCACCGTCACCCACGGTCCAGAGTGCGCGACACCCGGATCTTGGCGGCGCTCTTTTTGCTCTCCGCGGTGACCCTGGGCCTCCTCGGCTCACTAGTCACAAACGCCGAGCGCGAGGGCATTGAGTGCGTCGAGAGCCGGGACTGCCTGGGCCCCGGCCAGCTCTGTTCCGACGGGATCTGCATCTCGATCGCCGCTCCTGAGCTCCTGAGCTGCCGGGTCAACGATCGATGCGACGCCGACTGCGAACTCGGCGGAGATCTGCACTGCGTCAACGGCCTCTACGCCCGGGTGAGCGGCCCCAAGATCTGCACCGATCAGCAGGCGCTCGACTTCTTGGGGGCGATCCTCAACGAATGCGGGGACATCGGTCAGTGCACAACCGAGCAGCTCCGCGACGTCGTGCTCGGGACCGAGGACTTTGATCGCCTGATCGCCAACTTTGACTCCGCCTTCGCCGTGCATTTTGACTACGGCCGGCCGAGAGCATGGGACCGGAGCGGCAAGAGCACCACCTGGAGGCGACGTCGGGCCTACTACGTGGGGCGTATTCGCTCAATGGTCTCGATTTTGACGGGACCGGAGAGGGCCAAGACGGTGCTCCTGATCGCGACCTCGAGCGCGACCAAGCGTGGCAGCACCCGAAACGACGAACTCGCGCTCCGGCGGGTCAACGAGGTCCGCGAGATGCTCAACGAGGCGGTCGGTATCGAGCGTGCCGCAGAGGACCAGGGCAGCGGCGCGGGCGAGGACTTCACGCGGATCAAATACACCAGCCTGAGCGACTCCTGGCAGCTCGACGAGGCCCGTTACGAGGCCTTTAAGCTCCACTCCTCGGTGCTCTGGGACGGCCCGAGCGAGCGTCGATTCCTCGGTTTGATGGACACGGCCGAGGGCGGTGCTCGGGCCCTCAAGTGGCGCGACGACGTCGTCAACCAAACCGTCTACGTGATCCCGATTCCCTGCGAGGTCGGCCACTGATGCTCCAAACAGGCGATCGCACCACAGAGCGACTCTCGAAGACGACCGGGAGCGGCTCTTCGCGCTGGCGGTGGCTCCGGCGGGCGCTGCCGGTGCTCGTGCTTGCCGTCGTGATCCTGTGGGCTAGTGCCGCTTTGCGGCGAATCGGAGGTCCGGACGGTGCCGCCGAGGTCGCGAGCAGCATCGGCAACGTCGGCAACGTCGGCAACGTCGGCAACCCGGCTGGGCAGCGCATCACGGCAGCCCCCGAAGCGCCGGAGCCCGCTCTACACGGGCCGCTTCGGGGTCTTGCAGAGCTTCGGGTGCTCTATCGCCAACCCGGGGGGGGCGAACGCATCGATACGCTCTCTGCTGGGGCGCTACGAGCCAATCGAGTGACCGTTTTCAACCTCTGGGCGACGTTTTGCCAGCCCTGCAAAGAGGAATTCCCGGGGCTTGACGAGCTTCTCGAGAGCGAAGACCCCGAGAAGAGCCTCGAACACGTCGACTTTGTCCCCGTGTTGGTCGACAACGGCGCCTCGATCGAGCACGCGCGAGTGGTCTACGATCGACTTGGTGGGCCCCCTACGCGGGCCTTTGTCGCCGATGAGGGGCTCTCCGGCGGTTTTAGGGGAGTGCTCACCGAGGCAGAGCTCATCGACAGCGACCTCAGCCTGCCGATGACCTTGGTGCTGGGCTGCGACGCCCACCTGCGCTGGTTCCACCGCGGAGCCCTGACAGGTGCCAAGTTTCAAGAACTCGCGGCGCTCTTGCAGGAGCTCGACGCCGAAGTCGGCTCGGACGTCTGTCCCCGACCACGGCGCTCAAAAAAGAAGAAGAAAACCAAAAGGGCTGGCTCGGCTAGCTCGGCAGGCAAAACCAGCGACTCGGCGGGCTCGGACTCGGACTCGGACTCGGGCTCGGCTGACTCGAACTCGAACTCGAATTCGGACTCGGCTGACTCGGACTCCGCGGGCGCGGGCTCAGACTCGGCGGGCGAGAGCGCTGCGGAGCCCGGCGCAGCGAGCGAAGGCGTCTCGGCGGGCTCAGGATCCGATGGCGAAAGCGCAGGCGCGGAGTCTGGCGGCGCTTGTGACGACGACCGCAAATGCGAACCCCAGCGCGGCGAGAATTCCGTCACTTGCCCCACCGACTGCAGGCCTGAGATCTCGGGAGATCTCTCCAACCTTTTTGGCAATTAGTTTTGTTGGCAATTTGATTAATGTCTTCAATATTCGAAATATTTTCGGCGAAAACAAACAGATCAAACATGTTCGATTTTGCCCCAGCTATTTCATACGCGTAGGGCTCAAAAAAGATCGAAAAGACCTCGAATGCTCCTACAAAACATCTCTTTTTACCTTGCTTTTTTGCTGGCAACGGCTCCGGAATCAGAGACCGGCGTCACGCCATCGCCGCCCAATTCGCCATCGTCAACCGCTGCAGCGAGTGGATTCCAGCGGGCCTACGATCTCTTTGAGCGGGGCGAGTTTCGCGAGGCGGCGGACGCCTTTGATCAGCTCTTCGCCGACTTCGAGATCGCGAAGTTTCGCCACTACGCGGCGCTCTCCTGGGCGGCAGCTGGGGACGATACGCGAGCGATACTCCGCTGGCACCGCCTCCTCGCCGGTCAAGGACTCAACGGCCCGCTCGAAACGGAGGCTCGGCGCTACCTCGAGGGGGCGTACCAGCGGACGAGCGCTCTCTCGATCACCGTCTCGCCTGTCGGCGCATTCCTGCCGACCTCCGAGATCGTGCTGGAGCACCCAGAGGATGACGCTGGCAGCGGGCAATGGCGGCCTCTCAGCGTCACCCGCGAGCAGCTCCAAGTGCCCCAAGGGCTCAAGACCACGGGGTTCAAACTCTACGTGCGGCCCGGGCACTGGCAGCTCGGGGTTCGCAACGTGCATCCAGGGTACGAGCCGCTTCCCGTCGGGATCGATGCCCAGACCGGGCGCGAAGCTCTTGATGTGAACCTGGTGCTGCAACCACGAGTGGGCGAGCTGCGCCTCTCGCTTCGCGTGCCCAAGGAGCAGAGCCAAGCGCTTGAACTCGTCATCGAGGACAGCGATGGAATCGAGGCACCGATGCAACTGCCGATCCACAGCGGGCAGCTCACTCAGAAGCTGCGCGTCGGTACATGGCGTTATGAGCTCCGCGATCCAGAGCAGACAGTGCTCGCTCGGGGCAGCGTCGAGATCGACGAGGGCGAGACAGAGGTGCTGCTCCTTGATGTGGCCCCGCAGGGCCCAAAAGACGGACAGGCTGGGGACAGAACATCCGGCCTCCGCTTCCGAACTCGCCTGAGCCTGGGCCTAGGCGGCGGCGGACTCGGGCTCTTGGCGGGGGGCCTAGCTTGGCTTCCCTACGGTCAGGCCGACTCCCTCACGGAGTTTTTTACAGAGGGTTCGACGGTGCAGCCCACGACGGTCATCGCTTCTCACGAGCGCCTCGTCGAAGGGCTGATTTTTGTCAGCTCGGGAGTGGGTGTTGAGGCGGGTGCTCTGAGCGTGTTTCTTGGGGCCGAAGAGCGAGGGCTGGCGATCGAAGCGGGGGTCGGCGGTGCTGCCTTCGCCGGCGGGCTCGCGCTCGTACTCTCGGGGGGAGCTTGTCTCGATAAAACCCCCTACATTGTCGACGATCGGCTGGCAAATGAGGCGAGCATTCGTGAATGTCGACGTCGAGATTTTGCAGGCGCGACGATTGCGGGTAGTGGCGTCGGCCTGCTCACTTCATCTGCGATCGCCCTGGTCACGCGGGCGCTTGTCAAGCGACACGACCGAAGGCGAGGCAAGCACCTCAAGATCCGTGCACAAGCCGCAGGCAGCCCCAGACGCGGCCTTTCGATTGGCGTGCAGGGGTCCTTTTAAGTAGTGTTCTTTCCCCCAAAACAAAGCGTACAAGAGCAGCCAACAAACGAGGAACACGAGCATGTGGCGACGAAACAAAAGACCCCGCCCCCTGGTGCCAGATCGCGAACATCTGGTGCGAGTGATGCGCCAGGTAGGCCAAGAAAAAGCCGCGTTGACTGCACATGCAATAAGGACCGGCACACCTGTCAACGCGGACTACGCATCGTACACATTGCCCCGATACAACCCGGCCGATGTGCGCCGCCGTAAGGTCCGTCGAGCATGGAGGATCACGCTCGGCGTGGTGGCGGTGCTAGCCACGCTAGCGCTCGGCGTGCTGATGTGCCCGTCAGCCTCGCGCGGCGGAGAGCCCTCCAAAACCGGGCAAGCAGAAGAGGAGCCAAGGGGCGGTTGTTTTGTGGATCGTTCCGATGGCAGCGACCCGAGCACATCGAGCACAAGCTCAACGACTTCAACCACCACCACCACCGACGGCACCACCAGCACAGGCCCCAGCACCTCCACAAGCTCGAGCACAAGCCCGAGCACAAGCTCCTCCACGAGCACCACCACCACCACCAGTCCAAGC
>CAYYUP010000029.1:0-23896 GCA_964474905.1 uncultured Nannocystis sp. | reverse complement strand
AGCCCCAACCACACCCCGACCGCCCGCCGAGCCCGCGGCCGCATCGACCCAGCGCCCGCGACGCACCCGAGCAGGCGGCCGTCAACGGACGATGATTGCCCACCCCCGAAGAACCTGCCTATCGCCAACAACAAACCCACCCCGAGAGCTGTGCCTACCGCCAACAACAAACCCGCCCCGAGAGCTGTGCCTATCGTCGACGACAGACTCGACCCGCGAAGCATGCCTATCGTCGATAACAGACTCGACCCGCGAAGCGTGCCGATCGTCGACAACAGGCTCGACCCGCGAAGCGTACCTATCGCCAACAACAGGCTCGACCCGCGAAGCATACCGATCATCGACAACAAACCCGACCCGCGAAGCGTGCCGATCATCGACAACGGACCCCACCCAAGAGCTGAGTCCGCGAAGCACCCAAAGCGCACGAAGCGACCGGAAAAAGCATCTCCCGCAAGCATTCGCGCGGCCACTAATCACGTGGGACGGCGACCGCGACGGTCAGCACGCGAGGAGAAAACAGACACCTTTCTCGGTCGGGTTCTCGACGGCACCTATCGCATCAACCGGGTGATCGGCGCTGGAGGAATGGCGGTTGTCTACGGTGCGACGGATCTGTCGCTCGACCGAGAAGTCGCGATCAAGGTTCTCAACGAGCAGTACTGCGGGGAGCCCAAGTATCGGCGGCGCTTTCGTATCGAGGCGAAGACCGTCGCAAAGATCCAACACCCCAACTTAGTGCAGATCTACGGCTGCCGAATCGACGGCGATGAGATCCCCTACATCGTCATGGAATTACTGGAGGGCAAAGACCTCCAAGAAGAAATCAGCCACATCGGCCGGATGGGATGGACTCGGGCTGTCGCGCTCATGATCCAGATCTGTGGAGCTGTCGAGGCGGCGCATCGCCAGGGCGTGATCCATCGCGACATCAAGCCCGCGAATTGTTTTTTGGTAGCGCCCCGCCCCCGTGATGCCCTGCGCGGAGAAGTGATCAAGCTCCTCGATCTCGGCATCGCCAAACTTATGAAAAATCAGGAGGTCACCGAAACGACCACTCCCAAGACCGTCGAGGGGGCTATTTTGGGGACGTGGCCCTACATGGCGCCCGAGCAGATCGAACAGGAGCCGGTCCCGCAAACCGATGTCTACGCCCTCGGTGCAGTGCTCTACCGCCTGATCACGGGGCGCCATCCGATCCAGCGCGAGGGCGCGAGTGATCAGCAGCTGATCTTCCGAATCCTCAACGAGGTGCCGCGCTCGCCGGCCCGCTTGGTCTCTGACTTGCCGCCTCGCCTGTCGGCACTGATCCAACAGGCGCTCTCAAAGCCGATCGCCGATAGGCCCCAATCGGTCGCGGAACTCCGCAACGCCTTGGTCGATTGCCTGCGCTCGGCAGCAGCCCAAAATGGGGAACACGCCCAAACGAGGGCGCACCTACTCCCGCGCATGCTCTTCTTTGGTACCGCGATGCTGAGCTCCCTGGGACTGCTCGCGTCGGTGCTGATGCTCGTGCATCTGAGTCGCCCAGCGCGGGCCGCAATGCCTCCCCTGGCACCCGTCGAAGGATTCCCGCACGAAGCTACAACAGCGATCGTCGGCGACAGCGAGCCTGGCGAAGTAAGCGACTCCGTGCGCTCACCGGCAGGTGGCCGCGAGACCAACACTGAGCCTGTGTTCGGCCGACCGACAACGGAGCGCGCAGATCATCGACCGCCACCGATCATTGAAGCCCCTTCTCGCCCCTCTTCTGCTAATTCTGCCCGCCCGTCCGAGGTGGTCCCTGAGCGCCGAGAGCAGCGCCAGCTTCTCCAACGCGAGCTCCGCAAGCAAAACAGCGCCCTCACATCCGCATGTCCGATCAATTTTCGTATCAAGACCGAGATCGTCGCCACTGTCGACATCAAAGTAAAACGCGGGCGCGCTACAGTCGCAGGAGTCTCGGCCTCGCCAACTCGCGACATCATGAGCTGCATCAACAATCAACTCGAGGGGCGAGTGATTCCTGGCATGCTCCTCGGCGGTCGCTACCCGATCAAATTGACATTGCACGGGGAGTGACGGCCCACGGTACCCATATGCCCAGGGGAGAGCTTGCGCCCCCCTGCTGCCCCCTCGCCCAGATCACTCGCACAGTGATCACTCGAGGCATTGGCGTGATCAGCTTCGCACTATCATTATTCTTCACCGTGTCGGTGCGGGCAACGGAGCCTCCCGCGCCCGCTCCGATTCAGAATGCATGCACACAACTGGGCCAACTTTACCAGGAGATCCAGAGCCACGAGTGCGACCTCCAGATCTGCCGGGACCCCGCATCAGGGATCCTAGGGGCAACTGAACGCGAACAGCGGGCCTGGGCCAACAGTCAGTGCGCCGCGCTCTACGACGGGGTCTTCGAGCGTTACAAGGCGGTCTGTGGAGTCGCTCTCGACTACGACAGCACAACCTTTGAGGAACTCGGTAAAGTGCTCACCTTCTACCAAGAGGCTTACCTCTGTACGCCCGGGTTCGAGCACGCCGACTATCTCCACCGGGCCCTGTGGCGAGTCGCAAGCGCGAAGGAGGCTCTTGAAACCACACGGGCCAAATTTGCGGCTGATGACGCAGGCCACCGCGCAATCGAGGCCAAACTCGCGACGTTAGAGGTCCGTGCAAGCGAGATCTCGGCCCTGTTTCCGCCTCAACCCCAACCCCAACCAAACACCTCTATCGAACTCGTCGAGGGCCCACCGGTGGAGCTCCCGTCGGAGGAGCCAACAACAACACCTCTTACCCAGGCGTCCGCCTTCCTCGAGATGCTCAGCCTGCGCTTGGTCGCCGGGCTCGGCGGAGTGAAGGAGCTAAACCCCGGTGGTGGCTTTATTCGGCGAGAGGGCGGTGCCTACGGCTTTGGCATCGCCGGCGGCCTGCGCCTAGGGCTTGGGCAGCAAAAGCGACACCTCCTCGAAGCGGGGGCCGAGTACGTCGTCATTCAACATATGGGGGCAGCGCTGTTGAGTCGGCGGGGAGAGGGCTGTGACGCACCCGATATCTGCGGGCTGGCGCCGGCGATGCAATACCTCAGCGTCTCTTTTGGCTACGGCTATCGCATCCTCAAGGACCACCTTTCGGTGCGCGCTCGCGCCGGCTTGGGCTATCATGTGCTGGCCGTAGATCCCGGCTTTGGCAGGCGCTTTGGCCTGATCGGAGCTTCGGTCTGCAGCGTCTGGGAGATCCTCTGCCTGAGCCTGACCGGCCGGGGCAGCGGCGGGCTTTTTTCCAATTCAAATATGACCAGCGGCCTCGCGACCCTCGAGATCGATCTGCTGCGGATCCCGGCGGCCCGACGAGCCATTAATGCAACCCATCCCTGAGCGCAGGTCGGCTCAACGCCTCATGCGGAGCTCACACAAGCTCATCGCCGGTCCACTCGGCGAGAAAAGCCAGAGCCCTGGCGAGGTCGTCGGTCACCAGTGAACTCTGCGAAATTTTGTCTTCGCGGACAAAACGCTGCCCCTGAAGCTTGCCGGCGAGGGTCCGAACGAGGATCGCCGCCCGCCCAAAACGAGCGATGAAGCGGAGCCGCACCGACATGCTCGCGGCCTCAAAGGCCTCATCGTTGCGGCCCATCACCTCTCGCACGTCTAAAAGCAGCGCCGTCTTCTCTAGCGGGATACCGGCGAGCGCGCTCAGGAGCCCGTCGACCTCCTCGTCGATGGCATCGACGCGAAATGGCAGATCCGTCCGAGCAACACGCACCACGGCCCGGGACGAGTTGTAATAGACCCGCCCAAACGGGCTCTCGCGAACGAGCTTAAAGCCTTCATCGGTCACCGCCCCATGCTAACAAAGCTCAGGCCCGTGGTCGCCCCGGTAGCGCACAGCGAGAGCGCTCCGCGAGCCCTGTCGCCAGCGATGCGGTGCAGGTTAGGGTCTGCTTCCAGCGCCTGTCGATGAGCTTCGCGGCCTCGCAATTGGCGTTGCCATCCCCGGCCTGCGCCCGAGCGATCAACATCGACCAGGTCGCCGAATGCACCCGCGCCGACCGCCAGGCGTAGACATCTCCGTCGGCCATCGCCGTGCAAACCGCGCTGGTATCGGCGATCAGCTCCTTGGGATCGTCCACGGCTTCGACCAGCTGAGCCTTGGTCCGACAGGCAGAGAGCCCGACGAGGCCGAGCAGGAGCATCAAGGGAGCGGCACGCAGGACGGACACCGCAGCTCCATACCATCGGCCGCGCGCTGCTACCATCGCCGCCAGATGCTCGACCTGGAGTTCATGCGCCGCGCATTCCCGGCGCTCGACGGGACCTGGGCTCACCTCGACAACGCAGGCGGAACCCTGCTGCCGCAGGTGGTGATCGATCGGATCACGACCGCGATGCAGCGAGCGACCATCGCCCGCGGTGGCCCCCATGCCCGCTCCCATGAGGCGACCGAGATCAACACGCAGGCACACGAGGCCGCCGCCGAGTGGATCGGTGCGGACCCCGACGAGGTCGTGCTCAGCTCCTCATCGACAACAGCGCTCGATCTGCTCGCCCGCTCGCTGCGCCCGCACTGGCGAGAGGGCGATGAGGTGATCGTCACGGCACTCGACCACGCGGCCAACATCGGCCCCTGGCGACGTCTCCAAGCCGGCGGCATCACGATCCGCGAATGGCCGCTCCGCCGCGAAAGCGCGAGCCTCGAGATCGATGACCTGCGACAGCTGCTCTGCAGCCGCACCCGCCTGGTCGCCTTCACCCACTGCGCCAACGTCGTTGGATCGATCGTCGACGTCGCCGAGATCTGCCGGTTGATCCACAGCGTCGGTGCACTCGCCTGTGTCGACGGAGTCGCTTACGCTCCCCACCGACAGGTCGATGTGCACGCCCTGGGCGTCGATTTTTACGCGGTCTCGCTCTACAAGATCTTCGGCCCCCATCTCGGGCTGCTCTACGGCAAACGCGAGCATCTCCGGGGGGGCTCGCCGCCTGCCCATGACTTCTTGGCGGGCGACCATCGAGTCGACCGCTACGAACCCGGCGGTGTGAGCCCTGAACTCTGTGCTGGTGTGCCGGGCATTCTCGACCACTTTGACGCCCTTGATCACCACACCTTCGCGATCCGTGGTGACGCCGATGTCGCCCCCCGCGGACGGCTCTTTCAGGCGATCGCCGAGCACGAAGCGATGCTGACCGAGATCCTGCTCAGCGCACTGCGAGCCAGCAAACGGACCCGGATCATCGGCCCCACCACCAGCGATCCAGATCGACGCATCGCACTCGTCAGCTTCCAGATCCCAGGCACATCCTCACCGACGATCGCCGCGGCCCTCGCTCGCTGCGACATCGCGGTCCGCAGCGGTCATTTTTACGCCCCTCGGGCCCTCGAGCAACTGGGCCTCGACCCGAGCTGCGAGGGCCTCGTCCGGATAAGCCTCGCCCACTACAACAGCGTCGCCGAACTCAACCACCTAGTCCGCGTGCTCATGCCATTCCTCGACTGAGATCGCTCGGTCTTTGGGCAGGACTAGGCCGCTGGATCGTGGTGGGCAATGAGTTCGCAGTCGACCGCCGAACCGACCCGCGCCCGGGCCCGCGCCGCCGCTGATTCGGCCGCCTCGCTCGCCACCAAAGTGACGCCGATCGAGCGCCCGGTCTCGCTGCAAACCTCGCCACGAAGACCGAGCTCTGCAAACATCGCCGTCCAGATCTCGGCCAGCAACGTCGCGACCCGCAGGGCCTCCGCACGATCGATCTCGCGGTGCTCGAAGAGTGTCGAGATATGCACTCGGTTGATCAGGCGCTGGACCTCGGCGGGATCATCCAAGCGCTCGGTCCACTGAGAACACACATACTCGTCAAAGTGTGCGGCGAGGTAGCAGATGCCCTCACGTTCGATCAGCGGCGGCCGGATCAATCGCGCGAAGGCGACAAATGCCTCGGGGTCGATTCCGGTACCCGCGTAGTCGAGCAGGCTCAGCTCGCTCGACCCGGTAGCGGAGCGCCAGCCCCCCCCTCGCTCCTGCTTTCTCTCTTGAAGACCTTTGTTGACCATAAACCTGCCTCATGCCTGACGGAGACGCGCACTCCCGCTCTCCATACTTCGTAATGGGCGCAATTGCTCTGCCGAGTCAACGAGGCTAAATACATGGATTACACAAGGTAGAACGAATTCGCACTTTCAAGCCTACAGTCGAGTCGGCACGTCAGGCATTGCCCTCAGCGCTACACTGGACGCAGAGCAATGAACGAGGAGCCAACGAGCACCACGGGTACCGACCCGGCTACGGGCGCCGTGGTGCACCCCAGCGACACGTTGATCGCCGCTGCGGTACGTCGCCAAGCGCAGGTGACGCTCCGTGCGGTCACACCGATCATCAGCGCCATTTACGCATGCTTTGCTTTGCTCTACATGATCGCACCACCGGTGCGACCTGGGCACCCCTACGCGATCGCCGCGACGATCTCCGCACTCGTACTGCTCGCCGCAGGGCCCGCGATCAAGCGACTGCCCGACACCTGGTCCAACCTCATCTTCTTGCTCACGGCACTGACGAGCGTCGCCTTCGCCCTGACCTTCCCAGCATTTACCGGCGATCCTGCGCAGACGGTCGTCCTCGTGATCACATTCTTGGGCTTCGCGAGCCTGCTCTCAAACACCTCTATCACCGCGATCGTGGCGACCGTCGGCTTCCTCGCCTGGGCTTTCATCGCCCGTGATTACGAGCCCGCAGTGCTCTCTCACTGGGCGATCAACGTCTTTGCATCGGCCGTCGTCGCGGTGCTCATCACCTGGTCGCGAACGCGGTTGCTGCGACGCCTCGAGGAGGAGGCTCTGATCATCGCCCAGGCTCGCGATCGCCTGACCTCCCAGGCGCAGCTGCTGCTCCAGCAGTCGCAGGATCTGCGGATCGCTCGAGACGCCGCATTGGCGTCAACGCGGGCTAAAGGCCACTTTCTCGCGAGCATCAGCCATGAGCTGCGCACACCGATGAACGTAATCATCGGCACCATGGAACTACTCGCCGACACCGAATTGCTCGGCCCTCAACGCGAACACATCGATGCCACCACGGCCGCCACCGAGACACTGCTGGAGCTCGTCGGCAATGTGCTCGACTTCTCATCACTCGAGGCCCGCAAAATCGGGCTCGTTGAGACGACCTTTGATCTGCTTGACCTGCTCCAAGATACAGCCGAATTGACCGCCCGCGGAGCCGCCCGCAAAGGTCTGAGCTTTGAGTGCACGCTGGCGCCTGGACTGCCGCGAATGGTCCAAGGCGACCCCCTCCGACTCCGACAGATCCTGATCAACCTGCTCTGCAATGCGGTCAAATTTACGGAGACCGGTTCGGTCGTGCTGACCGGTCGCATCGATACCAATGCTCCGCCGCACGCCTTGCTTTTCTCGATCCGCGACAGCGGTATCGGCATCTCCAAGCACGATCGAGAGAACCTCTTCCAACCCTTTACCCAGGCGGATAGCGGCACCGCTCGACGCCACGGCGGTGCAGGCCTCGGACTGGCTGTTTCGCGCCGGCTGATCGAGCTGATGGGCGGCACCATCGAGATCGAGAGCGAGCCCGGCTTCGGCACGACCTGCTCCTTTGGCATACGCCTGACCGAAACCGATGCCATGCCCCCGACCGCAGCCACCAAGCGCGCTTCGAGCAGCGCTTCATCGGCCAATCAGGATCCAAAAAAGGTCCGCGTATTGGTAGTCGAAGACAACCCGATAAACCAACGGGTCGCCGCCTGCCTGCTCGCCAAAATCGGCTACGCAGCGGACATCGCCTCCGGCGGCAAAGAAGCCCTCAGCAGCCTACAAAGCCGCTCCTACGACGCGATCCTGATGGACTGCATGATGCCCGAGATGGACGGCTACGAGACCACCGCCCGGATCCGTCGGCTGAGCGACCAGGGCTCGACGACACCGATCATCGCCCTCACAGCCAACGCCTTAGAGGGCGACCGAGACCGCTGCATTGCCGCCGGCATGGACGACTACATCGCCAAACCGGTTCGCTCGCAGGTGCTCGCCAAGGTGCTCGGGCGCTGGATCGGCCATAAAAGCCGGCGCCCGGGATCTCAGATCTAGGGTCAGGCTTCGCGAACCACCGCCAGCGCCTCGCGGTAACGCGGCAGCAGCAGCGGCGTGATCGTGCAGCCCTCGCAGGCCCAATGAAAGAGCGTCGCCTGATCCTCGCGAGCGAGCGAGTTCTGCGCGTAGGGCCGCTTGATATAGGCGGCGACACAGCAGGGCGGAAAACCGAAGAGGTAGCCCTCGAGGCGGCCGAGTTCGGGGCTTAGGCGCAGGGACTGACCGTCAAAAGCACTGCTGTAGATCTCGAGCAGAGCCCGGTGACGCGAAAAGATCGTCTGCTCGACGGTGCCGCCGGCCTCGGTCCGCCGACTGCAGGAGGCGACACTGAGACCCAAGGCGATGAGTTCCGAACGCAGCGGATCGCTGAGCGCTCGCTCGAAGCGGGAGAGCGGCTTGAGCCCAACTGAAGAGAGCTGAGCGAGAAAAGCGAGATCCTCGTCGCGCTCCCGCAGACCACGAAGCACCTCCGCACGACGCAACGCAGGGTCCCGACGAAGGGGCCCCGACGCGCTCCGAATTCGGGGCATCACCGCCGTGTGCGGCGCACTCGTTGAACGATTGGCCATGTCCGTTTAACCAGGCGATGGATGATAGGCACGTCGACCCAACCGCGGTGTACCGAACCGCGGAAGTAGGCGTCCCCGTGCGAGGCCAACGAGTGGATAGCAACATAGGGCAGCTGCATCTCGTGACCGGTGTGTTTGTTGCGGAGCTCAAAATGACCCCCACTGACCTCGTCGCCGCAGCTTTGACAGCGCTCCTGCGAAGCGTCGGCGTGCTCGATGATGTTGAGGTGACGGGGCAGCGGACCCTCGCCGCCGAGCACCCGCAGATAACCCGCGATCCGGGTCCCGAAATCGGCGTGCGCCCGCGACTGCCCGAGGATCCGCCGCAGGCCCTCGATGTCGAGGCTGCTCTCCGCCGGCCCGCCTTCGCGAATGGCGTAAGCAACGTCTTTATGTTCGACCAGGGCGTGCAACGCCAGGTAGGGGACCTCTAGCGCCTCATCGTTATGGGTATTGGCGATCCGAAACAAACCCATGTTCACCGAATCACCGCATTCACCACAGGGCAAGACCCCGGGCGTCATTTTTTCATCGATGGTCAGGTGCTCCGGCAGCAAAGAGGTGTGCGCCAAGAGCCCGGTGATCAAACGACCGAGGCGGTATTCCTCGTAGTTGAGCACATCTTTGAGGCGACTGACGTCGATCTCGCCGACGCCCTGCCCTTGGCCCTGCAGAGCCCCGCGAAAGGCCCGATCGCCGTGGGTCACCAACGCATGCACGCCGATAAAGGGCACGTGAAGCTGCAGATCGTGATCGAGGTTGCGGACGCTGACCTCACCCATGCACACCGCGACACCGCAGAGCGTGCAGGTCTCAACGCCACGCATCGGATGCTCTTCGAGCTCGAGATAACGCGGCGGCCGGATCCTGCCGCCCATCGCTGGCAGATAGCCGAGCAAGAGATGCCCGAGCTTCTTCAGCTCGATCTCCCCGGCGTGACGGTCACGCCCCCTTCCCTCCGACGTCGCTAACGATGCCACCTCCACCAGCATGCCCGCCGCGGGCCCCCACCGCTAGGGGATCCGCCACCTCGCCAGCAGCTCTTGCCCCAGAATCTCACCGAAAAAAATACGGCTCAGGATTTCTCGGAGGCATCCCCATCGCCCGGGCCTTGCCGGGATGGCGGACGATCGAGGTCTTCCTCGGCGGCGAGACGCTCCCGCGCATGACCGATCGTACCCATGATCGTGCCACCACAGCGGCCACACTCGGTCATCTCGGACCGCAGAGGTGCCCCGCATTTGGGCTCGGAGCAGCGACGTTCACGAAAGAGCGAGCCAATCAAAAATCCAACCGCGCCGAGAACGAGCGCCGCCACCATCACCTGCTGCATCGTCAGGATCTCTCCCATCTGCTTGCGAGTGGCAGCGCCTCCGAGCATCACGCAGGCCATCACGAGGGTTCGGGCGATGCGGAAGCCAGCCCGACGCTCGACACGAAATACGGGCTTGCCACGGTTGGCGCCGACGATGCCGCGATCCTCAACGGCCTCCGCGGTCTCCTCGGCATCCGCGGGTTCGTCTTCGAAGGGCTTGGTGAAGTGCTCGAGATCCGGCGCCTCTGGCCACTCCGAGGGCGGCGGAAGATCCAAACGGCGACCGAGGGGCGGCTCTTGGGTGCCCAAAAGATCGAGCGAGCGGCGAAAAAATGCCCGCTGGTTGGCCTGCAACTCACCGGCGATCCGCTTGGTCGCCCGCCTGTCGAGCCCGCGCACGGCCACCACTGCGGCCAGTAAAAAACTGACCGCTTTAGGAGAGAGCAATCCCTGACGAACCGGCTTCTTTTCGCCCTTGGCGTAGCGATGCGAAGCGTCGGCAGTGAGCCTGCCAAACCCGAGATAGACCGCGGTGACATCGACCCGTCGCTCTTCCTCGTAGGCATCGCCGACCCGCAGCCCGTGCACCTCGCGATAGGCGTCGGCGATCGCCCTGGCAGCCGCGGCTGCAACCGCTTCGGGCTCACCGAGCAAGGTCGCCTCGACGGCAAAGCGGAGCCGCCCCGAGCGGGCCTCGACCAGCCACAGATCACTGACCCCCGCGAGTTTTCCACTCGGTCGACCGGCACGCGCACGCTCGTCCTCAACCGCATAGATCTCGACGCTGACGTCGGCGTCGGGCAGGTCGGCAAAGAGAGCCAGACGACGGAGGAGCCGGCGCACGCTGGCCTCGCCACCTAACCATCGATCGGGGAGAAACTCCGCGCGAGCGGTGATAAGCGGTGCGGCCACCAGGTACGCCGCGCCACGCTGGCGAACAAGCTCGCGCAGAGCATCGATCAACCACTCGCGATCACCCACCGGCGGCAGCAGGATCTCGTCGTCATCGACCGCTGCGACCATCGGCGCCGGTGTATCACAGGCCACCGCCCCAGCTGACCACCAGCTCCCGAGCCTCGCTCCACTGCGCTCGAACCTCGCCGCGCCGATGCGGCCGTGCTAGGAAGCGCGCATGCTGATCCTCGCCGGTGACATCGGCGGCACCAAGACCGACCTGCTGCTCGCCGAAGTCGATCACAGAGGCGTCGCGCACGAGCGGAGGAGCGCACGCTTCATCAGTGCCGACTCCCCGGATCTCATCACCCTGCTGGATCGCTTTCTCGGCGATGCTCGCCCCCAGGCCGCCGCCTTCGGCATCGCCGGACCTGTCATCGACGGCCGCTGCCACACGACCAACCTTCCTTGGCTCATCGAGCAGGGCCCGCTCGCAGAAGCGCTCGGCCTCGACCCCAGCCGTCTCTCGCTGCACAACGACTTCCACGCGCTCGCCCTCAGCATCGACGAGCTCCCGAAGAGCGCGCGATCGGTCCTGCAGATCGGCGACCCCGAAGCCACCGGCGTGCGAGCGATCCTCGGCGCCGGAACCGGTCTCGGCGAAGCTATCGTAGTACCCACCGGTGAGGGCCCGCGGGTCATCGCTGGCGAGGGCGGCCACGCAGATTTCGCGCCCCGTGATCCGCTCGAGCAACAACTGCTCGCGCACCTTCTACAACGCCACGAGCACGTCTCGTACGAACGCCTGCTCTCCGGCCCCGGCATCGTTGCGATCTACGAATTCCTGGTTGCAGAGGGCCTAGCTCCTCCCTCGCCGCGGATCCTCGCGAGATCAACCCACGAAGATCCCGCCGCGCTCATCGGCGAACTCGCGCTGGCGGGCACCGACCGAACCTGCGTGCAAACGATTGATCGCTTCCTGATGATTTACGGAGCCGAGGCAGGGAACCTCGCCCTTAAAGTCCTGCCGCGGGGCGGACTCTTCATCGCTGGAGGCATCGCCCTCCGCCTCTTGCCCCTCCTCCTCCGGCCACCCTTCATCGAGGCCTTCTCCGCCAAGGGAAGGATGCGACCCTTGCTCAAAAAAATCCCCGTAAGTGTGGTGATAGAGGCCCGCGCCGGCCTCATTGGCGCCCTTCGAACCGCGTGCAAACTGCTGCCTAAATAGCGGGCCTCTGCAAACGAAGCGTCCTGCCAAGGCGCCCATACCTGCGATACTCGAGACACCGATCATGCAGGACACGCCCGCACGCTCGAAGCCCGACAAAAGTCCGGCATCGGGCTTCTCGCTCGATAGGCTCGTGCCGCCGCAGCTCCTCGTGAACAACGATTCCCGTGTGCGCTCCCGGGTGCTGATCGGTGCCTCGCTCAGCGTCGGCCTCCTGGGGACTGCGGTCAATGTGCTCAAAGCCATGAGCTTTCCCTGGGGGATCGGCCTGACGATCGGCTTTACGATCTCGACGATCCTGGTGCTGCTGCCCTGGGTGCAGTGGGTCACCCGCTCGACCCGCATCGCTGGCGGCACCTTCTCTGCGCTGCTCTTGCTCGTGTTCCCGACCCTGCATCTAATCGTCGGCGTGCGCCCAGCACCGGTGCTTTTTTTCTTCGGCCTAGCCCCACTACTCTGCACATTCTTCGTCGGCGTACGCTTCGGTGCTGCTGCAACGATCTTCACCTGCCTCGAAGTCCTGATGCTCGCTAGGATCGTGCCCGCCCCCTCAGACCCGACGCTCGGTCCGCTGATGCCGGAGTTCATGGCTGCCGCTTTCGCGGCACCTCTACTGATCTTCGGGCTCGCCTTTCTCTACGAGCGCAAACGGGCCCAAAACGAGCTCAGGCTCGCCGAAATCAACACCGAAATGCGAATCGCCCACGAGCACGCAAGAATCGCAAACAGCCGAAAAACAGTGTTCCTACGGCAAATGAGCCACGAATTACGGACCCCACTCAACGCCATCCTGGGGTACAGCGCACTCCTCCTAGACGAGGCCACAGATCGCGACGATGAGCGCCAATCCACCGACCTGCGACGGGTGCACAGCGCGAGCGAACACCTGTTGTGTGTGATCAACGATCTGCTCGACATCTCCCGCATCGAAGCCGACGCACTAGGGCTCGTACCCGAGGACATCGACCTCCAAATTCTGCTTCAGGAGGTCGAAGATCTGCTCGCACCGCTCCTTCACGCCAGCGGTAATGCGCTCACAATCGACGCCGATCCAGGGGCCACGATCCTCGGCGATCGACAGCGGCTCAAGCAGATCCTGCAAAACCTCATCGGCAACGCCTGTAAGTTCACCCAAGACGGGGCGATCACCGTGACCGCCTCGACCGAGGGCGATCGGGGGATCCGCATCGCCATTCGCGACACCGGCATCGGCATGTCGCCCGAGGACCTCGTGATCATCTTTGAGCCCTTCGCGCAGCTCTCCAAGCAAGCGGAGCTGCGGCAGCAGGGCACGGGCCTGGGCCTCGCGATTTCCCAAAAACTGGTCGAGCTCTTTGGCGGCACATTGGTCGCCGAGAGCCGCCTAGGCATCGGCACGACCTTTGTACTGAGCCTGCCGCACGGCCAAACACCGAACTCCGCATGAGATCAAAATAGCGCCGGGGGTGATAGAGTGCACCAATGCTCCTCCCGAAGATCCTGCCCCTCTTCGCTCTCACGTTCGTGATCGTTGCGGCCTGTGCGGACGACCCGAGCCCGGTACAAAAATGCGAAGACGAGGCGCTTCGCGAGTGCTGTATCGACAGTGATTGTGATCAGGGCATCTGCGACTTTGACTACATCTGCTCGCCTGGGCCAGACGACAGTCTAGAGTGCAGCGAAGGCAGCGGCGACCAGCTCTGCCACGTGCTCTGCAAGGCCGAGCAGGCCAACCAACCCTGCGCCGACGGGGCCGGTACCTGCACGAAGATCGAGCGCTTTCAGGGCGGTGACCACGGCGTCGACGCCTTCGCCTGCTTCTAAGCCGCGATCTCTGCCGCTTTATAGTTTTCGAACAACCCAGTCGAGGTGCCGCTCGCAGCTCTGGTCGTCATCCCCGTGCCGATGCGCCCTCAATACAGAGCATTTATGCACGCCATTCGGGCCACAGAGCACGGGCTCCTGCTCCTCGTTTAGCGCGACCTCGGGATCAAATTGCTCCCACAGCACGGTCTGCGTGCCCTCCGCGACGGCGCAAAACTGCGGCTCCCCTGTGCAGAGGGCAATACTCTTCGTCGGGCTATAATCGAAGTCCGCGAAGTTGCTGAACATAGGATGCCCTTGAAAGGCAAGCGCGCCCGAGCCCGCCTGATAGAGCGGCGGTTTATCGATTTCCCCCTGCTCGTTCTTCTCAAAGACACTAAACCCGGCGACCTCGCAAATGCCGTTGAGTTCTCGATAATGGACAAACAGGACCCCGCAACCATCGCCAATTGGAATTGACAGCCCTCCCGGATCACCAGGATCGAGATTAACCCAGGCGTTAGGAGTCCCGCCCGGGCAAACCCCTCCGCCCGTTCCCCTGATCGCCCCTTCGATCTGTTTAAACCCCCCAATAAAGGACCAAGTACCCACTTCGCATGCACCGGCCTCCGGTTCGACAAACTCACTCGGAGGAGGGTCCGACATTGTCAGCACAATCGTAAGCGACTGATCATCGTTAACAGAACACACCAAACCACCGGTCGTGCTCGACGTACTCGACGTACTCGTCGTACTCGACGTACTCGGCATGCCTGATGTACCGGATGTACTCGTCTCTGTGGTCGACGATCCGCTCGTCGTGCTCGTCACTGTGATCTCGCCTGTCGTCGTCGGATCGGATGTGCTCGACGAAGCGGTCATCGTCGTGACCTCGGTCGTGCCGCGCGTCAGCGTCTCCTCGGTCGTGGAGTCCGCGGCGGTCTGGGACGCCGTCCAGGCGGGATTTGGCTTCGAACAGCCCACCAGTGCCGTCGCCGCGATCCAGCCAACGATATGCCAAGAAGTGTAGGTCATACTGGCGATGATATCGCCCGCGTCTGCACTGCGGCCAACGATGATCGCGCCCCGGATCCTGCCGGCCCCTGACCGGCCAGCCGCACCCAGACCACGCTCACATCGAGATTGATCCCTTGCGGAAATCTGTAGTCGCAAGGTGCACATTCACCAACACCGGCTTACCCGCCCGCGCCAGCTCCTTCGCCTGCGCCAAGACAGGCTCCACCTGGTCACTTGACTCGATCACCAGGCCGACGCCACCAAACCCCTCGGCCGCCCGATGGTAGTCCGTCCGCGCCAACGGACAACCCACGTCATCACCGAGGATTTCGACCTGCTCGCGGGCGATCTGCGTCCAGCAAGCGTCGTTGCCGATCACCGCGATCACCGGGATCCCGTGACGGGCAAAGGTGTCGAACTCGGCGAGAGAATAGCCTGCCGATCCGTCCCCGTAGAGAATCCAAGTCTCCGCCGAGGGTCGCGCCAACTTGGCCCCGAGGGCAAACCCAGCGCCAACGCCAAGGGTCCCAAAAACCCCAGGATCGAGCCAACGCAACGGCCCTCGCGGGCTCATCGTGTACGAAGCCGTGGCGACAAAATCACCACCATCCGCGACCAGCACGCTGTCGTCGTCGAGCACGGCGTCCATCTTGCGGCAGAGGTCGATCGGGTTGACCAGTCGCTCTGCGGGCGCGGCCTTCGAGGCGATCTCTTGCTCGCGCTCGTCATTCGCCCCCCGCAGACGATCGATCCACTCACCAAAGCGAGCGCCACCGTCGACCATGCGGGCGAGCTGGATGAGAAATCGACCGGCGTCCGCGTGGGCGCCAACTGTCGGCCGCCGGTTGCGGTTCATCTCGGTGAGGCTGCGATTGGCCGCCATGTAGGTCGCACGCGCGGGGATGTGCCGGCCGTACTCGAGGCGAAAATCCGCGGGCACACCCGCGAGCAACACCAAATCCGCGTCCTTCAGCGCCTTGCGCCGACCGTGCCGCATCTGCAACGGATGCGCGACCCCGAGGAGGCCGCGAGCCATGCCCGAAAGGAAAACCGGCGCGCCGAGGGTCTCTAATGCCTTGGCGACGGCATCGGCCTGACCCGGCACCACCAGCGCCTGCGAACCAACGACGATCACCGGCCGCTTCGCCGCGGCAAAGCGCTTTGCCGCCCTGCGCAACACCTGCGGCGAAGGCTCGGGCATCGCCATCACCAGCGGCTCACCGATCTCCTGCTTATCGGCGCCGGCAAAGAGGCGCCGGGTGTGCACACCTAGGTACGCCGAGACTGCTCGCTCCTGGAGGGTTGGCGATCGCCCCGGCTTGGATTTGGCTCCGTACCAGCTCTTGACCACCGCCTCGCCGTAAAGGAGGTCCACCGGCACCTCGATGAATACCGGCCCCGGCACCCCCGCCTGGGCGACCTGAAACGCCCGCTCGACGGTACTGACCAGATCACGAACCCGACGCACCGAGATCGCCCACTTCACGTGCGGTCGCATCAGCGCTAATTGATCGATATCTTGCAGAGCCCCGCGGCCGCGCAGCACGGTCGCAGTCGCACCGCCAAATATGATCACAGGTGACTGCGCCAATTGGGCATTCTTTACGGCGGTAATCGTATTGGTCAGACCCGGCCCAGCCGTCACCGCAGCGACCCCAGGCACACCTGTTAACCGCGCGACAGCGTCGGCGGCGAAGACCGCATTGACCTCGTGGCGCACATCCACCACCCGCACACCGCAGGCCTTTGCACCGACCAAAATCGGCGAGATATGACCCCCGCAGAGGGTAAAGAGCCATCGCACGCCCTGTCGTCGCAGGACCTCACCAATCCAAGCACCGCCGTCCATCGTCTTCTCCAACTCGTCAGCCCGCGCTCCGCACGAGCACATGGTGTTCAGGAACAAAACAGGTGAGTACGCCGCTGAGCACCACTTGCTCACCTCGGCAGACCTCGACCTCAACGATTTTTTTTGCACCGCGAGCCTCGCTGCGATGCGCCCGCGCGACCAGCCGATCACCGACGACAACCGGCCGATGAAAACGCAACTCCGCCGACCCAATAACCACATTTGGGTGGTTGATGGCGAGCATGCCCGCGTAGTCGGCGAGACCAAAAACAAAGCCGCCGTGCACCAGCCCCTGATCATCGGCGGCCATCTCGGGCAACGCCAACCAACCCACCTCGGCACGACCCTCGGAGAGCGACAGAGGGCTGCCACAAAGGCGAGAATTGATGCGAAGGTGGGTCTTCGACTCCATCAGCGCCGGCCTTATAACACGCGCGAATGACCGCCGTCGTGCGCAGGCGAGCACGACCGACCTTGGCGGCCCCAAGACCGGGCGCGCTTCGTTCTGCACTTGGCCCTGCCGTCGAAGAACCGCCTAGCGACCCCCGTGGAGAAGCTCGGCAGACAACGAACGCGCGAGCAACGACTTTCACCGCGGGCTTGGCCGGAGCGCGCTACCATCGGGGCATGTCACGTCCGCCGCGTGAGCCATCGCTCTACCTCCGCTTGCCTGCCCTCGCGCTCTCCCTCGCGATCGGCGGCTTCCTGGTCCTCCAGGCAGGTGTGCCCGGCTGCGGATCGAGCGAGGACAAGCCCCTTCAGGCCGAACCCGCGAAGGCCCCAGCGATGCCAGCCGAGGCGACCAAGCAAGCGGTCCCCCCTGCAGACACGCCCGCAGACACGCCTGCAGACACGCCCGCAGACACGCCCGCAGACACGCCCGCAGACACGCCCAAGTCCGCCGGAGACACCCCTCCTCTGCCAACGAATGCAAACAACTCGGACAAGGCGAACAAAGAGCCCGCCGATCCTCCGCCAAAGCCACGATTCTTCCCGGCGAGCAAAGCGATCGCGCCCCTGATCGAACCCGAGAAGCTGCTGCCCCCGACTAAGGCAGAGCCGCAAGATCAGGCCCAACAAGCCCAACAAGCCCCGCAAGCCCCGCAAGCCGCGAACGCAGCTCCTGTGGGCAAACACTAGATCGACCACGTGTCCTCAATGTCCCGCCATCCGACGACCCGCCGCGAGCTCTTTCCTGCTCGCAATGCTGGCCGATAGACCCCACGACGATGGAGTTCCTTACCTCGACTGTGCTCTCGCTCGGGCTGCTCGCCCTGATCTTTGGGCCCCTCGAGCGAGCCTTTCCGGCGCGGCCAGGGCAGGCCGCATGGAGGCCGGAGTGGCACGTCGATCTGTGTTTCTTCCTCGGCCAATACCTCGCCTTTGCGGGCCTCGCCCTGCTTGTTCTGAGCGCCTTCGCCGACATCGTGCAACCAGCCGTGCCGAGCGCGCTGCTCGAGGCGAGTGCGGCTGCACCCCTCTGGGTCCGCGGCCTCGTCGCCCTCGCAGTCGGCGATCTTCTCGTCTATTGGTTCCACCGCGCCTGCCATCATTACCCGCTACTGTGGAGATTCCACGCGGTCCACCATTCGACAGAGCATCTCGACTGGCTCGCCGCCCACCGCGAGCACCCAGTCGACGGCATTCTCACCCAATTAGTGATCAACCTGCCCGCGATCGTGCTCGCCCTGCCCTTCGAGGCGCTCGGCGGTCTGGTGGTCTTTCGCGGCCTTTGGGCGATCTTCATCCATTCCAACGTGCGGCTGCCGCTCGGGCCTCTGCGCCTGCTCTTGGGGGCCCCGGATCTGCATCATTGGCACCACGCCCGGGTCCGCGCCACCCGTCATAATTTTACCAATCTCGCGCCCTGGGTCGACCTCCTCTTCGGAACCTACTTCCGCCCAAAGGGGCCCGAGCGCTACGAGTTGGGGCTCACCAAACCCTGGCCCCGCGGCTACCTCGCGCAGCTTGTACACCCCTTCATCAAACACTAGGTCGCCCGCGGACGGCTCGCGCCCAGGCATGCCCGTGCTACGACAGTAGCTACGATGCTCCGCCGCCTCGCTCTCCTCTCGCTCGCAGCAATGATCGGCCTCGGCGCCTGCGCGAGCAGCTCAAGAAACAAACCGCTCGCAGCCGATCGGCACCCCGCCGCAGCGATCCGCAGCGACACACTGCTCGTCTTCCTGCCCGGCGCTGGCGACCACCCCTCGGCCTTCGTCGAGCACAATTTTGTCGCCGCTGTCCGCGAGAGCGGAGCTGCCGTCGACATCATCGCCGTCGACGCCCACGCTGGTTATTACCTCGGTCGCACCCTTATCGATCGTCTTTGGCAAGACATCATCTCGCCGGCCAAGAGCGCAGGTTACAACGAAATTTGGCTGGTCGGTATCTCGATGGGCGGTCTCGGAGCGCTGCTCTTCGCCCAGCAGCACGGCGAGTCAATCGACGGCATCGTCCTCCTCGCGCCCTACCTCGGCAACAAGCGCACCCTGCGAAAAATCGCCGCAGCGGGCGTACGCGAGTGGCAACCCGACCCAAAACCCGGCAGCTTCGATCACGAACTCTGGCGCTGGCTCAAGGGTTACCAAAATGCCCACGAGCCCCGGCCTCAGCTCTACCTCGGCTACGGCACAGAGGATCCCAGCGCCTCCGCCCACGCTTTGCTCGCCCAGCTCCTACCCCAAGAGCACATTTTTACCGCCCCAGGGGACCACGAATGGACGGTGTGGACCCCCCTCTGGCGGCGCATCCTAGCAACCCCTGAGATCCCGCCATTTGCCCCCAAGTCGTCTGCAGAAGACGATTTCGAGTAATTGTTGACTCTCGTGATTTTAGAACGCACCGCGACCTCGCCGATCAGGATCACAAGCACGATCAGATGGACGTGCTCGTACCCCGCGAGGCTTCGCGCGGAGGCATCCAATTCTCGCGCTCGTGGCGAAATGGTTGACGCCGCAGATCACCGGCAAGTAGCCCGCGCATGGCCATCATCTGCCGCGTGAGCGAAGCCCAGCGCAGGATGTCTTTGCGGAGCTGATCATCCGCGGCCACCTGCCGCTGCGCACGGAGCAGGAGCACGGCGCCGACCTGTCCTCCGAACCAGGCACCGATCGCGACCGCCGCAGCCACCGTGAGTACGGCGACCACCACCATCAACAGACCGCCGAGCACAAAGAGGGTCTCGACCGAAAAGTGCGGCGGGCTCAGAGCGAGCAGCGAGAGCATCACCACCACCGCAGCGATACCCAGCGAGCCCACCACCCAGCGCAGGGTCTCCGCGAGGCCGATGCCAACACGGCGAGCGCGGACCAATACCCGCGACTGCGAGCTACCGCAAAGCCGCACCCACGCCGGCGCCCCCTCCACTCGCGGGCTTAGATGCTCAAAGGCGATCTCAGCCCGAAAATCCCCCCGATCGATGACGACCCCAAAATGCTCAAAACCGCCGTGCGTCGAGCTGTTGGGGGAGTCGACGCGCTCAAAGACATAGCCCTCCGCCGCAGGAAAATAGGCGCTGACGAGGCTCTCGACCTGGCGTCTGACGCCCTTGAGCTCGCGAGCGATTCCATCGGGCGCGCGGCCACGCAGGGGCAACGACCACCCGAATCCTTGGTCTGGTTGCATCGCCATCGACATCAAGGCTAACCGGCCCGCTGCCAAGCGTCCAGCAAGCCCGCGACGATCGCGACGAAAGGCCCCTCTGATGACCATGATGGCATCCATGCCCGCATCCTTAGCGCAACTCCGCCGCAAGCCCGGGGGCCTGAAAACCCGGAGCTGCGAGCCCGTCTGCGTTCGACCGAGCGACAGCCGGAGCGTCGCATCGTTACACTCATTCCGGTGGTCTCGACCCCCACGATGAAAACGTACAGGCACGGGTAAGGGTGAGCATGAGGATCAATACAATTACGAAACCAAACCATCTTGCGCTCCGACATCTGAGCAGCGCGCTGGCCATCGGCGCAATGGTGGTGCTCGGCGCCTGCGGAGACGACGGCAACGCCACGACCACCGAGACATCGACCGCCACCGACTCCGACTCCACGTCTGCGACGGGCACAGAGACCGCAGCAACCTCGACGTCCACCTCCAACACCGCTACCGGCACCGCCACCGGCACCGCCTCAGACTCCAGCGCGACCGACACAGCAACCCAGACGAGCGAGCCGACGACCACAGATACGAGCGGCAGCACCACCCAGGCCGCGACCACCGGCGAAACCGACTCCACCAGTAGCACAACGACCACTGGCACCACCACCGGCGGCGGTTGCGGGGTATGCAACCAGCCAAACCAACAATGCATCGATGATGTCTGCGTCACCTCCTGTCAGGGCCAGGATCCAGACCCCTGCGGCCCCGATCAGATCTGCGACGTCATCAGTGGCGACTGCAAAGACCTGGACGCGAGCTGCTCCCTCGGCGGAGGCTCTGAGGTCTGTGGCGACAAGCTATGCGGCCCAGGCAGCGTCTGCGATGGCCTGGGTACCTGTGTGCCCATCGCTCCCTGCGCAGGCGTCGACTGCACCGATGAGGGCTCGTGCTGGGGATCCTTTTGCAGTTGCACCCGTCAGATCGAATGCGAGGACCCCAGCATTGAGCTGCTCAACGGCCCCTTTGCCAGCCAAATCGGCGGCATCGACTTCGCCGACGATTGCACCGCCTGGATGGTCACCCTACGCAGCGGTACCGACTTCGTGCGCAGATTGACCCCCGATGGAGTGCTCTCCCAGTTCGCCGGGGTCGCCAACCTCAATATGGGCGAAGTCCGCATCCTCAAGCGCTTGACCATGCCCCAATCCACACTGCCGCCGGATCACCTCGCAGGCGAGGTCGTGCAGCCACCGATCCCTGTAGAAGGTCTCGGCGAGGTCGCGATCACCTACACCTGCTGCCCCACCTGCGGCTGCTTCGTCGACCCCCCCCAGGGCGTCGCTCGCCTCGACGAGGACAATATGATGAATCCCCTTCCGATCATCATCGCCGCCAAAGCAACCCAAGGTGTCGGTCCCTTTGGCAATACCGCCGCCGATGCCGGCCCCCACGGCCTGACCTGGGGCGAGAATCGCGTGCTCTACGTGGGCAACTCCACCGACAACGGCGATCTCAACACCGCCGATCTCGACAAGATGACCCAGGAGAAGCTCTTCACATTCGATTCTCGGGTCACCGCGGGTGCGCCCGTGAGTCCTGCGCATATCCTCGTCGGCCTGATCGGTGGCGAGATCTATCGCTACAATACAAACACCGGCGACAACGAGCTGCTCATCGACCTGATGGCGGATATCACCAGCATCAGCCACGATTCCTTCAGTGGCCTGGTGTACGTCGGACTCTCGACCCTCGAGGTTGTCGAACTCCATCCCTTCACCGGCGAAGTCTCAACATTCGAGCAAATGCCGGGCAAGGGCCGAGTCGCCGTTAGCCCCAGCGGTAATCTGTGGTTTACGCCGGTGAAGATCGTGCAAAACGGCACGCTCTCGAAATGGGCCCTGCCGGATAGCTTCTAGGTCGACTCGAGCGCCTCTGGGCTGTCACGTACTCAGAGGCGGGTGAGCGCGGACTGCATCAGGCCCTGCACCTCATCGACTTTTTCCTTATTGAGGGCGGCTTCGATCTGCTCTCTGTGCGGCGAGACCAGCTCTTTGTTCGCCATGCAGAGCGCTTCGCTGATGGCGATGCGGGTCGCCTTCTTGCGCTCCTTCAGGAGGCCGATGAGCGGCTCCAGGTTTTCGGTGAGGTCGGCGGCGGCCATGACCGCGGCGGCGCGGACCGGCTTCGATCTGTGCTTGAGGGCTTGGAGCATCAACGCGGTGCTCGCCGGCCGTATGCGCGTAAAATAATGAGGCAAGAGCTTGCTCGTGAAGGGGCCAGCGGCACCTAGGTAGGCGCGCTCGAAAACCCCGGCTTCGAGGTCTGCGGGCAGCATCGCGATATGCTGCATCAGCTGCCATTGATTGTAGGTGTCGTGGATATTGTGACGGGCGAGAAAATGGAGATAGACGCTCCAAAATGTTGGTACTCGGTCGCGAAAGGCGGGCTCGCGGAGCGCAGCGGCGATCAGGTGCTGGATGTCGTCGCGGCCGACCGACTGAGCGAGCACTTCGACCATCGCCTCAAACCACAGCGCTGGCGCTTCGGTCATCTCTTTGAAGAAGGCAGGACGCAGTTCTTCTTTGACGCGGACAGCATCGATGCGCTCGATCATCCGGGATTTTTCGTCCGCCGAAAGGCCGTGAAATCCGCTCACAGAGGGCTCCTTCGCGTCATTCTCGGCTGCGTCGGCCGTCGTCGGGCCGAGCAGCTCGAGTTGGTCGCTGCAAAAGGCGCGGATCGCTTTTTTCTTGGCGGTCGTACCAGCCATCAAGGCAGCCCGTGCCTGCGGGCCCAGGTCCGCGAGACCCGTCTGGGCGAGGGCCTTGACCGGCTTGGATTTGTGACCCAGCGCCCTGATATAGAGGTCTGCACTCTCGGGCAGCCTGAGACGATGGAGTGCCATCAGCAGCGCCTGTGCGTGGTATTTCCAGAGGTCGTCGGCCCAGATCGCCTGGATCGCGCCGAGCAGGGGCGCGCCAATATGGTGGAGCTTCTGGCTCATGTCTTCGGCCCCGCGCTCGCCGATGTTGAGTTCGCCGACGACGTAGGCGATGGTCTCGCGGTCGTCGGCGATGCCCGAGAGCAGGGCGATGGCGTTGGTGTTCGCCCACCTGCTCTGCGCGTCACGGATAGCCTCGCGGAGCATCGCCGCTGGCAGGAAGGCACAAGCCCGCTGACAGGGTCCAAGACAGTCGTAGATCTCGAGGTAGGGGACGAGCTGGAGGTAGGGGAGAAACCACTCCGGTAGCGGCATGCCGTCAACGCCGTCGGTGACGATCAGGGTCGTTGCCAAGGCCACGACGTGCACGACCTGGGGCTCACCAAAGGGCTTGGCCTTGGGGACCAAGGTGATCTCCGGGGCCCACTGGCGAAAAGCCTCGAGCAGGGTCGCGCGATGTGGCCTCAGAGTTTGCTCGACCTTCTCGTAGAAGCTCTTTGTGTGGACGTCTTTGGCGAGAGCTTCAGCTCCGCGCAGCATTTTCAGGGTTTCACTTGGCAATCGAGAGTCCGTGACCGTTGGGGGGGGGCGAATCATCGGCGCTGGCCGCCTAGTTTTCAACGCAAAGCGGACGCGG
>CAYYUP010000028.1:68203-73084 GCA_964474905.1 uncultured Nannocystis sp. | reverse complement strand
GGAAAGCTGACTCCATTGCAAGGAGAGAGCCTTGCATTCACCTTCGAAGTCACCGGGGTCAGAACCAGACTCAGACTCAGACTCAGACTCAGACTCAGACTCAGAACCAGACTCAGACTCAGACTCAGACTCAGACTCGGACTCGGAATCGGAGTCCGAATCAGAATCAGTGCCCGAGTTCGCATGGTCTGGAATCGACTTGGAGCACGCAGGAAGGAGAGGGAAGGTAAGAAGGGAAAGAAGGGTAAAAATAGTGGGGTTGAACTTCATTGCAGTCGTTCACGTGCAACTCACGTGCCAAGAATTCTGTTCCGAAATCTGGAAATTTTTTCTTCGTTGGCGACATCAATGTCTCGATCCGAATCGAGTGTGACGCGAGGGTCGCGGTTCGTCGACATGCGTATGCATAAAGAGGTTTGATCTTGGAATTCGTGCGAGGAGCGGAGTGGCTGGAGCCTGGGCGAAGGGGGTCGAAACGCGGAGTGATCGCCGCCCATCAAAACCGGCAAAAAATCCGGGTCCAGCGCTCACCAGAGGCTGCCCGACACACGAGCACTGCCCTTCAACTCTGCTCGCACGCTGCGGCGATCGATCTACGCCCGGGCTACCGGGACGCAGAATGAAGCAAGAGAGCAAACCTCCGAGCGCAGTAATCGCTTGCTTCAACTCTGGAACGATCCCAGCAGCGAAGTCCGCAGCCGTCGGCTTGACCTCGATATCGAGAAGAATGCCTACACCGTGCAACGTCGTGCCGCCGCTCCCTCGGCCATCCGCCGGCCTATGCACGACGGGCAGAAGCCGCGGCCTTTGCACGGAAAGGGCACCCGCAGCTCGTCGCCGTAGCGGCGGCACGTGGTCCGCACGAAGCCCTGCGAGAAGTCGCCGCACACGACGAAGTCCCGAAGCTCGCTTTGGACGAAATCGGGGAGCGGGGCATGAAACTCAAACACAAATGTATAGTCTCAAGAGCTTTTCAACCGAGACCAAAAGACAAAGAAATTGCGCCTTCAGGCATCGTCATACCAACATAGCCCACGTTAAGAGTGTGAACGGTCCCGAAAAAACGAGGATCGACTGTTCCGAAGTATTACCGTGTTTGGCTGGCGCGAGTGTCACAATCGCCTCTGCTCAGGAGCACTGACTCCAAGGGTTAGAGCGCCGAGGCCGCGTGGTTCCCGGCGCCAAAGGGAGGACGTCCCGGCCCCCGTAGTCAGCGACGCGATCACACAACAAACGACGACGACGCTCTCGCCGACAGATCACGCCGGCGGATCTGCTATCTTCGCCGCCCAGGAATCCATGGACGCAAACAACCCGCTCCTGAACGTCGATCCGCGCATCCCCTTCGACCGGATCACAGCCGCTCACATCGAACCCGCGATCGCCAGTCTGATCGAAGGGGCCAAGGCAGCGATCGCCGCGATCGTCAGCGCCGAGGGGCCGCGGACCTACGACAATACGCTTGCGGCCCTCGAAAACGCGACCGAGCCGCTCGAGTTCGCGATGACGATTGCCGGTCATCTCGAGTCGGTGGTCACCACCGATCCGCTGCGCGCGGCCTACAACGCGGTGCAGCCCTCGGTCGCCCAGTTTTACGCGTCGATCCCGCTCGACGCGGGGCTCTGGCAGGCGCTGCAAGAGTTGGCCCAAACCTCCGAAGCGGCCGCGCTAGAGCCCTCGAAGCGCCGCCTGCTCGACAAGACACTCGACGATTTTCGCACCCACGGCGCCGAACTCGACGAGGCCGGCAAGCAAACCTTGGCCCAGGTAAGCGTCGAACTCGCCGAGATCACAACCGCGTTCTCGCAGAACGTTCTCGACGCGACCAACAGCTTTGAGCTGCTCATCAAGGACGAAGAGCGACTCGCCGGCCTGCCCGCTTCGGCAAAGGATGCCGCCCGAGAGAGCGCCGCCGCCAAGGGTCTGGAGGGCTGGCGCTTCACCTTGCAAGCGCCCAGCGTGATCCCGGTACTCACCTATCTGCACGACCGGGGGATCCGCGAGCAGGTCTATCGCGCCTACAACCGTCGGGGCGCCGATGAGCCCTACAACAACGAACCGCGCATCGCCAAGATCGTCGAATTACGGGCTTCTAAAGCCTCAATACTCGGTTTTGACTCGTTCGCCGATCTGGTTCTGCACGACCGCATGGCCAAAAATGGTGCCCGGGCGCAGGGCTTTGTCCGCGACCTTCGGGGGCGTGTCAAAGGCTTTTTTGCCGCCGAAAATACAGCCCTCGAGCACTTCGTCGCCGACCAAAAAGACGCTCCAAAAAAGCTCGCCCCCTGGGACCTGGGCTATTACTCCGAAAAGCAGCGACGCGCCCGCTACGACTTCGACGAAGAGGCCTTACGCCCCTATTTTTCTGCGGATGCAGTGCTGCGCGGGATCTTTGCCATCGCCGAGCGTCTCTACGGAGTGAACGTGCGGCCCATGCCCGAGCTTCCGAGCTGGCACAAAGATGTGCAAGTATACGCATTGCACGGCGCCAAGGGCCGCCTGCTCGGCACCTTTCACGCCGATCTTTACCCCCGCGAGAGCAAACGTGGCGGCGCCTGGATGAACGCGCTGCATACCGGTAGAATACTCGCAGATGGCACAAAGGAGCCCCATGTCGGCCTGATCTGCGCCAATGTCAGCCCCGCGATCGGCGACAAACCTGCGCTTCTCACCCACCGCGAGGTCGAGACCCTCTTTCATGAGTTTGGCCACCTCCTCCATCACCTGCTCACCGAGGTCGATGTGCGCTCGCTCGCCGGCACCAATGTCGCCTGGGATTTTGTCGAGCTGCCCTCGCAGATCATGGAAAACTGGTGCTGGGAGCGGGAAGCCCTCGATCTCTTCGCCCGCCATTGGCAGAGCGACGAGCCCATCCCGGACGCACTCTTTGGCAAGATGATCGCCGCGAAAAATTACCGGAGTGCCAACCAAACCATGCGTCAGTTGAGTTTTGGCACCCTCGATCTGGCCCTGCACATCGACTACAAAGAGGCGCGCGACGGCTCGCCACTGGCCTATGCGCGCAACATCGCCGCTGAGTTCTCGCCGATCGACTTGCCGAGTGACTACGCGATGGTCACAGGCTTTACCCACCTTTTCGCGTCCCCGGTGGGCTACGCGGCCGCCTACTATTCATATAAGTGGGCCGAGGTGCTCGACGCCGATGCCTTTAGCCGCTTTCGCAGCGGCGGCATCCTCAGCCCCGAGGTCGGCGCGGCCTTCCGGCGATCGATCCTCGCGAAGGGCGACAGCCGCGACCCGCTGGAACTCTTCGTCGAATTTATGGGCCGAGAGCCCGATCCCGAAGCGCTGCTCGTGCGCTCTGGGCTCGCCCAAGCAGTCGTCGGTTGATGCCCGCAAGGGTCTTAAAATCGGCTATCTTGGGGTCGATGCTCCGCCGACGCCACAGGCTCACACCTGCCCTCTCTGTGCTCTCCGCGACCTCGCTCGTCGTTTTCCTCGTCTGCTGCGGGGATGATTCGGGCAACGCAAGCGCGACCGACACCGCGAGCACCTCCAACCCGACCGCGACCTCGAGCTCCACCTCGGTGGGAACCGCGACCGGCACTGGCACCGACACCGGCACTGGTACCGCAACCGGCACCACGAGCACGACGGCGGACACAGAGACCACCGAAACAACGGCTGCGACGACAACGGCTGCGACGACAACAACAACAACAACCACCACCACAACGACAACCGGCGGCGAGGCCTTCCCCGGGGCGCTCTGCGATCCGATCCCCGACTGCGATTCGGTACCGCCGCCCAAGCTCGACGACAACCCGACGCCCACCGACAACAACCACCGCGGCCGCGACATGTTTTACGTCGACGGCGAGGATCAATGGGTGCTCGCCAAGTTCGCGGACACCGGCATCCTCGACTTCGACCTGCACGGCGAGCCTGTCCGGATCTTCCTCAACCGCGGCTGCGCGGGCGAGTGGGAGGAACTCGGCACGGCGATTACCTCGGACGACGGCGACAACCCGACGATCGAAGGCGTCGAAGATACGGGCGGCCGGATCTACTTCAAGATCCCCGAGAACAAAAAGCTCGCGCCCGGCCGCCACCGTGTGCACATGATCGTCGAGGACGACAAGAGCACCGCCGATCAGTACATCGATGTGCTGCCGATGGGCGCACCGATCTTCGTCAGCGATGTCGATGGCACCCTGACCACCTCCGAGAACGAGGAGTTCTTCGACCTCCTACTCGGTGACATCCCCGACTCCCACGTCTTCGCCGCAGAGGCCTTTGATATCCTGGTATCCAAGGGCTACTGGCCCATGTACATGACTGCGCGCCCAGAGTTCCTCTACAAGCGCACCCGCGAGTTCATCAACAAACGCAAATTCCCCCACGGCATTGTGCACACAACGCTGAGCAAGAGCGGCGCTCTTGGGGGCGAGGCTGTCATCTACAAGACCGGCGAACTGGCGATGCTCGCCGGCAAGGGGCTGGTGCCGCTCTTTGGTTTTGGCAACCGAGAGAGCGACGCCGAAGCCTACGACAACGGTGCGATTGAGCCGCTCGATCACCGCATTTTCTATCAGTTCGACGACGCGGTCTTCGGCGGCCGAACCATCAACTCCTACGGCGAGCTCCTCAACGAATTCGAAGCTCTGCCGGATCTCTGCGGCAGATGAAAGCCCCCCTCCTCGGCCTCTTTGCTCTGACCTCGCTCTCGCTGGTCGGCTACGCCGTCTACAGCATGAGCAGCGCAGAGCCGCCCCAGCAGCGTGTGCTCGATCGTCGCGCGAGACCGAAGGCCCCAACCGAGACCGGCACAACTCCGATCTCCCGGATCGCCCGCGCTGTCCAAGAGCGTGCACGCACCCCTCGCATGCCGCTAAGGGCCACAGCGCCCGACGACACAAC
>CAYYUP010000028.1:0-68103 GCA_964474905.1 uncultured Nannocystis sp. | reverse complement strand
GGGGCGGCCCTGCCGATCACTCGCGCCGTCGCCGAAGCGGCGTTTGAGCGCATGATGACCGACCTCGAGGAGACCGAGCCCGAGCACCTAGGCAAACGCGAACGCAGCCGCCTCTATCGCAACGTCAACGACGCCTTCACGGCACTCTCCGCCCGCGTCGGCAAGGATGACGTCGAGCTCGTCGAAGACTCCTACCAGCGCATGCAGGCGCAGATGAACCGCCTCGAGATCGAGCCTCCCCCTATCGAATACATACCCCCCGACCCGCTCGATTAAGGCTACGAGCCGTCGCTCGCGTCGCTCCGGGCAACTGTGATCTGGCGCCGTGCCGCCCAGATCCCGAGATCCTCGCGGGCGAGCGCCGCCGCCATCAACTCGGGGAAAAGATCGGGTGTGCAGGCAAACGTCGGGATGCCGAGCGCCGCAAAACGTCCCGCGTTGTCGTGATCATAAAACGGCGCGCCGCGATCACTGAGCGCGAGCAAGCAGATCACGTTGACACCGGCAGCGACCAACGCCGCCGCGCGACGCAGCATCTTGTCCCGCTCTCCGCCCTCGTAGAGATCGGTGATCAGCACCAGGATCGTCTCGGTCGGCCGTTCGATGAGACCGCTGCAGTAGGCGAGCGCACGGCCGATATCGGTGCCTCCGCCCAGGCGCACACCAAAGAGCAGATCGACCGGATCGTGGAGATTCTCGGTCAGATCGGCCACCGCAGTGTCAAAGGCGATCATCTTGGTCGACACCGATCGCATCGACGCCAGGACAGCGCCAAAGACCGCCGCATACACCGTTGACGAGGCCATCGAGCCGCTCTGATCGAGGCAAAGGATGATGTCGCGGAGACTCGATCGCCGGTGGCCAAAGCCGTGCAGTTCGCTGGCGATGATCGTCCTGCGCTCAGGGATATAATTTTTGAGATTGCGGCGGATCGTCCGCGGCCAATCGATCTCGTGAAGACGCGGCCGGCGGGTGCGGAACGATCGGCTGAGGGCACCTCGTACCGCCTGCATCAGCGACAAACGCAGGCGCCGTTCGAGGTCATCGACGACCCGCTGCACCACCATGCGTGCGGTCTCTTTGGTGCGCTCTGGGATCACCTTGCGAAGCGACATCAGGCTCGCGACCAGCTCAACGTCGGCCTCAACTGCAGCCAGCAGTTCGGGCTCTAAGAGCATCTTCTTGAGCCCCAGACGGTCGAGGGCATCGCGCTGCATCATGCGCACCACGGGCGTTGGAAAATAGGTGCGGATGTCGCCAAGCCAGCGGTTGATGTTGGGCGAAGAGGCCCCAAGTCCGCCCTTGCGATCGCTCTCGTAGAGGGCCGCGAGCGTGTCATCGATCGCCAAGGCGTCGCCCTTGAGATCGCAGCCAAGGCCCTCTTCCGCGGCCTTGCCGAGCACCAATCGCCAACGGTGCAGGCGCTCGTCGTCGGCTCCTGACTCGCTCATGCCTGACCTCCCTGTGGCTCGCCTAGCTCGGGCGGCGAGACCCCGAGGATCGAGGCGAGCACCGGCAGTACACGATCTGCGCGGCGCCTATCGAGGGTCTCTGCGTCCTGTCCACTCGGGTCTGCGCCCGCCTGTGCACTGCTGCAGAGCGCCCTCACCTTGGCGGCCATCTGCCGTCGCTCTGGATCCGTGAACTCCGAGAACGCCCGGCGCAACATCGGCAAGATCGCATCAAAGGCGTCGACCGAGAGGCACGAGAGCCAGCCATCGAGCACCCGCCAAATCGCGTTTTGGTGGACCAGGACCAGGCCCGATCCGCGCAACAATCCCTCCGCCCACGCGGCGGCATCTGTCGGCTCGTTGGCCCGGGAGAGCGCCAAACTGGCGGCCAAACCGAGCGCTTGCTCGTCGAGATCGCCGAGCTCCAGGCGCAGACGAGCGGCCCGTCCCTGGATCCTGGCATGGGCTGCCCGCTCCATCAGAACCCGCAGCGCTCGCATCCAGGCCTCGCGTAGATCGATCCGGTCGAGCAGACGCAGCCCTTCGTGCACCTCGCCGATGCCCTCGACCATATCGGCCGCGGCTTCCTCGTCCAGGCCCTCACAGGCGGGCCCAAGACCCACCAAAATGCGCGCCACAAGACCGTCGAGCAGGGCCGCGAAGGAGGCCTCGTGATCGCCCCGGACATCGCCGTAGCGGCCGATTCGAGCGAGCGAAGGCAGTGCCCGCATCAGCTCCCGGACATCGGCCGTCACCGCCGCGACAGCCTGCAAGCGCGCGATCAAGGGCTCCATCGCCGCCTCGAGTGCCGCGGGTAAGATGCGCAGCGCGAGGCCCGTAAGTTCACCCAAACCGGCCATCGCGGCCCGGCGACGCACGGCCTCGAGGGCCGCCGCCTCGACGCTGTTGCCCAGCAAGTTGGCCTCGATCACTTTGACAGCAAGCTCCGGCCGCCACTGGATCCGCCAATGCTCGCGAAACGATCCAGCGCCCCCCTGCCCCGAAGCCTCGCGAAGTTCCCCCCAATCGATCTCGAGCAGAAGTAGGCGGTGCAGCAGCGTCGAGCGAGCGAGGCCTGTCTCTTTGCGCAGGTCCAATTTTAAGTCGCGGATCTCTGCGCTCGGCTTCATCCGCAGCCGTCGCTGTCGGAGCTGCAGATCCCGCTGCAGAGGCACCATCGGCGCGCCCTCGGGAACCTCTCCCAGGGCCGATCCGACCTCGAGATCACGGGCGATAAGGGCGAGCGGTGCCGGCTCACCGTGACAGAGCACCGCGCCGATCGCCTCGCGCAGCTCCGCAAGACCGGGCAAGGGCAACTCGCGGACCGCCGCCAGCGACTCGGCGAGGCGCACGACCTCGATCACCCCAGCCGACGAAGCATCGAGATCCTGAGCGCGAAGCAGCCGGGCAGCCCGCACCGCCCAACGCACAGCCGAACTCTCGGGCGACTCCCAGAGATGCTGGTACCAACCGGGCGAGCGCACACCAGCGCCGTACCCTGACTCAAAGGTCAGGCGATCGTAGGTCCAGGGGATCCAGGTGGCGATGACCTTGGTCTTGGCCATGCCCTTGAGCAGGGCGTTGTCGGCCTTTGCCCCCCGCAGATCGCGGAGCGCGGGTGCGTGCCAGGCCCCGCAGATCACGGCGACACGCTGGTGGGTCCGACGAGCCGAGCGGATCGTGCGACGCATGTAGGCCTCGCGCCGCCCCTCGTGACCGATCGGCGGTGGCAAGCCCTCACGGAGGGCGCTCATCGCCTCGAGAATGCCCTCAAAGAGCCCGCTCGGATCCTGACGCTGCTCGACCTGGTGCTCCCACCAGAGTTCGCGATCGCTGTAGCCCGCGGCCTCCGCGAGAACCCCAAGCGGATCGATGCGCAGGTCTGCGTCGCTCGCCTGCCCCTGCACAAGAGCCCCTGTCTCGGCGGGCTGGCACGGCGACTCGATCCGCGCCCGGTCCTCGGCGGCGAATCGGTGCGTCAGCGGAAGATCCATAAAATGCACTGAAATGCCCTTTAGAAGGCCGTAGCGCATCGCCTGCCACTCTGGCGAAAAGTTGGCAAAGGGGTAGTACGCGGCTCTCTCGGGGGCCCCCTCCGGGTAGACGAGCAGGGCCACTGGTGGCGCCATCGCGGCATCGATCGCCAGCGGCAGCACTGCTTCCGCATCGGGCGGCCCCTCGATCAGCACACAGTCGGGAGCCAGCTCCGAGAGCGCCGCGCAGAGGGAGCGCGCGCACCCAGGACCGTGGTGGCGGATGCCAAAAATGTGTACCTCGCCGGCCATCCGGGGCTCAGTCCAGTACCTCTCGGCACGCGCGGTAGAGGTCCCGCCAGTCGCTACGCTCTCGGACGACGGTCTGCAAATACTCGAGCCAGACAAGGCGATCCTGCACCGGATCCTTGACGATTGCGCCGGTCAGGCTGGCCGCGAGATCGGCCGCCTTGAGTTCGCCATCGCCGTAGTAGGTCGCCATCGCCATGCCGTGGGTGACCACTGAGATCGCCTCGGCGGGCGACAGCGTCGGCGACGGTGACTTGACCTTGCTGCGGCCGTCGAGGGTTTTGCCGCTGCGGAGTTCACGGAAGATGGTGACGACCCGGCGGATCTCCGCGAGCGCTGGTTTCTCCGCCGGTAGCTCGAGGCTGCGGCCGAGTTCGCCGACCCGCTGCTCGACGATCGCAACCTCGTCCTCGAGAGTCGCCGGTGTCGGCAAAATCACCGTATTAAAACGACGAAGCAGTGCGCTAGAGAGTTCGTTGACCCCGCGATCACGGTTGTTCGCGGTCGCGATCACATTAAATCCCTTGCGGCCCTGGACCTCGCTAGAGAGTTCAGGAACCGGCAGGATTTTCTCGGAGAGCAGGGTGATCAGCGTGTCCTGCACCTCACTCGGGACCCGGGTCAGCTCTTCGATTCGAGCGATCTTGCCGCCCTCCAGGGCCCGCATCATCGGACTCGCGACCATCGCCGCCGGTGACGGACCCTCGGCGAGCAGGCGCGCGTAATTCCAGCCGTAGCGCAGCGCCGATTCGTCGGTGCCGGCGGTGCCCTGCACAAGCAATGTCGAGTCGCCCGAGATCGCCGCTGCTAGATGCTCGCTGACCCACGACTTGGCGGTACCCGGCACCCCGTAAAGCAGCAGCGCTCGGTCCGTCGCCAGGGTAGCCACGGCGATCTCGATGAGCCGCGCATTGCCGATGTACTTCGGCCGGATCACCAGACCGCAAGCCAACGTACCGCCGAGAATGTAGAGCTTCACTGCCCAGGGAGAAAGCAGCCAGCTCGGCGGTCGCGGCCGATCGTCCTCTTTTCGCAGGGCGTGAAGCTCCTCGGCAAAGATCTGCTCGGCATGCGGCCTGAGCACCTGGGGCGGCGCAGGTGTTGATTCAGCGGTCTCGTGATCAGTCATCGGCGCATCTCCTCGGCGAGTCGTTGACGGAGACTGAGGGCCTCCGAGAAATTTGTGAAGGCGCTGCGCCATCTGTCGCTGTACCAACGACTGCGCACATCGGCAGGCGCTCGCAACGAGTGGGCGCGGGCGAGCAAGGCCGAGGGCAAAGCCACCGCTGCGATCCGCAACGATGGAGCCCACGGATCGCCGCTCTGTGGACGCCGGTTGCTCAGACGATCGAGCCAATGCTCCAGAGCGCCCAGGTACATGTCGGCGACGCGATCGGGCCAAGGCCGCGGCAGCGCCTCCATCAGCTCCAGGATCAGAGTGCCATCGCCGAGCAGATCGCAGATCCGATTTTCGGCATCGCCGGGTTCCATCGCCGCGATCAGAGCGCTCTGCGGCTCCGGTAGAAGCACCCCCTTCGAGCCGCTTCGACGCCAGAGATCCCAGAGATGCGGCATCCACTCGTGAGCCCGTTGGTCGATCGCGGCCACGCTCCAACCGTCGAGGATCGGCGTCGCCAAAGCGTTGCCCCGGAGGGCCCGCACGATCGCCGCAGGGTCTGCTCCAAGCCGCTCTGTCCAGGTCGTCAGCGGGGTCCCGGCGAGCAGCTGACTCAACCACCAGGCCCGACGCCCGACACCTCCGGGCGCCGCCTCGGTCATCGCGTCCTTCGCCCACGCGGGCTCAAATAGCTCCGGCAAAGCGACCTCGAGGTCACCGGCCGCCGTCTGCCCCTCGGTCGTCGCCCGCAGCTTGGCAGCGATGTCCGGCGCTTTCATGCGTATGCACGGGGCTGCCCAAAGAGACATACGATGCCCGTAGGAAGCGCCGTCGATGCGGCGCAAAAGTCCGGCCGCCTGGCGCCGAAGAGCCGCCGAACGATCGCCCAGCGCCGCCTGCAAAAAGGCCTCGTCGTCTGACCCAAGACCCACCTCCAAGACCCGCAGCAGGGAGCGCCGGACCTCGGCTTTTTCGCGGTGCCAGACATCCGCCAGCCACACTCGAGCGCTCGCAGGATCCCGCCGGCGCACCTGTAAAAGCACCTCTCGACGCTCGCCAAGCGAGCCCTCGCCAAAGATCCGCAAGGCCTCGCTCTCCGGCAGCCGCTCGACGCCAGAGTTGCTCACAGCCCAGGCCCACGCGGGGTTTTGAGCAGCGAGCCAGCGACCGCGCGCACCCAGCAGCGAGCGCAGGAGGGGGCGCTGATCCTTGGCGCAGGCGAGTGCTGTCGGCAGCAGCTCGGGCGGCAGCACCAGACCGACGCTCTGCATTTCGACCACCGCGAGCGGCAAGAGATCACGCTCTTCACCGACGAGGATCTGGCGGAGGATCTCGGTCATCGCCGAGGAGCAGGGCTCTTCGCTTTCCGCCGGCGCACGAAGGGGCGCAGGTGCGGCGCTCTGCGGCAGCACGCCCGCGTAGCGATAGACCGCATCGACCCCCGCTTCGAGCAGCAGACGAGCCTCGGGAGCGAGCCCTGGCATGCCACTGACAAGCGCCCGAGGGGCCCGCAGCCCTGAGACCTCGACGGGCTCAGGGGCGCATTGATCCGTGCCGACGAGGGCCCGCGCTACCCGTGCATGCATCGCGCGAAAAACTACACCGAGCCGGCGCCGCTGAGAAGACCCGAGCGAGCCGACCCGGGACGCAGGTTAAAAATACGACCGTCGATCGCCGCCAACGACGGGTGCAGGACCTCGCCGTCCCACTCGCCGCTCACATCGATCGCCGCTCCCCCAGAGAGCGCCAGCAGAAGGTAGGGATCGATGCTGGCAACCGCCAGGTGATCGCCCGCCGCATCGACCAAGCGCAACATACCTGGCCCCTCGAGCACAGGAGCGACCGCCGAGAGCACCGTACCAAAGCGCTCGATCCAGGGCTGCCGTGCGAGCGCCCTGCTGACGCTGCTCAGCAACGATGCGATCGTCTGGGCCCCGGCAAGGCTGCGGATCTCCACCGGTGCACCTTCGCGACGGACGATCAGCGCCCGCTGCTGCGCCGCCCCCGGGTAGTAGGCGATCTCGGCGTCAAACTCAGCGCCCAGTGTCAACGCCGGTCCCTCGCTCGGACGGCCGCCGATCTGGTAGCGCAGGATCAACGCCGACTCCCCACTGTCCTGTCCGATAAGCCAGGTTCTTTCGGTGCGCACTCGGTCCTCTTCGCTCAGCTCCTGGGCGATAACTTGAAAACGATCGCGCCGTCGCTGCCCCTCGGCGACCACGGAGTCATGGCTGACACTCCAACCACAAAGCTGGCGAAGATCCGCCTGTAAGCCCACTTCGAGTGCGTCGATCCGGCGATAGGCGCGAACCAGCAGCGCTAACTTTCCGAGCTGGCAAAGCAAGCGCGCCGGCCAGTCGGGGGTCGCCAGGGGCAGCGCAGCGAGGCCGCGGACCCGAGCCGCGAGCCCCGGCGCCTGCGCGTCGACCAGACGCCGCGCCTGCTCCTCAAAGATGCCCGGTGAACTATTTTCGACACTCGCAAGGCCGACCCGCACCAGATCGCAGAGCCAACGATCGAGCTGCTCGATGCCCTCTGCGACCCGCTCTGCCCGCTTCTGGGCTCGCTTCGCCTGGGCCGCAGGATCGACCGGCTTCTTCGGCCCTGCTTTCGCCTTGGCGACCTTCGCTTTCTGAGCAGCCTCGCGACGCTCCAGCCAGTCGGCCACCCACTCGGGTTCTGTTTGCAAACCCAACGCCACCGGCTCCCCGGCGGCGACCAGCAGCAGTGCGAGCGCGTGTTTGCAGGGCAGCTTGCGCACCGGACACGAGCAACTGCTGGCGTGCGCCGTCGTCTCGACCCGCACTTGATAGACCTTGGAGCCCCGAAACTCGCCCCAAATAGCTCGAGGAGAACGCCCGAGCCCCGTCCAGAGACGCGCGTGCCCGAGCTTTTTGGCGCGCCCGAACGACGCTTCGTCCCGGGCGAGCGCCTGAACCTGCTGGCTGGTGTACGACACGCTCGGGCCAGGCATACCGTGCTTCTCGAGGCGCGAGCAAGGACACACAGGGGTGTCCCATCGTCGATCGCAAAGTCGGCGATACTGACACACGATGGCACCTGCGATGAAACAAACACTGAGCGGCACACCATGGCTCGGCGCAGCGCTCGTGCTCGCGATCGCGGGCTGCGGCGACGATAGCACCGGCGATTCGATGACCGACCCGACAACGGAGAGCGGCGGCAGCCAGTCTTCGACCACCGCACACACAACCTCCGGCACAACCTCGACAGACAGCGACAGCGACAGCGACAGCGAAGGCAGCAGCGCCGGATCGACGACCACCGCGGCCACAACTGCAACCACAACCACAACCGCTTCCACAACCGCTTCCACCTCCACCACTGCTCCAACCAGCGACAGCGACAGCTCAACGAGCAGCACAGGCGGCGGCGAAACGGGCCTTGCGGATCTGCTAGACGCCGATCTCTGGGAGCAGATGTACCCCGAGCACAACGCCCTTTTCACCTACGAAGCCTTGATCTCGGCGGCCGGCGACTTTCCCGATTTCGCCACCCAGGGCGACGGAGATGCGCGCCGTCGCGAACTCGCGGCCTTTCTCGCGAACATCGGCCACGAGACCACCGGCGGCTGGGCAGATGCACCCGGCGGGCCCTATGCCTGGGGCCTCTACTTTAAGGAGGAGGTCGGTTGCGAGATGGGCGACTGCATCGGTTACTGCGATCCCAACAACATGCAATATGCCTGCGCACCCGGGGTCACCTACCACGGTCGCGGGCCCATCCAACTCTCTTGGAATTACAACTACGGCCAGGCGGGCGATGCCCTGGGCCAGCCGCTGCTCACCGAGCCCGGGCTCGTCACCAGCGACGGCGCGATCTCATTCTCCACCGCGCTATGGTTTTGGATGACTCCGCAGATGCCCAAACCATCGGCTCACGATGTCATGATCGGCACCTGGACGCCGAGCGCCGATGACCTCGCGAAGGGCCGCAAGCCAGGCTTTGGCATGACGATCAACATCATCAATGGCGGCATCGAGTGCGGCAAGCCGACGCCCCCCCAGGTCGACGATCGCCTGGGATTTTACGCGCGCATGACCGAGCTGCTCGGCATCGCAGGCGGTGAAAATACCACCTGCGAGTCGATGCAACCTTACGGCTGAGGCTCGCCGCCCATAAGGCCCGCTTCGACCTCACCGGCGATGTCCTCGAGGTCATCATCTTCGGCCTCACCCTCCTCGAGATCCGCCGCTTCGACGGCCACCGACTCGGTCGCGACTCCCAGCTGCATCACCATAAAAGACGCGCCCTGCGGATCGGAGAGCATCGCAAAGCGGCCGACACCTGGCACCTCGGTCGCCGCCATCAGGAGGTCGCCGCCGTGGCTCTCCGCGCGCAGGATCGCCGCTTCGAGATCGTCGGTCTGGAAGTACACGGCCCACATCGGCGGCATATCCCCCCATTCCGGGCGGATCTGCATCGCTCCGCCGGCGGCACCCTTGCCGATGCCGAGCTGCACGTAAGGCACCCCGCCCAGGCCCGCCATCGTGCGCAGCTCGTAGCCAAAGAGGTCGGCGTAAAAGCGAGTGCTCTGCTCGAGATCGCGGGCGTAGAGCTCGAACCAACAGAGCGCGCCGGACTCGTTCAGGATCTCGGCACCGGCGGTGCCCTCGGCTTGGTAGAGGGTGAACGAAGCCCCTTCAGGATCCCGGATCTGGGCCATACGGGCGACACCCGGTATCTCGCAGGGAGCCCCGACAACGGTCGCTCCCAGCTCCTGCGCGCGGGCGCAGAGTTCATCGATCGCCTTGGTCGCGAGGTAGCTATCCCAGCGCGGGGCAGCTCCGGTTTCCGCCTCTTCGGGCGGCATCGGGTAGGCCCCCGCGACGGTCTTGCCATCCTTTTGAAAGAGCACGTAACGCCCCTCCTCTGGCGAGCCGGTTTCGACGGCTCTCCAGTTAAAGAGCTCGCTGTAAAAAGCGATCGCGTGGTCGAGGTCAGTTGTCGGGAGATCTGCAAAGCAGAAGGTCCCAGATCGGTGTGCACGAACTTCAGGCATGGTCTTGATGTGCCGAGGCTGGCCCGTGGATCGACGATCGATCGTGAGCACGAGCGGGCCGCGGGCGCGGAGGATAGCTCGGATGTGAGCGGAATCTCCAGGCCTCAGCGGCACCTCCGAGCAGACAAAAATTCGGGACCAGGCTCGCGCATGTTTGGTTTCTTTCGACCCCCCGAAAGGCGGTGAGTCTTCTCCGGTTGAGGACCGCCGCAGGCCCCGCAGACGGGCAGCGATCGACGGATCACGGTGGTAGTGTGCCCAGGTCCGAACTGCGTAAAACGCGCACTCCTCGCATCGACCGCACCTGAGCGCCCCAAAGGATGACGATGACTACCGTTCTCACCGACAACCCCCACGTCCAAAGCTGGGTCTCCGAGAAGGCCAAGCTCTGCCAACCAGACCGGATCCATTGGTGTGACGGCTCGCAAGCCGAGCGCGACGCCCTCACGGCCCAGGCGGTCGCCGAAGGCATCCTGATCCCGCTCGACCAGAGCACACTGCCGGGCTGCTACCTCCATCGATCGAGCCCCCAAGACGTCGCCCGCGTCGAAGGGCGCACCTTCATCTGCACGCCCACCCGCGAGGAGGCCGGACCTACCAACAATTGGATGGCCCCAGGCGAGGCCTACGCCAAGCTCCGCGGGATCTTTGAGGGCTCGATGAAGGGCGGCACGATGTACGTCGTGCCCTACGTCATGGGCCCGCTCGGCTCACCCTTCTCTAAGATCGGCATCGAGATCACCGACTCGATCTACGTCGCCCTCAGCATGCGAGTGATGACACGCATGGGACAGGCGGCCCTGGACATGCTCGGCGACAGCAACGACTTCAACCGGGGTCTGCACGCCAAACTCGATATCAATCCCGAGAATCGCTACATCTGCCACTTCCCCGAGGACAACACGATCATGTCCTGCTCGTCGAATTACGGCGGCAACGTGCTCCTGGGCAAGAAATGCCTGGCCCTTCGCATCGGTTCTTACCTCGGCCGCAAAGAGGGCTGGCTCGCCGAACATATGCTCATTCTTGGGGTCGAGAGCCCCGAGGGCGAAACGACCTACGTCACCGCCGCCTTCCCCTCGGCCTGCGGCAAGACCAACTTTGCGATGTTGATCCCGCCGGAGCGCTATCAGGGCTGGAAGATCTGGACCGTCGGCGACGACATTGCCTGGCTGCACGTCGGCGATGACGGCCGCCTCTGGGCGATCAACCCCGAAGCCGGCTACTTCGGCGTCGCTCCGGGCACCAGCGCCGAATCCAACCCCAATGCGCTCACCTGCACCCAGCGCGACACCATCTTCACCAACGTCGCGCTCACCCCCGACGGCGACGTCTGGTGGGAAGGCAAGACCAAAGAGCCACCGGCGGGCCTTATCGACTGGAAAGGCAACCCCTGGGATCCGGCCTCCGGCGAGAAGGCAGCCCACCCCAATTCACGCTTTTGCGCACCGATGGCCAACAATCCCGCGCTCTCGCCGATGGCCGACCATGCCCAGGGTGTGCCCATTTCGGCGATGATCTTTGGCGGTCGGCGACAGACCACCATCCCCCTGGTGCTGCAGTCCTTCAATTGGACCCACGGTGTATTTTTGGGGGCGACCATGGGCTCCGAGACCACCGCCGCCGCCACCGGCAAGGTCGGCGTTGTCCGCCGCGATCCGATGGCCATGCTGCCCTTCTGTGGCTACGATGTCGGTACTTACTTTGGCCATTGGCTGGCAATGCAGGGCGCGATCAAAGAGCCGCCCAAAGTCTTTATGGTCAATTGGTTCCGCAAGAGTGAGGACGGCCGCTTCCTCTGGCCGGGCTTCGGCGAGAACATGCGGGTGCTCAAATGGGTCATCGATCGCGCCCACGGCCGCGCCGGTGCCCGCGAGACTGCAGTCGGCTGGGTCCCCCGCCAAAACGACATCGACCTCTCCTTCCTCGACATCACTCCCGAGGATTACGAAGCCGCCACCGCGATCCGCCCGGACGAGTGGCGCAGCGATCTAGAGGACATCAAGGGCTGGTTTGCCAAGATCGGCGACAGCCTGCCGGAGGCGCTGCACGCCCAGCACCGCATGCTGATCGCGACCCTCGAGTCGATCCGCGACAAGGCCGAATCGGCCAGCTAGCGTCTGCTCGCAACGCAAGCTGCCCTACCCTATTCATCGGCCTCGCCGCTCTGCGGCGGGGCTTGTTGGTGCCTGCTAAAGTTGAGGAACTTGCCCCAACTCGGATGCGATCAGTACGCGATACTAGACTATACGAGACCAGACCCGAGACACGAAACGTGAGAGGCAACGGCACCCGCACCCGCAAACATGCCTCCCGCGGAAGATGAGGTCTCCAGCGGTCAAATTGCCGATCTGATCGAAATCCTATAAACTCACTACGTCGTGCTTAATCGTCTAGGCATCCTCCTGTCAGTTGCACGCCCCTGGCAGATTTCGACCGTATCGACGATCGTGACACTCGCGATCGTCTCGATCGCAAGCATCATAGTATACGGACGAATCGAGATCCACTACCTGATCACAGGCATTGTTGCTGCGTTGATCGTGTCGTACTCAGTTTCAATCATATTGGTGGCAAATCGAGCAACCCTCCAGCAACTCATCAGTGAACGTACCAGAGATCTCGCGCATGCTAATGATCTTCTCCAAGCCGAAGTTGCACAGCACGTTGCAACCGCAGCGGACTTAGAAGCTGCCCATCACCGTGTCGAGGAGGCCAACCAGGTCAAAACTGAGTTCCTCAACAACATTGGCCATGAGCTTCGCACACCGCTCAATGTCGTCATTGGCATGAGCGAATTACTCATCGAAGGGGACCTGGATGACGCCGACAAGCACTGCGCTCAGTCGATTCTCATATGCGGTAAAGATCTGCTTGGCCTTATCGAAGGAGTACTCGAAATCGCCGACTTTGATCGTACCTATACGCCTCCACAAGTCGCAGATATGTGCCCCAAAACGACCCTGATGCGGGCCATCGCGCCCTTCGCAGATCGGGCACACCGGCAGAATCTGGCAGTGAATATCGAGCTAGATTCGGCCCTTCCCGAGACCTGGCGGACGGATGAACGACGCGTCCGCCAGATTCTCTCGCGCTTACTCGACAATGCGATCAAGTTCACACAACAGGGCTCCGTCACAATCAAAGCCCGGCTCGCAGCGGACGGTACCGCCAACGTCCTCCGCATCGAGGTGCGTGACACGGGCTGCGGCGTGCAAGAGGACCTCCGCGATCAGGTGTTCGAGGCCTTCATACAGCAGGATAGCTCCACCCGCCGGATCTACGGAGGCGCCGGGATCGGCCTCACAGTCGCCCGCCGCCTCTCGATCTCAATCGGCGGAAAAATCGGGCTCAAAAGCCACGGCACAGGCGGAACAACCTGCTGGTTCACAGTACCATTTCAGAGCGAGCCCCGGTGAATTCGAGAATCGTAGTCGCTATTTTTGGCTCAGGGCAAGTCTACGGATAGCGTGATTTCGGAGCGCAAGGCGTTGGACGAGCGCGACTGCGACCGGGCGACCAGCCAGCGCCCTAGCGGGCTGCGTCCGAGCGTCGCTACCACATGCTCGATCAAGGGCCTCGCCACCGGACAACTATAACGATATTCCTCGCCTGCGGGCGCGTCGACCCGCTCACTGGGGGCGGCTTCACCCAGGTGAAGGCGATTGCACGAGTCCCCAAAGGGACAGCTCGAACAAGCACCCATACGCTCGCGACGTGCGCTTAGGGTCCGCGCGTAGGCGGCTGTGCGAAAGTTCGCCACGGCGTCGGCTGCAAAAAAATTACCGATCAGACCGGCGGGCGTATAGCTATCGCCATAAGTATAGGTTTGCCCGTCCGTGTCGACGACGAGAGCCCACTCCCCGCGACCCGGATCGTAGGCCAACCCGGGTTCCCCGCGAAGAACCTTGATCGCCGCCTGTACATACTGATCGATCGGTTCCACCGAGATCCGCCGCGGCGAGGTAATTACCCGATTGCAGAGGCTGAGCATCGCCTGGCGTACCTCCTCCTGGCGGAGTCCCAGGCCATGGCACGCTCCTCCCTCGAAGTCGAGGATCGGTAGGAGACGAAAATCGACCCCTTGGTCGTACCAAAAATCAAAGATCTCATCGACACGCCCGAGGTTGCGGCGATGCAACACGCTGATCCCACCAAAGGGCACACCGGCTGCCCGCAGGCGTTCTAGATTACGAAGCACCGCCGCGTGGCGCTCGCGTCCGGTGATATCAACCCTCGCCCCACCGACGACATCATGGGAGACGCCGATGCCAATACCGGTCTCGCGAATCATCCCTAAGCTCGCATCCGACAGGCGGACCAGGTTCGTCTGGAGCTCAATTTGAATACGCAGGGGCTCACCTGCAAAGATCTGCTCACTTAGAGCGACAAACTCGCGAACCATCGCAGGCGGCAACAGAAGCGGCTCACCGCCGTGAAGTACGAGATGCACAACCCGCGGCTGCGAGGGCAAGGTCCGCGCATAATCACGTACATTGATAAAAAGCTGACGCAGCTGCGCCGCCCCCATCCTTGCAGGATCCCCGAGCTGGTCGTACTCAAAACAGTACTCACAGCGGAGGTTGCATAGCTTAGAGAGCTTGATCACCACATGGAGGTGGTGCGTGCACGGGGTTCGGCGCGGCGCGTTCATGGGTCGACTCCTACGTTGCGGCTAGCAGTTTTCCCAGACTCCGGGGCTCGTCTGGCACATCGCCCAAAACCCGCCCTCATCCTCTGCAGATTCCGCGCCCCAGATCGGGCCGATCAGACCCTCGGCACCGATCTCGGCGACGATTCCGTCGGGGAAGACGTAGTACCCCTCGGGGGCCGGCATGACCTCCCCCTCGCCGGTGACGAGGATTGTGATCATGCGATCACGGAGAATCGTCGCGTCATAGGCCTCGGAGATCTCAAAGAGAGAGATAAACTCCTCGATGCCTTTTGGAAGGTCGACCTTCTGCTCGTGAAGGAAAGCGAGCACCTCCTCCTCATAGCCGGGCAAAATCTCCGGACTGCACTCGTTGGGCTCCGCAGCATCGGCGGTGCTGATAACCGCCGAAGAGAGCGAACCCAGAAGCTTGTCGGCAATGCCGGGCATCGCCGCCACGCCAAGGGCCGAAGCTGCAATAAAGAGCACCTTACGACCACGTGTGGGGCTTTTTTGGACAGGGCGGAGAGTCAGCGCCTGCCGCTTCGAGTCGGAAGGCTTGTTGGATCGAAGGGTCTCGTTGTTGTTCATGGCTTTGTCGGCACCGAGGTCACTCAGCGTCCGGGATGGGTAGTCCGGCGAGAGCCCCCTGTGATCACGGCGTCGATGATTTTTTATTTTTTATTTTATATCTGACCCGCAATCGCCTTCGACCCCGGGCTAGGTCGCTTTTCGGGGTTCGCGTTCTTGTGTTCTCTCCGTTTCATCTCTCGCTCGAGCGTTCTCGCATCTCTCAAGGGCTGGTTTTCTCACGTCGTGCTCGCCGGCACCCATCCTTTGCACGATCGCCCTTCGATGCACGCAGGGGCTAGCTGGTGCGAGCGACTTGCGCTACTCCTCTCGATGTCTGCAGCGATTGTCTGCAGCGATTGCCACACTCCGGCACTCCGGCACCCCGACACCCCGACACCCCGACACCTTCCGCGTGCCCATAGCCCCGTCATCGCTCTCTAAGGCCCGACAGCGCAGCCTTCTGCTGGAGTACCGCTTTCGCGTCGACAGCCGAAACATCGATCAACTCTGTAAAAAGTACGACATCAAGCCGCGCGACTTCCAGCATCTGCGCAAAGAGCAGGACGCCCCGTTCGCCACCGAAGAGGAGCTGGTCATCGCCGGCGTTTACGGGGGCGGCCACACCATCCAGCTCCTGATCAGCTACCTCGACTACCGCAACCACGCGGGCTATCGACCCGAAGAGGTGCGCGCCTTCCTCAAAAACCTCGAGAGCATCGGCATCTTGGCAGAGGACGCGGGCGAGTGGCGCTTTGTCCCCGGTTCCCCCGCGGCCGAGGGACGCTTCATCTTCACCGCGCCCCAGGACGCCGCCCATCAGCCGGTGTATTTCGGCGAGCAACGTCATGCCCACGGGATATCCGGGGCCTGAACGCGCATCTTGTGTACCCCCCTTCAGATCAGACAATCGGGGTTGTTCGAATAATCAGAGCGCGAGTGCTCACATTCGAGGACACGTCGGTCGCCCGCATAACTGATACCGTGAGTCGTGCCGATGGGTTCTCGCAAGAGACATTCTTCGCGAAGTCTGACCTGGCTCGAGAGCCCTCGTCTGGCCAAGCTCGTGCATCCGTCGATGCTCGAGAAGCCTACTCTGGAGCGCTTGCGGGCCAAGATACTCGCGGCCTTCGGGATCGTCCTAGCGGCCATCGGACCCCTGATCGCGAGCGGTTACTTTCGCCAAGGCGAACTCGGCTACGGCATCGCCTTCCTCCTCTGCACCGCACTCGCACTCGGGACCTTCCTGGCGATCCGTTTTGCCGCCTCTCCCCGTCTCAGCAGTCACCTCGGCAGCCTGGCGATGTGGATAGGCACGGTCACTGGCACCTACGCTCTTGGCGGTATCACCTCGATCGCGACCCGATGGTTTGCGGTCATCCCGGTGCTGGCGGCGGTGTTTGGCGGCGGCCGGCTCGGCTTTCGATGGTTCGTAGTCTCGTGGTTGACCGTCATCGCATTCGCCGTCGCTCCCGAATACGGAGTCGTCTTTCCCAAGGCCTCCCCCGTCGGCGCGGACCAAATACATCAAGTTGTAACGTTGACGACGTTTATGCTCGCGATCTTGGGTATCTTCGCGACCAGCGAAATGCTCCGAGTCTGGCTCGTTCGCGAGCGTGAGCAAACCGAAGAAAAACTGGAGGTCGCACTCAGTGGGGCGGTCGCTGCCGCCCGCGCGAAGGATCGCTTTATGGCGATGATGGGCCACGAACTGCGAACCCCGCTCAACGCGATCATCGGCCTTGCCGAACTCCTCGTCGAGGAGATGAAAGAGGACAACCACGATGCTTACATTGAGGACGCCGAGTCGATACGCTCCTCCGGCCGTCACCTTCTCGCGCTGATCTCTGACATCCTGACAACCGCGATGTTCGACTCGGGACGTCTCCAGCTCCGACCCGAGACCTTTAAACTCAGCAAATTGATCGACGAAATCGAGGCCATGATCCTCCCATTGATGGGCAAACTGGGCAATCTGTATAGTCAGTGTATCGACCCCGCGCTCGCCGGGATTACGCTGCACACAGATCCCTCAAAGCTTCGACAGATCCTCTGGAACCTGCTCGAAAATGCCGCAAAGTTCACCGTAAACGGAAACATCAGCCTTCGGATCAAGCCCTGCGACGGCCACTTGATCTGCTTCGAGATCACAGACACAGGCAGCGGAATCGATCCGTCGATGCAGGCGACTATTTGGGGTGAGTTTGTTCAGGGCGATGACTCGAGCACCCGCCAGCACGGCGGTATCGGCTTAGGTCTTGCCCTCGTGCAACGGCTGACGACGATGCTCGAGGGTACCGCCACGCTTGAGAGCGTGCCTGGAGAGGGCTCGACCTTTCGCATCATCATCCCCCGTGAAGTGCATGCCGGAACCACGTGAGGGATCCCGGTCTGATGCGCGGCAAATGAGACTAGACGGATCTGTGCGGTACCGCTATAAGTCCGCCTCATGTTCGCTTTCGCCCGACAGAAACACCGTTCTTCGCTCTCCCCGCGCCTACTCCTCGCCCTGAGCGCTGCGATGGGCCTGAGCGCCTGCGGTGGCGACGACAACGCTTCGGGCTCTGAGACCGACACCTCTGATGACTCCACAGGGGACGCGACGGAGAGTTCGACAAGTGGCTCTGCATCGGCCAGCGCATCCGCAAGCGCATCAGAGAGCGACACGACAGGTGGCTCGGCCAGCGCGTCTGCAAGCGGCACAACGAGCGCCGGCACCACCGATGGCACCACCGATGGCACCACTGACGGCACTACTGACGGCACTACTGGCGGCCTTCCAGTGGTCTGCGACGGTTTCGCCGACGACTCCGAGACTTGGCATCTGCCGGCGGGTTACGCCGAACTCAATTTTGTCGCCCCAAGCCAGGCAAAGTGTGACGAGGACAATTCGACCTGGCACTCCCTCCTCGATCTCGACGGCGACGGGGCCCTCGACCTGATCGTCGCCAACCTCTGCGACGGCAGCCAAAACCCCGGTACCGACTACTGGCGGGTCTACCTCGGGACCACCGGTGGCTTCGAGATGGCGCCGATCAAATGGTCGCTGCCAAGCGGCTACGCGGATCTCAACTTCGCCAGTACCAGCCAAGAGAAGTGCGATGAGGACAACTCTACCTGGCACTCCCTCGTCGACGTCGACGGCGATGCCCGCCCTGACCTGGTCATCCGCAACCTCTGCGACGGCAGCCAAAATCCCGGCACCGACTACTGGCAGGTCTATCGCGGCGTCGACGGTGGTTTCACCAAAAACCCCGTAGAGTGGGCGCTACCGGGAGGTTACGCCGATCTGAACTTCGCGAGCTTGGCCCAAGCGAAATGCGACGAGGACAACTCGACTTGGCACTCGCTCGCCGATCTCGACGGCGATGCCCGCCCCGACCTAGTTGTGCAAAACATCTGTGACGGCAGCAAGAACCCGGGCACCGATCATTGGCGGGTCTACTTCGGCGAAGACGATGGATTCGCCGACTCCGCGGTCAAATGGGCGCTGCCGGGCGGTTACGCCGATCTGAATTTTGCCTCGACGAGCCAGGCGAAATGCGACGAGGACAACTCGACCTGGCACTCGCTCACCGATCTCAACGGCGACAGCGCGCCGGATTTGATCGTCGGCAACGTCTGCGACGGCAGCAAGAACCCGGGCACCGATTATTGGCGGGTCTACTGGGCCGGCGCTGACGGCTTTGCCGACGAGCCCACCAAGTGGTCATTGCCAAGTGGCTACGCCAACTTGAACTTCACTTCTACCGCCCAGGCAAAGTGTGATGAGAGCAATTCGACCTGGCACTCCCTGCTCACACTGAGCGGCGACGACCGACTCGACCTGGTCGTCACCAATATCTGCGACGGCTCGCTGGATCCTGGCACCGACACCTGGCGAGTATACAAGGGCGAGGCTTCAGGCTTTGCCGACGAGCCTCTGGACTGGTCGCTGCCCTCGGGTTTCGCCAACCAAAATTTCATCTCCCCGAGCCAGGCGAAGTGTGACGAGAGCGACTCGAGCTGGCACTCCACGCTAGCACTTAGCGGCGGCCCGGCACCCGAGCTGGTGGTGACCAACATCTGCGATGGCTCCGTCGAGCCGGGCACAACGACCTGGCGGGTCTACTCCGCGGTCTGCTCGCCCTGAGCTGCTGGGGACCCAAGGATCGCTCAGCCAGCCGGCGGTACGTAGCCCTTGCAGGCTTCGTCAACCACCGGCAGCGCGGCCATGAAAAACTCGTCGTAGCTGCTGGCGCAGACATCGTCGGTAAAGCCATTGGCCCCCCACTTGTTGGTAAAGCCGATCAGCTTGGCCGCCGGCACTGCGCCGCAGGAATTATTTACGCTCTGACCGAGCAGCGAGAGCACAACGACATTCTCGGCGATCCCAGCCTTGTACGAGAGCAGTTCGTCGTACCACTCGCTCGAATTGCCGCCAGAACCCACGGTGTCACAGACATTATCAAAGAGGTCCTCCGGGTCACATCCGTAGGGCTCGGGCACGTCATCTTCGTCGGTAATAAGGACGATCACGGTCAGCGAATCCTCGCGGGCAAAGCCCTCATTACAGCCACCGGGGGCGCTCTTCTCGGGCTTGAGCGCATCGAGCATACCGCGGGCCATCGCTTCGTCGTCGCTGCCCGAAGTGCCGACCTTAGCGGCGCAGGCAAATTTGGCGGCGAGGTCGGGCTCGCTCTCGTCGAGAAAGCGCTTGCCGGAGGCAAAGGGCAGGCAGAGCGCGTCGTTTGAGTTAGGCCCGCCGGTCTGCACAATCAAGTCGCCGATCGAGGTGCAGCCCGGCAGGTTGCTCGGGTAATCGCTGCTCGTAACAACACCGATATGATAGCTTTGGGTGTAAGTGAGTTCCTCCTGGATACTGGAGACAAAGCCGTCGAAGGAGGCGATCAGGCTCTCTTGCTGATCGGACATCGATCCCGAAGAATCGATGACAAAGAGGATGTCGACATTCGGGCACTCCGCCGCCGGCTCGGTGGTCTCGCCTTCAGAGTCAAAACCAACATCGAGCTTGATCGTGCCGCTGCTGCTGGCATCTCCGCTGCTGCCGGAGCTAGCGTCCGACTCACTGCCAGATCCAGAGCCGGAAGTGCCGGTGCCGGTGCCGGTGCCGGAAGCCGAAGCGGACGCGGACGCGGACGCGGACGCAGTGCCGGAGGCCGATGTGAACGCCGTCGCCGAGCCATCTGCGCTGGAGCTCCCGGGATCGCCACAGGCGAGGACAACGAGGAGCGTGAGCGTGAGGGGCAATGCGAGACGGACCATCGGCCGGGAGCATACAAGATCTCGAACCGTCAAGGCATGCCCCCGATGCATGTGCACGGGACTCGCACAACCATCGGCAGTCGACATATGCCTATTTGCGACTCGAGGGTCAACCCGTCGATGTGGACCCCGGCATCAAAGCTGTCGTATCTCCGCCCGAACAATGTCCGACGGCAAGATCATCGGGCTCGCTCCTACTTCGCACCGGTCGCTGCGAAGTAGGGGTGGCGAGAAAAAAACGTCACGAGCAAGCGAAAGGGGAGCAATTCTTCGGCGGAGGCGTCGTCGTAGAGGTTGTGGAGTTCATCGGGGTCGCGACGAGTATCGTAGATCTCTCGGGTATTGCGACGCAGATCCCAGATCGCCTTGAGCCCCCCCGGCTCGACCCAATAAAAAACCGGCGTTTTGTTGGTCATGCGTGCGATCCCTGCGATCGGCCGAGTGAGCGCTGCTCTTTCCTCGCCGATCAACGTGCCGACGAGGGACTGGCCCATAAACAAACCCGGCGTCGGCAAGCCGAAGAGATCGAGGATCGTCGGGCCGATGTCGATCAAGCTGATGGGTTCGTCCACCTGACGCGGCGAGATGCCCGGGGCGCGGATCATCAGCGGAACACGCACAATCTCGTCGTACACAGTGCTCCCGTGGAGCTTGCTGCCGTGCAGACCAAATCCTTCGCCGTGATCGGCGGCGATGATGAACACCAGTCGGTCGAGGACGCCCGCTTCCTCTGCAAAGTCCCAAAATTGACCGATCGCCGCGTCGCACTCGGTGACCTCCGCGAGGTAGCGAGTCCAGTCGTCACCCTGCACTCGCGGGTGGTCGTAGGGCGCGTGCGGGTCCATCAGATGAGCGCGCAGGAACGTCGGCCCCGAAGCGCGGCGCACTTCATCCGCGAGCACCGCGAGCATCGGCTTCGCCGTCGCAAATCGTTGGCCCCGCGGGTTCGGGACTGTGACAACGCGAGTATATGCGTGCCCGGTCCAGACCCGCGGCAGCAATCGCGGCCAGGGGATGGTGAGTGCGCTGGAGACCCCAGCCTCGCTCAGGAGCCCGGTCAGGCGCGGCGTGCCGTCGTTGAGCGTCCAGTCCCCCTTTGATTTGTGCCAATTGAGCTGCGTCCGGTGGAGCCCGGTCAGGACCGCGGTCAGGGCCGCGAGCGTCGAAGCGCCGGGACTCCGCGCATCCGTAAAGAGGACTGAGCGCGCACCGATTCGCCAGAGGTTTGGCGCCACATCGCGGTATCTAGGGTCCGAGAGAAGCTCGGCTCGGAGGGCGTCGATCGTGAGCAGAATGATGATCGGATCTTGAATCGCAGGTCGCCCCATTGTCGGTGCGATGGCCGGCAAACGATCGCGCTCCGCGAACCACGGACGCAGGCGCACAGGTACCTCGTGCGGGGCCAGCGGGTCGAGGTCTCCGTGCCCGCGACGAGCTGCGATTTGCTGAGCGAGAACCGATCCGTCGTACGAGGTCAACCGCGTCCATACATCCTGTCCAGGGTTCACAAGCAAGGAAGCGAGGCCGGCGATAAGGGCCATAATTTGCACACCGCGATGCCACGGTCGCACCGGCGCAGCCCCAGCCAGCGCAGCTCCTGACACTGTCGCGCAGGCCCAGGCGACGAAAAAATGGAGTCCTGCGTAGCGCCCGTTAAGGACGAGATTGTTGCCGATGACAGCGAACCCAACGACGAGCAGCACCAGGACCCACGCCCTCGCCAATGAATGACCGATGACACAGGCGAATGGGATCAGCAGCGCGACCGCCAAGCTTGCCACTGCATACGAAGCGGCAGGGGGGCTCTGCGACCGCATCACGAGGTCAGCGAGATCCGCTGGCATGATCAGACTTGCAACTGCGAGGGCCGCGAGCAAGAGCACCGCGAGACCGCTTCGTTTGTGTTGATGTCCGAACCGAGCCCACAAATCCGCCGACACCCATGTCAACAGGCCGAGCGCGGCGAAGTGACCGAAGTCTAAGGCATGCGAAAGCAGCCGAGTCTGCGCCCCGATCTCTGGCGGTGTAGAGATCGCGACGGCGAGACCCTGTGCAGCGCCGGCCCACAACCATCCGAGGAGATAGGCAACGGGACCGCGAATCACCCGCGCTCTGTACCACATCCTCGGCAGATCGCGCACCTGCCTCAAAGGCCATTTATCGGCGGCTTTTGGTACTCTTTGGCGGTTGTGGGGCCCACCAGGGCGGCGATCGCATCATGCGTGGCTTCGCCGACACAGACCTCCTGCACCCGAAGATCGATCTGCCCCTTGTCGTCGGCAATGCGGGCATCGTAGGGGTGCGCGGGGTTCAGACGCACGCGATCGATGCCGACGGGGATGGCGATGAAGGCAGCTCTGTCGGACACCATTATTTGCAGAGCGATGTCCCAGGGTGGCGTCGTCGCAGTCAGGTCCTCCGCGATGCCACCTCGCACGCTCTCTCGCAGGCCCTCGACGACGGTCGCGGGTAGCTCTCCGAGCGGCCGCCCCTCGAGATCGACGACCACCACATTCGTGATACGAGCGGCCGATGCCACGAGCTCGGAGCCGCGATTGCCAGCGATACGAGGCCGCTCATCGTCACCAGCGGGGCTCACGACCCCAGCCCCCTCGGCAGCGGACGCTGGAGCCGGAGCCGCTGCGGGAGCCGGAGCTGGAGCCGGAGCCGCTGCGGGCCGACATGCCAATAGAAAGCCGACCGCAAACCGACCTCCTGCATGCATTAATTGGACTCCTGGTGGCCGCTGTCGTCGAGGGTTCATCATCAACTCCACTTCAATTGACTAGCATAAGGCCGAGTGTCGAGGGTTAGAGATGCTCGTCAGCGGGCGAAGATTTCGCTCTTCTGCACGTATTCCACCTCGCCAAAGCGCCGCAGCTCTTCGATCTCAAAGCTGCGCGGGTCACCGACAACCATCAGGGTCAGCGGCCTGTTCGCGATATGGGCCCCGTGAAAGCGGCGCAGATCCTCAAAGCTCATGCGCTCGTAGGCCGGCAGGAGAGTGCGCCGCGGATCACCGCTAAACCCCTTTAGTCGCCAGTCTTCGGCCGCTTTTTGCAGATCGCGAAAACCCGGCCGGGCCGCGCCCTCAGCGAGTAAGAGCGCCGAGCGCAGATCCTCCATCCGCTCCGGTCGCTCCGGCAAGTGTCGGATCATCTCGACCAAAACCTCGACAGCGCCGATCGTCTTGTCGCCCTGAGTCGCGAGATAGGCGAGAAAAGCCCCCCGCGCGCCAGCGGTCTTTCCCTCGTAATAGTGACCTCGCGCCGAGTAAGCGAGCGCCCGCAGCTCGCGGATCTCCTGAAAAATGAGACCACCCATGCCGCCGCCCATGTACTCACCATAAGCAGCCGCACCCGCCCGCAGATCGCCGCGCATCGCCTCGCCCTCGACCAATACATACACATGGGTTTGCAGGCTGCGTCGACGCTTGAGCACAAAGACGCGATCGTGCCCGCGAGCGATCCGTGGGCGCACGACTGTCAGCACGGCAGGCTGCAGATCATCCGCAAAATGCACGCGCGCCCGCAGCTCGTCGGCGACCGCGACCGCCGACAATGCGCCGACATAACGCACCTCCACCGCGTAGCTCTGGGCCCGCGCCAGGGCCCGGGTGAGATCGCGGGGCCGCAGGCCTCGCATGCCTGAGGGGCCGTACGCCCGCAGATAGGTCGACTCGGCGCCGAAGGTCACGTACTCCCGCAGGGCATTGATGATCACGCTGGGCTGGCGGTGCTCGACGAGGCCTCTGCCCCAGATCTGTCGCCGCACCCGACGGAGCACCGCTCGGCTCTCGGCGGGCTCGCGCAACAGCTCGTCGCATAATGCCAACGCCTGGCTCAGATGGCGGTCGGGGCCCTCTAGACGCACGATCAGGCGCTCCTCGGTCGCCTCGATCTCGAGGGTCGTGCCGAGCCCGTAGAGCGCCTCTTTAAATCCGTCCGCGCCGCGGCTCTGGCTGCCCGCGTCGCGTATGTAATCGCCGACAACCGCGAGTTCGGGGATCTGGTAACGACCGATGCCAAAGCGCAATTCAAGGGTGTAGAGGTCGTTGTAGGGGTTTTTATTGCTGTGCAGGGTCACCCCCGGAGCGACCTGTACGCGCTCGATCGCAGCCGCGACGTCGACAAATTTTGTCGGCACGTCGAGCTCGGGCACTTCCGTTAGGCGCTTGGAAAACACCGACCGACCACCGGCTGCCGGCTCGATCGGCTGCAGCGGCGGCTTTTTCAAGCGGGTCTTTTTAGGAAAACCGATACGTGAACGAAAGGCCAGGTAGTCATCGCCGTAGTAGCGCTCGGCCACCCGCATCACCTCGGCGTTGTCGACCGCCTGCAAGCGACGCAGCACATCGACGGTCGCCGACCAATGCTGACCGCGACCGAAGCTCGCCACCACCTCTAGAACGCGTTGCTCGTTGCTCTCCCACTTGCGCGCGTAACGGGCCAAAACCGCCTCGCGCGCGGCATCTATCGTGGATTCCTGGATCTCGCCGCGGCGCAGTTTTTGGAGCGCGCCGAGCAACTTGCGCTCGGCCCCCGCGAAGCTCTGGCTCAGCAACCTCGGCACCGCCGCGATCAGACCAACGCCGTGATCGTTGAGCGGGATCGGTACGGCTTGGGCCAGCAGCACCGCGCCCTCGCGACCGAGCTTGTCGAGCAGGCCGACACCCTGCGGGTTGGAGAGCAGCTCGTTGGCGACCAACACACCCGCGTGATCAGGCGTGCCCTCCGGCGGCAGACGAAACCCCAGACCGACTGCGCGCACCGGCGTCATGCGTGTCGACGCCCGCTCGCGACCCTCAAAGGGCGCGACCGGGGCGATCCGATCGTGCCCCTGGTAGCCCCCCGGCCAGTCGCCAAAGCTGGCCTCGACAAGTGGCCAAATCGCCTCGACATCGACATCTCCGGCGAGCACCAGGGCCATGTTGTCGGCCCGGTAATGCTGGCGATAGAAGGCGTACATCTCCCGCAGCGACGGCTTTTTCAGGTGTTCGATGCTGCCGAGAACAGTTTTTTGCCCGTAGGCATGGTCGGGAAAAAACGCCGCCAAAAAGACGTCCGCGATCGGATCAAACGCGTCCATCGAGCGGTTCTTTTCCTCGTAGACAGTCTCGATCTCCGAAGGAAAAAGACGGAAGACCGGACGCAAGAATCGATGCCCGTAGACCGCGAGCCAACGGGGCAACGAGCGCGCCGGAAACTCATTGTAGTAGACCGTGATATCCGGGGTGGTAAAGGCGTTGGTGCCCGTCGATCCGAGCTGCGCAAGCATTCGATCAAACTCACCGGGAATCGCGTGCCGCCCCGCCGCCTGGGCCTGTGTATCGATCGACTCTAGGATCTGCGCCCGCTCCTCCTCATCGTCAGTCGCGCGCAGGGCCTCGTAGAGCGCCTCGATGCGCTCCAAGTGCGGACGCTCAGCTGCGTAGTCCACAGTGCCAAGCTCCTCCGTGCCTTTAAAAAGCATGTGCTCGAGGTAGTGGGCGATACCGGTGGCGGTCGCCGGATCATCCTTGCCACCGGCCTTCACAACGACCGCGCCAAAGACCCGGGGCAGCCGGTGGTCCTCGCTTATCAGCACCGTCAAGCCGTTGCTGAGCTGACGCTCGTGAACCGCGATCGGATCGCCCGCGAAGGTCGTCCACTCGGACCCGCGAAGGGATTCGCTGGGGCTCGCCAACGCAGCTGCTCGCACCTCGCTGACACCCGCAAGGAGCAACCAAGAGAGCGCCGCAGAGAGGATCCAGAGGACCCTGCCGGTGCACCGCTGGGCGAAATGGGCAGGCCGTTGCATCGGATGTATTGTGCGGCATGATCGCTCGCCATCACCTCCTCTTCTTCGCCCTCGCAGCTCTGGCCTGCGGCAGTGAAAACGGCAACTCAGAGGGCACTAGCGCTAGCTCTACCGGCACGGCGGGCCCGACAGGCGCCTCTTCGTCGAGCGGCGACACTTCCTCTGGATCCGCCAGCAGCGACGCCAGCTCGGACGGATCCGCCAGCACTTCAAACGTGACCGACCCCACAGGCTCCACCAGCACGGGCTCGACAACAGGCTCGACAGGCTCGACGACGGGCAGCACCACCGGATCTGCCGAAGAGCCGAGCTTCGGCGACTCGGTCTTCGATGACGTCATCGGCATGTTCGACTACGTCAATGGCGAGCGCAAGGGCTACCAGCCCCACGATCGCTACCGCGGCTTCCCGCTCGCCGGCGGCTACCACCAATTCGTCACCTGGCCGATCGTTCTCGAGTGGAGCGACAGCGCAGCCGCGATCGCCCAGGCCCAGGCGGACGCCGTGGCCGGGGGCGCGGCGCCCAAGGGCATGCCGACCTTCGCCAATCCCGGTACCGAGCCGGTGTATGTCGACGGCGTCGATACCACCCAATACATGGTCGGGGGCGTCGAGCGACCAGATACATTCCCAACCGAGATCTGCACCATGTGCCGCTCCAACCCGGCGATGCGAATGTCGGCTTTTTATCATGATCCCGGGGGCCAGGGCCCCGTGTTGACCAAGCTCGGCATTGGCGCGGCCGATATGGGAAATGGTGATACTTGGTGGGTGCTGCGATTCGAGGAGTAAGCCCAGCACACGCATTGCCCCGACTGCGACAACAGGCAGCTCGCGTGATTCCCGTGATTCCCGTGATTCCCGTGATGTGTCGACTTCGCGAGATTCGCGGTTCGCAGAGTTCGCGAGAATTCTCTGCTTCTGCATCGAGGCCGCGCTTTTTGCGCAATCTCTCAGCTGTGCACTTCTCGCGCTCAAGAGCCCCGAAACGTGCGAAAACGCTTGCTCTTAGGTCGTTCGAGCGCCGGACAGCGGACCGGCCGCGGCGCTAGCCTGCCGGCGATGGAGCCGACTCAGCGCCACGAAGCACTCCGCAAGGACCTCGGTCTGCGCGGCGTATTTGCGATCGCCACCGGCACGACGATCAGCGCCGGCTTCTTTTTGTTGCCGAGCTTTGCCGCCACCCAGGCCGGCCCGGCGATCGTCGCCGCCTATGCGATCGCGGGCGTGCTGCTGATCCCGGCGATGCTCAGTATCGTCGAACTCGCCACCGCGATGCCGCGCTCCGGCGGCTCCTACTATTTTCTCGACCGCGCTCTCGGACCCCTCGCCGGCACCATCGGCGGCCTCGGGACCTGGCTCGCGCTGATGCTCAAGACCGCCTTTGCGCTGGTCGGAATGGGCGCTTACCTGGCCCTGCTCTTCCCCGGTGATACGCCCCCGTGGGTCTATCGCGGACTCGCGGTTGGTCTGGCCCTGCTCTTTGGTCTGCTAAACCTGGGCGGCGCCAAGAAGAGCGGCAGCTTCCAGGTGGCACTGGTCTTCGGCCTGCTCGCGATCCTCTCGGTCTTTTTTGTCGTCGGAGTCCCGCAGATCGACGCCTCAAATTTCGAAGGTTTCTTCGACGAAGGCGCCGGTGAGCTCGCGAGCACTGTCGGTCTGGTCTTCATCAGCTACGTCGGCGTCACCAAGGTCGCAAGCGTCGCCGAAGAGGTCCATGACCCCGAAAAAAACCTGCCGCGCGGAGTCTTTGTCGGCCTGGGCACGGCGACCGCGGTCTACGTGATCGGCCTCTTGGTGATGGTGGGGGTCGTCGGCGCGGGACGTCTCGCCAGCGATCCGGGCCGCGGCGGGCTCCCGGATCTAACCCCGGTCGCGACCGCCGGAGCCGCGGTAGGCAACGCCTGGGGAGCGAGCTACGGCTACGCGGGCATGCTCGTGCTCAGCATCGCCGCCCTCTTCGCGTTCTCTTCGGTCGCCAACGCGGGCATCCTCTCGGCCTCTCGTTACCCGCTGGCGATGAGCCGCGACAAGCTCCTGCCGAAACTTTTTCAGCACGTCAGCAAGCAGGGCGTGCCGACCACCGGCGTGCTCATCACGGTCGCCGCGATCGTCATCATGGTCTTCGCCGATCCGACCAAGATCGCCAAGGTCGCCAGCGCCTTTCAGCTGCTGATGTTCGGCCTGCTATGCCTCGCCGTGATCGTCATGCGCGAGTCCAAAATCGACTCCTACGACCCTGGCTTTCGCTCGCCTTTTTACCCGTGGATGCAGCTCATCGGCCTCAGCGTGCCCTGCTTCCTGATCCTGCAAATGGGCTGGCTGCCGACGCTGATGACCGCCGGGCTGATCGTCATTTGCATCGTGTGGTTCTTTGGGTACGCCGCCAAACGCGTCGACAGGCACGGCGCCATCTACCATGTGTTCGAGCGCCTGGGCCGGCGCCGTTTCGCCGGGCTCGACACCGAGCTGCGCGGCATCCTCAAGGAAAAGGGCCTGCGCGAAGAGGATCCCTACGACGAAGTCATCGCCCTCGCACGTATCGTCAATGCCCCGCCGGGCGCCTCTTTCGAGGCGCTGGTCGAACTCGCCTCGCAGCACCTAGGCGATGACGGCTCGGACTCCCCCGCGCAGATGGCCGCCAAGTTCCTCGAGGGCACACGCCTGGGCGCAACCCCAGTCACCTCGGGCATCGCCCTACCGCATCTGCGCTGCAGCGGCATCGACCTGCCGCGCATGGTCATCGTGCGCTCTCTTGGCGGCGTCGAAATCGGCGGCGCCGATGCGCAGGGAGACCCGCGAAAACCCGAGACCGTGCACGCGATCTTCTTTTTGGTGAGCGCCGAAAACGATCCCTCCCAGCACCTGCGCATGCTCGCCGAGATCGCTGGCAGGGTCGAGCAAGCGGGCTTTATGGATCGCTGGCTCGGAGCTGCGAGCACCAAGGAGCTCAAGGAGATCATGTTCCACGATGATCACTTCATCACCTTGGAACTCGGGTACCACGGAAAAAATGCCGCCCTGATCGGCAAGATCATCGGCGAGATCGAGATGCCCGACTCGTGCCTGATCGTGATCATTCGTCGCGACGGCGAATACGTCGTGCCACGAAGCTCCACCGAGCTGCGCGAGCGGGACTCGCTGACCCTCATCGGCGATCCCCCAGATATCCAAGAATTGCTCGCACGCTACGGCGGCGCGTCCAAGCCCCACACAACGGGCGGACGCAGCGGCAGCTTCCCGAGTATCCGCGGCAACTGACAACGGCTACCCGCAGGACCAGACAAAGTCGGCCAGCGGCCGAGATGCGCCCTTTAGCGTGTAATGCCACCATTCGGTGCGAAGCGGCCTAAAACCCGCCGCAGCCATCGTCTTGCGCAGCATCTTTCGGTTGGCCCGCACCTCCGCCGGCAGATCGCGGAAGCTGTGGTAGGAGCGCTCGCTAAACGCATCGTAGGCTGTGCCCATATCGAGTTCGCGACCCTCGCGATCGATCACTGTAAGATCGATCGCGAGCCCGCGATTGTGCATGGATCCCTTTGAGGGAGGTGCGACCGCCCGCGGATCCGGTGAAATCTCCCACAGGCGAGCCTGGACTGGGGTCGGCCGGTAACAATCAAAGAGCTTGAGACCGCCGTAACCTGCGGCCTGGAGCGCCCGATGGGCCTCGATCAGTCGCACCGCTGCCTCTGGACGCATAAAGCAGCGAGCACAGGGATAGAGCGGCTCACCGACAAAATTATCGGCGGTCGCGTAACGAATATCGAGAACGATGCTCGCCTCTTCGGCCTGAACCTCGGTCCAGAGTTCGGCGTCGTAATCGAGCGAGCGCCGACTCGGATCCGTCGCATCCATCGACCCCAAGTCCCCACTGATATCCGCCGACCCCGAATCCACAGCGCCCTCGCGGTGGCCCGCTGCGCCCGCTGCAGAATCCTGCGACGCCTCGCTATTCCCCGACGCACCCTTGATGGGGTCCGCGGGGGGCCTCTCGGCGTCGCCTCCACGACAGGTGCAGAGCCCGAGCCAGAGGACGATGAATCCGTTCTTCACCCGCCTAGTTTACTGCGGAATCAGCGACTCGCAGCCAAACTTGACGTCGACCTTGGCGTCCAGATTGCCCTGGATCTTCATGCACAGCGCTGGACAGGCGAAGATCTTCGTCGGCATGTCCTCGCTATCATAGTACCAGGCGTCGAGATCTCCACAGGCATCGGCATCGGCGACCTTGGGGATCGGCTGCTCATTGCCCATGCCATCGTTGTAGTCGACGTTCACCTTGCTAAAGTCGATCTCCATACCCATCGGATCGGGGATATCCCACTCGCAGGCGATGCTCGCCTCCTGCACAACCTCCATCGACAGGGTATTGAAGATCTCGTCGAATTTTTGATCGCCGTTGTCGCAGAGCGGCCCGAGCAGGCCACCTGTCATGCCGACCAACTGCTCGTAAACCTTGCCCTCGTCGGCGATCGTCGCACAACACACAGGATCCTTCGCGCACTCCCAGACATCACTGATGTCCCAGGTGCCGACAATCGCGTGCAGCTTGTAATCTTCGTAGGAGGGACCGAGCGCCTTAAAGGCGTTGTTGAAGGCATCCGCCCCCATGTCCGAATCATCATCCGAGACCACGATCACATGCTTGGCCCCGTCCGGGCGCATCATGTCCTTCCAGTTGGCGTGGCTGCCCAGGAGCTTGCTCAGGGCATTGTTGGAGCCAACGCCGTCGTCGACATGCAGATAATTCGGCAGCTTGGTGTCGCTCGGACACTGGCCCGATCCGAGCGGTCCAGCGATGCAGATATCGCTATTTGAGATCAGCACCACATGGGCATCGATGCCGCTGTCGATGATCTGCCCCGAAAAGGAGTTCATATGGGCCTGCACTTCGTCCTCTTCGAAGTCCATCGACCCTGAGTTGTCGATGACGAAGATGATGTCCGCGGGCTGTTTTTTGTTCTCAGCCTCGACCGTGACCTCCGCGCAATTGCCCTCCGTGTCGCTGTCGCTAGTGGGATCCCCGGTGCTGCCAGTGGTGCTGCCGGTGGTGCCCTCCGTGGTGCCCGTCGTCGGCTCGCTCGTGTCGCTGTCCGAGGTCGGATTGCCGGTGGTCGAGCTGCCGCCCTCAGAGTCAGAGTCCCCTGAATCCGAATCCCCCGAATCCGAATCCCCCGAATCCGAATCGCTGGCCTCACTGCTGCTATTTCCGTTGCTCGCGCTCGCGGTGGTCACGAAGCCGCTGGCGGAGATGCCCCCGGTCTGCGCGCTGTCATCGCCGCCGCAGGCGACAAGGGCGGCCATGGCGACGAAAAGCGGCAGCTGACGATCGAGAACTCGAACCTTCGAAAACATCCGGCACCTCTACACCAACGGAGAGAGCCCTGACAAACCGGATGCACAGATGGGTTACTAGTCACGATTTATATGTAAGGTAAACTACACAATAACAACTGTTGAGGTATCTCGCCCCCTTGCAGGCCCCCACAGACCCGCAGCCGGTGCAGACCTGTCCCCAAGGCCCGCAGGTTCGAAGGGACCGCCTACAGGCAAAAATTACTCAACCGCTGATCAGCTGTCGGCAACCGATCTTGATGGTCCGAAGCCCGCCCTGTGGGCCCCAAGCCGCCTTCAACTCGCTGACGGCCCACCCTTTCGGGCACTTCGCCGGCATTGGCAACTCGTCGAGGTCGACTCCGTAGGCCGCCGCCGGCAGCATGATCGACACATGGACCTCCCAGTGGTTCAAGACCGCAAGCAGCGTCACCCGCGAGCAAAAGAGGACGAGGGTCTCGATGTCCCCGGCCTCGTTTAGGCTCCCGCCGATGCCGGTAAAAACCTGCTCATCCGGACATGTGAGCGCGTACCCATCGAAAATGTCGGCATCCTCGCCGATTGTATTTCCAGAGTTGCCAAAGCCGCCGCCTGTGTAGATAAACCCAAAGTCTCCGAACGGCTCGACCTCGTACTGCCCACAGCGAGGCCCCACTTGGGCAAATCGCTCTTCGTCGAGATCAAAGCGACCGTAGATACCCGCCATCGGCAGCTCGCCGCCACACGAGATCTTCCCGCCCGCCTCCCAAGGCGCGCCAAATTCGTCCCATTCGAGTGCATTGCCAAACCACACCTCGGGCTCGTACATGCAAAAGTCAAGGCAATCAGGATCCTCCTCGACCGAGTTGTCGCACTGCTCGAGGCTCTCGTTGATCTCCTTGTTACCGCAGGACTCGCGCTCACAAAGATCATTGCAGAGGTTCATTGGATCGATGATCGGGTCACACTCTTCGTTGGGCGAAAGCATTTTATCCCCACAGATGTTCTTTTTGCAGCCCGGCAGGCAATCTTGAAATTCACCGACCCCCTGCTGACCATCGTCACACTCCTCATTCACCGCGATTTCACCGTCGCCACAGTAAGCATTTTCGCACCACGAGGTACAGTCGCTCTCTCCTGTTCCGTTTAGGACCCCCTCGTCGCACGCCTCAAAGGGCGCCTGTTCGCCGTCACCACACATCGCCCACGCACACCACGAAGTGCAGTCACTTTGGCCATTTTGCGGGCCCTGATCACACTGCTCACCTGGGTCCGGCATGCCGTTGCCACACAAATTCGGCTCCGTCGTCGCGCCCGTCGTCTCGCCCGTCGTCGGCTCGCCCGTCGTCGGCTCGCCCGTCGTCGGCTCGCCCGTGACCGACCCGCCAGAGCTTTCACCGACCGTCGTCGCGTCCGTCTCCGAGGTCGCGGCGGTAGCAGAGCTGCCAGAGCTGCTCGCATCTGTAGTGCGGCCGATATAGCCGGGGTTCCTATCGATGCAGCCGCCGCAAAAGAACATCGTCGAGGCCACTACCAACGTCGGACGTATCACCCGCCCAGGTTAGCACGCAGGGCAACGGGCAGCGGCCAACCGAGCTGCACATGCCAGCTCTGAATACCTCTCTTACCCGCAGCCCCGCGATACCTCGGCTGTTAACTGAGCTTGGCGATCAAGGCGAGCTCAATCCGGCGACGAGAGATATCCGCATCGAGTACCTCAACCGTCAGTCGATCGCCGATCGTAATGCTGAAGTTGCTCCGCCGACCGACCAACCGAACCCGGTTCGCCTCGAGATCAAAGGCCTCCCCGCGCTCGCGCTCGAGCGCGTTCAGGCGGATCATGCCGTCGACAAATGGATGCTCGATGGCGACAAAGATCCCGCTTTGGGCAATACCTGAGACCTGCCCCTCAAATCGATCGCCGATCCGCTCGCGCATAAACGACGCGGCGTAGAGGCTCTTGCTGTCGCGCTCAGCCTGCAATACCTCGCGCTCGCGCAGGCTCGATCGTCGAGCTCGCCCGGCACTGGTCTCTCGATCGGGCATCTCGGGCACCGGCTCGGGCCCCGCCTTGCCGCCAGTGCGGCGCAGATGGGCCTTGAGCACCCGGTGGGCGATGACATCGGGGTAGCGACGGATCGGCGAGGTGAAATGCACATACCCGGCGCTCGCGAGGGCAAAGTGACCGACATTGTCGACGGTGTACTCCGCCTGCGACATCGCCCGCAGCATCAACATATTTAACGCCTTTGCCTTGGGGTTGGTCTTGATCTTGGAGGCGAGCTTTTGAAAGCCGCGCGGGCGCTTCATCTTCTCGGGATCCACGCGCACACCGAGCACCGCCGCCGCGGTCTCGAGCCGCTCCAGACGCTCCTCGTCGGGCGCGGCGTGCACTCGGTAGACGATCGCCAGCTTATGCTCCAACGCCAATGCGGCGGTCGCCTCGTTGGCCGCCAACATCAACTCCTCGATCAGGTTGTAGGCCCGGGTCATCGAGCGCGACGACCGACTCGGCACGATGTCGCGGATCCGCGAAGGATCGTCCTCGTCGAGCACCACTCGGATCTCGGGCAGGTTGAGTTCGATCGCCCCTTTGCCGAGCCGCCGACGTCGAAGCCGGTCGGCGCAGCGCCTTAGCAGGCGCACACGCTCTCCGACCTCGTCCGCCAGCCTACCGCGCTCTTCGAGTTCTTTCGCGGCCATGCCGTAGGTCAAGCGCGCACGGCTGTGGATCACCGCCGCCCGCACTTCGACGTCGCGACACTCGCCCGAGGCGTCGACGATCATGCTGACAACCATCGCGCAGCGATCCTGCTCAGGTACCAACGAGCAAAGATTTGAACTCAAAGCCTCCGGCAACATCGGGATCGCCTGGTTCGGCAAATAGGCCGAGAAGCAGCGCCAAACAGCCTCGCGATCGATCGCCGAGCCCTCGCGCACGTAATGCGAAACGTCGGCGACGGCGACGTGCAGGCGCATCTCACCGAGTTCCAGATCCTCCCCCAAAAGCTCGACCGCAACCGCGTCGTCGAAGTCGCGAGCGTCGTCCGGATCGATGGTCATGAAGTCGAGATCGCGAAGATCGTCGCGACCCTCGAGATCCTCCGGACGCACCGCTGTGGGCACATGTTCGGCCTCTGCAAGCACATCTGCGGGAAATTCGACGTCGATGCCGTGCTCGATCAGCACCTTGGCCTGCTCCGTCGCCAGCGCTCCGGGCACTCCGAGCGCACGCTCAATCTCGACAACCAGGGTCTCGCGACCGACGCCCGGATAGGTGACGATCTTGGCGACAACAACCTGATCGGTACCGAGCAGGTTGTCGCCGCTGACCTCTGCGTGGTTCAGGATCCGCGGATCGTCGGGGTCTAACAGCCAGAAGCGACCGGCCTGGCGCAGCATGCCGGTGATCCTGGTTCGGCCGCGCCCCGTCACCTCCTCGACAACGCCCTCGGCACCGCGCTCCGCCGACCAATAGCGGACGATCACCTCGTCGCCGTCGAGTGCCGGCGCAAAACGTCCCGGCGGGATAAAGATCGAGCCCTGGCCGTCGGTACGGAGGGCAAAGGCAAAGCCACCTGGATTCACCTGAAGACGCGCAGCGACCGTTTGGGCGCCATTCTTGCTAGTCTGACTCACCGCGGCAAGCTCGCACGGGCCTGGGCGAGCAGCAAGCTCCAAGCGAGTGCTCCAGCGCACGACTTTTTCTTCTTATCCATAGACCCGCACCGACCAGGACAACCGCGACGAGCTATTTACAGGATCCAGGGACCGCCATGGCGCACACCCATTCGAGGCTCGAATTGTGGCGATCCAAGGGCGTGCCTGCGGGCAATCTCTATGCATTCGGTCGCAGCTCCCCGCAGAGCCACCAAAGCGGCGCCTCGCTCTAGTTATTGGTAGGCACGCAACACACCGTCATCGCAGCCCACCACCAGCACGCCGCTCTCGCTGATCGTGGGTCCGCTGTCGACGTTCTCGGGCAGCTCGAGCCGCCAACGCTCACGGCCCCTGCGATCGAGCGCGATCACGGCATCGTCGCGGGTTCCAAAGTAGATCCGACCGGCGCTGTCGACGACCGGTGCCGACGCGATCGCAGCGCCCGCATCAAAGCTCCAACGCAGCTCACCGCCCCGACGCAGGGCGTAGAGCTGGCCATCGAGCGAGGCGGCGTAGATCGTATCATCGGCGGCGATGGCCAGCGGCGCCCGGATGTCGCCGCCAGCAGTAAAGGTCCAACGCAGCTCCCCCTGCTGATCCAGCGCAACTACCAGACCGCCGTCGGCCGCCGCGACCACCAAACCGTTGCCCAGGAGCACCGGTGCCGCGTCGACATCTGGGCCGAGTTCGTGACGCCAACGCAGCTCGCCCTCGCGGTCCAGGGCGATCAACGCACCGTCCTGACCGCCGACAAAAACCTCGCCGCCGCGGGTGACCAGGGGCGCGGCCGCGACATGCCAGGGAAACTCACTCTCCTGGGGATAGTGCCAGCGCAGCTCACCGGCGGGACCCAGCCGGTACAGCCCGTCTGCGCCGATGTAGAGATCACCATCTGCACCGATCGTCGGCCCACCGTCAGGATCGCAACGGGACCCCATGGGACCCCGAGCCCGCGGCGGGTCACAGGCGCCGATCCGCCGCGACCAGGTGATCGAAGCAGCCACAGGATCCACCCGGTAGAGGGTGTCATTATCCGCACCGACAACCAGCCCGCCCTGCTCATCCAGGCCCGCGCTGCCCCAAATGATGCCCGGCACGCTCAGGTCCACCGCGATCTCGCCGGCGCGCGGCCCGTCGACGATCACGCCGGCAAAACGACCTGCGTGGGTCCCGACAAAGGCCGCGACAGCCCCATCCCCGACCGCAGCCAAGGTCGGCGTAGCGGTGATCGCAGCCCCAAGAGTGACCCGCCAGAGCAGCTTGGGCGCGAACTCTGGACCGGCGATCCGCAGGGGCCCCGCCGAGCCGCCACCGCCGCGACGCCACGGCCGAGTCCCCCGGCGCAGAGCCGCTACCTCTGCCGCCCCTGCTCCGGTTTTTGCGGCCTCATCGGGATCGGGGCTAGGCGTGGCCTCACGGCTCGAATTTCGACACTCACTGCCCTCGGGACAGGTCGGCGTACTCGCTTGCCCGGGCTGCACACCGCAGGCGAACACAGAGCCCGCCAGCAACAACAGAATCAGGGCCGATCTCTCGAGGACATGTCGCCTACGGGCGCCCCCATGCCGGCACCTGCAAACGCAGGATCGCGGGCTTCGGAGGGGGCTCAAGTGCTTTGACATCGATAATTTGCGGTGGTAGTGGTACGCACCAACACGGCCTATTAGCAGTGATCCAGGCTCTGCGGCAGATTTTGCCTGGGCAGAGGTCTATCGGATCCTGCGGACCATTTTCGGATTTCGGATCAAGAGCAGGAGAACCCATGGCAACGCAACAAGCTGCGCGTGTCACGCACGGAGACGAAGCGGTCGAGGAGATCTACTACCGCAAAGGTGACATCGATTTTTGCTTCTTGCTAAATCGACGCCAGCACAACCTGCGGGTTTTCGACTATCGAGTCGGCAATTACCAGCAGAAGCGGGATTTTTTCGATCGCATCGCCAAGGCCGAGGGCCTGCGCAAGGTCTTTACGGTCGTCGAGAAGCAGGACTCCAAGAGCTGGCGCAGCGTCGGTTTCTCCCGCGAGGGTGCCATTCCCGGCTACTTCCGCACCGCCGACGCCTACATCATGAGCCGCGTCTATACCGACGAAGGCGAGCCCATCCAGGGCGGCGCGCCCAAGCTCAATCCGCCGAACATGCCAACGCCGGTAGTCACCGAAACCGGCTACACCAAACCGCGCGGGTGGACCTCCGAGATCATAAAAGATATCAAGCATCTCGAAGAGATGACCGCCAAGCTCGGCACCACGTTTCACTACGCTCCCTTCCGCCGAAGCGTCTTTAACCCGGACGTCGCGATCGCCGCCAAGCTGGCCAAACGAGAGCTCTGGTTTGGCGCCGAAACCGACTCCTCCTTCGGCCACGCCAAACTCGACTTCATCACGCCTCCCAAAAAAGAGGCCGAGATGCAGGCCACCCAGTACGGCCTCTGCCTGCTCCTGGACGAACTCGCCAACATGCAGACCGCCGCGGTGTTTGCGCTCGTCCATGCCGACGACCAGCTCAGCTCCCGGGCCTACGGCGAACTCGGCTTTAAGGTCACAGGGCGGCTCACAGACCACATCTTCCGCGAAGACGGCTACATCGGCACCCAGATCTGGCACCGCCGGATCACCACCGCCATCACCCAAAAAATGCTGGCCGCCGCCACGAGTTGATCCCCAACAACTCGCCAAGCGAGTCCGAATTAAGCCCAGAAGGCCGCCCTCCCACCGGAGGCGCGGCCTCTGCGCTTTTAAGCGACGCCACAGAGCCCCGAAAAGCCGAGCGCTCGGGGGTTGACGGACTCCGCAGCCAACTTAAGGTCGTTCCGTCAAATCCCACTGACGCCCCAGGAGACAACCGCCGTGGACACGCAGTCGCCGAGCAAACACGAATTTAAGGCCGAGGTCAGCGCCCTCCTCAAGCTGGTCACCAACTCGCTCTACACAAACCGCGAGATCTTCCTTCGAGAATTGATCTCAAACGCCTCCGACGCCCTCGACAAGGCGCGTTTCGAGGGACTCACCAACCGCGAACTCTCGGGCCGCGAGCTCACGCCCGGCATCACCATCGAGGCCGACCCAAAGCGCAACCTGTTGATCATCGAGGACAACGGGATCGGCATGAACGCCGAGGAGATCAACCTCAATCTCGGCACGATCGCCCACTCCGGCACGCTCAAGTACCTCGAAGAGCTCAACAAGCAGCAGGAGTCCGGGCAAAAGCCCGACGTCAACCTGATCGGCCAGTTTGGCGTCGGCTTTTACAGCGCCTTCATGGTCGCCGAGCAGATCGACGTGTACAGCCGCTCGGCCCACCCCGGCAACCCGGCGATCCACTGGAGCTCAACCGGCGACGGCACCTTCACTACCGCCGAGACCGACCGTGAGGTCCGCGGCACTCGCATCGAGCTGCAGCTCAAAGAGGAGGCCAGCGAGTACGCCGAGCGCCTGCGGATCGAAAACATCGTCCGCCGCTACAGCAACTACGTGATGCACGGCATCAGCCTGCAGATGCTCGACGAAGACGGCAAACCCGACGGCGATGCTGAGCAGATCAACGAGGCTTCGGCCTTCTGGACCCGCTCGCCCAAGGACCTCAGCGACGAGGACTACCAGGCCTTCTACAAGCACATCATGGGCGGCTACGTGATGCCCGGCGACGAGCCCATCGGTCGCCTGCACTTCTCCGCCGATGCGCCGATCCAATTCTCGACGGTGCTCTTCATTCCCGGCCGCCCGCCAGCCGATCTTTTTAACGAAGACCGCAAGTCGCTGACACTCTTCGCCCGCCGAGTGATGGTCATCGAGAGCTGCGACAAGCTGCTGCCGCTCTACCTCCGCTTCATGCGCGGCGTCGTCGACTCCGAGGATCTGCCCCTCAACGTCTCCCGCGAGATGATCCAGGAGCACCGCGCGCTCAAGGGCATCCGCAAGGCCCTCACCCGCAAGACCCTCAAGCTGCTCACCAGCCTCGCCGAAGACGAGCCCGAGGCCTACACGACCTTCTGGTTGAACTTCGGCCAGGTGCTCAAAGAGGGCCTGCACACCGACTCGGGCCACCACGACGAACTCGTCGATCTCCTTCGCTACCCCACCTCCGAGAGCGGCGACGAGTCGATCTCGCTCGCGGCCTACGTCGAAGCGATGCCCGAGGATCAAGAGGCGATCTACTACATCAGCGGCGACAAGCCCCAGGCCCTCGCCCAAAGCCCCCACCTAGAGGCCTGCCGCGCCCGCGGCCAGCAGGTCATCCTGATGACCGACGCGATCGACGAGTGGGTGGTCCAGGACCTCAAAGAGTACAAAGACAAACCGCTGCGCAACGTCGCTCAGGGAGACTTCGATCTTCCCGAGGAAGAGAACAAAGAGAACGAAGAGGCCGCCAAAGAGATCGCCCAGACGCTCGAGCGGGCGACCGAGCTTCTCAAGGATCAGGTCAAAGAGGTGCGGGCCTCCAAGCGGCTCACCGATAGCCCCTCGTGCCTGGTCGACGACGATGGCGATCTCAGCCGCAATATGGAGCGCATCCTCAAGATGGCCAACCAAGCGGTGCCCAGCCGCAAGCGCATCCTCGAGGTCAATCCAAAGCACCCCTTTGTCCAGTCGCTCAACCGGATCGCGAGCGCGAGCCCCGACGATCCGCGAGTGGGCACCTGGATCGAGCTGCTCTACGACCAGGCGTCGCTCGCCGAGGGTCAGGTGATCGACCCCGCCGGCATGACCCGACGGCTGCAATCGCTGCTCTCTGAGGTGGCCAAGGGCGCCTGATCCCACCGCCTCTGGGCCCCAAAAACGGTCCAAAATACGCCCCCGCCGGCTCTCCGCCGCGGGGGCGTCGTTAATTTTAAAAACCCCGACAACCGCCGCAAAACGGCCACAGGCGCACTACTGCTCGCCTTGCGGAGTCTGCCGAGAACCGCCAAAGGACCACGCGTACGGGCCCCCGAGCACGCGCTTCGGGATACCCTGCATCGGTGCTCCGACCTGCGCTTGCCCTCCCCCTCCTCGTCGCTGCAACCACGCTCGGCTCCGCCACAAAAGCCGCCGCCGCGCCGATCGAATTCGTCGAGTCCCGGCGCAATTTCATGATCTTCAACGACATCGACGGCACCGTCGAGAACAACAATTGGTACGCGCGCACGCCCTTCTTTGTCGGCTACCAGGCGGTCGAAGACGGCTTTCTCAGCGTGCACGCCGACGACTCCGGCTTCATCGCGGTCTACACCACCTGGGAGCTCGGCTCTGGCGTCGGCGCGTTCTTCCAGTCGATGGCCAACGACATCGAGGGCATCGGCTACGAGCATGCAGCGGCGATCGACGCGATCATCCCCGCCCCCTACTTCGACGATACGCCCGACAGCCAGGTCTTCGGCTTCATGCACATGAACAACTGGCGCTGGCATGTGCTGCCCGACCTCAGCGGCCTCGACGAGCGCTGGATCTCGCTGGTCTTTGGTCAGGAACTCGGACACGCCTGGCTCTCCTTTGTCCGTTACAACGACGGCGGTCCCTCAACCGAGCTGCTCGGCCGCGCCCTCGCCCACTGGAGCTTCTATCTCCACACGGCGGGCTCGCCTATCCAGGGGCACGACTGGACCGACAACAACGACGGCACCTTCACGGCGACGCCCCACAACGAGTTCCAGTACAGCGATCTCGACCTCTACCTGATGGGCTTAATGCCCGCCCAGGAGGTCAAACCGTGGTTCCTCATCGAAGAGCCCCACGACTGTGTCGACTCCGCCAAGGATGATAAGTCCTGCGCCCCCGCCAGCGCCTTCGGCTTTCAAGCCGAGACCTACACCGTCTCCGGCAAGCGACACGACTTCACGATCGACGACATCATCGACTTCGAGGGGCCGCGCATGCCGAGCTATGCCGACTCACCGAAGAACTTCGACATCTCTTTCCTCCTGATCAAGCGCCCAGACGAGGTGCTCTGCGATGACGAACTCGAGGCGATCGAAGCGGTGATCGAGCGCTCGATCGAGATGTGGGAGGAGCAAACCCAGGGTCGCGGCACCCTGACCAATAAGACAGAGTCCGCAGAGATGCCACGCCCGGGACCCTCCTGCGGCGGCACCGACAGCTCCTCCGACAGCTCCTCCGACAGCTCCTCTGACGGCTCCTCAACCTCCGAATCAGAGGGAGGTTTGAGCGACGCCTCCGACGATGGATCGGGCACCGACGGCTCCGAATCATCGACCTCGGGCTCAACCGCGAGCGACAGCGCCAGCGCCAGTAGCAGCGACAGCGGCGGCGGCATCGACGACGATGGAAGCTGCGCCTGTAGGGCCGATGATCGCACTCCCAGCACCCCCGCGCTCTGGAGCTTGCTGCTCGCCGCCGCCTGGCTCCGCCGCCGCCGCTCGTAGACCCTTAGCGACGACTATCCGGAGATAGCAGTTCGCGCAGGTCGACGGCGATCAGCGGCTGCTCGACGGCGATGCCCTTGAGATGAGCATTGGAGACCCGAGCAGGAAACTCCGCGAGCTGCTCCGCGATCTTTGGGCGCTCCGCGAGTTCGCGCATGAGCACCATCTCGCCGGCCCTCGCCTGCCCCTGCAAGCGAGCCGTGAGGTTGACCGTCGTACCAAAAAAATCGAGCCGGTCATTGGCGCGAACCGCCAGGCAGGGGCCCTCATGCACCCCCAGTTTGACGCCGATCTCGAGTTCCCCGTGCTTGGCCTGAGTGCGCCGCACCGCCAGAGCAGCGGCTCGGATCGCATCGCGCGGCGTTGAAAAGCTGGCCATCACGGCATCACCCATCGTCTTGATCACGGCCCCGCCATTCGCCGAGACCACCGCCTCCATCACCGCGAAGTGCTCCTGCACGATCGCGAATGCCCGGGCATCACCAAGTTTCTCGTAGAGGGCAGTCGATCCCGTGAGGTCGCTAAAGAGAAACGTGAGAGTGCTGATCGTCAGGTCCAGACCGGCGGCGGGGGCCTCGGTCGCAAAGAGATCGACAAACTCCGGCAACGAGGCGACGATCGATCCCAAGACTGCATCGCTCGCCCAGGCACCGCGTTCGATAAGCAGATACTCCGGCTCTGTGCCAGCACTGCGCAGACGCAGTCGCGTCGTGCCGTCGCTCGACTCACCGCGGGTCAAGGCACGCACCGACTTCGCATCGATCTCGACCTCGATCTCGGCCGGTACCAAAGCCCCCTTCAGATCGATCGGCGGCTGCTGACCGAGGGTACGCAGGTGCAATCGACCGTCGTGCAGCCGCAGTTCGTGCTCTTGAAAGGGCCCAGGATCCGCCCGCAACTGGGCGAAGATATGCGGCCGAAATACCGGGCTCGCCGCACAATAGACAGCCGGCTCGACATCGCGGATCGCCCTGTTCGAGCGAAATACCGCCTCGACGTTGGCACCAAAGTCGACGTCGTAGGCGATGTTGCAGGCCTGGCAGTGCACATCACGACCGATCTCACCGAGTGTCGTCACGACCTCCGCAGAGACCCGGCAGACCGGACAATTGATCTGCCAGTTGAGATCGACGAGCCCCGCCCGGGTCGCGTGCAAGAAGACTCGGAGCACGCTGCGACGATCGTGACCCCACTGACGCGCCAGCTCAAAGGGACGCATCTGCGAGACATCCTCGTCGGGGCGCTTTGCCAGGCGCTCGACCAGCACTCGAACGATCTCTTGATCGACCGGAGCGGTGGCCATTCGCTCCGCCCGACGGGCGAGCTCGTCATGAGCGATAGGCCCACTGCCACCGACGATGACCTCGCGATCGCTCGCAAGAAGCAACATCTTCGCCCGAACGGATGCGGGCAGCTCCGGGCGAAGCTCGCTGGCCGATGGCTCACCGGAGGTAACGGAGGCAACGGAGGCAATGCCCTCCATGTAGCTGATGATCTTGCGGCGCAGATGGGCCCGCACGAGCGGCTGAAAAACCCGGAGCGCGCGCGAACGCATCGCCCCTGTAACGGTGATCCGAGCCACGCACCCCCCGATCTCATCGATGTCGTCGAGATCGATCTCCAAGGTGCCGCTTTTCGCAGGACCCGCAAAGAAGATCCGCCGTGCCCTAAACATTCGACCTTCGATCCACTCGAAGGGCTCTTGGATCCAGCGCAGGCTCAGGCCACCTTCGGTCGACCGACCCACGAGTACTCGATGGCCTTCATTCAGCTGCCAGACATAGCTGGGTATGCTGAGACCCATCGCCCGGTTGTAACGATTGGTGTCCGAGAGCAGGCCCCAGACGAGTTCGCACGACGCGGCGAAGTGATGCTCGACGCATACCTCCGACCCCTGCTCTCTTGGTTCCATGGCCGCATGGTGGCACGGCGCACCGCAAGCTGCACGGGCGCAGGCGCGACCTCGCACTGGGCTGCGAACGAAGCCGCAGACGCACGTCATCGGCTCGGGTCCGCGGACCACATCCGCATTTTTTTCAGGCACAAAGCGAGACTTAGCCGCGCCCGATCATCCGCACATCGGTTACCGGCCAAATAGGCCGTAGTCCCGAGAAAAGCGACCCGTCAAAAAGCTCAGGCCGAGGCCAAAAGCGGGGCTGTGCCCTCGCGGATCTCACGGTCCTGACGACGACTCTCGAAGAAGGCGCCGAGTGTCGCTCCAAGCTCGTCGTCCTGCGGGCGCTGCACCGTGGTCACATACGTGAAACCTATCGACGCGTAGTCGTCGTCGGGCTCGGAGTGGCAGAGGTACCCCCGTCGGTCGAGCCAGAGCGTGCGATAGCCGTGGTGGTGGCTGAGTTCAGCGACCAGGCGTCGGATCTGCGCAGCTGCCTTGGCACCGGACATAGTTCGACCCTCGCACAGGCCCCGCCACCGACAAAAAAATCAGCGCACACGCACTCGGTTGCGGATTCAGTTCTCTCGCGAGGTCGCCTCGGTAACCTCGCGGATCCTCTGCGCCATGCGTCGCGCCGCCTCGAGCATGCGAGGCCCGGGGCGACCCGCAAAGGCCTCGTCGAGCGCATAAACCCGACCCGCTCGGGCTGCGCGCAGAGCCTCGAGACCACTGCGATCGATCAGCCTCGCCGGATCGAGCTTGCGCTCGGCGACGCCGCACCAGGAGATAAAACAAACGTCCGGATCGGCGGCGAGTAACTCCTCTGCATCGATCTCCACACTCGATCCTGGCCGATCCGCAAATGCATTTACGCCCCCGGCAAGCTCGATGAGTTCGTTGCTAAAACACGCTGACGCTGGCGTAAACATCGGCCGCGGCCACCACTCGAGATAGACCCGCAACGGTTGCAAAACCCGGCGTGCCACCAGCTCCTGGCGCTGCGCTTGCAACCCTAGGGCGACCTCCTGTGCCCGCGACGCCACTCCAAGACAGCGCCCAAGCCGGAGCATCTCTTGCTCGACCTCGGCAACGCTGCGCGGCGCGAGAACAACAAAAGGAATACCCCGCGCCCGCAACCCCGTGACCACCCGCTCCATGCCGGGCACCGAGAGCGAAGCCACTGCCAGACCCGGCCGCAACTCGGCGACACGATCGAGATCAGGATCCAGGTCGGGTCCCAGGCGTTCACGCTGCTCCACCTCCGGCGGATAATCCGAGGAATCCTCGCAAGCCATCACCCGATCAAAACAGCCGAGCGCAGCAACCATCTCGGCATTCGAGGGGCAGAGTGTCACCAGTGTGCTCGGAGCCCGCGATGGCGGCGACCCCAAAGCCCAGACGTCGATCGATCCCTTCGCAAGCACCGTGCCTTCGGTATCCGAAAGATTGATTTCGCGCGCACCTCGGGCCACCAACCAGGCGCTCACGGCGTGGATCAGATCCCCCAAATCGGGGCCCCCGAGCGCACCTCCGAAGATCTGCCGTTCAAGGCTGAGGCGCAGATGAGCGGGCTCCCCAACCCCCTGCGGTACCAGGTCAAGGGTCTCCGACCGCGACATCTCCTGCCACGAAGGATCGCTCTCCAGCCGGCGGATCGCTCGGTGCTGACGGGTCTGCCACTGGTGCTCAGGCTTGCGCATGCGTCGCCCAAGATATCCCAGATTCACGGGCCATGGCTCTCCTCCAACGGCCGTGATCGGCGGCCATCTGCGGCAATGCGTCCCCACAAATGGCCGACAATTATCGACTCGTTGCCGACTTCGGTTACGCTGCGCGCCGTCATGGATCTGTCGATCAAGGAAGCAGCAACCCTCATCGGTAAGAGCGAGCGGACCGTCCGCCATATGGCCCAGACCGGCCGTCTCCCAGCCCGCCGAATCGGCTCACGCTGGGTGATCAGCCGCGCCGATCTCGACGGCCTCGGCAAGGGCGGCAAGGCCCGCCGGAGCGCACCCAGTACAGCACCGAGCAGCCCCCAGAGCACCGCTCCCAGCGCGCCAGCGCCTCGGCCGACGCCTGTGTCTGAGAGCCTACCGCTCGACGCGGAGCTGAAGAATACCCGCCCGCAGCCGAGCTTCACGGTCTCCTTTGCTCCGGCGACTGCACCTGCAGAGCCCGGTGACCGCAACTATCCCAATTCGATCCGTGAACTCGACGCCTTCGCGATCGGAACGGCGATCCTCAGCGGTGTCGCCGAAGGCCGGCGAAACCCCAGGTCCGATGATGCGCTGCTCGAAGAGACCGAGCAGGCGCTTCGTGCCTACCTTCAGTTTCTCGTCGACGGCTGCCATCAAGCGGATCCCAGGCGCAAGCAGGAGCTCTTCCAAGAGGCGCAAAGCCGGGCCTGTTCTGCTCTCTCGGGCCTTGTGCACTACAATTTGGTCTACGCGGATCCCGACTTCAGCCGCCTCGCCGAGCGCATCGAGACCCACCTCTTGACTTCGTTACTAGAGCTCCGGGTCGCGACTCAAAAACGACTGACCTGGCGCGGAAGGGCGGTCACAGCCGCCGAGATCGCGATCGAGAAGCTGCTCCAGGGTGCCCGCACCCTGACCGGTAACCGCCTAGGAGAGCGCATCGAGACCTTCGAGAGATCGCTGCACCGCGCGCTCCAGCACGCACTCTAGAGAGATTCGCGAAACAGCCTGAAGCATCAACGACCTGCTCCCAGCGGTCGTTAGACGTAGGTGCTCATTGTTCGCACACGACGAGGGACTCAGCGCTGGCGTTTGGAGGCGACCCGTCCCGGATCTACTTTGGCTCGGTGCTCGTCGGCGACGGAAGTGCAAAAGATTCTTTCTGCTGACACGGCGCTCCGCATCCAAGCTGGCCAAGCCGCAACCTCTCTGGCATTGCGCTCTAAGGTCTCTTGAAGGAGTTCGCGTGGGGTTTTCTCCGACATTTCGTTCTCCTGGGTCATCGCTTGGCGGCTAATTCGTACGCTCCAAGCGTGCGCTGCAGTTTATCGCACAGGGCCTTCTCCGCCAACAGGTGCGGGTTCCCAAGACTGCGGACTCGGGGCAGAGCGCTACCAGGATTCCAGCAAAGCGCGTAACCCCGAGCATCTTTTCGGCGACCGAAGTCAAAGAACTCGAGGTAGCGCCTCGGCGCGATGCCCGTGAAAGGGCGAAAAGACACACTCTTATCACCCACAGGATCGACCGCCTCTGGGTACAGCTCGAGAGCGAGGCTCTTTGGATAGGGTTCGATGAAGACGATGCTGCGGATCCCCGCACCAATGATGTGTCTCGCACACACGTGGCACGGAAAGGTTGTGCAGTAGAGTTTTTGTCCGTCCACGGGAACGCCCCGGCGGGCTGCGTAGACCAGGGCGTTCATCTCTGCGTGCACGACGCGACCGAACTCGATGAGGTTGGTGATCCGCGCCCGATCGAGGAGTTTAGCTTCGCGCGCCTCCTCGACCAGGTCGGACGGCTCCAAGCCGGCGCGCTCTGGCCCCAGCCAACCGGCGTGTTTTAATTCTCGAAAGACTTCGAGGAGGATCTTGCGGCCCATGATCGCGTTTGGATCGGAGCCCTGTCGAAAATCACGGCAGTCCGGCTCATCGCCCGTCCAGTACACGCCACCCCCAGGTTTCGGCACCTCGTTGCAACCCACAGCGATCACTTCGCCGTCCGCGTCGACGATCGCCGCACCGATCTGCCGAGACATGTCGGACGAGCGCAGAGCAACCGCCTGGGCAGAAAACATCGCGTACTCATCGCGCGTAGGACTCGTCTGGGGATGATTAAAAAGTACATGGGCGAGGCGCTCAATTTGCCGGCGAAGGTCGCCTCCTGCATCGAGGAAAAAATCGGCAAGTGGGAACGTCTTGCGCACGCTCTGACCGAGCTTGTCGGTGCTGCCGTCCTGGTCACGCATGATCAGCTGCTCTGCGAATGTGCGTGCCCCCTCGGGATCCCGCCGAGACTTCTCGATCTTTTGTGCGAGCCGCTTCACCCGCTCCCCGTGCGCCTCGTGGACAGAGATCACCACGAGTGACGGCCCGTAGACCTCGCGCAACAGAGCAACCTCTGCGGGGTGCTTGAGCGAGCGGAGGAGGAACGCCGTTGCCGGCAGCGGCTCCTCTGTCTTACGGAGCCTCTTAACCTCGGCGACGGCGAGAGCTGCGAGGGCACCTCCATGACCAAAGCTCCGTCGGATTTCGTCTCCAGCATCCATATTCGCGCAAAGGCGTTCGTCCTCAGAAGCCGAGGACTCGTTGAGGCGCTCATACTTTGCCAACGCCTTCGCGAGTTTGATGAGCCGGATCGGCTTCTCTAGTCGATAGCCGACGATCAACAGCTCAGCTCGAAGCGCTGTCGTAATCGCGTCGAGATCGGTCCCTAATGGCCCTACCAGCGCAAAGAAGAGCTCCGGTTTGTCGAGAGGCGATGGCGGAACAAACATGGACCGGCAAAGATAGTTGCGCTCGTGGCCGCGCGCCAGCTCGCGAGGCAAAGCTCGAGCTGCAACTACGAGATGCGCTCGCCCGGTCGGGCCGCAGGATCTAGCTCTAGCACTGTGATCCCATCGGCCGCCTCGCCCGCAGCGAGCACCATGCCTTCGCTGAGACCGAAGCGCATCTTGCGTGGCTTGAGATTGGCAAAGACAACGACGTTTTTGCCCACAAGCGCCTCGGGAGCGTAGCTCTTGGCGATACCCGAGAAGACATTGCGAACCCCGAGCGGCCCCAGATCGACGGTCAGCTGCAACAGCTTTTTGGAGCCCTCGACCGCTGCGCAAGCACTGATCCGACCGACCCGCAAATCGATACCGACAAAATCATCGATCGAGACCTCGGCCGCGAGTTCGGGCACCTCGTAGTCCGCGGCTCCCTCGGCCCCGGCGGGCTCGGCAGCTGCATCGCCCTGCGAGAGGCTCTCCTTACTCGCCTCGATAATCGCCTCGAGCTGCTTTGACTCGATGCGCGCCGCGAGGGTCTCGTAGCGACCGATCGCCTGGTTTGGCGGCAGCGGCAGGGCGGCGTTGACAAAGTCCAAAGGCTCGTCGCGGCCGATCATGCGGGCGACCTTCTCGGCCCAACCCGGCAATACCGGCCGCAGGATCGCGGCGATCATCGTACAAGCCTCGACGACCGCGCTGCAGACCTCTCGCGCCCGCTCGGGGTCGCTCTTGACCAGCTTCCACGGCGCCGCTTCGGTCAGGTAGAGGTTAAAATCCTCGGCGATCTCCATCGCCGAACGCATCGCTTTGGCGCTCTCAAACTCGCGAAAGAGGCCCGGCGCCGCGGCCAAACGCTCGCGCGCCCGGGCGAGCAGAGGCGCCGCATCCTCGGCCGCAACGCTCGCGACTCCGTCCAACCGCGAGCCGATAAATTTGATCGCCCGACTGGCCAGGTTCGCGGCCTTCTTGACCAAATCCGCGTTCACCCGATTGGCGAAGTCCTCCATGCTGAGATCGATATCCCCCTGCTCTGCGCCCAGCTTGGCCGCAAAGTAGTAGCGGAGATAATCCGGCGACGCATGATCTAGGTAAGTACGGCCGAGAATGAAGGTGCCGCGGGTCTTGGACATCTTCTCGCCGTTGACCTGCAACCAGCCGTGCACCTGCACCCGCGAGGGCGTGGTGTAGCCGGCGGCGTGCAGCATCGCCGGCCAAAAGAGGCAGTGGAAGTAAACGATGTCCTTGCCGATCACGTGCACGATCTCGGCGTCGGGGTTTTTCCAGTAGTCGTCGACGTCGCAGTCGCGATCGGCACACCAACGCTCAGTCGCGCCGATGTAGCCGACCGGCGCGTCAAACCACACGTAAAAGTACTTGCCCGGGTGCCCCGGAATCTCGGTGCCAAAATAGGGCGCGTCGCGAGAGATGTCCCAGTCGCGCAGGCCCTGGTCGACCCAGCCCGAGACGTAGTTGCGCACGGTCGGCTGCAGGTGCGTTGTGCCGCCCTCGGAGATCGGCCGCAGCCACTCGCGGAGCCAGGCCTCGTGCTTATCTAGGGGCACAAAGAGGTGCTCAGAGGAGGCCAGCTTCGGTGTTGTGCCGCAAAGGGAACAGGCCGCGTCTTTGAGATCCGTCGGCGAATACGTCGCGCTGCAAACCTCGCAGACATCGCCGTACTGATCGGCCGCCCCGCACTTCGGACAGGTCCCGCGGACAAAACGATCCGGCAGGAACCTCTGGTCTTTGGGACAGAAAAGCTGCTCGGTCTGCTTGCTGGTGATGCCGCCCGCGTCTTCGATCACCTTGAAGATCTGACCGGCGTGCTTGCGGGTCTCGTCGGAGTGTGTCGTGTAGTAGATGTCGAAGCCGATCCCGAAGTCGGTGAAGACCGCGAGATGATCGGCGTGCGCACGCTCGACCAGCTCCTCGGGGCTGATGCCCTCACGACGGGCTCGAAGCTCGATCGGCGTGCCGTGGGTATCGGCGGCCCACATGAAGATCACATGCTCGCCGGCCTGCCGTCGCGCCCGCACATAGACGTCGGTCTGCACCGCCTCTAGCAGGTGCCCGAGATGGATCGAGCCATTGGCGTAAGGGAGCGCTGCGGTGACCAGGACCCGTTTTGACATGGGTCAGGGGTTGTAGCACAGGCCGCTAGCCGCCGTCCTGAACGCATGGCGCACCGATCCCAAAGGGACGGCTGAAGTCATCGTGGGCCGCACGAGCAGCGTCTCGGAGGCGTTCGGCCTCCTCCGCGAGCCCGTCGACCTGCTCCCGGATCACCCGCACCAGCTCGCCGAGTTCATCGACCGCGGCGAGCACAGCGACCCGCGGAGCCTTGAGCAACGGCATCACCGAGCCCCCTCCCTGCGAGGCGATCGCGGCCTTCGACTCGAGGATCTTGACCTGCTTGATCACCAGCTGATGACGACCCTCCAACGACATCACACCGAGGTAGGCGACCTCGATCACCCGCTTGCCGTCCGGGGCCACCGTCGCCATCTCGATCAAGGGCCTGGGATGGAGGTATGTGAGTTCCGTGGAGGGAGTCAGCTCCCCGAGGATGCGATCGATCGCCCCGACAAGCTCGATGATCTCTTGGGATCTCTCGCCCAAGCGGTGCACGGACTGCCCCAGCTTTGTCAGCTCTTCGGTGATCGGCATCGCTCACGGCCGCCCTCACACGGCGTCGACGATCCTACACGATCCAGAGGCCCAGTCCGATGCCCTCAAAGACGCCCGCCGAGCGGCGAAGGGGCGGCAAAGCGCAGCTTCGCGGGCGACTAAAAGTCGATGTTGTTTTCGAAGGTCGGATCGACCTCGTTGGTCCAGCGCGGTAGCTCGCCGCGGTAGAGCAGCGAGTAGATCGCCTGCGTCTCGAGCACGCGCTTGGTGTAGCGGCCAGTCTCGCTAAAGGGGATCTCTTCGATGTAGACATCGAGCTCTAGGGGGCTCTGCGAGGACTTTGCCTGCAGCCAGCGCGAGACGTTGCTCGGCCCACCGTTGTAGCTGCCGTAGGCGAACGCCGGCTGACCGTGGAATTTTTTGAGGAGCTCCGAGATGTAGTGCGCGGCCAGGTGGATGTTGACCGCCGGATTAAAGAGCGTATCCGCATCGAAGCGCGCCCCCAACTCGCCCAGCCGCGCCGATAGCTGCTTGCCGGTCCAGGGCATGATCTGCAGGACCCCGCGGGCGCCCGCCGGCGAGAGCACGTGGCTGCGAAAACGCGACTCGGTGTACATCAACGCCCAGAGGTGGATCGGATCGACGCCTTGGGCCTCGGCCTCGCGCTCGACATCAGCGCTAAAGGCCCGCAGGTACCAGCGCATGCGCAGCGAGCCGTCCTCGCGAGACGATAGACGGGCGAAACGATGGGGCTCGTCGAGTGCATTCGCGAGCGACCGCAGGCCCCGGCGAAGCGCCTCGCTCTGCTCTCGGTCGCGGTGCAGCTTGCGAGCCTCGCGGGAGAGCGACAGCTTGGGCTGCTGCCAGGTCGGTCGCCAACAAAGACCGACGTAGCGGTCCTCGTGGTGGGGCTCATAACCTGTCCGACCGGTCAGTTCGAGGTGTTTGTCGATCGCGATCCGGAGCTCGCGACGGGCCTCGTCGAGGTAGCCGACCGAGTGCAGCGCGCGAGCCCGCACAAGCGCTGGCAACTCCTCGCCGTAGCCCTCGGCGACTTCGTTAAACGTCGCGATGACGGCGCGCGGATCCTGGGGTTCGCCCTCGCCGGCGACCGGCGTCACTTCGGGCACAGGCCCTGGATCAAGCGAAGCATCGAGGAGCCGCTGCCGCGCCATCAAGCCGTAGTACTCGAGACCCCGGCGCTCGACGAGTTCGCGAAGATTGGCCTCGCCCTGGGCCCGCTCCTGCGGATCTTCGGCGGCAAGCAAAAGACGACCTCGGAAGTACTTCGCGCGCACTCGATCGCCACCGCGGCGCTCCAGCGGCTCCAACGCTTGGATCGCCCCCGCGACATCGCCCGTGCGCATGCGCAGCCAAGCACCGAGCCACTGGCGCTCGCTACCATGGCCCTTGAACTTTTTTTCGAAACGCCCGAGCAGCTCCTGTGCCTGCGGGTATCGACCGGCCCGCACGGCCTGCTTGATGCCCGCCCAGAGCGCGAGACGCCCGGTCTGACCGCGCCCCGACGTGCCCTTGGTCTGGGCGAGCAAGAGCTCCAACACGCGGTCATAAAAAGCGCCTCGATCGAGGCAACGGGTCAGGAAGGTTCGGGTCTCCGCCGACTTAACCTTGCTGTACAGGTGCTCGAGATCGGCGACACAGGCGGCGTAATCCCGCTCTTTGTAGGTGGTCCAGGCCCTCGATCGACGAGCGCTGCTCTCGGTCGCCGGCGGCAGGCGATCCTCCTCGAGGAGGCCATCGAGGATCGCCCGCGAGAGTTCGACGTTGCGGAGCCGTCGGGCTTTTTCGGCCTGATGCAGACGCTCACCGCGACTGAGGACCGGAGTCTTGACCCGCTTCTCGGCCTCGGCCAACGCGACCAGCTCGGCCCAAGCGGCGTCGCCCTCCGGCTCACCGGGGCGATCGATCGCAAGCGAGCGCAGCTCGTCAGCGCCCTCCGTGATCCGACCGGCGCGGAGCAGAGCCCGCGCCAGATCCAGGCGATGCTCGCCAACTTCGGGGTGGTTTGGGTAGTCCTTGATGATGCGCCGTAGCGCCTTGCTGGCCCGAAGCCCGGCGCCGCGCACCCCCGATGCAGAGCTTCCCCCCGAAGAGCCATCGATCGCCGCGAGCACACGGGCCTGAATGACCCGGATCGCCGCTAAGTTGCGGATCGGTTTGTGCTTCTGCGCCCGGCTGAGAAGCTTGGAGGCCTCGGCTAAGCGGCGATCGGCCTCTTCGCGCTCGAGATCGCCGTGCGCCTGCCAGGCCAGGACCGTCAACGCCAGCTCGAGCTCGATGATCTCCGGCGGCAGCTGACGGCTGAGATGGCGGCGCTTCACCAGCGACTCCAGGGCCGCAGCTGCGTCTGCGTAATCCCCGGTCAGCCGCGCAGCTCGACCGCGAAGCGCTCGCTCGCGAAACCACTCGGGCAGGCCCTCGGCGGCGCGATCGGTCGCGGCAAGACGACGGAGCGCGAGCTCCGCATCACCAGCGGCGAGCGCTTGCGCAGCGCCGTCGATGCCCTCGAGAACGATCGGCGGCGTGGGCTCAGGCTCGGGCGTGGATGTGGGCCCTGGTTCGGGAGCGGCAGCGGGCGGCTCGGCCTTTGGCGCGGTCACCAGCTCGGGCACCTCGGGGGCGCTCTTTGTCGTCTCTTCGGCGCTGCTCGAACGACGGGCACAGGAGATGTCGAGGGCACAAATGAGCACCAAGGAGGGGCCCAAGAGAGCGTAAAGACCCGCCCTGGGCGCTCCAGATCGACCGCTAGATCGCCCCAACTTCACCCCGCTAGATTAGCACGACCGACAAAATTCCCTCGAAGTCCAATGCGTCGACGATCACCTTGATCTATGGTCGCCGCCGTGACCCTTCAGCGTCCACCCCATCAGCTCACGGCGACCGTCATCGGCGCAGGCACTATGGGCGCCCAAATCGCGGCCCACCTCGCCAACGCCGGAGTCCACACCCACCTTCTCGACATCGTGCCCAAGGGCGCGAGCGGTGCCATGCGCAACGCTCTCGCTGCTGGTGCCATGAAGGCGATGACCAAGGCAAAGCCCCCGCCCTACATGGACCGGGCCTTCGCCTCGCGGATCTCGATCGGCAATATCGACGACGATCTCGAGCGCGCCGTCGCGGCCAGCGACCTCGTGATCGAAGCCGTCATCGAGCGCCTCGACATCAAGGTCTCGCTCTTCAAGCGAATCGGTGCTGCGGCCCCGAGCCACACCATCCTCACCTCCAATACCAGCGGCCTGTCGATCGGCTCGATCGCCGAGGGCCTGCCCGCGGAGGTGCGCACGCGACTCGTGGGCATGCATTTCTTTAATCCGCCGCGCTACATGCACCTCTTAGAGGTCGTGCCCAGCGCTTCGACCTCCCCCGAGGTCACCGCCGAGCTCACCGAGTTCAGCGACCGGGTGCTCGGCAAGGGCGTCGTGCTCTGCCGCGATACGCCCAACTTCATCGGCAACCGCATCGGCACCGCCGAGATGCTGCTCACCTTCGCCGAGACCACCGCCGGTGGCTACACCGTCGAGGAGATCGACCTCCTCAACGGCAAGCTGATGGGACGCCCCCGCACCGGCTCCTACCGCCTGGGCGACATGGTCGGCATCGATATTCTCGGCCACGTCATCCACAACCTGCAGGGCACCCTAAGCGGCGATCCCAAGGCCGATAACTTCGACCAGCTCTACTCGATGATGACCGTGCCACCGATGGTCGCGGCGATGATCGAAGGCAAGCGCCTGGGCGACAAGACCGGCGGCGGCTTCTACCGCAAGAGCCGGGACGCCAAGGGCAAGCGGATCATCGAATCGATCGATCTCAAGACCTTTGAGTACCGTCCGCAGCAACCGCCCGTCTTCGCCGAGCTGGCCAAGGCGGCGACCATCGCTGATACCGCCGCTCGGGTGCACGAGGCGATTCGGGCCGAGGGTCGCGCGGGTGACTTCCTGCGCAAGGTCTACCTGCCCCTCTTCAACTACGCCGCCCACCGCGTCGGCGAAATCTGCGACACACCCAAGCAGATCGACGACGCGATGTGCTGGGGCTACGGCTGGGAACTCGGGCCCTTTGCCCTCTGGGATGCCATCGGCGTCGCCTGGGGCGTCGAGCAGCTGGAGGCGATGGGCATCGAGCCCGCTCCGGCCGCCCGCGAAGTCGCCGCAAAGGGCGGCAGCTGGTACGGCGGTACGCCGAGCGCGCGCACCGTCTACGTCGCCGGCAGCGGTCCCGCGCCGATCCCAACCCCCAAGGGCATGTTGATCCTGGGCGCCGCCGCCGACTCCAAGAGCGCCGTCCTGCACAGCACCAAGACCGCGCGCCTCCTGGACATCGGCGACGGCATCGCCTGCCTCGAGTTCCGCTCGCCCAAGATGAACATCCTCGACGAGGGCGTGCTGACGATGCTCCGCGAGGCCGTGCCGACGCTCACCAAAATCGGTGGCTTCCGCGGCATGGTGATCGGGGACCAAAGCGCCAACTTCTGCGCTGGCGCCGACCTCCGCCAGATCGCCAAGTGGGCGGCCGAGGGCGATTTCGACTCCCTCAATAAGGCTGTCGCGGCTCTGCAGGACACCTTTATGGACCTCCGACACGGCACCCTTCCAGTGGTCGCCGCGCCCCACGGCCGAACCCTCGGCGGTGGCGTTGAGGTCTGCCTGCACACCGCGGCCATCCAGGCCGACGCCGAACTCTACATGGGCCTAGTCGAAGCTGGAGTCGGCCTCTTGCCGGCCGGCGGGGGCCTCAAAGAGCTCGCTCGCCGGGCCTCCGCCTGGGCCGCAGAGATGCCCGGCACCGACCCCTACCCCGGTGTGCGCCGGGCCTTCGAGGTCGCCGGTGGCGCCAAGGTCTCGGGCAGTGCCCACGAGGCCCGCAGCTTCGGCTTCTTGGCGGCCACGGATCGCATCACCTTCCACCGCAACCGGGTCATCGCCGACGCCAAGCAGCTGGCGATCTCGATCGCCGAGGCCGGCTGGACACCACCCGACCGCAACGAGGCGATCTCGGTGATCGGCGCCCCCCAAGGTGCGAGCCTGATGCTCGGCGCCAAGCTCTTTGAGTGGGGCGGGTACATCTCCGAGCACGACAAGCTCATCGGCGAGAAAATCGTGCACGTGCTGAGCGGTGGCATGACCCAAACGCCGACCAAGCTCACGGCCCAAGACCTGCTCGACCTCGAGCGCGAAGCCTTCTGCAGCCTCGCCGGTGAGGCCAAGACCCAAGCGCGCATCGTGCATACGCTCAAAACCAAAAAACCCCTCCGCAACTGAGCCCGGGAGACAAATCAATGCCGTCCATTCGTGATGCAGTCATCGTCGCCGCCCGTCGCTCGGCCGTAGGCCGGGGGATCAAGGGCTCCCTCCGTAACACCCGTCCCGATGACCTGGCCGCCCAGGTCATCGCCGAGATGCTCAGTGGTCTCAAAGCACTTCCCAAGGCCGAGATCGACGACGTCGCGCTCGGCTGCGCGATGCCCGAGGCCGAACAGGGGCTCAACGTCGCTCGGGTGGTCGCACTCCGCGCTGGCCTCCCCAATTCGACCTCTGGAGTCACCATCAACCGCTTCTGCTCCAGCGGCCTGCAGGCGATCGCGACCTGCGCAGAGCGCATTATGGTCGGCGCCATCGATGCGGCGATCGCCGGCGGTCTCGAGTCCATGAGCCTGGTGCCGATGGGCGGTCACAAGCCGATGTTCGACGCCTCGATCATCGCCCAAAACCCCGAGATTTACATCTCGATGGGCCTCACCGCCGAAAACGTCGCCCGCAAGTTCGAGGTCTCGCGGCAGGACCAGGACGCCTTCGCGCTCGAATCTCACCGGCGCGCGGTCGCAGCGATCGCCGCTGGTGCCTTCAAAGACGAAATCGTCACAGTCAAAACCATCGAGGGCAACGAGTTCGCGGTCGACGAGAGCCCGCGCCCCGACACCAACCTCAAGTCGCTCGCCCGTCTGCGCCCGGTTTTCCACGCCCGCGGCTCGGTCACACCCGGCAACTCGTCACCGCTCAGCGACGGCGTCGCCGCAGCGGTGGTGATGTCTGCGAGCCGTGCCAAGGAGCTCGGCATTAAGCCCCTCGCCCGCTTTGTCGGCTTTGCGACCGCCGGTGTCGCCCCCGAAATCATGGGCATTGGCCCGGTCGAGGCCGTGCCCAAGGTGCTCAAACAGACAGGTCTCAGCCTCGCCGACATCGACCTCTTCGAACTCAACGAGGCCTTTGCAAGCCAGTCGCTGGCGGTCATCCGCACGCTCGGCCTGGACCCCGACAAGGTCAACGTCAACGGCGGCGCCATCGCCCTGGGTCACCCCTTGGGAGCGACTGGCGCAAAGCTGACAGCCACGCTGATCCACGAGATGCACAGGCGTCAAAGCCGTTACGGCATGGTGACCATGTGCATCGGCGGCGGCATGGGTGCCGCCGGCATTTTCGAACGAATGTAGACACTAGGTCAGGTCCACTTGACCTCGGCGTCCGCTGGCTTAAAAGCCCGCGGGCGCGCTCCTTTAAGTGGCCAGAAAAGGACCGGGCACTTTCTCCCGTTGACACCTGAGGCGATGCCTTCAACTATTGATAGGTGGAGTTCAGGTGGCATGATTGTCGACAAAGGCGCATGGAGGCGCCCAAGAGCAGCGTTTTACCGCGCCCAGGCAGCCCTGAGTCGACTCCGCGGTGCCCCTGCATTGCCCTTGGGCATAGCGCAGGGTCCTCCGTTGAGCCTCCTTAGGCCTGCCAGCGTACGCCCGACCGCCGACAGCTTGCCGACGGCCGGCGTCGCCTCTGCGACCAGCCCCAGGGCCAAGCCCAACCGCTGACGTTGTCGGCACAACACCGCCGACCTCCACATCGCGCAACAAAGCGGGCACGACCGAGGTGGTCGTGCCCGCTCTTTCATCAAGGACCCGCAGAGCGCGGGCCAAGCCTGACCCTAGGGGTGCGTCAGGCTGAGCGTGTAGGAGCCGCTACCCGACCAGGAGATCACCCTCCAGGCGTAGTATCCAGCACTGCCGCCGTAGCTGATGCTCTCGGAGGAGGTCGGGCTCTCGGACTTGGCGACGTCGGTCCAGCCGTTGCCGTTCCACTTCATCAGGTAGAGGTCGAAGTCGGCGTTGCCGGGACCGGTCATGCAACCGCTGTGGATGCCGGACTTGCTGCTGTAGTAGTAAGTCCCGTTGGGCTGGTACTGAGTCGCCCCCTTGCCGGAGAGCGAACCGCCGTAGGGCACACCCGAGCAGGAATCCTGGGGCGGATCGTCCTGGGGCGGATCGTCCTGCGGTGGATCGTTGTTGACAGGCGTTCCGGGCACGCCGACGGCATCCCACGCCTTGTGCACGGCCGAGACCTCGCTCGCTCCGTAGAGGTCGCCTGCGGCCTGCGCGGTTGCCTCACGAGCCCCCTCGAAGTTGGTATTCGAACTCATGTAAGTCCGAAGCGCCCGGTAGAAGATCTGCTCGGACTTGTGAATGCCGATGCCGGGCACGCTGACGTTGGTCTTGCCCTGCGGATGGGTGCCGCCGGTGACCAGCAGCTTGTAGGCGAGGTTGGCGATACCCGAGTTGAGGTGCACGCCCCCGTTGTCCTGGCTGCCCGTATAGCGGGTCGGGTAGTAGTCGCGCGACTGCCCGTCCTGGGTTGGGTTGTTCATATAACGCATGGCGTCGCCGGGCGTATTGGGCGTCCAAACGTCCTCGGCAAGCTGCCAGGTCGCCGAGCTGATGCCGCCCGAACCCCAGGCCTGAGCACTCGCAGCGAAGATGTCGGAGAAGGCCTCGTTGAGCGCGCCCGACTCGTACTGGTAGACCAGGCCGGCCTCGTACTGGGTGATCGCGTGGGTCAGCTCGTGCACGACGATGTCGCCAGAGAGCGCCAGCGGGCCGAAATACTGACCGCTGCCGTCGCCGTAGACCATCTGCTGGCCGTTCCAGAAGGCGTTGTCGTAGTTGCTTCCGTAGTGCACGGTCGACCGGATCAGGGCGCCGCCGTTGTTGAACGAGTCGCGATTGAAGGTCGACTTGAAATAGTCGTAGGTGACGCCGGCGTTGTCGTAGGCCGCCTGGACCACATTGTCGCCGTTATGGGGGCTGCCCTCGCTCATTTTCCAGGAGCCCGGCAGGCTCTGGCCATTGTTGGCGCTGTAGACCTGGCGGTTTTTGGCCCGGTTGATCTGCGGATGGCGGGCGAGCAGCTCACCGCTGTGCGCGTCGGCGTAGACGATGTCGAGTTCAGGCCCCTCGTCGCTGAAGTAGGCGACCTCGGCGGCGTAGGCCAGCATCGGCCGGCCATTGACCGCGATGTAGACCAGATCGGTGACCCCTGCCACCTGGATCTCCTTGCCTTCGATGCCCTTGCTCGCCAGCTCTGCCGCGGCGTCGCCATCGATGAGCTCCGCGTCGCTCTCGCTGAGACGCGGCGCGATCTGGCTTTGGAAGCCCTGGATCTCGCCGCTACCGAGCTCGGCGTGCACGATCGCCTCGGAGCCGATGACCGGTAGATCGTCGATAAAGAGCTGCATGCGCACATGCACCATGCCCAGGTCGTCCTCGACAACACGAACGACCTCAAAGTCGTGACTATCGTCAAAGCGTAGCGCCGGCGCCAACGTCTCGACAAACTCGAGGGCCCCCGAGGCCGGGTCGCTCGCGCTCATCGTCCCCAGGTTACCGGTGATGAGGCGGGGCAGCGCCTGGTTGTCGAAGGCCAGGCGATCGATCTGCGGAAGCCGTGCGAGCGCCATGTTCTGGCTTGGCAATACCAGCGCCTGACTGCCACCGAGAGCGGAAAGCGGAGCTAGCTCTGCGAGCGCATCGCCCTCGAGCGTGAAGCCGCCCTCGCCGATGAGGTCGATGCCCAAAGCCTCGCCGTAGAGGCCGATGAGGTCGATGAGGAGCAGCTCTTCGCCGCTGGGGCGCACGATCTTCACCCGATCGAGCTCGATCGGACCGTCGCCGAGGTCAAAGCGAGCCGCGTCATTCGCGGTCAGATCCACGGTGAGAAACTCGCCGTCGCCGAGCCCCTCGAGATCCGCTGCGGAGATGACAAGTCCGCGATCGTCGACCTGATCAGAGCCGGAGTAACAGGCGGCGACTAGGGCGCCAAAGGTCAGAAGCGTGTAGGCAGTCCTCTTGAACATCGAAATCTTTCCAATCCGTGCGGGTAAACAATGTGTGCGCGTTCGCACCTGTGACCCTTTGCACGACACACGTTGAATCACAACGGTCAAACCTGAACTCAAATAGCTTTTTTTCTCCTTCGCTAACTGGTGATAGTGTAGCTAGAGATACGAATATATTGACATATGAGGCTCACTGCCCCCGACATGTCGATTGATTTGTACCTTGGATTACATATATATCTAATTTTTATTTCTGAGGACTCCTCGTGAGTCTATCATCAGGGCGATCACAAGCCCTAAATCAAGGTCAAACGGTAGCTATATCAGCTAATAACGTTGTTCCGTTGAAGACTCCTCAGCAAATTTTGAGGAGTGATCCCAAAACAGCGGCGTGTACCTACACCTGTCTTGATGTAGGTGCAAGAGTTCTTTTTGCACCGCAGATTCAACAGAACTGGGCGCCATCGTCCACACAACGCTTCGCGTTCAGCGATGCCGCAGCCACAGCAGGTACACCGGCACGCCCGCGGCGATCACCGCCACGTTGACCGCGAAGGTCATCGGCTGGGTCAGCGCGTAGCTCCCGAGCAGGTATACCGAGGCCAAAAGAAAAAGCAGCGGCACAAAGGGGTAGCCCGTAACCCTATAAGGACGCTCGAGTTCGGGCTGTCGCCAGCGGAGGACAAATACGGCCGCCACCGCGAGGGCATAAAAGGGCCAAATCCCGACGACAAAGCCATCTGCGAGTTCGGCGAAGGAGCGCGAGGCGACAAAGACGATGCCCAGCGTCACCGAGAGCCCGATCGCCGCCGCCGGAGTGCCGTACTTTGGGTGGATCGCCGCGATCCTGCGAAAGAAGAGGCCGTCCTCCGCCATCGCGTAAAATACCCGCGGACCGGTCATCATCGTGCCATTGAGGGTGCCAAAGGTACTCACCATCACTGCACCGGCGACTGCGGTGGCCCCGATCGGACCGATCAGGCGGGTGGCCACATCCGCGGCGATCAGCGGTGAGCCGGGCATCTCAGCCAGGGGGATGACGCTGACGTAAACCGCAATGATCGCGAAATACAAGAGAACGACACCGGCCGTCCCGAGGATAAACGCCCGCGGCAACACCCTCGCGGGATCGCGGACCTCTCCGCTGACAAAACCGGCGTCCGACCAGCCGTCGTAGGCCCAGAGGATCGAGACCATCGCCAAACCGAAGGTCGCGACTGTCGTGCCGCCGCCGGACGAGACCGCCACAGGGGCGCTGACCGGCATCAGAATCACGCCGAGCACGACCAACCCGAGGATCGCCAACACCTTGATCACGGTGGAGACGTTCTGCACAAAGGCCCCAAAACGTACGCCCCGCATGTTGATCACAGCGACGATGATCAACATCGCGACCGCCGTCAGCTGGGCCCGCGACAAGGGCAAAGCCTCCAGCTCGGCGCCGCCGTCCTCACCGACCAGGCGCCAGAGGTACTCCGCAGAGGTGATCGCGAGGGCGCCGTAGGCCGAGGGGCGGAGGATCAGGAGCTCACACCAGCCAAAAAGAAAGGCCGGCAGCCGACCGAAGGCCTCGCGGATATATACATAGATGCCGCCCGTCCGCGGCAATGCGGCGGCCAGCTCGGCGAGGGTGAGCGCGCCCGCCAGGGCAACAACACCACCGAGCCCCCAGGCAAGCGCAAAGAGCGAAAGATCGTCGACACGCTCGGCGACCACCGCAGGGGTCCGAAAGATCCCGCTACCGATCGTCGAGCCGACCAAAACTGCGACGGTGCTCCAAAGCCCGAGCCGCCGCGGCAGACGCTCTCCCCAACGATCCTCGGGATCCGACATCGTTCTCCCCATACCTCTACATTGTGGCAAGATCGAGCCCCGTGCGCGCAACTACTTGGATCAAGGATCTAGAGCTCCGCTATCCATTTGGGATCTCCCGCAGCAGCGTCCAGAGCCTGCCGACCCTCCTCCTCCGCTTAGGCGACGACGAGCGCCGCGAAGGCCTCGGCGAAGCGGCGCCGGTCCGCTACCTCAAGATCCCCGCGAGGCAGCACCTGGCGATGGTCCACCGCCTGGCCGCCGCTCTGCCAGCCAACGCGGTCTTCGATCCCGCGGGTGCCAGCGCGACGATCCGCCCCCTTGCCGGCAACATGCTCGCAGCCCTCGCGGCGGTCGATATCGCCCTATGGGACCTCACCGCCCGCGATCGTGGCCTCGCGATCCACCGCCTCCTCGGCGCCCCGCCGCCGCAGGGCCAAACCTCCTATACGGTCGCCCTGGACAGCCTCGACGCCATGGTCAGCCGGGCGCGCGCAGCCGCCTTCCTGCCGATTCTCAAGATCAAACTCGGTCGCGACCCCGACTTCGATCGCCAGGCGATCACCCAGATCGCCGCTGCCGCACCGCGAGCCCGCCTGCGCGTCGACGCCAACGGCGGTTGGACCCTGCCCCAAGCCCGCGAAATGCTGCCCCTGCTCGCCGATCTCGGGGTCGAATTTGTCGAGCAGCCCCTGCCCCGCGGTGCGCTTTGGCAACTCGGCGATCTGCACAGGCACTCGCCGCTGCCGATCCTCGTCGACGAAGACGTGCAGGACAGGACCTCGCTCGCGGCCCTGCGCGGGCGCGTCGACGGCATCAACATCAAACTGATGAAATGCGGTGGCCTCAGCGAGGCCCTGTCGATGATCACCTTCGCGCGTAACGAAGGCTGGCAGGTGCTGCTCGGCTGCATGATCGAGTCGCGGATCGGCCTCGCTGCTGCGGCGGAACTCAGCGGTCTGGTCGACGCGCTCGACCTCGACGCCCACATGCTGACCACCAACGACCCGGTCGCTCCGGGCTCGATCGATGAGTTCACCCCGACAGTACCGGCGATCGAGGGACCCGGGCTGGGCATTGCCCTGGATGCCGCCGATGAGCTCGGCAGGCCGACGCTACCGCTGCCCGATCACAGCGACGACCTCCAATAAACAACTCGGCCCAACGCTGCGCCCTTCGATCGCACACAGGGAAGCTGCGAGCCCGTACACTGCCCCCGCATGTCGGATTCTGGCCTCGCCCGCTACCAGATCATGGAGCCCCTCGGCGGCGGCTCCCAGGGGCAGACCTTCCGCGCCATCGATCGGCAAACCCGCAATGCGGTGGCCGTAAAGGTGCTGCACCTCGGCTCGTTGGGCGGCGATTGGAAGCCCTTTGACCTCTTCGAGCGCGAGTGCAAGGCGTTGCAATCCCTCGATCACCCCGGCATCCCCCGCTACCTCGACCGTTTTTCCAACGAAGAGAGCGGCGATTTTTTTCTGGTGATGGAGCTGATCGAGGGCGCGCCGCTCTCCAAGCGCCTCGGCACCCCCCTGGATCCTGACAAACTCCTGGATTGGCTGCGGCAGACCCTCAAAATCCTCGAATATCTGCACGGTCGCGCTCCGCCGGTGATCCACCGCGACATCAAACCCTCCAACCTGATGTTGCGGCCCGATGGACGCATCCGTCTCATCGACTTTGGCGGTGTTCGGCTAGCGCTGCGGCCCGACGGCGGCTCGACGATGATCGGCACCTTCGGCTACATGGCACCGGAGCAGCTGCACGGAGAAGCGAGCCCGGCCACCGATATCTACGCCCTCGGCATGACGATCACCGCCCTCGCGACCGGCCTGCCTGCCGAGAACATCCCGCGCACGGGCCTGCGAATCGACATCGACGCGATCCTGCCAAAGGGGCCCCTTCGCGCGGTCTTGCGAGCGATGGTCGAGCCCGATCCGAGCAATCGACTCAGCGACGCAGGTGCGGTCACCCGGGTCCTCGACGGCCCCGCCATCGGTCCCGCGATCACCTCCGATCCAACCGCAACACCAACCGCAAAAAAGAACGCGGTCGCGCTCCACGAGCCCGACTATTCGAGCCTGCGCGGGTTACCCGTGTTTGTCCGCTTCGTGCTCTGGATCATGGCCTGGGCGGCGACCTCTTTGGTGCTGGTCGCCGAATTTGTCGGTGTTCCTGCGATCTTCGCGATCCAGGGATCGAGTCGGCGATACCGCAAGGCCCGACGTCGCCGTCGCCTCAAGGCCCGGGAGGCCGAGGCCCTAGGCCAGGTCCACGGGGTGCGCCAGCGCCTGCAGATGATCGCCACCCAGGTCGACCCATGGGGCGATCAAAAATCCCTCACAGACGGTTCCGACCGCGACACCTAAACGGCCTTTCACTTTCGCTCTTGAGCCCCTCTGTGATCGGCCAAAAACACACGCTATGGGGCTACTAGTGCCCGTATAGTGCGAAATCGACGGAGGCGAAGAAACCTCAGCTCGCGTATCCTGGTTCGAGATGCTCCTCGTCAACGCACGGCACCATCGGCCGCGCTGGTGCCTGCCGCCCTCGCTCCTCGAGCACATCGAGCACGCCCTGAGAGCCGCCCGCGCTCGGCACAAGAAAAAGCTGCCCGGGGACCTCGAGCATCGGGCTCGCCTGGTCCGGGCTGGGCAAGCATCGCCGACCGAACTACTCGCTTGCCTTCAGGTCCTGCTCGCGACCTGAGCCCGGCAGCAGCAGCCCGCGCCGACACCGCTCCCAGCTCTGTGCGCTCCGTAACGGCTCCTGATGCCCTCTGCAATCGCATCGTGCTGACCCTGAGCGACTGCGTTACTTTGGCGGCGTGACCCCGGACGAGCGAGATACGCTGGCAGCCGCGCCGATCCGGGCGAATGTCGGGCTGGCCCCAAGCGCGCAGCGGCGAACACCCGAGAAACTCGGCCGCTACCAGATCATCCGCCAAGTCGGCTCTGGGGCGATGGGCGTCGTCTTTGAGGCCATCGATAGCGACCGCAACGAGCGAGTCGCGCTCAAGACCCTGCATCAACTCGATCCGAGCGCGCTCTACCGCCTAAAAAATGAGTTCCGAGCGGTCGCTGGCCTGGTGCACCCAAACCTGGTCGCGCTGCACGAGCTTGTCTCCGAGCACGGCCAGTGGTTCATGACCATGGAGTTCATCGACGGGGTGTCGATCGTCGACTACGCGCGGCGTTCACCTGAGCGCATCGACGTGCGCACCCGCAATGCACTCCGTCAGCTCACCCGCGGCCTGGAGGCGCTGCACAGCGCCGGCAAGCTGCATCGCGACGTTAAATCGCCCAACGTGCTCGTCGACTCCAATGAGCGCGCAGTGCTGCTTGACTTCGGCCTCGCCGCCGACTCTCTCCTGTCCCAAGGGGCAGATGTGACCGTCGATGAGGGCATCCTCGGAACCCCGGCCTACATGTCGCCGGAGCAGGCCTGCGGCGAGCCGCCGACCCAGGCGAGCGATTGGTACGCCGTCGGTGTCGTGCTCTACGAGTGCCTCTCGGGCACCTTGCCTTACACCGGCTCGACCCTGAAGATCATCGCCGAGAAGCAACAGGGGGAGCCGCCGCCGATCACCGAGGTGGCCCCCGACACCCCGCAAGACCTGGCAGAGCTCTGCAGCGGTCTGCTCACCCGTGACCCCGCAGCCAGGCTCAACGGCGCCGCGATCCTCGAACGCCTCGACTACGACCCCCAGGAGGTCGAGATCAAGGTGCACGAAGGACCTGTGTTCATCGGCCGCGAACACCTGCTGGATGAGCTCGATCATTCGCTTCGAGCTGCGGCCACCGGCGCTCCGATTACCGTCTATGTGCACGGCCCCTCCGGCATCGGTAAGACCGCGCTGGTCGACTCCTTTGTCCAACGAGCCTACGCCCGCGACGAGAGCCTCATCGTTCTCAGCGGCCGTTGTTATGAACGCGAGTCCGTGCCCTACAAGGCCTTTGACAGCCTCGTCGACTCGCTCACCCGCTACCTCCGACGGCTGCCCAGCGTCGACGCGGCTGCGCTCATGCCCCGCGATATCCATGCCCTTGCACGGGTCTTTCCGGTTCTCGAACGGGTCCCAGTGGTACTCGAGGCGCCCCGCCGATCCTTCGAATCACCCGACCAGCAGGAACTCCGCCGGCGAGCGTTCCGCGGGCTCCGCGAGATCCTCGCAAAGATCGCCGACCGAAGGCCGCTGATCCTCCGCATCGAAGATCTGCAGTGGGGCGACGAAGACTCCGCCCGCCTCCTCGCCGACATCGTCTCCCCCCCTGATCCGCCAGCACTCCTGCTCATCGGTGTTTACCGCAACGACGAGGCCGCGTCCTCACCGATGCTGCGCGAGCTCAAGCGCCTCTACAGCCAGGCGGCGATGAGCAATGACGTGCGCAACCTGGCGGTCGAGCAACTAAGCCGCGATGACGCCCGCAATCTCGCGCTCACGCTTCTAGGCGATGATCCCAAGGCCGAAGAAGCAGCGACGCTGATCGCCCGCGAGTCCGGTGGCTCTCCGCTCTTTGTCGAAGAGTTGGTCCGCCAGGTCGCGATCTCCAACATGGGGCTCGACGACACTACCACCGAGATATCCCTCGAAGGTGTCGTCCGCTCGCGACTTCGTCAGCTCTCTCCGACCGCGCGCGCACTCCTGGAGCTGCTCTCGATCGCCAGTCGACCGCTGCGCCAATCGCTGATCATCCGAGCGACCGGCGGCCACCAAGACGCCAGCATCGCGATGACGCAGCTCCGCGCGCTGCACATGATCCGAGCCCGGGGCCTCCACGAGAGCGCGACCATCGAGTGCTACCACGACAGAATCCGCGAAACCGTCGCCGCCGGGATCCCCGCGGAGCGGCGCAAGATCCATCACCACGCCCTCGCCGAGGCCTTCGAACTCAGCGGCGAGGCCGACCCCGAGATCATCGCCCAGCACTTTTTCGCCGCTGACGAGCGCGAGCGGGCTGCCCACTACGCCGCCGCCGCTGCCGAGCGAGCCGCCGATGCACTCGCCTTTAACCGCGCCGCCCATCTTTACCGACTCGCCCGCGCCTGGACGCCCCCACAGGGTCCCCGCGGTGACGAACTCCTGGTCCGTCATGCCGACGCCCTGGTCTACGCCGGCCGCTGCGGCGAATCTGCGCCCCTCTACCTACAGGCGGCCGAGAGCGCCGACTCAGCGACCGCCATCGAACTCCGACGAAGGGCCGCCGAGCAGCTTCTGGTCAGCGGTCATATCGACGAGGGCGTGACGATCCTGCGGCCACTGCTCGCCGCTGTGCGTCTGCCCTACCCCTCCTCGCCGCGGCGAGCGAGCCTGTCGATCCTGGCCCGCGGAGCCCAGCTCAACATCCGCGGCACCAGCTTTCACGAGCGCGACGAGACCGAGGTTAGCGATGCGGAGCTGCGTCGGGTCGACATCTGCTGGTCGGCCAGCAAGGGGCTCGACTTTGTCGATCCTATCCGCGGCTACGCATTTGCCCTGCGCAGCCTACTTCTGGCTCTAAAGACAGGTGAACCGCGCAGGGTCGCCCGCGGCCTCGCGACCATCGGCATGTTTGTGATCAGCCGCGGCGGTGCGGCAGCCTCGGAGCGAGGTGCAGCGCTCGTGCGCGAGGCAGATTCGATCGCCCACCGCCTCGGCGATCACTATCTCCTCGGTCTCACCCGGATCATCGACGGGATCGCCAACGTCACCCAGGGTCAATGGGCGGCGGCCATCGAGCGCCTCGACGGCGGTGTTCAGATCCTCCACGATCGTTGCGCTGGCGTCGCCTGGGAGAGCAGCATCGCCCAGATGGGCACGATGCGCTCGCTCCTCTCCCTCGGCCGCTTTCGCGAGCTCAAGGTCCGCGCCCACGCTTGGCAACGCGAGGCCGAGGACGCCGGCGATCTCTACAGCGAGGTTTGGGCGTCGCTCTTCTGGGCCAATGCCCGGCTCACCGAGGGCGAGGCCGACGAGGCTCGCGAGCACGCGAGGGCGGCGATCGAACGCTGGTCGCAGCGAGGTTTTCATTTCCAGCATCTGCTCGCGCTCTCGATCGCGGTCCTCTGCGACCTCTACCAGGACCGGCCGATGGCCGCCTGGAATCGCCTTCAGGCGATCTGGCCGGCAATCGAGCGCTCGCACATCCTCCACTGGCAATTTCTCCGAATCTTCGCCCTCCAGCTGCGGGCAAATGTCGCCATCGCAGCCGCAGATGCGACCCCCAGTGAAACCCGGATCCTGCTCGCCACCGCCACAACGATCGCCGACGAACTCGATCATCACGCCGGCAAACGCAACGACGGGGCCGCTGCAGTGTCAGCGATCCGCGCGAGCATCCACGCGATCCACGGCAATCGCCTCCTTACCCTGCGCCACCTCGATGCGGCGATCACCGGCTACGACGCCGCAGGCATGCCGATGAGTGCCGTCTACGCCCGCCGCCGCAAGGGCGAACTCCTCCGTGACGAAGGTCGGGCGCTCTGTGCCAACGCCGACGCGGCCCTGCAAGCCCAAAGCATTGCCGACCCCGCGAAGTGGACCAGCATCCAGATCCCCGGCTTCGCGAGCGCCCTGACCCTCTAACGAAACGCGGCCATGTTCGCGGCTACGTTTGGCGATCCAAGAGACATGTCTCTCGTGACATATATACAATCAAAAAGGGCCCGGCCGAAGCCGAGCCCTGTGGCTCCCAAAGTGCGCCCGCCTTAGC
>CAYYUP010000027.1:4283-73096 GCA_964474905.1 uncultured Nannocystis sp. | reverse complement strand
CACAGCCTCCGCACGCCCAAACGCCCGCACGCCCACACCCACAAACACCTCACCCCCGCATCTTAACCACAACAACAATAGCCACAATAACCCCAATAATCCCCAGCACCAGCCCAACGATCTTCGGAATACTATACGGTCGCTCCCCAGAAACCTTACCGCTACGCGCATTCACAACAAACCGATACACTTTATCATTAAACCTAAAACTAGAGATCCAAAGAGGCAGCAGACAGTGCTTAAACATGATCTCCGAATGCCGAATATCCATCGACGAGATCTGTTGTTCATCCCCACCGATATCCTCGCGAATCGCCGTCTCCACAACAGGTTTCATCAGCACTTGGGCACGCTGCCAGCCGTCCTCCAGATCGACTTTATACTGCTCCGTAATAAACCCGCTCAGATAAGCCGCAGAGTACGGTTTAAGGTCATCCAGATCCCAGGGCCAGAGTTTCCGGATCAGCTTTTGGGGAAGCGTCTCTGAAGCACAGACAAGCACATCGTCAAACGAAACATCGACATCTCCGCGGGTCCGATGCCAGCGAGTCCGTTGCACTTGCCGCGTCTGCGAATTGCCTTCGCTATCGGTATACGATTCCGACTCGTAATAGTGTTCCCCCCGCTCTCCCGAATAGCGGGTTGAAGTCTCGCTATCGTAGGTCCAGTAGGGCAGGTAGACCCCGTCCATGCCTTGCGTCTCGGCTCGATTTTTTAGCGCATTTGGGGCGAACCACCGTTTGTTCACCCACGATTTAAAGCTCTCTTTTGCCGCTTGCCGCTCGATTTTAAAGGGAAGGACAGAATCCGGGACCAGCAAGGCCTCGTCGTTCTCTACTGCCACGACCACAGGAGACCCACAGAACGCGCAGTGATCCGACTGGCCGGAGATCATTGTCTCTGCTCCGCAGCCTTCGCAGCGGATCGTATGTCCGCCCTCGACGATTTCGCTTGCTGGGGCCGTGCGGGCGTTGATTAGTGCCTCGCGGAAGTCATTTTCGATCACATCCCCGTCGACGACGATCTCTTGTTTGTGTCCGCAGTACGGGCACTCGAGGACCTCTGCGCCGGGCTTAAAGCTCAGCGACGATCCGCAGGACTTGCAGGGAAAGGTGTGCTTGCTGGCGTGCTCGACCGGATCAGCCATGCGCGCAGGGTACACGCCCCGCGGTGAAGCTCGCCACCTTTGCACCTAGAAAGGCTCATGCTCGACGACAAAGAGGTACTCGCCGGCGGCCTCGACCCCTTCGCTGACATACGTATCGAGCACGAAGTAGTACACTCCCGGATCCAGATCTAGGATCAGCTCGCCGTCGGCTCGAGCGATGCAGCCTTCGCCGCTTAGAGATGCGTCGACCAGGTGCAGATCGATATCGACGCCGCTGTGGTCGATCACCAGCGCGTGCACGCGGGCGGGTTGTGTGATCTCAAATCGGTAATAGAGCTCTGCCCCTGACTCGTCCTGATCGGAGTCGCAGCCCGGGTACAGATCGATTTTGTGCACGCCTTGCATCGTTGTATCGCGGCGGTCGCCAAAGGGCAGGGCGGACACGATAAAGGGATCCTCTGGCGACCCCTCGCCGGCGAGTTGGTGCTGCGCTGGCTCGATCCCATTGTCATTGCCAAGCGCTTGCTGGGCGCGGTCTAGGGCCTCTAGAGAGAGCAGGTTGCGGATATTCGCCCCGTACTGCAGCCCCTCGGGAGTCAGCTTGCAGGGTCCCTTGTTGTAGGGTTTGCGGTGAATGCCATCGTCTTTGAGGCCGTGGTCTGGAAGCTCGATAAGCTCGCGGTGAAAGTCGATGAAGGGGATCTGATAGGCCTGTGCGACCGCCCGGGTCACCGCGTTGTACAGCGGCACTTGGGCGTCCATCTTGGAATTTTTGTCGTTTGGTTGGCTTGCCGTGAGGATCGGGATCACGCCTTGGCTGGTCATCGTCTCGACCAGCGTGAGCATCGACCGGCCGAACTTATGGATACTGCCGAAATAGACATCGTTGGTGCCGTAGAGCACCACTGCGAAGCGCGGATTGGCGGCCTCGATCTCTTGTTGTAGGGGCGAGGGATCCGTGCCCACGGGGGTGATCGCCGTCGTCGCTGTCCAGCCGTTGGTCGCGCAGAGGCTCGTTCGGGTGAAGGAGTTGGCGCCCTCGAGATCGGCGCGGAAGGTCTCGATCGATCCCCAGAGTTTGTCGCGGCCGTTGAGGTCGATCTTTGAGTCGCTCGCGAAGCAGTGCATGAAGTTGAGCGCGGCCGTTGACGAAGCGCCGATCTTGGCGAAGACATCGGCGCGTCGCGGTGTAGCGCCGGCGATCGCTGCCAGCTTGACCGCGACATAGGGGGTGATCGGCGAGTGCGTGCGGTCATCGGTGTAGAGTTCTGGGGCGAAGGGCAGCTCGCCGTCCGAATCGGTGTCGGTACCCGTGTCGGTGTCGGTACCCGTACCGGTGCTGCTACCCGAATCGGTGCTCTCACCCGTCGTGCTGCTTTCGCCAGTCGTCGCAGTGCTTGCCCAGGTCGACGTCGAATCGCTCGACTCGCTCGACTCTGAATCAGTGCTCGTGCTGACGGTCGCGGATGCATCCGCGCTCTCGGCAGAGTTATCGGAGCAGGCACCTGCGGCGAAAGTGACCGCGAGCGCGAAGAGCAGAGACATGAAGCGCGGCATCGCCCAAATGTAGCCTCGATTCTGAGCATCGCCAACTCGCGGACACTCTTTCAGGCGCCTCGAGTCCGCCCGGGGCATACTCGGCGGATGTCTCGTCGCCTCCGCAAGCTCTTTCCCGTGCTCGTGCTGCCCTTCGCCCTGAGCCAGCTCAGCGCTTGTAATTGCAACAACAAGGGGGGGGGTCTCGAGGCCTCCGCGATCGATGCCCGCATGCCCGGACCGGAGTTTAAAGAATTCTCGTCGCCGGCTGGGTTTATCGAGGGGGGGATCGGTTACGTCGCTTTTCGGCCCGGAGTGGCCCAGCGCTGGCTGCAGAGCGTGCCCTTGCCGGCCGATGCCGCCGAGGAGCTGGCCGAGGTGGGGCGTGAACTCGGCGTTGATCTGCGCACCGGCGATGTCGTCTCCCACTTCGGTCTCGATCCTGAGGGCGTGATCTCGATGACTCTGGGGCGGCCGTTGCTCGGCGATGGCGAGGCGCTCTTCGATGAGGTCATGAACGTGCCGCCGCCCAAACCAGATGCTTTTCCCGCCGCTGATGATGACACCAGCAATGTGCCGCCGGCACTCGCGAGCCGCCTGGGTGCGGTTGGTTTTCACTTTCGCATCCACGCGCCCGTGATCTCGACCGACGCCTTTGTCCGCGAGCTTCAGCGATTGCCGCCGGACGGAAAGCTAAATGCGTCGATCTGCGCCGACTTCCAGCCAAACCTGTTCTGCGCAGCCGGTACCGAGGCCCTAGTGCTGGTTCGTGAACTCGACAAGGCGTTGGTCGCCGACATCTTTATCTACCCCGGTTACCTAGGAGAGATCACGGACAAAGAGCGACGCGGGCCGATCGATGCGGCGCTCAAGATGGAAAAAAGCACCGCGCCGGTGACTCTGCGGGGCGACGCCGCCGGTTATGCCGACTCGAGCCGCCTCCGTGATGTCGCTCTTGCGGTCTCCCTGGGCAAGGTCGCGAGCAGCCTTCGCTGGTCGATGGGCGTTCAAGATCGGGTTAAACGGGAGCGCGAACGACTCAAGGCGATCGACACCCTGCGGGCGACCAAACTGCTGCTTCGCGGTGTTCGCTACGAGATCGCTGTCTCCGACGAAGCGATCCGCACAACCTACTCGTGGGAGCCGGTCGACGCCGAAGCGGCCAAGACCCTCGACAAGCTGCTCAGCCACAACGGGCTCCAGGCCGACGCGCCATCGATCGACGCGCTCTGCAGCAACAGCCTGATGTGCGCCAGGACCGGGGGCTTGCCCTCGGTGGAGGCTCTGCGAGAACTCGCCACTGGGGTCTACGGGGCACCACTGAGCGAGTTTAGCCAGGTCATGGACAAGGCGGATGAGTTCGGCGCACTCGTGATCGCCCTCGAAACTTGGCCGAATATCCTCGGCGCATCGGGCAGCTGGCCGACCCAGGAAGCCAAGGGACCCGAGGCGGCGATCATCAGCCAGGTGATGAGCGGGCTCAACAATTTTGCCGGCGCCGGCGGTTCGCTGCGTTCGCTGCAAATGCCCCGGGGAAGGGGCGCTCCGGCGGTCGATTTTGTCAGCTACATGCGGGTCTCGGGGGCCGAGCTGGGCATGATCCGGGGCTTCTCGGCGCTCGCTGGCCAACGGTTTAATGCCCTGGAGTTGGAGGGCGTCACCGGCAAGATCGAGTCGATGGCGATCCCCGACGAAGATCTGCAGGCGTCGGTGTACCTCGTCACCGACGAGAAGACCGTCAGGGTTGAGGAGCGCGACGTCGAGGTCGGATGGCTGGCAGCTGCTGACGGCGCCGACCGAATCACCTGGTTGCTCGGCCTCGATCGCGAGACGAAGATCGAGCCTGCGATCTACTTTGAGATCCCGGATCTCTCGCGGCTGCTCGCGACCGTACCCGAGCTCGACGAAGAACTAGGCACTTTCCGATCGTGGCTAAACGGCCGCAAAGTGGTCTTTGCCGCGGATGTTGTCGACGGTCGTCTGCGCTTCGATTCGTACCTCGGCCGGACCCAAAAGAAGAGCGAGCCAAAGGCCGAGTAGCGGCTCTGCGGGCTTCTCAAGCGGCCGTCTCGGGTCTATCCTCCTCCGCGAGCGCATGGGTTCCTACCCGATCACGGCCATCTCGGCGACCAACGCCATGGGCAATACGACCGCCGAGGTCGTCGCGGCCCTCGACGCGGGGCGTTCGGGCCTAAAGCCCTGTCCGCCGGAGTTCGGTATTTCGGGGATCTGCGGGGTCGTGCCCGGACCGCTGCCGGCCTTGCCCTCGGCGCTCACCGAGTACGACAGCCGGCTCACCCGGATCGCCCAGGTCTCCCTCGATGATCTCAACCGTCCGCTGGCGGCTGCACGTCGTCGCTGGGGGGCCGATCGAATCGGCCTGATCCTCGGTACCAGCACCGGCGGCATTTACGAGACCGAGCGGGCCTATCGTCAGCTCAAGGCCGAGGGCGAGCTGCCTGTGGGCTACTCCGTCGAGCGTCAACACGCCCTGCATGCGGGGCTGCACGTCGTCCGTTTGCTCGCCGATCTGCGGGGTCCTGCCTATGTCGTGTCGACGGCTTGCTCGTCGAGTTCGCGGGTCTGCGCCGGGGCGATGCGCCTCCTCGATTCGGCAGTCTGCGACGCGGTCCTGGTCGGCGGTGTCGACAGCCTTTGCGGCCTGACCCTGCGGGGTTTTGCGGGTCTCGAGGTGCTCTCAAGCACGGCTTGCCGGCCCTTCTCGAGTGAGCGCGCCGGCATCAATATCGGTGAGGGCGCGGCCTGGCTGTTGATCGAACGCCAGGGCGAAGGTCCGGCGCGGCTCTTGGGGGTCGGTGAGAGCGGCGACGCCTATCACATGACCAGCCCACATCCTGAGGGCCTGGGGGCGCTCTTGGCGATGCAGCGGGCGATCTGCGCGGGCGGCTTGGAGCCCTCGGAGGTCGACCACATCAACGTGCACGGCACCGGTACCGCAAAAAACGACGCCGTCGAGGGCAGGGCGATCCTCGAGCTGCTCGGCCCCGAAACCCCGGTGGTCGCGACCAAGGGCTACACCGGCCATCTGCTCGGCGCAGCGGGGGCGACGGAGCTGGTGTTGACGGTCGCAGCGATCGACGGCGGCTTCCTGCCGGCGAGTGTTGGCGCCGATCCGGTGGACCTTTCGATCGGCGTCAAGATCAACGTCGAGCGTCGCGACTTCGTGACCAAGGCGGCGCTCTCCAACTCCTTTGCCTTTGGCGGATCCAACGTCAGCGTGCTGCTTGGGAGCGGTCGATGAGCGCGTTGCTACCGGAGCTCTCGCTGACGGGCATCGCTTTTTGGGCGCCGGGCCATGACGATCTTGTGCGCCTGGCCGCCGGCGATTGTTCGGCGGATCCGGCGATCAAAGCCCCCAAGGCCGAAATTTTGCCCGCTCGCCTGCGTCGGCGCTGTTCTCTGCTGACCCGCATGAGCGCCGAGGTTGTCGCGAAAGCCTCGGCCGAGGCGGCGATCGATACCAGCTCGGCGACCGTGATCCTGGCCTCGGTCTACGGCGAGATCCGGACTACCGGTCAGCTCTTGGTGATGATGGCCGAAGAGCCAGGTAGCCCGCTCTCGCCGACTCGCTTTCACAACAGCGTGCACAACACGCCGATCGGCTATCTCTCGATCGCCTGCAAAAACCACTGCGGCAGCACAGCGATCAGCGCGGGTCCGCGAACCCTGGCGATGGCGATGCTCGAAGCGGCGACAGTGATCGCGGCCGGGGAGGGGCCGGTGGTGGTCGTGCTCGTCGAGGAGCCGCTGCCCGAGGGACTCGCGATGGATCGCGGCACCTACGACGGGCTGGCGGTCGCCTTTGTTGTCGAGGCCGCCCGAGATGCGGGCATCCGGGTTCGTCTCGGCCGAGCTGCGAGCGCACATCCCCTGCCTGAGATCCCCGAGAACATCGCCGGCAATCCCTGCGCAAACGCGGTTGCGGTCGCGACAGCGCTGATCGCAGGCATGACCTCGATCCCATTGGAGCCGCCCGCACATCCCCCGGGCGACATTTGGCTTCTCGAGGTCGGGCGATGACACGGGAGCGGGAAGGCGAACTGCCCCCGGTCGATCTCGACGCCCTGCCGACGATCGCCGAGATGCTGCCCCACCGGCCGCCGATGATCCTCATCGACGCGGTCACGGCCTTCGACTTCGAGACGATCACCTGTAGGCGACGGATCCGCGCCGATGAGCCCTACGTCGTCGACGGATGTGTGCCAGCGGCGGTCGCCATCGAGTACATCGCCCAGACCGTCGCGACCCAGCGCGGCCTCGACGGACTGCTTCGCGGCTTGCCTGTGGTTCGCGGGGTGCTGGCGGCCTGCCGCAGCTTAGACCTGCACATCGCCGAGTTTGCGGTCGGCGACGAACTCACGATAAGCGCCCGCGCCCTGGGACAGATGGCCCATATCGCGAGCTTTCGCGGGGTCGTGTCGCGGGGCGGGCAGGTGGTTGCCGAGGCTGTGATCCAGGTGGCCGAGCTGCCGCAAGAGGCGATGCCGATGTCCGCAAAGCCCGAGGAGAGCCCCTAATGCCCAGGATGTCCAAAGCCACGACCGCTGACAACACACCGACACGCGCCCTTGTCACCGGCGCTAGTCGGGGCATCGGCGCCGCCGTTGCGATCGCCCTGGCGGCTGACGGGCATCCGGTGATCATCAATTATCGCAGCCGCGAGGCCGACGCAGAGGCCATCGCCGATCAAATCCGAGCGGCCGGCGGTGAGGCGCTGCTCTGTCCTTTTGATGTCGGCGATGGCGAGGCTGCAGCCGCCGCAATCGCTGAGCTGCTCGAGGATCCGCGGCCCATCGGCATCGTCGTCAACAATGCTGGCATCGCCCGTGACGCGCCCTTTCCGATGCTCACCGCCGAGGACTGGCGTGCCGTTTTGCGCACCTCTCTCGACGGATTTTTTAACGTCACCCAACCCTTGGTGATGAAAATGGTCCGCCGTCGATTCGGCCGCATTATCAACATGAGTTCGGTTTCGGGGGTCGTCGGCAATCGTGGCCAGGTCGCCTACTCCGCGGCCAAGGCGGGCATCATCGGTGCCACCCGTTCGCTCGCCCAGGAGCTCGGGCGGCGCGGTGTCACCGTCAACGCGGTCGCTCCGGGGCTTATCGATACCGAGATGCTCGAGGGCGTTCCGGTCGAACAGGTGTTGCCGCGGATCCCCGCGAATCGCCTGGGCACACCGGAGGAGGTCGCCGATCTTGTCGCCTTTCTCGCGAGTCCGCGCGCCGCCTACATCACGGGCCAGGTGATCGGAATTAACGGCGGCATGATCTAAAATTCATCGCCGCGAATGTCTGAGCTCCACGATGTTGTGATCATCGGCGCCGGGCCTGCGGGCTCGACCGCCGCCAATCTCTTGGCCGTTGCGGGCCTGGATGTCGTCGTTCTCGAGCGCGCCGTGTTCCCTCGCTTTCACGTCGGCGAATCGCTCTTGCCCTGCGATCTGCCCTTGCTCGAGCGCCTGGGGATCGAGCCCGACGGCGAACGTTTTCAGTACAAGGGCGGCGCTGAGTTTTTTGACGAGCGCAGTGGTGATCACGTCATCTATCCCTTCGCAGACGGGCTCGACGGCACACCAGAGCACGCCTGGCAGGTCGAGCGGGCGGTTTTTGATCAGCTGCTGGCGACCGCCGCCTCGGGGCGCGGGGCGAAGATCCGTTTTGGTGAGGCGGCGACGGCTGTCAGCTTTGATAAAGACGCGGTGCGGGTGCAGGTCGGGGCTGCGGAGCTGCGAGCTCGTTACCTGATCGACGCGAGCGGTCAGGACGCGCTGCTGGCCCGCGAATTCTCCGCGGTGGAGCCTCTCAAGGACATGGGGCGAGCTGCGGTGTTCGGCCACTACAAGGGCATCTCGCCGGCGATCCAAGCTGAACTCGGCGCCGATGGCAACGTCAAGATCCTGTTGATCGACGATGGCTGGATCTGGTTGATCCCGCTGGTCGGTGGGCGCGTCAGCGTCGGGGTTGTTAAGTGGCGGGGCAAGATCGACGAGGCCCTGCACGAGCGGGAGATCGCGGCGTCACCGTTGCTCCAGCGTTTGCTCGCCGGTAGCCAGCGCACACCGCTGCGGATCCTCGGCAACTTCGCCTTTCGCAATCGGCGATCGCTCGGCAGCCGCTACGTCTGTGTGGGCGACGCGGCCTGTTTTTTGGATCCCGTGTTCTCCTCCGGGATCTCGCTGGCGATGCTCGGTGCGGAGCAGGTCGCCGACCGGTTGGTTTTGGCGCTTGCGCGCGGAGACGAGGCGGACCCGGCCCTGATGGTGCCCTACAGCGAGCGCATGCAGAGCGCCTACGACAGCTTTGAGCAGCTTATCCGGCGCTTTTATCACTCCAGGATGATCCACAACCTCTTCTTTGGCGGAGATCCCGATCCAGAGCTGCGTCGGGGTCTGATCTCCGTGCTTGCGGGCGATATCTGGCGCGATGACAACCGCTTCCAGGCGTTGCTGATGGCCTCCAAGCGACGCCGGCGTCCGCGTATGGCCCCGCCAGGCCAGGCCTAGCAGGGGCCCCCTCGGCAGCTCCTCTAAAAAAAGGGGATCAGGGGCCTACTGGCCTCGGATCGCGAAGTCGACCGCGGAGCTGAAGTGGCCACCGCAGAGGTTGAAAATTGCCGCTAAACGCGCTTTTCTCCAGGTATACGCCTGCCGGCGAAGGACCTTGACCATGACGATCCGCGTTTCCCCGAGCCTCTCACTCGCGACCCTAGCTCTCACCTCCATGACCTTAAGTGGCTGTCTTAGCCCCGGCATCATGCCGACCACGGAGTCCGACAGCAGCGGCGGCAGCGAGACCGACAGCAGCACATCGACGACCACCGGCACCGAGAGCGACAGCAGCACTACAAACGCGACCGAGACAACCGAGACGACGATGACGACGACCGCGCCCGGGGTCTGCGGCGACGGCACCGTCGATGCGGGCGAGGAGTGCGACGACGGCGGTGCCAACGGGGATAACGCGGCCTGCACGGCCGAGTGCCTGAACAACATCTGCGGCGACGGCAAGTTGCTCGACGGCGGCGAAGAGTGCGACGACGGCAATACCGCGGACGGCGACGGCTGCACTGCGGAGTGCAAGAACAACATCTGCGGCGACGGCATCCTGCACGAGGGGGTCGAGGTCTGCGATGACGCCACCAACGACGGATCCTACGGCGGTTGCATGGATAATTGCCTTCAGCTCGGCCCCTATTGCGGCGATGGATTCCTGCAAGAGGAGGAGGAGGACTGTGACTCGTTGGATATCGCGACCGGCTGCCTCAGCACCTGCAAGCAAGCGAAGAGCTGCCTCGAGATCATCAACGACACCCCCGGCGCGCCGACGGCCGTCTACAAGGTCTCGCCCGAGACATACGAGGGCGAGCCCCTCGATGTTTGGTGCGAGATGGAGATCGACGGCGGCGGCTATACCTTCCTCAAGTACTCAAGTCTGGGTACTGTCAAGGCGGCGGAGGCTGAAACCGCATGTGCCGGTTTCGGCATGAGGCTGCTTGTGCCACGCACGTCAGGTCACTTCGCCCTGACGTGGCAGGTTGCGACAGAGATTAACGTAGCCCTGGTCGGGAATGGCACGCTCGAGGGGGTAGAGGGGCCGGATTTCGTCACGATATTCGGGATCTACCCCGTCAAAACGGGCACGAGCTGCCCTGGTATGCCGTTTAACAGCGTAGATTGCCCCGAGTGGGCGGCTAATGATGGCAACGCGTATTTTGTCTCGGCTGAAAGTCAGTCCGGCGAGCCTAGCATCAGCAATTGCGAGGGCTGCTCTGCCGAATATATTTGGTTCGAAGACGGTACGCTCGAGGGTTTTCAATCGGTCAAATTTGGCGGCGCCAAGTCACAGCGGTTTTTCTGTGATGTCGGCGACAAGCAGCCCTGACCGCGAAGGGCGACGGCGGCAACACCCTGGGGCCGGTACGTTTCGCCCCATGATCGGCGCAGCGGCCTGTCAAATTCCGCCTGTGGTGCGCGCTTGGCCGTGACTGGGGTCTTGCAGCGACAGTGATGAGCCGCACTCATTGCTCTTGAGCACCCCAGGGAGTTGTAATTGCGGGGCTGAACGCGGTACACACCGGCCCAGCAATTTACGCGATCCCGCGAGACGCAACGCTCATGATCAGCAAGAACCTATCCTCTTCCTTCCTCGCCGCAGCTTCGCTCGTTCTCTTCGTTGGTTGTCCGCCGGCTCCCATCGGTAGCACCGAGACCGACACCGAGACCGAGTCCGAGTCCGACACCTCGGAGACGACGTCCACCAGCACGACAAATACGACGCTGACGACGACGACTATCACGACGACCTCGTCGACGTCGACGACCGGTACCGACACCGACACCGATCCGACGACGACCTCGACCAGCACCACCACCGGGGACCCCGATCCTGTGTGTGGCGACGGCACCGTCGATGACGGCGAAGAGTGCGACGACGGCAATACCGACGACGGCGACGGCTGCACCGCGGAGTGCAAGGACAACACCTGCGGCGACGGCATCGTGCACGACGGCGTCGAGGCCTGTGATGATGGCATCAACGACGGCGGCTACGGCGGTTGCATGATGGACTGCTCGGCCCTGGGCCCAGGTTGTGGCGATGGCATCGTCCAAGGGGAGGAGGGCGAGACCTGTGATCCCATGGATCCAGACGCGCTGCCCGGTTGCCTCAGCACCTGCCAGCAGGCGAATAGCTGCCTCGAGATCATCAGCGATGACGCTGCAGCCGCCTCGGGCATCTACAAGATCATGCCCGAGGGCTACGAAGGCGAGCCCCTCGATGTTGTCTGCGAGATGGACGCAGATGGCGGCGGTTACACCTTCCTCAAGGCATCGGTCAACAGCTCCAAGAATGCCGTTGGGGCCTCGACGGCCTGTGCGAATTACGGGATGAATCTCTTTATCCCGCGCACCCCGGATCACCTCACAGCCGCGATTGTGATCGCGCTTTCCGACAACATTGCCCCCCTTGGGGGAGGCAACCTGCAGGCTGGGGATGACTATCTCGCCATCTTCGGGATCTATCCCGGAGCTCCCCCCGAGACCTGCGCTGGAGCGCCCTTCAACAGCGACGATTGCGCGGAGTGGCAAGCCGCCGACGGTGGCACCTTCTACGTCTCGGACGTGGGCATCGAGGGGGAGCCCGGGAGCAACAACTGCGAGGGCTGCTCCATGGCCTACATTTGGACAGAAGGCCAGCTCGAGGGCTACTTCGCCCAGAAGTTCGGTGGAGGCAAGTCGGCTGCGTTCTTCTGCGATGTCGGCGACAAGTAGGTCCTGATCCGCTAGAGACGACGCCTACGCGTCAAAGCCCCGGGGTTCTCACCTCGGGGCTTTTTCTTGGTGTGCAGGGTTCGAACGCAGATCCCAACTATGATCAGTGAAGCCTCAGAGGCCCGGAGCCGGAAACCCGCTGAGAAACTCCTGGATCCGACCCGCAAGACCGCCAGCGAAGTTTCGGCCGATGCGCTTTTTACCGGCCTTGACCGAGCCCTGGATCGCCGCGTCGATGAGCTCGCCGACGAGCTTCATGTCGGCCTCTGCGAGGCCCCTCGAGGTCAGGCTTGCGAGGCCAATCCGCAGCCCTGACGGGTCAAAGGGCTTGCGCTTATCAAAGGGGATGCTGTTGGCGTTGAGTTCGATGCCGCAGCGGTTGAGATCGCGGGCGACCTTGCGGGCGCCGACGCCCTGGGGGCTGAGATCGAGCAGCAGCAGGTGATTGTCGGTGCCACCGGTCACCAGCGAATAACCTCGCCCCAGCAGCGCAGTCGCCAGCGCTTGGGCGTTGGTGACGACCTGGGCCGCGTATTGCTTAAATTCTGGCTGCAACGCCTCGTGAAAAGCGACCGCCTTGGCTGCGGTCGAGTGGTTGTGCGGCCCGCCCTGGAGTCCCGGGAAGACCGCCTTGTCGATCGCCGCAGCGTGCTCCTGTTTGCAAAGAATGAGCCCGCCGCGGGGGCCTCGGAGCGTCTTGTGGGTCGTCGTTGTGACCGCGTCGGCGTGGGGCACAGGGCTTGGGTGCACGCCGCCTACGACCAGCCCGGCGATGTGGGCAATATCGGCGACGAGCAGGGCACCGAACTCCTGAGCGATGCTGGCAAAGGCGGCAAAATCGATGATCCGCGGGTAGGCCGAATGACCGCACCAGATGAGCTTTGGCCCGTGCTTGCGGGCGAGGTCGCGAACCTCGTCCATATCGATCCGCTGATCGCTCTCGCGGACCCCGTACTGGATCGCGTTGTAGTAGATGCCGGTGGCGCTGACCCGCCAGCCGTGGGTCAGATGGCCGCCGGCTGGCAGCGAAAGGCCCATGATCGTATCGCCGGTCTCGCAGAGCCCGAGAAGCACCGCGAGATTCGCAGGCGATCCGCTGTAGGGCTGCACGTTGGCGTGTTCGGCCCCGAAGAGTTCCTTGGCCCGATCGATCGCCAGGGTCTCGATCGGATCAACAAAATCCATGCCTTCGTAGTAGCGGCGCCCGGGGTAGCCCTCCGCGTACTTGTTGGTGAGGCTGGTACCGGTCGCCTGGAGGACGGCCTTCGACGCGTAATTTTCGCTGGCGATCAGGCGCAGGCTGTCGCGCTGGCGACGATCCTCGGCTTCGATCAGGGCGAAGATCTCGGGGTCAGCTTCGCGCAGGTCGGGCTCGCTCAGTCGCTTCATAGGTCGGAGCTTTAACCCAGGCTGTCCGCGAGTCAACGCGATTCGCGGGCGGCCCCCAAGCAGTCGTCGGCAAGTCTTTGTACTCGCCTCCGGGGACCGGCTTAGGGCGATGGTGAGCGGCCCTACGGACGATTTACTGGTGCTTTGGAGGTATGCTCGGGTCGTGGACGGGACTGGACTCTGGGCCGCGGCTGATGGCGCGCGGATCGTACCTGTGGGGCGCGAGCTGCTCTGTGACGGGGATACGCCGGTCGGCGTCTACGCCCGTCTGCGGGCCTGGGCCCGTGCCGAAGGGCAGCGGCTGGGCGATCCGCTGGCAGCGGTCACCTTTCTCCTCGAGAGCGTCGGTGGTGGTGAGCACTGGGCCCGCTACAGCGTCGTTGGCGTCGGTTGTCGGGCCCATCTGCGCGGCGATCTCGAGGGCGAGACGCTGCACATGAGTGTGACCCCAGGGCCAGGTTTGACCCTTCCTGAAGGCATCCAGGACAAGCGCGGACTCGCCGTGATCGAGGCGATGCAGCGGGCCTACGAGGGCGCCGCGGCGCCGGGACTTCCCCGCTTTTGGGGCGGTCTGGTCGGCGTCTGGGGTCACGACGTCGTCCGGGTGTTTGAGCCCATCGGGCCTGCGCCGCATGCCGGTGATTTGCCGGCGATCGACCTGTTGGCGACCGATCTTGTGGTTGTTTTTGACAACTTTAGCCAGCGGGTGCAAGTCATCGCCACCGCCTGCGCCGAGACCGACGGCGGCCTCGAGGAGGCCAAGCGGCGAGCGATGGAGCGGGTCGATGTCGTCGCCGAGGTGCTGCGTCGACCGTCGCCGCTGCAGGCCCAGATCCTGACCTGGGATCCGCCAAGCGCAGCTCAGGTCAATGCGCCCTTCAGCCGCGACGGTTTTTTGGCGGGGGTCGCCGACGCCAAAGGCAGGATCAGCGCCGGCGATATCTTTCAAATCGTGCTCTCGCAGCGCTTTACGGCACCGCGAAAGGGCCTCGATCCGCTCAGCGTCTACCGGATCTTGCGGGTCACGAACCCGGCCCCTTATATGGTGCTTTTGGAACTGCCGTCGGCCTCGCTGGCCGGGGCTTCGCCCGAGGTCTTGGTCCGCATCGACGGCGCACCTGGTCGCCAAACCGTCACCCTGCGGCCGATCGCCGGTACCCGTCGTCGCGGACGCAACGACGCCGAGGATCAGGCACTCGAGCGCGAGCTACTCGCGGACCCCAAGGAGCGCGCCGAACATCTGATGCTCGTCGATCTCGGCCGCAACGACGTCGGTCGAGTGAGCTTGCCGGGCAGCGTCCGGGTTCCGCAGGCCTTTGTGATCGAGCGTTACTCTCGGGTCATGCACATCGTCAGTCAGGTCGTCGGCGATCTCAGGCCAGAGCTGCGGGCCCTCGATGTGCTGCGCGCGACCTTTCCGGCAGGGACCCTTAGCGGCGCTCCCAAGGTGCGTGCGCTCGAGATCATCGATCAGCTAGAACCTGCCTCTAGGGGCTGGTACGGCGGAGCGGTCGGCTACCTGGGCTACGACGGCGCGGCTGACTTCTCGATCTGCATCCGCTCGGTGGTCTTTACCGACGAGGAGGTGCGGGTGCAGGCAGGTGCGGGCATCGTCTACGACTCCGATCCGGTTGCCGAGGATGCCGAGTGCCACGCCAAGGCGAGCGCGGTGATCCAAGCCGTGGCCATGGCTCGCGCGGTCGAGGCGTGGGCGCAGGACAGAGGCGACAACGAGGCATGACGATGCAGTACCAGCGGCAGGAACTCAGCACGGCTTTGAGTGAACTCCCAGGGCTCTTAACGGAGCGTGGCCAGCGGCTGATGCCCGGATCTGCGGCGCCGCTGCGCACTGGGGTCCGGGTGGTTGTCATCGATAACTACGACTCCTTCACCTTTAACCTGGTGCAGTACCTGCTCGAACTCGGGGCAGTGGTCGACGTGTACCGCAACGACGCGGTCGAGGCCGAGGCTGTCTTTTTAGACATGCCGAGCCATATCCTGCTCTCGCCGGGCCCGGGTCGCCCGAAGGAGAGCGGGGTCTGTCAGGCGATCTGCCGGGGAATCGTCGATACGCAGATTTCTCTGCTCGGGGTCTGCCTCGGGCACCAGACCCTCGCCGCGGTGCACGGCGCAGTGGTCGGTCGGGCGCAAAAAATCATGCACGGCAAGGTCTCGCCGGTGAGCCACGATGGCTCGGGCATCTTCGCCGCTCTGCCCTCGCCCTTCATCGCGACCCGCTACCACTCGCTGGTGATTGCTGAGGATTCGCTGCCGGATTTTCTCCTGCCGATCGCGCGCACCGAAGACGGTGAGCTGATGGGGATCCGTCACCGCGACTTGCCGATCTTCGGCGTTCAATTTCATCCCGAGTCGATCATGACCGAGCACGGCCACGCCCTCTTGCGAAACTTCCTCGACCGTGGTGCCGAAACCGCACAGAGGGCGGATTTTACGGCCATGAAAAGGCAATCTCAATGAGCGCCAAGGGCCCTACATCAGCGATCCAGAGGGGCCTCGCGGAGGTCGTCCGGGGGCTCGATCTCAGCCGCGCTTCGATGACCGCGATCGTCCGCGAGATCATGGCAGGAGAGGCAACGGCGGCTCAAGTGGGCGGTTTGCTCGTCGGCCTCGCGGCCAAGGGCGAGACCTCCGACGAGATCGTCGGCGCGGCGGCGGCGATGCGCGAGGCTGTGATCCCGATCGAGACCTCGCGGACGCCGGTGATCGATACCTGTGGCACCGGCGGATCGGGCATCGCCAGGCGCAATGTCTCGACCGCAACAGCCCTGGTGCTGGCCGCCTGTGGGGTGGCGACGGCCAAGCACGGGAACCGCGGGATTTCGAGCAAATGCGGCAGCGCTGACGTTCTGGCGGCCCTCGGCGTCGAGATCACAGCCCCGCCCGAGCGGGTCGCGGCGTGCATCGATGGGGTCGGAGTCGGCTTCCTCTTCGCGCCCTCGTTGCACCCGGCAATGCGTCACGCGGCCGGGCCCCGGCGCGAACTCGGTATCCGCACGATGTTCAACCTGTTGGGACCACTGACCAACCCCGCGGGCGTGCGACGGCAGGTTGTCGGCGTGTACGATCCGCGGCGCTGCGCCGATCTGGCGGCGGCTTTGGGCGCGCTCGGCAGCGAACGCGTCTTTGTTGTGCACGGGCTCCGTCGGGGGGCCCAGGCGAGCGTCGATGCACAGCCGGGCATCGATGATCTGAGCTGCGAAGGGCCGAGTTTGGTCGCCGAATACCGCGGCGGATCGGTGGCGATGCACGTGCTTCATCCGGCGGATGCAGGGCTCGCCGAGCACCCCTGGTCGGAGCTCGCCGGCGAAGATGCAGCGGGCAATGCGGCGGCCCTGCGGCGGCTCCTAGATGGCGAGCGCGGTGCCTATCGAACGGCGGTGCAGTACAGCGGTGCGTTAGCGTTGCTGGTGGCCGGGCAGGGCGAGCTTGATCAGCTGCCAAAACTCGCTGCCGAGATCGGCGAAGCGATCGACAGTGGTGCAGCTGCGGTGGTTCTCGGGCGCTTGATCGAGTGCAGCCGTGGTACACCGGCGTCGTCATGAGTGGCACGTATCTCGACTCGATCCTCGCGGCCAAGCGAGCGGAGCTCTCGGGCGCACGCGCTGGCCGATCGGCGGCCCTTAGCGACAGCGAACTCGCCGATCTCGGTACTCGTCTGCCGCCCGCCCGTGACTTCATCGATGCCCTCCGAGGGCAGCGCACAAAGCCGGCGATCATCGCCGAGTTCAAGCGCGCCTCGCCGAGCGCGGGCACTTTGCGCGAGGATGCGGACCCGCGAACGATCGCGACCCTCTACGCAGCTGCCGGCGCGGCGGCGATGTCAGTGCTCTGCGATCGCCACTTCCAGGGGTCGCTAGAGGATCTGCGCGAAGTGAGGCAGACCGTGACACTGCCGCTTCTGTGCAAGGATTTTATCCTCGAGCGCTGGCAGGTCGTCGAGGCTAAACGCACCGGCGCAGACGCGATCCTGTTGATCGCAGCGGCCCTAGAGGCACCGCTGCTGCGTCAGCTGATCACCTTTGCGCACGATCTCGGCATGCAGGTGCTCTGCGAAACCCACGACGCTCACGAGGTCGATCGGGCAATGGCCGCCGGGGCTCGACTTATCGGCGTTAACGCTCGCGATCTGCAGACCTTCGAGACCGATCTGCAAGTATGCGTGGATCTGCGAGCCGTGGTCCCGGCGGGATTTACGTATGTCGCGGAGAGCGGCGTCGGCTCGGTCGAAGACGCGAAGAAGCTCGCGGATGCGGGCGTTGATGCGATCTTGGTGGGCTCGTATTTGATGCGGGCCGAGTGTCCAGGCGACACCCTGCGCGAGCTTGTGCAGTCGTTCTGAGCTGGGCATGCTGCGCTGATGGAGCCCCGGCAGCGCCCATCCGTCGCCCTCAAAATCTGCGGTGTCACGCGCTCTGTCGACATCGATACCTGCGCGGCGCTAGGGGTCGACGCGGTCGGCCTTAATCTTTGGTCCGGCTCGCGGCGCTACCTGTCCCTTGAGCAAGCGCAAGTGCTCACTCGCGACTGGCCCACCGGCGGTCCCGAGCGGATCGGCGTCTTTGTCGATGCCGATGTCGATGAGGTTCGCCGTGCCGTTGAGCGCCTGCGACTCGACCTGATCCAGCCCCACGGTGAACGATCGATCGCCGACTACGCCCGCATGGGCATCCCCTATGTCTGGGTGATCCGGGGGACGCCTGCGCTCGACACGTTGGAGCTTCCCTCGCCCGCGCCCGCGCGGATCTTGCTCGACGCGGCGGTCCCAGGTTTTGGCGGCGCTGGTGTGACCACCGATTGGAGTTGGGCACGTCGAGCGATCGTGCAGCTCAGCGCGTGCGAGGTCTGGCTCGCCGGCGGCATCACAGCTGACAACGCGGCCGCGGCGATCGCTGCGGTCGCTCCTGCGGGGCTCGATGTCGCCAGCGGATCGGAGCGCGAGGGTGCGCGGCGCGGCGAGAAGCACCCCGACAAGATCGCCGCTCTGGTCGACATCTGTCGCCGCGTTCGGCTCTAATAGTCCTGATGTCCGCAAAAAGCCCCCGCGATGGTCCGCCGCTCCTCGCAGACTTCGGTGAGTTCGGCGGTCGCTACGTCGCGGAGACCCTGATGCCCGCCGTCGAAGAGCTCGCCCGTGAGTGGCCCATCGCCTGGGCCGACCCGGATTTTCAGGGCTCGTACCAAGCGATCCTCCGCGACTATGTCGGCCGTCCGACCGCCCTCACCGATGCGCCGCGCCTGGCCGAAAAGACCGGTTGTGCGGGCATTCTGCTCAAGCGCGAAGACCTCTGTCATACGGGGGCGCACAAACTCAACAACTGCATCGGTCAGGTTTTGTTGGCCAAGCGTCTGGGCAAGACCCGGATCATCGCCGAGACCGGTGCCGGCCAGCACGGGGTCGCCACCGCCACCGCCTGCGCCTATTTTGGCCTGCCCTGTGTTGTCTATATGGGCGCCGAAGATGTCGCTCGCCAAGCTCTCAATGTCGTCCGCATGCGCCTGCTCGGGGCCGAGGTGCGACCGGTGACAAGCGGCTCTGCGACCCTCAAAGATGCGATCAACGGGGCCCTTCGCGATTGGGTCGCCAACGTGCGCGACACCCATTACGTGATCGGTTCGGTGATGGGTCCCGATCCCTATCCGCTGATGGTGCGCGACCTCCAGCGGGTCATCGGCGACGAGGCCCGGGTCCAGATGCAGGGGCGCTACGGCACACTGCCCGATGCGGTAGTCGCCTGTGTCGGCGGTGGCTCCAACGCGATCGGCATCTTCACGGCGTTCATCGGCGATCCCAAGGTCGCTCTCATCGGCGTCGAGGCGACTGGGGAAGGCATCGCCAGTGGGCGTCATGCGGCGACGATGGCCGAGGGGGAGCTCGGCATCTACCACGGCATGCGCAGCCTGGTCCTGCAAACCGCGGACGGTCAGCTCCAGGAGGCGCACTCGATTTCGGCAGGTCTCGACTATCCCGGCATCGGCCCCGAGCACGCGCATCTGCGGGCGCTCGGCCGGGCCCGTTATATCGGCGTGGGTGACGACGAGGCCCTCGCGGCGATGGAGCTGCTAGCCCGCATGGAGGGCATCATTCCGGCGCTAGAGACCGCCCATGCCCTGGCAGCGCTGCCCCGGATCGCCCGCGAACTCAGTGAAGAACTCGGTCGAAAACCCGTGCTCATGGTCAACCTCTCCGGCCGCGGCGATAAAGATATGCACACAGTGATGAAACTCCGAGATCCAGGTGCGCAGGCGATGGTCGGCGAGGGGGTGCTGCCGTGATCGCTGCACGTTTCGCGGCCTGTCGCGAGGCCGATCGGGCGGCGCTCATCGGCTACCTCACCGCCTTTGATCCGGACCGTCAGGGCTCGCTCGATCGAATCTTTGCGGCCTGCGAGGCGGGTCTCGACATCCTCGAGCTGGGCATGCCTTTCTCGGATCCCGCAGCTGACGGTCCGACAATCCAAGCGGCGATGGGGCGAGCGCTTGCCGCGGGTGCGAGCCTAGGCGGTACCCTCGAGATCGCAGCCGAAGTGCGGCGGCGTTTTGATCTGCCGATCGTGCTCTTTGGCTACGCAAATCCGCTATTTCGGCACGAACCTGCGGAACTCTGCGCCGACCTGGTGAGCGCGGGCATCAACGGTCTCTTGGTGGTCGACCTGCCACCCGAGCACTGTGCGCAGCTGCGAGATCCTGCCCAGGCTGCCGGTCTTGATTGGATCGGTCTCTGCGCTCCGACGAGCACAGCGGCCCGGATCGCGAGTGTTTTGGCGGTGACGACCGGCTTTGTCTACGCTGTCAGTTTGACCGGTGTCACCGGGACCCAACTCAACGTCGCCGATCCCCAGCTGCACGCTCAACTCGCCGCACTGCGAGAGCGGGCCAGCATTCCGGTGGCGGTTGGCTTTGGTATTCGCGAGGCTTCGCAAGTGCGGGCTCTGGCTGGCCACGCGGACGCCATCGTCGTCGGCTCCGCGTTGGTCGAGGCGGGACAGGACGGAGCTGCGGCCCTCGCCGCGAAGGTCCGTTCGCTCGCTGATGCTCTCGCTCGCTGATGCTCTGAGCACTTGTTACACTCGGCGTTAAATATGCGCCTACGGTTTTCAGCGTTCGCTCTGCTCTTCGGGTGCGTACTCGTAAACCCCGCTTACAATGCGAGCGAGGCCGGCTCTGCGACGACGGAGACACCAACGGAGACACTGACGGGGACGACATCGGCGGGCAGCGGCCAGAGCGAGAGCCTGTCCTCATCGACAGGTTTCACCGTCGACAGTGACACGACGACCGCAACGGGTAGCACCGGTACGACTTCGAGCACCAACACCAGCACGGATACGTCAGCCGACGTCGGATGTGCAGACAGAGACGTTGAAGTCCTGATGTTGGAGCCCAGCGCGAACACCTATGTAGTCAAGGGCGATTCGCTCTCCTGCCAGTGGCGGTACTCCAATACCGATCTGGTCAATCCTGAGGATCCCTGCCAGGTGCTCAACTTCGGCTCAAAAAACGCAAAGTACACGCTGATCGGCGTGAGGAACGATGAGCGCGGTGAGTATCTAGTCGCGTTTGGACTGGCCCAGGTGATGTTGCAGCATCCTGATCAGATCATCAGCTCGGCCCGTCTCAACCTCGTGCTCTGGTCACCGGACAACCGCCAAAACGTGACGATCGACATCGGTCAAGTCTCAATGCTCGATCTTTGGGAGCCTGGCGTGCAAAAAGCCGAGCCGGCGACAGTCGGCGCGAACTGGTTGGCCCCGAAAAAGATCGGCATGGAGCAGGTGTGGTCCGGGGGCATGGGTCCGTCGAGCGGAGCCGAGTGGGTCGCGAAGATCGAGGTGCCTGAGCTGCCCGCGGATAGCGACGAGTTTCGAACGAGCTCGCTGATCCCCGCAGCGGTGCTGAATTCATGGATCGCAGACACCAAGAGCGATCGCGGCTTTGTGGTCTACACCGAGGAGGAGCCGCTCCTCGTCCAGAACATGCACACGGAGTACAGGCCAAAGCTTGAACTCCGGCTCTGCCCCAAGGAGTAGAGCGACCAAGGGGCCTAGGGCCTGTTCACTCGCTTGCTGGTCCGTTTTGGGGAGCGCTCCTCGGCCAGCCAATCGACCCGCCAGCTGCCGCCATGCACATCGTTGGCGAGCTTTTGTGTGAGCCCGGGCAGCGTCCGCCGAAGCGTGTCGTCTAGACGCCAAGGCGGGTTTACGATCAGCATGCGTGAGCCGACCATGCGATCGGTGTTGGAGCCTGTCGCTGTCGATACTTCGACGCGAAGGATGGCCGGCAGATCTGCAGCGATCAGGGACGCCTCAAAGGCGTGCAGCGGAGCGCCCTGCTTGACCGGAAGCCAGGCCGCGAGTGTGCCCGCAGGGAAGCGGCGATGGGCGAGGCGAAGGCCCTTGACCAGCGCTTGGTGCTCGTCGGCGCGTTCGAAGGGCGGATCCATGAGCACGAGACCGCGGCCCCGCGGCGGCGGCAGAAAGGCCTTCAGCCCCTGGTAGCCGTCGACCCTGTGGATCGCCACGCGGCGATCCTCGGCGACCTGCCGGCGCAGCGCTTGGTGCTCCTCTGGGTGAAGTTCGCAGAGGATCATGCAGTCGTCGTCGCGAAGCAGCGCCTGGGCGATCGTCGGTGAGCCAGGGTAGTGGCGAAGCTCGCTGCCGTCTGTGTTTGTCCGCGCCCCGGTGCTTTGATTGAAACGAGCGACGATCTCGAGGTAGCGGGAGAGCGCTGGCGAGTCGGGCTTGCTCCCCCAGATCCGACCGATCCCTGTCTCGTGCTCGGCGGTGCGGCTGGCCGAGCTCGCCGCAAGATCGTAAAGACCGCGCCCGGCGTGGGTCTCGACGTAGGCGAAGGGCGTCGGTTTTTTGCGCAGGTGATCGAGCAGGAGGATCAGAACGAGGTGCTTGAGCACATCGCCCGGATTGCCCGCGTGAAAGGCGTGGCGGTAGTTCATGGGGGGCTCGCGAGGGCGCTGCGCACGATAACGATGCTGCCCGGGCGCGACAAGTTGCTCGCCATGGCCCAGCATAAAGGTCGTGCTCAGTTCGCGTCCCTACCTAGGCCACGGGGTCGGCCTCCGCCGGCGCCACTACGATCGTGCCCTTCGCGGGCAGCTCGACGTCGACTGGGTCGAAGCTATCAGCGAGAATTTTTTTGGCGAAGGAGGGCGCCCACTGGCGGTGCTCGAACGTCTGCGGGCCGACATGCCAGTGGCTCTGCACGGCGTCTCCTTGGGCATCGGATCTCCCGAGGCGCCGAGCGCTGAGTATCTCCGGCGTCTGCGCCAACTCAGCCGGCGAATCGAGCCTATCTGGATCTCCGATCACCTCTGCTGGGGTCATTTAGGCGGGGTTTACAGCCACGAGCTGCTGCCGCTGCCGCTCACCCAGGCGGCACTCGATCGCGTCGTTTCGCGGGTCTCTGCTGTGCAAGAGGCGCTCGGTCGGAGGATTCTCCTCGAGAATGTCTCGAGCTACCTGAGCTTTGAGTGTGACCAGATCCCAGAGTGGGAGTTCCTCGCCGAGATCAGCCGGCGGGCGGATTGCTTGGTCCTTCTCGACCTCAACAACATCTTGGTCTCGGCTCACAATCACGGCTTTGATCCCGACGAGTACTTGGGGGGCATGCCGGCCGAGCGGGTCTGGCAATTTCATCTGGCCCGCCACAGCGATCGCGGTGCTTATCGCTTTGACGACCATTGTGGCGCAGTGCCTCCCGAGGTCTGGAGCCTCTACGAGTCCGCACTGCGGCGTTTTGGTGCGGTCTCGTCGATCGTCGAGTGGGACGAAGGCGTACCGCCTTGGGCTGAGCTGCGGGCCCAGCAGCGCGAGGCGGTGGTGCGGGCCCAGACGATCGTTGGAGCGGGTCCTGATCTGCGATCTTCGACGTTCGCGACCTCTTTGGCGGTTTCGCCAGCGTCGCCAGCACCAAGCTTTGATGTCTCATCAGACAGGTTTTTGAGCGAAACACAGCTCGTACTCTGGCGATCGATCACCACCCCTGGCGGCAGCGCTGCGATCTTCAAAGAGGATCCTGATCTCGCTCGTGATCTAGCTGCGAGCATCCGCAGCAGTGTCGGGTTTTCTAACGGCGCTCGGATCGATGTCTACGCGCAGTCGATGACCTGGCGCCTGCGCGGCGCGTTGGCGGAGATCTACCCGAGCCTGCTCTGGCTCCTCGGAGAGGCGAGCTTTGATCGCCTGGCCGCTCAGGTGATCCGCGACGCGCCCTCTCAAAATCCTGATCTCGGCCGTTTTGGCGCCGGCTTGGTGGCTGTACTGGCGAACAGCAGGTGGGCTGCGGCGGATCCATGGTTGGTCGAAATCGCTCAATCCGACTGGGCGATGGCGGAGCTGCTCGACGGAGCAGATCCCCCGGATAGACCACTTACTAGCGACTGTCTCACGGACAAATCCCCCGCGGAGTGGCCGGAGATACGTCTGCAGGCGATCCCAGCGTTGCGCGTGCTCGTCAGCGCGGTTGATCTCGGTCCTCTGTGGGCCTGTCGCGACCGCGGTTCCCCCGCCCAGGCTGGCCTTGTGGCCGCGCGCGGGGCCGTAACCGGGGAGTTTGGATCGCTTCACTGGCGGCGGGGTTTTGCGGTTTTCCGTCGTTCGCTCTGTGCCGCCGAGCTGCGCGCTTTACGGGCCTTGGTCGCCGGCGAAACGCTGGCAGCAGCACTCGAAGCGGGGCTTGAAGGATCTCCCGAGCTGCAGCCGGCAGAGGTCGTTGGCTGGCTGCATCGCTGGCTCGAGGAGGGGCTCTTTGTCGGCCTCGTGGGTCCCAAGGGCCCCGGTTGATCCGGTCGAGCTGCAACTTCGTAGTAACGTACGGTTAACTCAAGACGTGGATATAAACATGCAACGGACGATTGTAGGGCTCGCGAGCGCAGTGCTCCTGCTCGCGGCCTGTGGCCCCAAACTGGCGATGGACGCAGGCAGCGAGCAGGCGCAAGCGCAGCGCTCGGCGCTGCCGGATTACAACTTGGGGCGCGAAGGCATCGCGATCGAGGGTTACGATCCTGTCGCCTATTTCCCCGAGGGAGGGGGCGCACCCCAGGCTGGAGATCCTTCGATCTCTACCGCCTACGAGGGCGTCACCTATAATTTTACCTCCGTCGCCAACCGCGATCGGTTCCTCGCCTCGCCGCGCCATTACGAGCCCGCCTACGGGGGCTGGTGCGCCTACGCGATGGCCAAGGGCAACAAGATCAGCGTCGATCCCGAGGCTTATCTGATCCAAAACGACCGCTTGCTGCTCTTTTATCGGACCTCGCTCAACGATACCCGCGACAAGTGGGCCGAAAACCCCACCGACATGATCATCGATGCCGATATCAACTGGCGCAACTGGACCGGGGAGTGCCCCAATACCCGTCTCGCGGGCGATGGGGCGATGTCCGAGATGGCCGAACCAGCGGCAGGGCCGGCCGCCAGCGACGCGGATCCAGAAGCCCCGGCAGATCCAGCCCCGGCAGATCCAGACCCGGCAGATCCGGACCCGGCAGATGCCGATCAGGGAGCAGCAGAATGAAGTTCGACGGCAAGTTGATGGCGACCTCGGTCGCTTCGCTCTTTCTGGCCGCCTGCAGCGGCGCAAAAACCCAGCACTCAGGGGTTAGCTGCCCGGATCTTCCGCAATCGCGGGCCAGCAGCGGAGTGAAGTGCCTCGGGGTCAATACCTGCAAAGGGCTCTCCGAGTGCCTGACAAAGGCGCCCGGCGGCAGGGTCGATCACAATTGTGGCGGCCAGAACACGTGCTCAGGTAAGGGCTGGCTCACCGTCGGCGATGACGGCACGTGCAAAGAGCAGGGCGGCAAGGTGATGTGAGACGGCGGGCCTCCTCCGCGGGATGCGCGAACACGGTCCTCGCCGCAGCTCCTTTCGTGGGAGAACGTCGGCAGACAAGCGCACCCGGAGGCCGTCGAATGGGAGACATCTACGTAGGCTGAGGCTACAATCCCCCAGTCCATGTCGCGCTCCCACAAGGCGTCCGGTCCGCTGTCGAACGATCCCATGATCGGAGCGCTCCTCGACGATCGCTACCGGATCAACCGCTTGATCGGCCGTGGCGGCGTCGGTGTCGTCTATCACGCCGACGACTGCGAGACCGACAGCGCGGTCGTGATCAAGATCCTCGCCCCCAACTGGGTCGATAATGCCGAGATTCTGGCGCGCTTTGATCGCGAGGTCACGCGTCTAAGCGGTCTCCAACACCCAAATATCGTCGACCTCTACGATTTCGGCCGTTACGACGGCCGCGCGTACATGGTCATGGAGTACATCGAGGGCGAGCTCCTCAAGAGCTACATCAACCGCAAGCGTCGGTTGAGCCTCGAGGAGTTTGTGCCGATCGCCGGGCAAATCCTCAAGGGCATCGGCTACGCGCACTCGCGCGGTCTGATGCACCGCGATCTCAACCCCGCAAACATCATGCTCTGCGTCCGCGAGGGCGAAGCGAATGTCGTCAAAATCCTCGATTTCGGCCTCGCCAAGCTCAAAGAGGGCGAGATCAAGGTCACCGAGCAGCACGATCTTTTGGGCACCGCGGGCTTCCTCGCACCCGAGCAGATCAAGGGGGAGCACGTCGATCTGCGCGTCGACGTATATGCCCTTGGGGTCATGTTCTACAACATGATTTCGGGGCGCATGCCCTTTGAGGGCGAGCACAACGCGACTCTGCTCTACAAGCACGTGCACGAGCCGCCGCTGCCGCTCGCCGAGATCCTGCCGGTCCAACACACGATTCCCGTGCACCTGATGCGTCTGGTCCACGACTGCCTCGAAAAGAGCCCCGACCAGCGCCCCGAAGACGCGAACGAGATGGTCGAGGATCTGATCGACTGCGTGCCGCAAGCACTCTTTCGCCTGCCCAAGGCTGAAAATAGCGATCTCGAGGTCGCCGACGCGACAATGGTAGGGCTCGGCATCGACGGGGTCCTCAATCCCTCGACGCCCGGGCATTGGCCTGCTGTGCAAACGCCGATGAGCGGTGGCAAAGGTCCCCCCCGACCGATCCTGGTCGAAGAGACAGATGAGGGTGACGAGGACGAAGACGCCTACTCCGACGAGACGGTCGCTGGGGTGGGCATCGCAGATCCGGCGGGCACTGCCACCACCGGCGAAACAGCTCCGGGTATTTCGTCGACACCGACGCTCCGCGAGAGCACCGCTGCGCTCCTCGACGCGGGCATCGAAGCGTCGACCTCGGCCCTGCCATCTCGGGCCTATGTGCCGCAAGATGTCGCCGCAGGACTGCCCGTTACCCCGGTCAAGCGCGGTCGCAGCGGTCTTATCCTCTTGGGTGCGAGCTTCGCTCTTCTCTTGGGAGCTGGGGTCGCTTACATCCTGCTCAACCCCGCGACCGAGGAGTCCGCCGCCAAGACCATGGACAAAGCCGCGGTGCACGCGGCGCTCGACCGAGCCGAGCAAGGCATCGATGCGCAGGACTTCCGCGCAGTCACCCGCGAGCTCGATGCGACCAAGGGGTACATCAGCGAATACCCCGCCGAGCAGGCACGGGCCGAGCGGATCTCCAACCTCTTGGTGCTCGGTCAGTTGCTCGCCACCGCCCGCAAGCTCGAGGGCGAAGGCAATGATGGAGCTGCGCTGGCGACCTACAAAGACGTGCTGGTGCGGGATCCTACCGATGCCGAGGCCCGCGAGGCGGTCGAGCGGCTGACCGCCGACGAGACCACAGCCGAGCCCGAGAGCGGTGTCGGTTCGGTGATCATCACCTCGACCCCAAGGGCCGACCTCTACATCGACGGCACCTCCTACGGCAAGACACCCTTCTCGGGGCAACTCCCCGTCGGCAGTCACACGGTGCGCATGGAGGCTCGGGCGTACGAGGCGTGGGAGTCGTCGATCTCGATCAAGGTCGACAAAAACGACCCCTTTAAGATCAGCATGCGACGTATTCGCGGAAGAGGGGGGCGAGTCAAGCCGGGTACCAACACGCCCGCCGAGACCGTCGACCCGCCGCCATCAGTGGACCCGGTGCCGCCCGACTCAGGCGATCCCGAGCCAAAGAAAGATGGCGATGACGGCCTCTTCCTCGAGGACACAAAAAAGAAGGGGGGCGGGATTTTCCTGCCTGTCAAAGACTAGTGAGCAGGCAAGCCCGATCCAGTATTCCATCCCTCTTCGCGGCCCTGGCGCTCTGTACCGCCTCGCTAAGGCCACAGGAAGCCGTTGCTGCGCCCGTGACCGAGGAATCGGAACCGGCGAATGCAGGCGCCCCAGGGCCCGATACCGAAGAATCCGAGAGCCTCGAGGCGCTCCGGCAGCAGGCGATCGATCGCTTCCAGGCCAAGGATTACGAGGGCGCCGTCGACTATTTTAAACGCGCCTACGCGGTCGATCCAAACCCGAACTACCTTTTTAATATCGGCCGGGTCTACGAAGAGGCGGGCGAGCTCGAGGAGTCGGTCACCTACTACGAGCGCTTCATCCAGGAGCGCGGCGTCGATCTCGAATCCCGTGGTCTGGCTCTCGATCGCCTCCAGATCCTGCGGGCGCTGATCGCCGAGACGACGCGGATTAGCGAGCCTGAGACCGCCGAACCCGAGCCCGAACCCGAACCCGAATCCGAGCTCCCGGCTCCGCCCGAGGTCACAGATCCAGAGGCGGACAAACGGGCCCCCAAAAAGGGCAGGGGCCTGCGAATCGCCGGTTATACACTCCTCGGGGTCGGTGCTGCGGCGCTCATCGGTGGAGGTGCCTTCGGCGGGCTCGCGCTCTCGCAGTCGAAGGCGCTCGGAGATACCGACGGTTTTGATCCACGGCACGATCTAATCGACAGCGGAGAGAAAAATACCAAGTTCGCCGACGCTCTCTTTATCACCGGAGGGGCGCTGGCGCTGACCGGTCTGGCGCTCGTCCTGGGCTCGCTCCGCGGGAGCAGGGCTGCAAAGGCTGAGGCGATCGCGCGTCGACGCAGCGTCGCACCGCTCGTCGGCCACAAGCACGTCGGCATGGCACTCTCCGGCCGCTTTTAACGCCTAAGGAACCCCGATGACTCAACCTAACTTCGCACGCATTGTGTCAGGGATCTTCGGGCTTGGCCTGGGGGTCGTGCTCGGCACAGCTTGCTCGTTCATCGTCGACTTCCAGGAGTGCCGGACCTCCGCAGATTGTGAGGGCACAGGCGAGCCTCTCACCTGTGAGGACAATGTCTGCATCGGTACCCAGGAGTTTCCGACCTGCGACTCGCATCAGATCTGCGCGATGGCCTTTGGTAGCGACTTTCTCTGCGGCAGCCAGGGCGTCTGCATCTCTGCGCTGACCGACGAGTGCACACGCGTCGTCTGGCCAAAGGGCGTCGTTCGCGACAAGGTCGTCTTTATAGGCTCGCTGATCCCGGTGTCAGAGCCCTACGACGCGATCACGGTGCCCCTGCAAAACGCCATCGAGCTGGCGATCGACGACTTCAACAAAACAACGGTCCTGCCCGGCGGACGCAAGGTCGCCTGGATCGCCTGTGACGATAAGGGTCTCATCGACGACGCCGAGAGGGCGGCCAGGCACCTCGCCGTCGATGTCGGCGCTCCCGCGATCATCGGTCCGATCTTCAGCGGACAAGTCCTGCAGATCGCCGACAAAATTACGGTTCCAGCCGGGACGCTGTTGATCTCGCCGACTGCATCCAACAGCACGATCTCCAACCTCGACGACAAAAATTTGGTCTGGCGGACGATCCCAAGCGATGTCTATCAGTCTTCGGCGATCGCCGATCGAATTCTCCTCGATCTCGATCCAAAGCCAGCCAACGTCGTTGTTCTGGTCAAGGATGACGCCTACGGCAATGGACTCGTCGACGGCATTGTTCCCGTGCTTGAGGGCGGCACTGTGGTCAAGGTAATCGCTTACGATGACCCGACCTCCTTCACGAGCCAGGCCGACTTGCTAAGTGCATACGGGCTCGTGATCTCGGGTGCATTTGAGGCGAAGCCCGACACCATCCTCCTGCTCGGCACCAGCGAGGTGGCCCAGCTGCTCGGCGCCTACGTCAAGATCTGGGGCGAGCTGACCCCCGAGGAGCCGCTTCCGCGCTTTATTCTCTCGCACGGCGGGGTCGCCGTGATGGAGGACTCGGTCAACCAAATCGACAGCTCGGCGCTGCGAAAGCTGCTGATGACGCTCGTCGAGGGCACCGCGCCGATCATCCAGGATCCCGAAAACTTCAATGCCTACAACGTGCGTTACAAGATTCGCTTTGACGACGAAGAAGCGCTGACCACCTCGTCGCTGAGCTACGACGCGGCATTGGTGGTGATGTTTGCGATGGCGACGGCTGGCAATGCCGAGATCACCGGGGCGCGCATTGCCGACGGCATCGCTCGCTTGGTCGATAAAGGCGGGACCGAAATCTCCTTTGGTGGTTCGGATCTCGGCTTCATCAAGACCACTGTCGATACGCTCGCGAACGGTATAAACGTCGATCTTCAAGGCGTCAGCGGCGAACTCGATTTCGATCTTTCAACCGGCGAAGTGCGGACAAATATCGTCGGCTGGGACCTGGCCCCAAAGTCAGGAGAACCCGACATCGCCGCGCTTTCGCCGGGCCGGGTGTACATCCTAAACCCGATCCCCGCCGTCAATGGAACCTGGGTGCCTCTCTAAGACGGGACCTCTGACGGCGGGATTAAACGCCGTTATTTGGTCACTGTTGGGTTTTTTGAAGATCAGGCAAGCGAGAGAGGACCGGTGCCATCGTCACCGAAGCTGTCGTTGGCGATGCCGAAGGTATTGATGATCGTCGTGAAGAGGTTGGCGATCGGCGGCTCTTCGGGAAAGACCAGGTGACGCCCCGGTTGGATCGCACCGCCTGCGCCACCCGCTAGCAATACCGGCAGGTTGTTGTGGTTGTGGGCGTTGCCATCCGAAATCTCGGAGGAGAAAAATACCAGCGAGTTGTCGAGCAGCGAGCTGTCCTCGGTATCTGGGGTGTCTTTCATGCGCTGGATCAGCTTGGTGAACTGGAGTACCTCCCACTGATCGATGATCTCGAGTTTGTCGTAGTTGGACTGCAGCTTCATGTGATGAGAGGTCTCGTGATGAGAGCCCGGGGCACCGATGAACGCGTAGTCCCGGTAGGCCCCGGCGTTCTGGTACATGAAGGTGATCACCCGGCTCATGTCGCATTGCATCGCCAGGATCATGATGTCGATCATCAGATCGAGCTGCTCTGGGAAATTGTCGTAGCTGCCGTTCCAGTTGGGGGGCAGGGCGCAGACAGGGGCAATCGCCTCGTCGTTGATCCGCTGCTCGAGATCGTTGACACCCGTGAGGTACTGGTCGAGCTTGGCCTGGTCGGACTTGCCGAGCTTGGCCTTGAGTACGTTGATGTCGTCGAGGGCGTAGTCGAGTACGCTCAACCGCTGAGTCCGTCGAGCTTCTAGCTCCTCCGCCGTGGCCTCTGGATCAAAGCCGGCGAAGAGCAGGTCAAAGACCACCTGTGGCGCCGTCAGCTTGGGCATCGGCGTCTTCGGTCCGGACCATGAGATGTTGCGCGTATACGCGCACGAGTAGCCAGAATCGCAGTTGCCGATGTTTCCGCCGCCTTCGATGCCGAGCTGCAGGGAGGCGTGCGGGGTCTTGTCGCCGATCACGTTGGCGAGGACCTGGTCCATCGAGATGTTGTTGAGGATGTCGGACTCGGACTTCTTGACGTGGGTCGCGGTCAAGAAGGCCGAAGTGCCGCCAGCATGATCGCCTGGACCATCTGGCTTTGCGGGCAGGTTTGCGAGCCCCGAGAGCACCGAGACATCCGCTTGCACGGGCGCGAGGGGCTCGAGAATGAGGGGCAAATCGTAATTGGCACCGATCATCTGCGGCGTCCACGACTGCATGTGCATGCCGTTTGGCACGTACCAGGCGAGGAAGCGCAGGGCGACCTCATCGGCGGCGCGAGCATTGCGGCCGACCGGCGACATCGCCTCTAGCCAGGGCAGCGCGAGCAGGGCACCTGCACCACCTAGCATGGCGCGGCGGGAGAGTCTGAAGGGGCGTGGCATCGTTTGATCTCCGGGCGTGCGGGGGCGAGTCGGGGGCTAGTCTGGCTCTCCGCGACGCATTCTGAAGACGTCGCTGGTAGCGAGCGAGACCACGAGGTCGGCGAATCGATGGTCGCCGAGCTCGAAGTCGATGATGACCTCGTCGAGGTAGGGAATGTCGCCCAGGGTGACGCTGCGCCCGAGGCTGTAGATGAAGGTCTTGCGGACCATGCAGGCGACAAAGTCCTGCTCTTGGCTGAGCAGGTTTGACATTTCGAGGCCGTTGAGGAAGGCGCCGCCCGAGGGAATGGTGCCGCTGGCGTCGACGGGCTGGCCGTTATCGAGTTCGCGGTAGGTGCCGATCGCGTCGTAATGCTCGAGCCCAAAACCCAGCGGATCCATGAGGTTGTGGCAGCCGGCGCAGATCGGATCTTCGCGGTGCTTCTCGAGGACCTCGCGCTGCGTGGCACCGGGCTCCGGCGGCTCGAGATCGGGGATGTCGAGGTCCGCTGGAGGCGGCGGCGGTGACATGCAGAGGATGTTCTCCATCAGGAACTTGCCGCGCTTGACCACCGAGGTGTGATCGGCATGGGCGAGGATGCTGAGTAGCCCGGCCTGGGTGAGGATGCCCTGGCGCTTGGTGCCAGTGAGATCCACGGGGACAAAGTCCTCGCCGACAACGCCATCGATCTTGTAGTGGGCGGCGAGGATTTCGTTGACGTAGGTCTCCTTGGAGGTGAGCAGCTCGAGCATGCTGCGATCGCTCTCGAAGAAGGTCGCCGTGAAGTTTTGCATCTCGCCGAGCATCGCCGTGCGCAGCTCAGGGCTCCAGGCCGGGAAGACCTGCTCGTCGTGGAAGGCATTGTTGACCCCTCGGATCAGGAACCACTGACCGGCAAAATTATCGACCAGCGCCCGCGCCTTTGGATCCTCGATCATGCGCATGACCTGCTCCTCGACCACCTTCGGATCACTGAGTTCACCAGCGGTCGCGAGCGCGAGCAGCTCGTCGTCGGGCATCGTGCTCCAGAGGAAGTAGGAGAGGCGAGTCGCGAACTCAAAATCACTTAGCGGGTGGGGCGTCAGCGACTTTGGATCGGGATCGATCTCGACCCTAAAGATAAAATGCGGCGAGACGAGGATGGCCCGCAGTGCCAGCTTGAGCCCATCATCAAAACTTCCGCCAGCGCCCTTGGCCTCGTCGATCAGGAGCATCAGGCGATCGATCTCGGCCTCGGTGAGGGGCCGACGGTAGGCGCGACGGCCAAAGGCCGCGAGGATCGTTCGACCGCAGGCGACCTCCCCATCGACCTGCGGATCGCAGACGAAGATGCGCTCCCGCTGGGCGTTGGGATCGCCTTCGAGCCCCTGCGGACCGCTGACCTCGAGCCAATCGATGTAAAGGTTGCGGTCCAACATCATGTCGGGATCGAAAAAATCGTTGGTGAAGCCGGCGGCGAAGGTGTGGCTGCTGGCGGTCAGCGGCACCTCGATCTCAAAGATCGCCGGGCTGGTATTGATCGCCTCGACATCGAACTCGGCGACCATTGCCCCGTCGACCGTAAGCACCATATGTGGAAGCGCATCGCCGGCTTGCTGCCCGTAGCCCCGAACCCGGAAGAGGTAGTCGCCCTCGGCCTCGACCTTGATCGTGGTGGCGAGGTCGCCCTCTGACCAGAGGTTCCAGAATTCACCGTTGGCTGCACCGACCGAGGCGGTGACCTCCATGCCCTCAGCCTCGCGTTTCCAGGTCATTGGATCGACGATCGCGACCGTCATCGCCTCCTCGATCAGGGACTCCGCCGCGCGCTCGTAGAGTTCGGCCTGCAGTGGGGAGAGCGTCAACACATCGGCGATGTTGTCAAAACCTAAGCTGACATCGTCGGCGGCAAAATCATCGGCGGGGGTCTGTTCGGTCCATAAAAGATCGCGGACCGTGTTGTTGTATTCGGTCGTATTGAGGCGGTGCAGGGTGACACGTCCGGGATCGTTGGCGTCTTCGCCTCCGGTTTCGGTGTCGGTCTCGCCGCTGTCCGAGTCGGTCTCGCCGCTATCGGTGCCCTCCGTCGCGGAGGCCGACGTGCTTGTCGGCGAGGTCTCGGTCGCTGACTCGGTGTCCTCTCCTCCACCGGCACAGCCCAGCGTGACGAGAGATGCACCAAAGAGCAGGGTGCCAATCCTGGGCTGGATACGCGCGAAGTAAGCCACCATCACAGATATGGTAGCGGCCGACCGCGGGCGGTGTTGGCTGGTTCCCAGTAACCGTGGGGGAATTCGCGGGGCTACGCGACCGAATGCGGTGTCGTGCCCCCAATGCTCGGCATGCCGAACAGAGTGCGAGGGACCCCGCCCCCGGTCGCGCGACGGCGCTCCTAGATGCCCAAGAGTCCGCGCACGTTACCGATGACCGCTTTGGTCGGCAGGCACATGCGCACGCCTGCGGCCTGCACCGCTTCGCGCATTGCGTCGCTGGGATCGTCGTGCACAGCGATGATCGTCGGCGATTTGGACGGCTTGCCGAGCAGCTTTTGGATGAGCCCGGTTTCGTTGATCCCGGGCATGCTGAGGCTGAGGATCACGTAGGCGGGAGGCGCCGCTTGGGCAACCAGGAGGGCATCGCCTGCGGTCTGGGCAGTGAGCACCTTGGCCGCAGCGCCGCTGAGTTCCTCCTGGACCTTGGCCCGGAAATCAGCATTTTGGGTGATCAGCAGAACCTTCGCATTGTCGACAGGCGCATCGAGACGACAGGCGGGCTCTTCGCTGAGACGGAAGGACTCGATCACCCGACGCCGGACGAGAGTGACGTCGAGCGGCTTGCGCAGACAGGCGATCGCACCGGCGCTCAGGATCCGCTCGGTGTTGGCCTCGGTGTAGTACCCGGTGATGCCGACGATCTCGGTGTGTGCGGTCGCAGAGTTGCGTTTGAGGCGGTTGCAAACCTCGAAGCCGTCGACCCCGGGCATCATCAGATCGAGGAAGATGAGCTGCGGTCGGAAGAGCGCGACCAGACGGCCGGCGTCGAAGGCATCGCGGGCGACCTCGACCTCAAAGGTATGGGTGATGTCCTTGACGACATCGCGGACCAGGTCGAGCACCACCGGCTCGTCATCAACCACGAGGATCCTGCCGGTCTCATCGCCGGTCTGCACGTTGAAGGGGATCCCCCGCTCGCTGCAGACCTTTTCGAGATCTTCGCGGCGGACTCGACGGTGACCTCCAACCGTTTTAAATGCGGGGATCAGCCCGTCCTCGATCCACCGGATCACGGTTGTCGGCGTGACGCAGCAGATCTTGGCGACATCGTGGGTTGAGTAGGTGTCTTTGACTGGAGGAATGCGTCCGCGGCTCATTGGCTGATCGCTCGTTTAGCGGGGAGGTCGGGGCCCACCACGGGGCAGGAGCACTGTAAACGTCGTCCCCTTGCCGAGGTCGGATTGGATGAGGATATCACCGCCGTGCTCCTTGATGATCCCGTAGGAAATCGCGAGACCGAGGCCGGTGCCCTTGCCGATCTCTTTGGTGCTGAAAAAGGGATCAAATACTCGGGGGAGGACCTCTGCGGGGATCCCGTGACCCTGATCGCTGATCGCAAGGCGCGCGTGGAGATCGTCCTGGGAGAGTTCGATGCCGATCGTGCCGCCCCGCGGCATCGCGTCGACCGCGTTGGAGAGCAGGTTGAGCAGCACCTGTTCGATCTGGTCGGCCTCGGCTTCGATCTCGACCGGGAGATCGGGGTAGGTTCGGAGGACCCGCACGTTGTGCATGCGCCATTGGTACTCGCCGATCCCGATCACCCGGTCGACGAGCTCGGAGAGCACGAGCACGCGGCGCTTGCCACCCTCCTGTTGGCGCGAGAAGAGCAGCACGCCTTCGACGATCTTGCGGCAGCGCTCACCACTGTCGGCGATTTTGGTCACGCGCTCGCGGATCCAGGGTTCGAGGGGCTTGTCGAGGAGAAGGCGCGAGTAGCCGACGACGCCGCTCAGCGGGTTGTTGATCTCGTGGGCGATGCCGGCGGCGAGCAGGCCAACCGCGGCGAGCTTTTGACTGCGCTGGACCTGCTCTTCGAGGGCCCTGCGGCGGCGGAGATCGAGGCCGACGAGCACCGCTCCCTTGATCTCAGAGGAGTCGCGGAGCAGTCGCGCCTCGAGGTGCAGCGGGATCGCGTCGCCCTCGGCCGTTGTGATCACGAGCTCGCGAGCGATGCTGCCATCGCGGAGCAAAACTCTCCAGAGACCTGTCCAGACCTCGGGTTCGATGGAGCCGACCTCGATGCCAAAACGACGACCGCGGGCGTCGCTCGCGGAGATCCCGAGGAGGCATTCGCTCGCGCGGTTCCAGGTGACAACGCGGCCCTCGGCATCGAGGGAATTCAGGAGAACAGAGGTCTGGTCGAGCAGCATCGCCTGGTAGTTGGCGAAGGCTTCGGTCTCGACCATGAGCAGGCCGTTGGCGAGACCAAAGGCGAGCGGCGGCGCGAGCAAACCCAGGAGCGAGACAGTGCGATGATCAAACGCGCTCGGCCGAGAGGCGATCAGGAGCAGGTAGCCGATGAGTCCAGAGGGTCCCATCAAGGCGACACGCAGCGCCCTGCGACCGCGCTCTGTGGGGCCGAAGACAGCGGCCACGGCGGGACTTTCGGGGTCGATCTCGGCGACCTGTTGACCGCTGTGCCAGCTTGCAGGAGGGGCCCCGGTGGGCACACAGCGGTGCTGCTCGCTGCGTTCGATCTCCCAGCGCTCCCAGAGATCTGCGCGGTGCACCACCAAAACGGCGCGGTCGAGATCGAGAGCCTCGAGCAGCACCCGACTGGCGGTCGGGATGCTCTCTTCAGGCCGCGGAGAGCTGAGCAGAATGCGATCGATTTGCGAGATCAGCCGGGCCTCAAACTCGCGTTGCCTGCGTTCCTGAAGGTCGCGGAAGAGGGCGACCAAAGGAGCCCCTTGACCACGTCCCGCGGCGAGGGAGAGTTCGATCGGCAGCGACTCGCCGTCGAGCGTGCGGAGCTCGATCTCGCCGTGCCAGTTGCCGGCCTCGGCCTGGGCGAGCGCCTGGGCGAGCATGTCGACTTCTCCGGGGTTGACCAGCTCGAGCAGCGATCGACCGACCAGGCGGGGACCGAGCAGCTTGCCCGCCGCCGGGTTGGCGTGTGCGATCTGGCCGCGGCTATCGAGCACCAACATGCCCTGATCGAGCGCCTCTAGCCCGCGAACGACAGCCCGCCCCATCGCGGTCTCGGGCGAATAATCGGCGCGACTGTCGATGTCGCAGGTCGTCAGGATGTTGCCGGAGGAGAGCTTGCAGGTGCGGGCGAGGCAGGTGATCGGCGAACCGATGGTCGGGATCAGGGTGAGGTTGGTGGTGAAGGCCTGGCCGGGGGCGCGCTGGCGAAGGGCCAAGAAAGCGCGACCAAAGGCGCCACGTTCGCTGGCGCGACCGATCCAGGCGAGCAAGGGTTCGCCGATCACCGCGTGCAACGAGAGGTGCAGACGGTCGATGAAAACCCGGTTGGCGGCGAGCACAAAGCCGGCGTTCGAGAGCACAACCGCCGGAGTTGGCAACGCATCGAGGAGCTCGTCGTAGCTCGTCGACGGCGTGCGGGTGGTGTGATGCCGCAGCGTGCCGTCGCCGTGCACCTGAAAGGATGTGGTGGTCTGTCCTTTGCTCACATGGACCGCGGTCCGAACCGCTACGACAGCGATAACAGAAAAGAGGGGCGCTGCATTCGAAAGAGCGTCGGTGCTTCGTCGCGGCAGCGTGGGGCCCACAGGCGAGGTACTTGCGCGTCGACGCCCGGCATCCGCTACCCTTGGCGGCGCTCGACATGGCACCCCGAAATTCGACACAAGACCCTCCTTCGAGTGGCGCAAAAACGCGCCTCGCGGCGACCGTCGTGGTCCTCCGGCCGCAGGCCCTGGGGCCCTTCCCCGAGATCTTTATGGTCCGACGTTCGGCTCGCTCATCCTTCATGCCTGACGCCCTGGTCTTTCCGGGCGGCAAGGTCGATCCGGGCGACGGCGCAGCCGAAAGCGACGAGGCGTTTGTCGCCGGAGCCCGCCGCGAATGCATGGAGGAGGCGGGTATCGACCTCGGCGATCGTCCGCTGCACTGGTTTGATACCTGGATCACGCCCTCGGCCGAGCCCAGGCGCTTCTACGCCCGATTTTACCTGGCAGAGGTCAGCGCCGAGGAATCCTCGAACGCGGCCGCGGACGGCCATGAAACCCACGAAGGGCGCTGGGCAACCGCCGCGGAGCACCTGAGCGCCTGGCAGAGCGGCGCGATCGATCTGCCGCCGCCGACTCTCTGTACGCTGCTGCGATTGGCGGATCCAAACTGGAGGACGCTCCTGGAGTGGGCTCCCGAAACTGTACGACCGCCGATCCTGCCAAAGTGGATCGGAAGCGCAGGCGACGAGGATGAGCGCATGCACGTGGTGATGCCGCACGATCCTGGCTACGCCTCGCTGCCCGGCGAAGGCACCCCCGGGGGTCCGCGTCTCGAGGGCTTGCCCCGTCGTTTTGTTCGCGAAGCAAAGGCCTGGCGCCCGTGCGATTGATCTCTCGCAGCTGCGCTCTCTTCTTGGCCCTCGCGATAGGGCCCGGCTGCGGAGCAAACGACAACTCTGCGGGCTCAGGATCTGCAGTCGCAAAAGCACCTGATCCAGCGTCAGCGGCGACACCCAAAGACGGTGCGGAGGTTGCAGGTGCGGTCGCCGTTGGTGCCCCTGGCAAACTGCTTCGGTGGTTGGATCCCGAGGCCGTCGGTGCGACCTGGGTGGGACGCGTGCACGACCTCGACGCCGATGCATTGACGACCCTCTACGCGATCCCGCCTCGGGCCGCTCGCATGTTGCGCGATGCCGAGTTTGTCGACGAGGGCCTCTCGATCATCTTTGGCGAAGAGGGCAAAAAAGAGATGCTGCGGCCGGAGCTGCTGGCGATGCAACCGGCCGTCGCCCGCGGCACCTATGTGCTGCGTCTGCTGGCGGCCCCGCGATCGGCGGTCGAGGCTGCGCTCGCGGAGTACGAGATGGAAGAGAGCAAGATCGAAGGATATGCCCTCTGGGAGCCCACGGGTGCCTTTCCGTGGAGGATCCTCTTTCTCGACGAGGAGACGGTCGCGTTCATCCCGACCCTGGAAATGGGCAGCGGTATTGGGCCGCTGACCGCAGCTCGCGATCTGCCGGCGTCGACCCTCGAGGGCGAGCTGCAAAAGGCGATCGTCGGCGACCCCGAGCTCATCCTCGACCTCTATGCCGAGGGTCCCTTTCTCCATATGGATCTCAGCGCGAACGTCGGCGTGGTCCGCCTGAGCCTCCGGCGTTGGCGGGGTAGCGGACTCGATGCGACCGTGCTGCTGCAGCCCCTCGATGATCCTGCAACCGCCGCAGCGGAGCTCGAAGCTCGCGATGGGGTCGGCGAAACCGACGCGATGCGTGGGCTCCTCGACAGAATCGCCTTCTCTGCGGAGCCCCCGGTGGTGATCGGTCGCCTGCAGATCCCAGCCGAAGATCGAGGACCGCTGCGGCGGCTGCCATGAGGGGACTTGGCAGTTCGCGAACGCGGCCCTTGTTCGGGCTCTTCGTCTGCGCTCTGGCCTGCGGGGATCCTGCCTCCAGCCTCGGCAAAGCCCCCCCGCGCACAGAGGAGAGGCCCGCTTCGCCCGCGGGTTCGATCGCCTCAGCTGCGCCCGCGGATGCGGCGACCGCCTGCGAAGGGCAGCGCGGGGCAGCCCTCGAGGAGCCCCTCGAGTTCCCGAGCGAGCTGCGGCTTGTCGCTCGCATCGATCTGAGCCACGCCGAGCTGCCAGCGGCCCTCGAGCACCTCGAGCGGTGGGCCCGGGATGACGCCGATCGCAGCGCCAACACGGTCTCCGAGGAGAGCCCGCCGCCGCCGATCGTCGCCGGTCTCGCGCTCTCCCAGGTGGGCTTTCAGGTCGCTCACCTGCGCAGTATTTTGGCCGAGGTCGGCATCGAACCGCCCGAGGTTCTCCTGCTCCAAGGGCCAGGTGGAACGATCGTTTGGATCTGGCACTTGCCCTGTGACCTCGATCGCCTGCGCTCGCTGTTCGCGGCTGGTTTTGGGCTCCGCATGCGCACTCTCGTCAGCGGTGTCATCGGCGAGCCGGTGGACGCCGCTCGCTTTCCCTTTGACCTGCTCTTGCTTCCCGGCGATCGCGTCGCGTTGGTGCCGGCGGGCGAGGGCCGCAAGACGCTCCGTTGGCTCCGGGGAGATGCTTCGCAGGTGCCGGGGCTGGTCACGCCCAAACCCGCCGAAGAGCGTCCGCAGGCGCTGCTCGGCAGCCTTGATCCCGCCCCGGTGCGCCTGGTGATTGCGGGCAAAGTGGGCGGCGCCTTGACCCTGCGACCGGGCTCGACTGCGGCGACGACGATGCTCGTGCGTGTCGGTGCAGACGGCCTTCAGATCAGTGGTAGCCTGCCGCCTTGACCGAGAACACAGAGAACACCGGGTATTCCGTCGCCGCCGACAAAGCCTCGCTCGTCGCCCTGCTCGCGCCAATTCTCGCGCGGGTTGCCAAGCTCCGCCCCGAGTCTCGCAGCGATGCCGCGGCGGTCACCGAACTCGAGCAAATCCTGGACAACCACTTTCCTATGAGCGGCGGGCTTGTGCGGACGATCGGTGCCTCGATCGAGGCGGGAGTCACCGCCGGATGGCTCTGCGATCGCGGTGATGCCGACGCTCGCTTCTCGCGGGTCGCAAAGCCGAGCGAAGCGACTCACGGCCTCTCGATCGACGTCGTTCGCCTCGCGGGCGCAGCGCTCCGTCACGGCCACCCAAAGGGCGAGGTGACGCTCGCTTTTACGGTCGAGGGCGAGCCTCAATTCGGTGGTCGGGATCCCGGCTGGATCTTCGCAAAACCAGGCTCTGTGCACGTTCCAGAGGTGAACGCAGGGCGCATGAACTTGATCTATTTTTTGCCCGAGGGCGCCGTCGACTGGGCTCCGTCGGCTTAGCGTGAAGGACCGTTTGGGCCCATCCGTGCCGGCCGCTGCGACGTGACTCGTTGGCGCAGGTGCGCTGCTGAGCAAACGCCCCCCTGCGAGCGCCGACCTGCGCATCTTCAAGCCTTGAGCTCGATGCACGATCAAGGTTTACGCTGCGAATTCTGTGGTACCTTGCCCGCCACTCTGACGGAGAACCGCGTGAAGCTGCTTCAAACACTGGCAATCCCCTGTTTGGTCCTAGCGATGATGACTGGCTGCGGCAAAAAGACCCCCGAAGGCACGACGCCTCCGGGTGAGGTCGGTGCCGATGATGATGGCTCTGATGGCTCGGGCAGCGATGACTCCGGCGATGTTGAGGGCAGTGATGGAGACGGCGGAGGCGACGACGGTGGAGATCCAGACGCCGTTGCTGAGTGTCCCTCGGAGGTCAGCGACACACCGACGGCGCTCTTCGCCGACAAGCTGGTGATGCGTCTGCCCAAGGGCGTCGAGCTCGTCGAGCGCACGCCCTTCTTGATGACCGCGAATAACGTCGACTCGACCTGCGACGCGATCATCACGCGGATGGCCGTCGGCTACTTCGAGTACGACGCGAGCAAGGCGATCCAGGATGTTCGCGACGGCATCATCGGCCAGCTCGGGTACGCCGAAGGCGACGTCCAGGGCTGGACCGACGAGACCGAGAAGGGCGCCTCCTACACCGGCACCTTTGAGGTCGGCGAGGGCTCCAACGGCGAACCCCCGGTCAAGGGCTTGATGACCATGAAGGAGGCCGAAGGCATCCATTACTGGGCCATCTACGAGACCCACCCCAACGCCTGGCCGGCGATCAAAGCGACTTTTGCCGAATCCGCAAAGCGGATCCTGATCCTGCGCGACAAATAGCGCCGTTGTGATGTAGATCGCCGCCTCTCGAGGCGGTGAGCCAAACGCCGAGAGCGACGATGTTGGAGGAGTGGAGCATGGGAGTGCGAAGGGTCCAGTCGTTGCTATCGGCGTTTGTAATTGTCGGCGGGCTCGCGCTCATAGCCTGCGACAAAACAAGCGAGTCCAACTCGCCCAACGGATCTGCTGTCGCCGGTGGTCCCGTAGCTGGCGGAGCCGCAGCTGACGGAGCCGTAGCTGGTACGGGGAGCGATGTCGCACCTCCGGCTGGTGCTGCTACTGCGAGCCCTGGGGAGCCGGCGCCTCCTCCCTGTCAGCCCGACTTGGACATCCAGCCGACCTCGTTTTTTGCTCATCGATTCTTGATAACGCTGCCCAAGGGCGCCGAGCTGATCGAACAAAACCCCTTCTTTGCCCGCTCGGCGACCGCCACTCAGACCGACTCCTGCGGCGTAGGGATCCCGCTTGCGGCGGTGGGCTACGTGCGCTCGGGCGCCTCGCTCGCAGACATCCGCGAACACATCATGCTCCTGCGGGGCTTCGAAGACGTAAACTACAGTGGCGAGTCGAACCAGGGGGGCACCACCATCGCCACCTACGACGTACTCGCCGGAGAGACCCCGCTACGGGGCCTGGTGTTCTTTAAACAGGACGCCGGTTGGTACTACTGGGGCCTCTTCGAAGCCACCCCCGAGACCTTCGGCAGCCTCGAACGCATCTACCGCGCGTCGATCGCGTCCTTGCTCATCCGCTCCGTTCGCGGGAGCTGAGTTCTGGTTCGCAGGTCTGGTTCGCAGGTCTGGTTCGCGGGAGTTGAGTTCTGGCTCGGCGGCTTGGATCGCAAGGGCTGTGCCGTGCGTGACCACTCGCCCTTGTGCGCAGGTCTTAGAGAGAAGGGCCCTTGCAGCGCCCCGCGGCTTGCGGTAGAAGGCTCCTCCCCCGCCCTGTCCATCTCTGACCCCATCGTCCAGAGGCCTAGGACAGCGGCCTTTCACGCCGCCAACACGGGTTCGAATCCCGTTGGGGTCGTCGGACTGGGCGGGGTTCGGGCTCGTAGCTCAGTTGGTAGAGCGACGGACTTTTAATCCGTTGGTCGCAGGTTCAAATCCTGCCGGGCTCAAAGAGCCGTCGCCATCCAGGCGGCGGTTTTTTTTTGTTCGCGATCGACAGTCAGTCGATACGCTCGACAACAAGCTCGGCCGGCAAGCTCTCCTCGCCGATCACCCTGATAAATCCAACCGGGTCGTAGGGCAGCGGCGCGCGTTCGACCCGGCAATCGGGGCTGCAACGCATGCCCTCCATGTAGTGAAAACGCAAGGTGAGTGAGCGCCCATTGTCGGCACGGGCCCGGTGCAGGGTGATCCGATCAAAGCCAGCCTGGACCTCCGCCTCGCCGCCGCTGACGTAGGAGGTCGGTCGGCGCACGTGGAAGATCTTGTGGGTTCCGATGGCACGCACCGGCTCGATGAGGTCCAGTCGACGCTCGATCTCTGGGAAGAAGGGCGGCGAAAAGACGATGTAGTCGATGTGGTAGTTCGCGAGGTAGTCGGCCAGATCCTGACCGTGATAGCGCGCTTCGTCGGGGCGAAGACGGAAGATGTTGGCGGCTTCGTGGATCACGCGACGGTCTGGAAAACCGCCGATCACCGGTCGTCGGATCGCGCCGCGCAGGTACTCCCCCACAGGCCAGAGCTGGACGAGCACACGACCATCCCCGGGAAGCTCGTCTAGGAGCGTCGCCAGCTCGCGGAGGCGATCATCGACCGCAGGCAACCGCATGGTCCGCGTCGGGCTCGGGATCCGGGCGCCGCGGTAGTCGACGGTCGTGCGATCGAGCAGCGGTTGCACAAGCTCGGGCACAAAGGTGGTGATCTCGCCGATGATCCGCGGCACAAGCAGCAGCGCGAGCAACAGCAGGATCGCCCGGGCAGCTCTTGGCAGGGCCCGAAGAGCTGCCGGGCGAAGGTGCTCGAAAAGCCAGGGGGCGCCAAAAAGACCGGCAAAGAGCGCGCCGCTGACAGCGAAGCGATAGGGCTCGGTGAGCTCGATGATCGGGATGGTCGCGCCTATGTAACTGAGCCCAAAAAGCCAGGTGAGCGTCAGCAGAGCGAGCGTCGAGCGGCCATCGCCGAGCCTCCTCCAGCGCCAGATGGTGGCCACCGAGCCCGCCAGCACGGCCACCCGAAAGAAGGTGCGCGGCAGGGCAAAGCCGGTGTTGACCGGGTTGACCAGGATCTCGAAATAGTCGGCGATGAGGTAGATCGGCGTCGCTTGGCCGACGACCGCGGAGTGTGTCACCCAGCCAAGATGGGCTAGTGCCGGCAGCAACCAGTAGAGGTTCACCGCGATCGCGGCGATCGCCACCAGCCAAACCCTGAGGTGGCCTGCCGTGTCGAGACGGCGGAGGTGTAGCGCGTAGAGAGCTGCCAGGGGCACGACCAGGATGGCGAAAGCCCAGACGTGCACGAGCAACGCCAGCGGCAGCGCGATCGCGAGGCCGCTACAGGCAAGCCAGGGTCGCGAACTCCTCAGCATCGCCCACATCAGGCCGACACAGAGCACGGCAAGATGACTAGCTGTCCCAAAGGACACCATGCCGGCAGCCCAAAGAAAATGCACCGTCGAGTCAAAATGCCAGAGCAGGACAGCGGCGCCGGCGACCGCGAGCACATGGGAGTTGCGGTAGCCGAGCAGGCGAGCGGCGGCGGCCAGAGAGAGCGGTGCGAGCAGCGACGAGACGACCGCGAAGAGGTTAAATGCCGCCGGTACGGTGACCCCCAGGCGATTGAGCCCCAGCACCCAGAGAAAGTGCGCCTTGTTATCGACGTCGAAGATCAGGCCGATCGGGTGGCCCGCGAGCAGCCCCGGATCGTAGGCCCAGAGCCTTCCGGTTTCGCGGTAGACATCGAGCAGCACCTGCGTCTGGTGGTAGTGCGTGTGATAGTCCGGCATGTTAAAGCCGGCATCGCCAAAGACCACGCCCAGCGGAAACGCGTAGGCGACCAGGGCGATGTGCGTCGTCGCGATCAGGAGCGCAGCGATCACCAGTTGCGCGCGGCGGGGCTCTGCGGTCGTCGACGTCTGTGGTTGCTCGGGCAATTGCGGTTGTTCTCCTAGGTGATCCGGCCGTCTCGCAGTGCCAGCCAGAGGCCTGCGCTCTCGCCGTAGAGGGTCACCCAGGTGATCTCGGCGAGGAAGGCGAGGCCGAGCAGGAGGCGGATTCGGGTCCAGTAAACAGGCATCGACGCGCGCTCGATCGGCAGCGCTAGCGCCAGCAGAGGCAGAAGGCCAGCCGCCGGGTGCAGGATCAGGCTCCCGTAGGCGGCGCTTATCAGCAGCAAGATCCGGATCAGCCGAGCCGTGCCGACTTCACCGAGGGCGACCGCCGTTGTCCGCACCTTGGCGATCAGATCCTCAGGCCTGTCGCGGAGCACCTGGATGCTCTCAAACACCCCCGAAAAGAGCCCCAGTTGGAGGACCAGTGCCCAGGCGAGCGGGCTCTCCAAGGGGGCGCCGACCAGGGTCATCGCGACCCCCCAGAGGATCATCGCGGCGACGTCGAAGCCGGCGATCCGCTTGAGCCGCGCCGAGTAGGCCCAACAGAGGCCGCCGCCGACGATCAGGGGCACGAGCAACGCCGGTCTCCAGAGCAACGCAATCGCTGTAAGGATCGCCAGGAGGCCGAGTTGAGCCGCGATCGCCGAGCCGCGATGGGTCCCGAGAAAGCGGGTCATCGTCGGATCTCGGGTGGTCGAGATCAGGTCGGCGTCGAGGTCGAGGTAGTCGTTGTTCAGATAGACAAGAAGGTTTAAGAGGGCGCCAAATCCGAGACGTCCGGCGATTTCTACCGGTGGCAGGCCGACCGCGATCGCGACCGCAGCCGCACCGGCGAGGTTCGCCATCTCGAGACGGCGCAGGCGAAACAATGCGACATCGGCGATGATCCGAAAAGCGGCGAAAACCGAACCCACAGGCCGTAGTGCGGTGTTCATGGCCCTTCTCCGTAGGTGTTGAGGATCTCGAGATCGGCGGGGTGGGGCGCCGGGATCTGGATGAAGCCGACCGGGTCGTCGGCATCGATCCGCACCCGTTCGATCCGACACTCGGGTCGACAGACGAGGGTCTCCATCCAGTGAAAGCGGAGCACAACTGCCGCTGTCGGATCGGATCCGCGGAGCTCGATGCGATTGGTCGACGCCCGCACCTGACCGCCGCCGCGCATCACCAACGGGGCCGGCGAGAGCACCTCGTAGACGACGAGCGACCCAAAGCTCGCGACCCGCTGCACGAGTTCGTCGTAGCTCCGCAGCCAAGGGGCGTCGGGGGTGACGATGATCCAGCGAATCGCGTAGGTGGTGAGGTACTCGCGCAGGGCCGCCTCTGACAGCGCCCCGGTTGGATAGCGCCGGTAGAGGTTGGCCTGGGCGTGGGCGAGGTTGCGCTGGGTGAAGCCGCCGATGATCTGAGCCTTGGTCGCCCGCGCCAGCAGCTCACCAACATGCCCGACCTCGACGAGAAAACGACCCTGGCCGTCGTCGTGCGCGCGCACCCATTCGGTGAGCGCAGTGGTGTCGGGGTTGGGCCCAAGGATTCGGTAATCGGGTGCGCCCGCGAAGCCGCTGCTGCCGATCCACCAGTGTTGACGCGAGCGCGGTTGCACCGGCTGGGGCAGCGCTGCGTGGGTGAAATAGGTGACCTCGTGGACGAGGTGTTGGCCCAGCGGGATCATCATCAACGCAAAGACGACCTTGGTCGGCCGCGACCAACTTTGCCAGGGTCGGCTCGCGAGCAGCTCGCCGAGGTAGTCCGCGGCCGGCAGCGCAGCGAGCAGCGCCAGGGGGCCGACATGGCGGTAGGGCTGGATCTGGCCGCTGAAGTTAAAATAGCCGCCGCAATAGGCGAGCCCCGCGAGCACAGCCATCGCAGTCGCGAGCGGCAGGAGGCGTCGATCGCCGCGCCGGCGCCAACTCGCGAGCGCCAGGATCGCGAGCGCGACGACCAACCAGCGGATCGTTGTGCGGCTACCGATGAGCCCGGTGACCGAGGGATCGATGGACCACTCCAACAGATCGGCGCCGAGGATCGACAGCTTCGATTGGCCGTAGATCGCCGAGTCGAGGATGTAATGCCAGAAGCGGCCGGCGACGAGTAGCCAGTAGGCGTTGACGAGCAGCGCCAACCCGCCGATCGCGAGCACCCACGCGTGCCCGCCAAGGCCTAGGTGGCGACGCGCTCGGATCCACAGCACGAGCATCGGCGGCGCGAGGATGAAGAACGAATAGGGATGCACCAGAAGGCAAAGCGCCAGGCTCAGGGCACAGCAGAGCGCCTGCCAGGGCCGGCGATCCTCGGTGAAGCGGTAGAAGAGCGCGAGCGGCAGCAGTGCGAAGTACGAGGCCCCGTCGTAGGCGATCATGCCGATCCACCAGCACCAGTGCAGCCAGGCGTCAAACCACCAGAGGGCCACCGCGAGGGCAGCGGCCAGGGTCGACTTCGCGGGGCTTAGATCGAAGAGTCGGGCGGCCGCGTAGACCGTTGGCACCAACGCCAGATGAACGACGAGGGCGAAGCTGTTAAACGCGTTGGCATCGCGCAGACCGAGCCAGCTAAGCGCGAAGGTCCAGAGTTCCCAGCCCTTGTTGTCGGCGTCGAAGATGGCCCCGGTGGGGTGACCCGCGAGCAGCTGCACATCGTAGACCCAGCTCGCCCCCCAGCCGCGCAAGCCCTCGAGCACTCGCCAGGTTTGATTGGCGTGGGTCTCAAAGTCGACATTGGGTAGCGGTCGATCCGAGAACCAAAGCGTCGGCGCGACAAAGAAAAGGAGGAGTGCGACATGGGCGAGCAGCACCCCTGCGATTCCCCGCCTGTCCACCGTCTGTCGCCGCTCCATTGCCAGGAGGGTATCGCACAGTGCGATTGTGAACGATTCAACAGTGCCGAAGCGCACCCCTGCGAACGAAGATCATTTGGAATGTTTGCGAGCACCCACAGCTCTGCTAGCGTGTGGTTGATTCACCTACCCTGAGGAGGGTTCATGCGACATCTCTGGATCGGAACATTTATTGTCTCAATGGCTGGCCTCGGGCTCGGGAATGCGAGCGTCGCGGCAGCCGGTCCGCAGAGTCCCCAGGCGCAGCTCAAGATCTGCGCGAATACCTGCCTCTCTTCTGCAAAGGGGGATGACGACCGGGCGACCTGCCGCTTGCAGTGTCGCAACGAGTTCAACGAAGCGAAGCTCGCCGAAGCTCGGACGACACCACCGCCAAAACCCGTGCCCAGGCCGGCCCCCGCGGTAAGCCCCCCAGCGACCCTCGCAACGCCCCCCGCGGCAACCCCCCCAGCGAGTCCTGCTGCCGCCAAGGTTCGCTGGACAGCCGCCGATCTCACGCGTTGCCAAAGCGTATGTGATCACGAGGCCCTCTCCACCGACCGCGCCACCTGCAGGTTGCAGTGCAAAGCCAAGGCCTCCGAGTACAGCACCGCGACCCCGACACCCCGGCCGCCACCCCGACCTAACGTCGGCAAGGCACCGCAATCCGGGGGCTACACCCCGAGCGGTCGGCTCTCTGCCGGGGGTCCGATGGTTTTCTCGCCCAAGCAGCCGAGCACTGCACCCGCTGCCCGACGAAACCACTTAGAGGCCGAGGCCAATCAATGCAGGGCAACTTGCAACCGCTCGGCCTACCGCAATAACACCGACCGTGAGACCTGCAAGCTGACCTGCAACAGCAAGCTCGACGCGCTGCCGCAGGGCACCGTCTATCACACCCAGGGTACCTCGGCCGAGGCCGCTCGGCGGGCCGTGATCGAGTCGTCAAATGGTGTCGCAGGGGGTCACAGGTCAACCCCTAGCTACCCCGCCGCAAACTACCAGGCGCCCCCTGCAACCCCACCTGCGCCGCCTTCCATGGGCAAAACAAAGCTGACCGCATCGCCCGCTCCGGCCCAATCTTGCGCTGCAGTCAGCTCCTGCAATCGGGGTTGCGACAATCAACAAAGCCTCTGCACCAGCTCCTGCACTCAGGAGAACAAACGGGCGACCGATCGAGCGACCTGCAAGCTGACCTGCACCAACAACGTCGAGGTCTGCGCTGAGATCTGCGCCTCGAAGGTGTCGATGTGCCAGCCCAAGGCCGCGATCAAGTAGCCCCGGATCCAATGCAAGAGGGCCGAGCCTCCGCAAGGAGCTCGGCCCTTTTTTTGTTGGCTTGGTGGGCTTGGTGAGCCGGGTTATCTCGGGCGTCGGGGCGGGCGAAAGCCACCGGAGCGTGGCCGACCGCCCCGCGAGTCGCGATCCTCTCGAGGACCGCGATCGTCCCTAAACCCGCCTCGGGATCCCTGGGGTCCGCCTCTAAATCGGCCACCGGGGCCGCGATCCGTGCGCTCTGGCATGCTCTCGCGGCGCTCGATCACCTGATGCGGTGAGCGCTCACAGAGCTTGGAGGCGCGCTGGAGAAAGGTCTCTGCAACGCTCGCATCGACCTCGAAAGAACTCTCCTGATCGCCGATTCGGATGGCCCCGATCTGCTTGCCGGAGATCTCGCCGCGTCGGCAGACAGTGGCGAGTAGACGGGCCGGCGAGGCACCTTCGCGAGCACCAAAGGCGATCCGAAAGGGCACAAAATTCTGCTCTTCGCGATTGCGCTTGCGATCGCTGGGCTCCCTGCGCGCGGGCTCGCTGTAGGGCATCGGCTCACGCGGCAGCACGGGGCGGGCGAGCTCGACCAGACGCGCGACCAAGGTCGCGGGGTCGTAGCGCTCGAGCAGTGCCTGGGCGTACTCGATCATGCCCTCGGGCGGGGCCTCTTCGACCGTCATCGCGTTGTGGATGCGCTTGCGAGCCCGTTTTTTGAGGGCTTTATCGATCCGTGAAGGACCGGGCAGGGTGCTCCAGCCGGCCTCGACCTTGGCGTGTCGCAGCACCTGCCGCAGGCGTCGCTCGGCCCGAGCCGGTGCCAACAGGATGCTGCGCCCTTTCTGGCCCGCGCGACCGGTACGGCCGCTGCGATGGGTATAGGTCTCTGCATCGGCGGGCAAATCGATATGCACAACCGTGGCGATGTCGGCGACGTCGATGCCCCGGGCGGCCACATCGGTCGCGACCAGGATCCGTACAACATCGCTGCGGAAGGCATTGAGGGTGCGCGTGCGCTGGCCCTGCGGGAGATCACCGCTAAAGGGCAGGGCCGAGAAACCGTCGGCCGCAAGGCGCTCGGCGATCTCGGTAGTTTCGATTCGCCGACGGACAAAAACCAAGCAGCGCTCGCCGTCGGTGAGCAGCATCAGGTTGACGAGCGCCGCGTAGCGATCGCGTTCGTCGACCAAGTAGGCCATGTGTTCGATGTCGGCATTGGCTTCGCCTAGGCGCGTGCCCTCGAGGTGCAGAGCACCGGGCTGAAAACGATCCGCGAAACGCACAACAGCCCGAGGAAATGTCGCCGAAACCAGGTGAGAACGTCGTTCTGGCGGCAATTCTTCGGTGATGGCGTCGAGTTCGTCCTTAAAACCCATGTCGAGCATGTGGTCGGCTTCGTCGAGAACCACGTGCTCGAGCGCGTCGACTCGGAGCGAACCACCACGGATGTGATCGAGCAACCGACCGGGAGTGCCGACGACAATCGTCACGCCGCGGCGAAGTGCCTGGCGCTCGCGCTGGATATCGGTGCCGCCAGTTACGACACAGGTGCGCAGCCCCCTGAGACCGGCAAAGAGCCAGGCCAGCTCGGCCTGCACCTGCGCCGCCAGTTCGCGTGTGGGCGCGATCAACAGAACCTTGGGCTTGCCGTGCTTGTCGCGTTTTTCGGTTTTCTCGGTTTTTTCATCGCCCTCGGCAAAGGCTTCGATGAGCGCAGGGGCAAGCGCTAGGCCGATCGCGACCGTCTTGCCCGATCCGGTCTGCGACGAGATTCGCAGGTTGGTGTTCTGGGTTTGGGCGTCGAGGACGGCCCGCTGCACCGGCGTGAGCTCGGTGAAGCCGCGCTGGCGCATGGCCTCCCGCAGGGGGAGGGGCACGCCCGAGAAAGAGTCGTCATCGTCAGCCATTCGCGCCCGAATAGCCCCACTCGCGCCGAGACGCAAAGAGGCCAGCTTGCGCTGCCTCACGCAGCGACGGGGACGAGCAGGCCGCAGTACCCACGCAAGGCCGATCCTGCGGTCGCCTGCGGACATTTGTGGCCTGGCGAAATGCCCTCGTTCGGGTTCTACGGGGCTCTAGTAGCTTTATGGGGAGTCGAGGCGCGGGCAACGCTGTCGCTCCGCATGCAGAGCCTCCTCAGCGCTCAGGCCGCCGCATTGAGCTTGCGGGCCGCGACCAGCCGCCCGAGACGTACGACTGCCCCGCCACGCGAACCCCCGCATCAGAGGCCCCCGTGCCAATCGTCGTAGCATTGCGTCTATTGTGGAACAATCTTGGGAGCGCCCGATCATCGGGGTGTTGTTATTGACATAGTTTTTGCTGTCGATGTGCACGACATGTCGCCCTTGGCATCGAGCGTCATTCCGCAGTGCTTCTTCAGACGACCGACGTCTCGCAAGCCCTCGAAGTCGCACTCCGATGGTACCGTCGCCTCCAGAAATTCGCATGAATCAGAACCGACTTGATGCTCGCGGCAAACTCTTCGGCGCCGGCAGCTGGCGGCTCCCAAGTCGAGACCGCGGACGTGTTGGCCCGCCTCCTCGCCTCCGTCAACTCGGGCATCTCTTGCCGGTGCTGCGAGGGGGCCTGCTCAATTCCTACCTGCACTGGGCCCGAGCCGAAGGTGATGACTTTGTTGTCTGGTTGGGGCCCAAGCCGCACGTCGTGGCCCTTCGGCCCGCCTCGGTGCACCGGGTATTGACCGACGAGAGCCACTTTCTGCGGAACGTGCATCCCACTCGGCAGCTTTTTCAGAATGGGATCCTCCGCTTGGAGGGCGAGGTTTGGCGAGAGCGCCGAGCACTCTTTCGCCCCGCGTTTAGCCGTGACTCGATCTCCGATGTGGTCGGTATTGTTCAGGAGGAGGTCGATCATCTAATCCGCGACTGGTCGGCTGCTGGCGAGGCCGTGCGACCGGCTCGTGATCTCTCGTTGGTCATGTTGCGGGTGCTCGGGCGTTTCATCTTCGGGTTTGACTTTGAGCGGCACGGGTTTGCCGGTAAGCCTATGCACAGGGCCCTGATCGCCCTGACAAGCAACAGCGTCGTGACCTATCTGGCGGGCCGAGCCGTGGCATTTGCAGCGACTGGACGCGAAGTTCGACAGGCGCAGCGATGGTTCGATGATGTCTGTTCGCAGATCTTTGAACACGCGAAAGACACGCCCTTCATGGACGCGCTCCGCGGGGCCGTCGCCGACGGACGCATGACACGACGTACAGCGATCCACGAGATCCGGGGCATGCTCGCCGCCGGCCATGAGACGAGCGCAACGGCGATCGCCTGGTGCGTAGCGATGCTCGCTGTTCATCCCGAGCAGAGTGAAGCCGTCGCCAACGAGGGCGCCGCAGCGGCCCAGGCCACCACACTGGCAGATGTGCGAGACCTGAGGGCAACACTGCGCTGGTGCAGGGAGACGATGCGCTTGTATCCGCCGGTGCCCATGTCGATCTCGCACGCGATTCGCGACACGACTCTGGGCTCGTTGCAGATACCCCGAGGCACTCGCATCGACGTTTGCTCCTACGTGCTCCACAGGTCGCCGGAACTCTGGCAGGATCCAGATCGTTTCGACCCCGATCGCTTCCTACAAGCTCCCGCCGCCAATACCTACATCCCATTTCTCGTCGGACCGCACGTATGCCTTGGCAAGCACTTGGCCATGGTGGAGTTGCCCGTCGTCACCGCTCGACTGGCCCAAAAGTTCACCTTTGAGCTGCCCATGGGTCCACCACAGCCCAACTTGCGGATCTCGCTGCACCCTAAGGGCTTCGTTGCCAATGTGCATAGGCGATAAGCTCTCTAAAGTTCGATGTCGTGACTAGGGCCTGAGAACGATGTCGATCGTGATCGGATCGCGCTGCTCACGGAGACGAAAGGCGTGGCTCTCGTCGCCAATACAGGCTTCGATCGCCTGCTTCTGCTTCTTGCCGCGCTTGTTGAGACGGCCGACCTCGAACTCGCGGATCCGACCTTCCTCAAAGGACAGATGGATCTGGAGGCCGCTGGAGGGCAACGCCGACTCGGCCTCTGGGAGGCAGTACACCAGCTCATGGGCGAGCGCTTCGAGGCGCCCCTGATCGCCGCCGGGCAGCGGGAAGGGCTGCTTGATCGAGGCCATCGCGGCGCCGCTGTAGAGCTTTGCGCGTCGCTCAACTCGGCGATCTTCGGCGTCGATCGGCTTGGCCTCGCGGATCGCTGTGGGATCGAGATCAACACTCCAGGCGGCGACGTCGTAGCGCCGCTCGGGCCCGCCGGTCAACGCCCGCAGCAGATCCACGAGCTGTTGGAGAAGTACATCCGAGCCGATGCTCAGGGTGATCATGTGCTCCCGGGGGTAGGCCCGAGCGAGGTTCGCAAGCAGCTCGTTTAACTCGCGCGGGCCAGCGCTGCGGGTGCTGAGCCAACGCCCGTCGATCGCGAGCCGGGGCCCGCGACCGTCTAGGTGCATGTGCAGCCGAGCGCCACGCAGAGCCAGGGCAGCCGGGCCGCGGTCGCTGTCACGGACGACCTCAAGGGGCAGGGCGAGGATCACATCACTCTCGCCTTCGCCGACCCGCGGTTCGCGGATCGCGAACTCGACGGTCGCGACGTGGGCGCTGAGCAGGGCCCGAAGCGCAGTGCGTAAGTTCGGCGAGGGCGTCATCGGCGGGGCGACAAAAAGCACGATGCCGCGGCCGTCCTGGACCAGCGTTGCCGCCAACGCGCGCGCGGCCCCAGGCGATCCGAGGGCTTCGCGACGCTCCTGCGGGCGCCCTTCGTCGATCACTAAAGTCTGCCCGTCGACGCGGATGATCGGCGCCTGGCTCTCGCTGCGTCCGGTGCCGGTGGGCATCGACAGGATCTGCCAGTTTGGGTCGCGAGGGGCGGGAAGGGCCGCCGCAGCCGTGAGCCGGAGTTCTTCGTCGGCGGCGGCACGGTGATCGAGCACCGGCGCCCAACGGTCGATCGCGGCCAAGGCTTGGCGTTCGCTGTCGAGCAACGCCCAAAGCTCGTCGGGGGTCGGCGGCGGCGGCCTCACGTGTACGGAGTGGGAGTCGTCGAGGTAGTCCTCGATCGATTCGTTGGCGACGTAGAGACTGTGCACGGCGATCTCTGGGCGCCGATCGGGCGGAGCTGAGATCGCACCGACGAGGCATCCGCGCACGTGATCGTAAATCCGCCAGCGGGCGTTATCGACGATTCGAGGGTGCCCTAGGGAGACGAGCTCGCGGTAGGCCGCGGTCTGGATCGAGAGATCCTCGGCGACGGCCGGTCGGTGGAGATCTGCGGTCAATAGCTGCAGCACGGAGGCGACGAATTCTCGCTCGTCTTCGCTGAGCCCCGGCAGCTCATCGAGAGCTAGCGCCTCGTCGAGCAAACGGGCGAGCGCTTCGCGGCTGGCACCGTGGCCCCGACCCATCGACGCGCCGCCAAGGCCCTCCCAGAGGCTCTCGCGGGCGCCTTGGTCCTCTGCAAAACGGGCGGCATCAAAGAGATCGAGCAGGCGATCGAGACGGGCAACTCGCTCGCTAGGCTGCGAGGCTGCGGCCCTGGTGGGTCCTGATTGGGCGCCGAGCAGGGGTGCATCGCTGAAGCCGATGGCCTCTGGGGGGGGCTTTGGCGCGGTTTGGGAGCTTTTATGGGCGCAGGCGCCGAAGAGCGCACAAACACCGAGCAGGGCACCAAGGGAGTTTTGCAGGCGCCCCCGATGACGGTGCGCACGGACGGCAGGGGAGGCCGGGACAGGTTGCGCAGCGGAGACGACGGGCACGTCGGGGTGGGACAGCGGGGGGGCGGCGAAGTTCCCAGGGGGGACCCTCGCCGGTCGCAGATCGCATAGCATGGTGCCGGTTCATGCCCGCTGGTGCAATCGTTCGCTCGCCGGCCGCTTCACGGTCGCCCGCTGGTGCTGCTCCAGCTCGCGAGGCATGTGCGCTCGGCACTGCAGAGGTCGGTGCTTGGCGTCAGCGTCGAAGGTCCGCAGGATTTTGCGCGCTCGCTCTTGGCTGGGCTCTGGGGCTCGGGCCCGGCAACGCCCAGGCCGCTGAGGTCCGCATCTCCAGCCGGACCTACGGCGAGGCGTTTATGGTGCGCGTACCCAACTCGACGGCCCTGCTGAGCCGACGGCGTTTGGTCCAGTACGTCAACCTCAGCGTTTACGAGCTGCTACCGCCCAAACGCATGACAGACGCCCATCGGGCCTTCGAGGAGGGGCAGCTCCACCTGGTCACTTCGCTGCGTCTGCGCCACGATTTTGGATCCTACCTGCGCGAGGGCGAGGACGTCGAAGCCGAGACTCTGAGGAGCGTCGACGGTCGCCAGGTCGACCTGCTCTTCGCCTATCTCGAGGGACAGAACCTGGGCGGGCTCATCGACCTCCGGGTGGGCCGTCAATTCGAGATGAGCGGCCTCGACTTCTACGCCTTCGACGGAGCCTGGTCGAAAGTACATCTTCCGGTGGTACCGATCGCGGTCGAGGCGTTTGGCGGGCTGATGGTCGATGGCTCCCAACTCTTCGGCTTGCCAACGTTTGAGCCCGACGGAACCGCGGGCAGCCCCCGTGACCGGGCGTTCTCGCCGATGGCCGGCGCTGCGATCTCGCTCGACCGGATCCCCTGGCTCGACGCGCGTGCGGCCTACCGCCGGACCTGGACCCCGGGCGCGCTGAACCGCGTGGCCATCGAGGAGGAGGGCCGCGACGGTCTCGAGAGCGCGGTCGATCAAGAGATCCTCTCGCTGAGCGCCGCCGCCCGCCTCGCAAAGGGCCGGATCAATCCCTACACCGCGCTTCGATACAACCTGGGCAGCGCCCGTCTCGACGATGTGAGCGCGGGCCTGCACCTGGCGATGGGCCCACGACAGGGCGTGCGACTGCTCTACATCCGCACGATCCCCGCCTTCGATCTGGACTCGATTTTTAACGTCTTCACCAACGAGGCTTTCGAGGATATCCGGGTGGTCTTTGAGTCGCGACCGAGCACTCGGTGGCGCTTCGCCGCGCGTTCGCAAAACCGGATCTTTCGCGAGCAGGAGACCGCCGAACTCGGCACTCAGCCGCGGCGAAACGTCCGTCTAGGCGTCGGTGGCGGCGTCACAGCGGCCTACCGGATCCCGCGCTTTGCCCTTCGCTTCGACGGCTACGCGCTCGGCGGCGAGGGAGGTCTGCGAGCGGGCGGCAGCGTCGACAGCCGGACAATGGTCGCCTGGAACCGCCTCGCGATCGACGGTCGCGTCTACGGACTCTACTATCGCGACGAACTGACAAACGCCCGCCGTGGCTACTCCTTGGCGGTGCAGGCGGGGCTCAACGTCCAGCTTTGGCGGGGCATCCATCTCAACCTGCTCGGCGAAGAGCTGATCACCAATTATTACACCTCGGCGCTGCGAGTTCTCGCCAGCCTCAGCGTCGATTGGTCCCTGCGAGCGAGCCGCCAACGATGACTGACCGATCCACATTGTCGCCAGATCCGGCGCCCCAAGGGAGAGCGGGCAGGACTTCGCGAGCGTGGATCGGCCTGCTGATCGTGCTCTTTGCCGCGCTCTCTGTCAGCGGTGCATGGCTCGGCGCCGGCGCCTTAAAAGACGCCCAGGCCGACCTTCACGAGATACCGGCAACGCTGGGCGTGGTCGGTCCACAGGGCTTCGGATCCGCGGTCTACCCGAGGCAAGAGATCCCGCTGAGCTTTAAACACAGCCAGCATCTCAGCGCCAAGATCCCCTGCGAACGCTGCCACAACGACGTCCGTACCAGCACCAAAAGCGCCGACAATAATTTCCCACGGGGTGTGCAATGCGACGGCTGTCACGGCGCCCAACATCCGCGTGCAGCCGATGCAAAGGCCGACTGCGAGCTGTGCCACACCCGCGCTGCGAAGGGTCGGGTCAGCGCAACGGTGCAGGTCAAACGGCCCAACCTGCACTTCAATCACAAGGCACACCTGGCACGCGGGGCGACCTGCACCTCCTGCCACGGCGACATGAGCCGGGTGCGCCTGGCAACGGTGTTGCAGCTGCCGAGCGAAGCGAGCTGTCTGACCTGCCACGACGGTAAAAAGGCGCCGAACCGCTGCGCAACGTGCCACCCAGCGCAGCGCGACGGTCGTCTCTTGACCCGCGATCAGATGGACCGCACCTCGCCCATGTTAGTGCCCAAGGGTCGGAGTTCTTGGGGGGCCGAGCACGACCTGGGTTTTGTCGAGGATCACCGCGGGATCGCCAAGGCAAACCCCGCCCTTTGCGCCCAGTGCCACAGCGAGACCGATTGTCTGGACTGCCACAGCGGCGCCGTTCGACCGATGCGAATCCACGCCGGCGACTACATGACAAGCCACGCCCTGGACGCCCGAGCAGGCACCCAAGATTGCCAGAGCTGCCACCGGCTCCAGACCGACTGCCTCGCCTGTCATCAGCGCCTGGGCCTAGGCGAAGGACCCGACAGCAAGAGCGGCGTCGGCTCGTCGCTGCGCTTTCATCCGGCGAATTTCGCGGGACCCCCAGGAAGCCCGCAAACCCATGCATTTGCCGCTCAGCGCAATATTCAGGCCTGCGCGAGTTGCCACAGCGAGGACTCCTGCCTCGCCTGCCACGCGACCGCGACGGGACCAAAGCCGGGCTTTGGGTCCAACCCACACGGCGTCGGATTTGGCGGCTCGCTGCGCTGCCAGGCACTCGCGGTTCGCAATCACCGAGTCTGTCTTAAGTGCCATGCTCCCGGCGACCCACATAACGACTGCCTGTGAGAGCGCGCTGGTTGAACATTCGCTAGGGCCGACAACGCGGTGCACACATGCGAGCGTAGCGACGAGGGGTGGTGCCGAGAATCCCGCAAAAAGCCCGGCGAAAGCTCCGGAGGTCGCCAAAGCCGGCGTGCTCGGCAGCCGCCTCGATCGTGCGTCCGCGCCTCAACTGGCCGGCAGCCTCGCTGATCCGCAGGTTGCGGAGATAGGCCGCGGGTGTCATGCCCAGCTCCGCCGCAAAGCTGCGGATGAAGTGGAATTTTGAGAGGCCAGCGATCGCTGCGAGACTGTCGAGATCGGTCGGTCCCCGACAGGCATGGAAATACTCGACCACTCTGCGCAGACGCCGACGGGGGCGAGCACGCGGTCGTCTTCGGGCGCCTTCGAGGTTGGCGTAAGTCCCCAGCGCACGGCCGAAGAGCGTGAGCGCGGCCTCTTCACGGGCGATTTGATCATCCGGCTCGGCGAACGCGGAGTAGCTGTGCCAGAGCCGCTCGAGATCCGCGCCGAGCCCCCTCTCTTGCTCGACCTGGGCGCGGGTAAAGCTCGGCGTTGTTCGGGACCCAAGCTCACGGGCCAGGCTGCCTACCCACTCGGCATCGCCGTAGAGGCTGATGTAGTCGATCGCCTCGTCTGCTTCGGCGTGGCCGGTGTGCACCTGCTCGGGGTTTAGAAGGAGGAGATCGCCGGCCCGCAAGTGGTGCGTGCGGCCATCAATCGCGCAGAGTTCGCGCCCGCGCACTTGGGCGCAGACCAGGTACTCGACGTGAAAATGGGGGCAGAGAGGCGCGGCCGCAGACGTCGCCCGAGCGCGCTGAAGAACGAAGCCCGGGCCGGCGAAAAGTGCGAACTTTGCAGCGGCCATCGACCGAGGATATCAGAGCCTTCTCGCCATCGATATCAGGGCTCGGCGACCGCTGCTAAACTCCGTCCGTGCAGCTCGATACCAAGGCCCGCGACCTCGATGCTCTCCTCTCCGACTTAGAGGCCAAACAACGCGACGAAGCGCCGCGGCCCGGCGCCCTCTTTGAGCGTGAGACCCGACGCGTTCGCATCCCCGAAGGCGGCGCGATGCCCCGCTCGACGGCCCTCTTAGAGCGCATGTACGCGGCCGACTTTATCCCCCGCGAAAAAAAACCGATGGTCGTCGATACCCGGCGCAGCTGCGGTCCCTATATGGCCTCGATCGATCCAGAGCCGCTGGTAATCCTCGACGCGTGCTCGCAAATCGCAACGCTGACCCACGGCTTTGCCCACCCCAAACTCATCCGCGAACTCTACGACGGCCGCTTCGCGAACTGCCTGTGGAGCAACCCCGATACAACAGTGCACCACTCGCCCGAGCTGCTGGCCTACGCCGAAGCCCTGCAGCGGCTGGCGCCGCCGGCTCTCGAGCACGTCACCTTTGTCGGCGCAGGCGGGGCCGAGGCCAACGAAAAGGCGCTGCGGATCGCCCGGTTGCACGCGCCCTCCGGCGGAGCTGCCCGTCGGCGGGTGCTCGCCTTTAAGCAGGGCTTTCACGGCCGCACCTTGGCGTCGCTGATGGCCACCTGGAACCCGGCAAAGCGCGGGCCCTTCGAGATCGACGGTTACGAGGCGGTCTTCGCCGAAGCCAACCTGGCCTCGGTCGAGCAGCTCCTAGAGGCTCATGCGCACGAAGTCTACGCGGTGATCATCGAACCGATGATGGCCGAGGGCGGTGATGTCTACCTCAACCGCGAGTTCTTGCTCGGCTTGCTGAGGGCGGTCCGGGCCCGCGGGCTGCCGCTGATCATCGACGAGGTGCAGACGGGCTTCGCGACCGGTGGCCCCTTCTTCTGGTGGCAGCGCCTGGGCCTGGGCGGCGACGCAGAGACCAGCCCCGACATCATCACCTTCGCCAAGAAGGCAAACCTCGGGGTCGTACTCTCCCGCTGGGCCGATCCCGAAACCAACCAAGTCTCAGTCGCGTCGGCGATGCGTGGGCTCATCCAGGTCGAGTCGGCGTACGATCAGGCGAGCGTCGAGCCGCTGCTACTCGCCCAGCTAGCTGACCTCGTCGCCGACTTTCCAAAGCTCGGCTCACCGCGTGTGGCCGGCACCACCTTCGCCTTCGATCTCGCCAGCAAAGAGGAGCAACTCGCCTTTATCGGCCAACGTTTCCAACGCGGCTTTATGACCTATGGGGCAGGTACTCAGACGATCCGCTTTCGCCTCGGCGCCGCTTGGCAGGACCGCCACGTCGCCGACCTCTTCGCGAGGGTGCGCGCCACACTGCAGCGTTTGGGCGATCCCGAGGCTTTGACCTGGATCCCAGAGGGCGACAGGATCAAGCGCCCGGGTCTGACCATCCGTGAGGTCGAAGATGACGATTGGCCGGCGATCCTCGCGATCGAAAACACCAGTTACGAAGCAGCCCGTTGCGACTCCTTCGACTACCTGCGCGGCGCCGCCACGGCGGGTGTCGGCCTGGTCGCGGTCGATGAGGCGAGCGGCACGCTCCTCGGCTTCTGCTTTGGCGGCCCGCTCGAGCACTTTAGCGGGGTCTCTGGCCCTGATCAGGACGATCGCTTCGGCCGACGCGATACCTTTTATTCCGCGGACGTCACGGTCGGCCCCCAAGCCCGCAATCGCGGCGCGGGTAGGGCCCTCAAGCGGGCGCAGATCTGCTGGGCTCGCGAACAGGGCTACCTCTTTGTGACCGGACGCAATCGGATCGGCGCGACCCAAAGCATGGCGGCACTCAATCAGTCCTTTGGGGCCTTCCAGGTGCGTCGCCTGATCCGCCAGTACGAGGGCAACGCCGAGGCCGATTACTACCGGATCCCCCTCGGCGCACCGCCTCCGCCTCCAGCCCGCGATCCAGCGACCGAACAGCGCATCGACCTCGCCAGCGGCATCCAACAGCCCTTCGGCCCTGCCCCTGAGTTCATGGCGGCGCGCGAGTTGGTCGGGCCCCTGGGCAGCCGGCTCAACCTCTCGAATTACGCAACTATCGACACCGTGCACTACGTCGAGCACCTGCGCTGCATCGCCCCGCGGGGCACCGCCCACATGTACTTCACGTCGTCTCGCGACGAACTCGTCGATAAGTCGCTGCGCTGTCTTCGTTTGTCCCGACCCAAGGCTCAGATAGCCGTCGGCCTAGAGGGGGGCTACTTGGGTCACATCACCGCGGCCGCTCGCTCGCTCTCGGATCCCGCAGGATTTGGCCCCGATCTAGGCTTCTTCGACTGGCCCCGTCTGCCACATCCTGCCGAGGCGGGTGTCGACGCGACCGTCGCGGCCCTCGACGCCCTGGTCGCAAAGGCTGGAAGCAAAGGGCTCTTCGGACTCTACGTCGAGATCATCGGTGAGCGATCCGGCCTGGTGCTCGACGACGCCAGCGCAACGGCGCTCGCCTCTGCCTGTCGCCGCCACGACTTGCCGCTGGTGCTCGTCGAAACCGCGAGCGGTGGCTACCGCAGCACTGGCGGGGCCTGGGGCGTCGACGCTCTACCGCCCGAGTGTGTGCCCGACATGGTGCTCTGGTACCCCGGCGGTCAGCTCGGCCACATCTTTGTCAACGACCGCTACTACATCGGCAAACCGCTGACTCTGATCTCGACCTGGGACGGCGACGAAATTTCGATCATCCGCACCCACGAGCACCTCCGCACTGCCCGTCGCCTCGAGACAATGCACGCGGCGGCGAAAGCCCTCCGTGATCTGCTCCAACAGGTCTTTGTCGATCGTTTTGAGGGGGCCACACTCGGCGGCGCAGGCCTCTACCAGACGGTCAGCTTCCGCGACCCAGAGACCGCTGCCACCATCTTCCAGATCTGCGGTCGCCTCGGCGTGTTCTTCGGTCAAGGTCGCCCCGGCACGCTGATCGCTGCGCCTCCCCTCGACATCGAGGCACCCGCGATCGCGACCGCACTCCGCAGCACGATCGAACCCCTGATCGATCACATGATCGGCGGGGTGAACCCATGAGTGCCAACCCCGACGATCGCCTCGAGGCGGTGCTCTTTGACGACGACGATCCCGGTCGTCGCGGCGAGGCCCACGGAGAACTCTGGCGCGCCGAAATCCACGAACTCGCGGCGATCCGTCTCGGCCTCGCCCTGAGCAAAAGCGAGATCAAAGACGAGGGCGAGATCCTCGAACTCGCCCGGCGTCACCTGCCGCTGCTAGATGCCTACCACCCCGAGCTCGCAGCCGAGTTTGCCGGCATCGCTCGCGGTGCAGACATCGATCCCGCGCTCCTGGTGATCCTCAATCACTACACGGATCTTCGAGACATCCCGCGCTCCGCCCTGGGCCCTGGTGTTCGCGGGGCAACGCCTGCGGAGGGCGACGACGCCGGCTGCACCGCGGTCTACATCCCGGGGCTCACCACTCCGACGCTCGGTCAGACCTGGGACATGCACCGAACAGCGTCGCCCTACGTGCGCCTGCTCCGGGTTCGCCCCAAAAGCGGCGACCGAGAGGTGCTCTTCTTCACGCTCGTGGGCTGCCTGGCGATGACCGGGATCAACGAGCACGGGCTCGGCGTGACCATCAACAACCTGGTCTCAACGGACGCCCAGCTCGGTGTTCTCTGGCCGGCCGTGGTCCGGGCGATGCTCGATACACCAACTGCGAGCGCCGCGAAAGATCGACTGATGGCGACGACACTCTCGAGTGGGCATCACTACATGATCGCCGACGGCCGCGACTTCTACGGGATCGAGACCAGCGGCCAAGAGAAGGTGCTCACCCAAGTAGGTGCACGGGCGGCCCACATTCATACCAATCACTGCTTTGATCCGGTGCTGCGCAAGGTTGAGCGGGTGCCGCCGACAAGCACAACCTTTCGCCGCCTCGATCTGGCGAGCACGCTCTACGTGCAGCAACGACCGCAGACCGCGACCGAACTCTGGGACTTTCTCTGCTCCCACGAGGGCTACCCCAAGAGCATCTGCACACACGCCCCTGACCACCCCGATCCCCACGTCTCCGAGACCTGCGGGCGCCTGGTGATGGACCTCGGATCTGGCGAAGTACTCGCGAGTCGCGGTTGCGGTCAGACACACCCAGGCGTCGCTTTTACGCTTGATCGTTGGCGCGACAAGAGAGCCGCCGACGCCCCCTGATGACGGGATCCGTGATGACCGAGCCGAACAGTGAGAGCGATCTTTTTCACCGCCAACGCGAGCGGCTCTTCTTCACCTGGAGCGTGCAGGCTGAGGTCACGCCCCTCGAGATCCTCGACGCTGAGGGAGCGCGCTTCAAGACGGCCGCCCACGGCTGGCTCTGGGATCTCGAGAGCCAGGTCTACAACGTCAACGCGGGCCATCGGGTGCGTCACATTCAGGAGCGAATGATCGCGCAGATTCAGAGCCTGCCGGCGGCAGCTCCAAATGCCACCCTGCCGATCCGCGCCGAGCTCGGGGCCTTGCTACACAAACACACCGGGCTTCACCGAGCATTCCTGACGACCGGCGGATCCGAGGCCAACGAGAACGCGATCAAGATCGCCCGATTGGTCACCGGTCGCAGCAAGGTGATCACCCGGCGCTGCTCCTATCACGGCGCAACTCTGGCGATCCTCGGTATCGCTGGTGACGACCGAAAGCTGCCCTTCGCCGCCGACTTGGCGCCGGCGATCCACATCGACGATCCTTATCCAGTTCCTCCATGTGCACCTGGCGATCCCTCGGCCTGGGTGCGCAGCCTCGAGGCCGTGCTTCTGCGCGAAGGCCCGGAGACCATCGCCGCGATCCTGCTCGAGGGTTTTACCGGCGCAAACGGCATGCAGGTGCCGCCGCCTGACTTTTGGCCCCGTGTCCGCCAGCTCTGCGACACCCACGGAATCCTGCTCATCGACGACGAAATTTTCTCGGGATTCGGTCGCACAGGGCGTTGGTTCGCCTGTGATCGCTGGGGCGTGCGCCCCGACATGATGACTCTGGGCAAGGCCTTGACCTCTGGCTATGCGCCGCTCGCTGCGGTCTGTGTCTCTAAGGCGATCGCCGATCACTTCGACGAGCGCGAGCGACCAAATAAGCTCTGGTGCGGGCTCACGACCTACGCCCATCCCGTATCCTGCGCGGCAGCTGTTGGGGCCCTCGAAGTCTACGCCCGCGAGGATCTACCGGGCAACGCCCTGCGGGTCGGCGATGTCTTCGCAGGCCATTTGAGGGCGTTAGGCGAACGATCGGCGCTTCGTGGGCTGATCCAAGATCAGCGCGGCTTTGGGCTGATGCGCCTGCTAGAGCTCGACCGACCGGCGCAGGACATCGCTGTCCTAGGTCTGGTGCACGGTCTCTACATCCCGACGAAGGGCAATACAGTGCTGCTCTGTCCGCCGCTCTGCTTGCGGGCCGAAGAGGCAGGTTTGATCGCGACGGCGCTCGGCGAGACGCTCGAAGAATTTGTCAGCTGAATTTGGGCAAGATAGCCGCGCGCCCAGGATCGCAGTCGCGATCGCAAGGTGCGCGGCGTCTGTCGGAGCTAGCTCTGGGCGAGCACTTCGGCGGGGATGCAATCCTCAACCGAGCCGTTGATCACAACCTCGACACAGGTCGATCCCACGTCGACGCCCACGAGCACAAAAGAACGCTCGTCGGGCCCCGGCTCGACATCCAGGATCGAGCGATCCTCGGAGGTCAACTCGACGGTATCGGTCTCGACGTACTCGTTGTTGTTGTCGCTGATCGGCGTGACGTGGATCAGCACCGAGATGCCCACAGGCACCTGAAAGTCGCGGCTGTGAATGCTGACCGGCACCGGTGGTGAAGAGCCGACCTCGACCTCGATGGCGCCGTAATCGGGCAGGCAAGCGGTCCCGCCCAAACTGAGCAGGAGTGCGCCGAAGAGCGTGAAGAGGGGCCTAATTCGTGGAGTACGGTTGTTGCGTGTCATGGCTCAGCCCCCCGTGGTCCCGGTTGTGGAGTCGTCGGTGGTGGAATCTCCGGTCGTCGTCGTCGTCGTGTCGCTGTCGCTCCCGCTTCCGGGCAGCACGATGACGACGATCTCGATCGCGAGCTCGCCAACCGCAACCGTAATGGTTGTCTGCCCCTCGCCGGTGCCATCGATGGCCACGTTTTCGTCGGTCCCGGCGCCGACGACCGCGGCGATCGTCGAGTCCGCGGAGGTCCAGGTGTAGTCGAGACTGCCGCCCAGGAGTTCGTCTTGAGCACCGTAGGGAGCTGCGACAAGCGAGAGCTGCGCACCGGCTTCGACCTCGATCATCGCGCCGATGGTCAGCTCGTTTTCGGTGATGATCAGGTGGTCGATGGCCGCGACCCTGAGGTGCTTGATATCGATGACCTCGCTGGTCCCAGAGACCCCGTTGATCGCGGTGTAGCCCAGGGCGAGCGCCTTGAAGATGTCGTTTTCGACCGAAATACGGTCGGGCGCCGAACTCTTGAGCAGGGGTAGAGGCTCGCCGGCAAACTCGCTGTTGTAGCTGTAGTCGAGGCTAAACGTGCCGCCTAGGGCGATCGCCTGGGGAAAGCCGGTGGCCGCCTGCGAGCCCGCGGGGCAGAGCGCGTCGCTCTCGCCAACGCAGCGGTAAAGAAAATCACCGCGGCCAAGCTCGCCCTCCGATGAGGGAGGCGGGTCATAATCGAAGTTGCAGGCCGCCAGAGAGAGCGCTCCGAGACACAGCGAAAAGACCGCCTGCACCCCGTAAGAGCCCCGTAATTCGTGGATTAAGCGTCGTAACATAGAAAAACCAAGTAGATGCGTCGACGCTAGCACCGATCGCTCGGAGCGACAATTGTACTGCGTGTTACCGCCCTTGATGAAGGGAGCGGGGGGTCACGCCAGGCGCGAACAAACAGCGTCGGCAGCCGATCACTTGGGTAGGCGATCGGTTGAGCTGGCAACCGATGCGGCGATCGTCGGCGCTTCAGCGGTGGCCGGCAGTGCGTCGCGCAGCTCGATAGCGCTTTGAAAGCGCTTTGAGGGGGATTTTTCGAGGGCGCGAAGTAGCAGCGCTTCCCATGCGCTCGGCAGGCTCGGCACGATCGTGCGCGGCGACGGCACTGGATCGCTGAGGTGCGCGAGTGAGATCGCGATCGGCGTTTCGCGGACGAAGGGAGCCCTGCCGGTGAGGGCGATGTAGGCGATCACACCGAGCGCGTAGAGGTCGGCCCGGGCATCCACAGCAGTGCCGCGGACCTGCTCGGGGGCCATGAATTCGGCGGTTCCGAGGACCATGCCGGTCGCTGTCAGGCCGTCGATATGGGCCATGCGAGCGATGCCAAAGTCGATCAGCTTGACCTGCTCACGGCGGTCGATGAGCACGTTGGCCGGCTTTAAATCGCGGTGGATCACGCCCGCTGCATGGGCGACCGCAAGGCCGTCACAAAGCTGGGCGAGGATCGGCCGCAGCTCGCTCGGCGTCATCGGCCGGCCGATCCGGAGCAGGCGATCGTGCAGACTTTCGCCGTCGACGTACTCCATCGACAGGAAGAGCAGGCCGCCTTCCTCGCCGATATCGTGCAGGCGCACAACATTGATGTGGCTGATCCGCCGGGTCGCCGTCGCCTCTCGACGAAGGCGCTCTGCGGCGCCCGGATCGACGAGCCCCAAGCCGGCGATCACCTTAAGCGCGACCTCTTCGTTGAGCTTGTCGTCGCGCGCGAGGTAGACGGCTCCCATGCCACCCGTGCCGAGCAGACGGATGATCTCGAAGCGGCCGGCGACCACCTGACCAGGTCGTACTGTGCCGCGAAGCACACGCTCGGTCTCGGCGGCGATGCCCTCGCTCGCCGCCGCAAGATCCCTGCCTGCAGGCAGCACTGCCTCGAGCGCGAAGTGCCGAGTGGAGAGCCGGTTGAGCTTGGCATTGAGCTCGAAGTCGACGTTGCAGACGATCTGCTCGAGGTGCTGCAGGCGGCTCTCGAGCTCGGACTTTTCGGCCGTGAGCGCGAGCACCTTGTGGTCATCACCGCCCTTATGGCCGCGCTCGAGTTCCTTCATGCGTTCGATGTGCCGGTACTTGAGCACCCGACCGGCGATGACGGAGCCGAAGATCGAACCGAATATAATGAAGAGTACGAGCGCTTCCATGGTGGGGCAGGGGCCTTATTCTGCGATCAGCGAGTGGCCGGTACTGCCCGTGATCTTGACACGTACGAGTTCACCCAGCGGAGCTTTGCCAAGTGGCATGAGAACGCTTTGAAAACGACCCGTACGGCCGACGAGACGATCGCCTCGGCGCGAGATGATGCCCGCCAACACCTCCTCGGTGCGACCTATCCGGGCGCCGAAGGAGGCCCGTGTGTGCAGCTCTTGGAGATCGATGACCTCGCGGAGGCGCCGACCCTTGACCCCATCAGACACGTTATCCACGAGTTTTTTCGAGGCGTAGGTGATGCCGCGATCGCTGTAGCGAAACATGAAGGCCGTATCGAATCGGACCTCGCGCATCAGCGATAGGGTCTCGGCGTGATCGGCTTCGGTCTCGTCGCAGAAGCCGACCATAATATCTGTACTTAGGGCCAGATCCGGGATGGCCGCGCGCAGGCGAGTGACGAGATCCAAAAACTCAGCACGGGAGTAGCCGCGGCGCATCGAGGTCAGCATGCGATCCGATCCTGACTGCACCGGCAGGTGGATCTGAGGGCAAACATTACCCAGCGCGGCCATCGTCGCGATCAACTCGTCGGTGAAGTCGACCGGGTAGGGGCTGGTGAATCGGATCCGCCAGACCCCCTCGACAGCGGCGACCGCACGCAGCAGATCGGCGAAGGTCACGTCCTCGTAGCGATAGGAATTGACGGTCTGTCCGAGCAGGACGATCTCTCGGTAACCGCGCTCGACCAGGCGACGGGTGTTGCGGAGGACTTCGCGGGGCGGCACACCGCGCTCGCGACCCCGCGTAAAGGGCACGACACAGAAGGTGCAAAATTTGTCGCATCCCCGCTGGATCACCACCTGCCCGCTGACTCCGTCGTCGTTGGCGATGCCGTCGAGCCCCTCGTAGACCTCGCTTTTATCGAGTTCGACGTCGAGAACCGACTCTCCGCTGCGGGCGCGATCGACCAACTCGCCGATCGATCGATAGCCGTCGGGACCGACGACGAGGCTGATGTGCGGGGCTCGCTCGGCGATCTTGCCGCGGAGGTGCTCCGCCATGCAGCCGGTGATCCCGAAGATCAAATCGGGGTTTTGCTTGCGGTGCTGAAGAAGCTGACTGGTGCGCCCGTAGACCCGCTCTTCGGCTTTTTCGCGAACAGCGCAGGTGTTCAAGAGCACGACGTCAGCGGCCGCCGGATCCCTCACCTGGACGTAGCCGCGCTGCGTGAGCTGGCCCAGGATGAGTGCTGAGTCGGCGACGTTCATCTGGCAGCCCAGCGTCTCGAGATAGACGCGCGGAGCGTCCGTTGCGACGGTGAGCGGCTCCTCTTGCGGGGCGGGGCTCTTTGCCGGCGGCGTCCGTATCTGCACAAGCGTCATGGGCGGCCGCGAATGTACGCCAAATCCCAGGGCCGCGCGCCGGGCTCGGCCGCTTGAACGTGGACGACCGCGCGCCGACCGGCTATGTTCGCGCTCGACTCAGATCTGGGGCTAAGCCCCGAGTTGCGCATACAGCGCACGCCGATCGGCCTCGTTCCTTTGCCGTAGGTCGCAAAGAGGCCCTAGACTCTGCCTCCGCATCCTGGAGACCCCATGCACCGCATCGTTTCGCTCCTTGTCACAGCCCTCTGCCTCAGCGCCTGCAACGGCGGCGCGCCAGCACCGCAGAAGGCCGATCCCCAGGACCTCAAGAAGATCCAGCCGCAAAACGCCAAGACTGCCGCGGCCGCAAAGAAGCCGGGGGACGTCCCCGATCCGGTTGCGACCGTCGGCGACAAAGCGATCACCGCCGAAACCTTTCGCTCGATCTACGACCTCAAGGTCAAAAAGTACGCCGATCGCGATCGCGAGATCCCGCCCTCTGCGGATCGCCGCTACCGCAAGTCGATCACCGAGCGCCTGATCTACCAAGAGGTGCTCCGGCAAGAGGCCGCCGCCCGCGGGATCGAGTACGACAAGGAGCAGCTTCTCAAGCGCGAAGAGCAACAGAGGCGCGGCATTAAGGATTGGCCAAAGCACCTCCAACGCCGCGGCGAGACCGAGGAGAGCCTGCGCAACATGTACGTGGCGGAGCTCGTCGAGCTCAAACTCCTAGAGGTCGACGGCAAGCTCAGCGTCAGTGACCAAGAGGTCGACGAGGAGTACGAGAAGGTCAAGCCCAACTACCACGCCGACAAGGACCGAGTGCACGCCGCTCATATCCTGATCCCCGTGGGTCCACAGCCCAGCAACCCGCACGACACCGCGAACGAGCCGAGCGAGGCCGACAAAGCGAAGTGGAAAGAGGAGGCGATGGCCAAGGCCGAGAACATCTATAGGCTCGCCACCGCCGCCGACGCTGACTTCGCAACCCTCGCCAAGGAGCACTCGATCGGCCCCAGCGCGGATAAGGGCGGCGATCTCGGCATCTTCACAAAGGACCGCATGGTCGAGGAGTTCAGCGCCGCGGCGTTTAAGCTCAAGACCGGCGAGATTTCCAAGCCGGTCGAGACCAAGTTTGGCGTCCATATCATCAAGTGCATCGGCAAGTTTGCGCCCGGCGATCTGCCAAAGGAGGCGCTGGTCGATCAGCTGCGTGAGCGGCTTCGACAGCGCAAGCTCCACCAGGGCCGGCGTGAACTCAAAGAGAACCTGCTCGAGAAGTACAAGATCGAGAACAAGATGACGGAGACGCTGGGGCCCGATCCCCGCACCCGTCGTCGACCGCATAAACGTCCCAAGACAAACCCGGGCACCAC
>CAYYUP010000027.1:0-4183 GCA_964474905.1 uncultured Nannocystis sp. | reverse complement strand
CCAACAGGTGCCGCACCGAGTGGGCCGATGGCGCCACCGCCCAGCCGCTAGCCACTAGCCGGCCAACAAAAACGAGACCATGTCCCAAGGGACATGGTCTCGTTTTTTGTTTCTTGCGCAGGCCCCGATCGAGGCCCAGCTCACTCGCCTGTGTACTTCTTGACCAGGAGCTTGGTGCGGTTGTTCTTGGCTCGGCCAGAGGCGGTCAGGTTGACGGCGACCGGCTTGCGATCGGCGTAGCCCTTGGCCCTCAGGCGATCGGGACTGACGCCCTGGCTGAGCAGATAGGAGCGCACGCTCTCAGCCCGCGCAGAACTCCGCTTGCCTGGGTTGCCGCGGTCGTCTGTGTGCACAGCGACTTCGATCGCTGCAAACTCAGGATGTCCCTTGAGGAAGGCCGCAACCTCGTCGAGGATCGCGTGGCTCTTGTCGCTGACCTCATCGCCGCTGTAGCGGATCCGCTTTTTGAGGGAGAGCGATCGCTTGCTGCCCTTGACGTTGGGGGTCTCGACCGGAGCCAGCGCTTTCAGCGTGGCCTTGACCGGCACCATCTCGTCGCCGGCGGTGATCGTGAAGTCTACTGGGGTGTCCTCAAAGCCATCCGCTCGGGCAAAGCCAGCGTAGTCACCGGCGGGTAGCTCGATGCGCAGGAGGCCGTCCGCTGTGGACGTGAAGGGCTCATCGATGCCCTGACCGGTGACCTGCAAGCTGACCTGCAGAGGCTGCCCCTGATCATCGACAAAGGTGCCGTCGAGAATGCCAGAAGCGGGCGCCGCTGCGTCGCCGCCAAAGGTGATCGTCAAGGAGGTCTCTTGCTCGGCGAGCACCGTCGCGCTCGACTCTTGGCTCTGGCCGTTGGCCAAGGTGACGACGACGGTGACCTCGCCCTCGGGGAAGCGGAAGCTCGTGAAGGTCCCGCCTGCATCGGTGAGCAGGGCAGTCGAGGTCAAGCCCGGGAAGGAGACAACGGCGCCCGCAATCGCCGCGCCCTGAGCATCGACGACCTCGCCGATGATTCGACCATCGGTCACTGCAGGAGGCGGAGCTACTGGCTCGACCTCGGCGGGGACCTCTTTGATCACCGGCCGCGGATCAAAGGACCAACCGAGACCGAAAAGCAACTGCCAGGGCGGTACCGGTGGTCCGTACTCAAAGGCGGGAGAGCGCAGACCGATGTCGATCGCGGCGTCCAAGTGCAGGCCGTGGATGACGTTGGCCCGAAGCCCGAAAGTCGTCCAGATGCTCGATCGGGGCAGCGATACAGGATCTGCGCCGGATTGGCCGAAGAGCTCTTCGTCGCCGAAGGTGGAGACGTCCCAAGCGAGCTCGGCGATCGGGTCGAGCCCAAACTGGCGATTTTTGCCGAGACGGGTCGGAAAATCCACGCCGTAGCGCATGCGAACCCGGCTGTGGTTGACACCAAGCGCAAAGCGGTTGACCTCGCGGCTCGTAGTGTCAGCGATCTGCGCGAAGTCGAGGACCTTCAGTGAATTGTCGAGGATCCAACCGATATTGGTGGTGAATCGGAAGGGAAAGGCCTTCGCGGTTAGGTAGCGGATATCGAGGGTAAACAGGGCGTCAAACGCAAAATTCACCCGTTCGGTCGTCAGACGGTTGGTCCCGGAGAGAAGACCGAGCGCGAGCTGCCCACCAAGACCGATCGCACCGCCGCGGTAGAAGCGATGGGCGCCCTTGATCCCGAAGTCGATGTCGCCGAGCGCGAAGTTTGAGACGCTGTCCTGACGGCCAGGTTGATCGCGGAGGTTGCGGTTGGCCTGGCTCGAGATCGAGAGGAAAATTTCCCCCCACGGCAGTGGGCTGTAGCCGATGTTGACCGTGCCGCGGAAGCGCGAGTTGGTATCGGTGCCGTACTGCTGCGAGTCGTAGATAAAGCCGCTGCGGCGGAAAAAATCGGTGTGCAGACCAAAGCGGATGCTGTGGCGCCCGCCGACGTCCGCGAGCGTCGTATTAAAAAGACCAATGCCGCCGCGCACAGTGTTTGTGGAGGGTTCGCGCCGACCGTTGAGCATCGCAGGGTCGTCGCTCTTCTCGCCCTTGCTGGCTGCCGAGGCATCTTTGGCCCCGTTCTCTGTTTCTTCGCCGCCGAGATCGAAGGCGTCCCCTGTGTCCGCACCTGTATCTGTATCTCCGCCCAAGTCGGTGGCGCCGTCGAGCCCCGAGTCGTCGGCACTGACGTCCGCGCCAATGCTGAGATCGGCCGTGGCGTCTACCTCTGCGCTTGGCTCTGCGCTTGGCTCTGCGGGGGCGGGCGCCGGCTCTGGGTCCGTCGGCTCGACAGATCCCGAACGCGCGTCATCGGGGAGAGCGGGCGGAGCCGCGGCTCCGATCGAGGGCAACAAAGCGAGCCCCGTCAGGAGGGCAGCGATGCCCCAACGCGACCGCCGAGCCCCACGACGAAGGACGAAGACTCCCGAGGCGGTGGGCGATCCAGTCATCTGCAGCGAGCGTCCACCGAAGGATAGGGGGCTGTCAAACCGCGGCGACGATTCGAACGCTCGTTGCTGCGCAGGCCCGAGAGCCTCTGCCGACAATGTGGTCTCAAAGCGCAACTCAGGGCCCTTGGCTACTCGCTCGCACAACGCGACACAACCTCCTCGAGGTGGGACCGCGCACGCTCGAGGTCTCTTAAATTTTCGACGCAAGCGGGACCGTCGGCCTCAGCAGCCGTGTTTTCGACAGCCCGGCAGAGCGCAGCGAAGAGCGTCGCGCCGATCTGCGCTGAGGCGCCGCGCAGGGTATGGGCAACCTGACGCGCCTCCTCAAAGCGAGCTCCCTCGACAGCGCCGCGCAGCGCTCCCATATGTGTCGAGAAGCTGTCCATAAAAAGATCGAGAACACGATTTAGGACCCCGAGTTTTCGCAGCCGAGCGATCGTCGCGCTGTCGAGGTCCGCACTTTCAACGGGCTCAGGTGGCGCCTCTTCGGGCACCGGCTCGTGGTTGTCAAGCCAACGCCGGAGCACGCCGCCGAGCTGCGCCGCACGGAAGGGCTTCGCGAGGTAATCGTCCATGCCCGCGGCGAGGCAACGTCTGCGCTCGCCGAGGAGTCCGTGGGCTGTCACCGCGATCACGATCGTATGCTCGTGCTCCTCATCGTTACGGATCCTCCGAGTGGTCTCGTAACCGTCGAGGCGTGGCATCTGACAGTCCATCAGGATGGCATCGAAGCGATTCTCTTGGAGGATCTCGAGGGCTTCCTGGCCGCTGTCGACCGCGATCGCGGTGTACCCAAGGCTCTCGATCTGAGAGACCATGATCCGCTTGTTGACCAGGTTGTCATCGACGACGAGGATGGTGCGTCGTGTTCCAGTCATCGGCGGTCGGCTCCGCGAAGGGTCGCCAGGCAGGGGGCTGCCTACATCGAGAAGAGTCGCAGTGACCGCCTCTGGTTGCAACGGCGGTGACTTGAGGTCCGCTTCGCGATCATGCGCCGGACTGCCCTTGGTTGCCGGTTTGCGCCGCCCGTGAGCGAAGTCGGACCGGGTCTCAATACCCGGCCGACGAGTGAAGCGAATGTCGCCCCGTATAAGGTGCGCGTATGTGCGCGGTGGATCATCGACCCACCTTTGCTCAGGGCGCTACACAGAGCCCATCGAGACAGGCCTCTCCGGGGGAACAGTCGCCATTGCCCACGCAGTCGATGCCGCCCGAGCAGAAGCCGAGCACGCAGAGCTGACCATCGCCGCAGTCGCTGTTGATCATGCAGGCCTGGGGCACGGCGCAGGTGCCATCGACACAGAGTTCCCCTTCGCCACAATCGTCGTCCTTTACGCATTGCGGTTTGCCGACGCAGATCCCCGCTTCGCACGTCTGTCCCAAAGCACATTGCGCGTCGACGAAGCACTCTCCGACAAAGACGCAGTCGCCAGCGATGCAGATCGAGCTTTCGTCGCAATCGCTGTTGACCACGCATTCGGGTGGCTCCGGCAGGCAGATGCCGCCTGCACAGACCTCACCTGGACCGCAGTCGAGATCGTTGACGCACTCGGGGGGTTCCGGCAGGCAGACGCCGCCGGCACAGACCTCGCCGAGACCACAGTCGAGATCATTGACGCACTCCGGCGGCACGGGCAGGCAGACGCCGCCCTCGCAGACCTCGCCGAGACCGCAGTCGAGATCATTGACGCACTCCGGCGGCACGGGCAGGCAGACGCCGCCCTCGC
>CAYYUP010000026.1:36766-73609 GCA_964474905.1 uncultured Nannocystis sp. | reverse complement strand
CGTTTTTTTCTATCGACAAGCCTCGCACCACCGCCGAAGAGATGGCGCTGAGGGAGTCTCGCGGATCGCTGAGACTGTTGGCGGCTCGTAGCGATGGTTGCATTGCAGAGCGAGTGCAGAATCACTCAGTCCGTTCCCGAGCCAATTTGCCAACTTCACTCTCATACCTCGTAACTGGCTATCTAGATGATAATTTCGACTTTAGCTGGACTAAGACATGCGTCTGACTTAGTCTTGCAAACATGCTCACCGAGACTGACCCAGACCAAACTCAATCACGTGTACTCGTACTCGGTGCGACCGGATTTGTCGGCCGCAACGTCATTCGCGAGCTGGGGCAGGACAGCACGGTTGAGGTCATCGCCGCCTGTCGAGATCCTGCACGCTTGCCACTGGGATTTAGCGGGCAAGTTCGCCCCGGGGATCTGCTCGATCCTGCATACCTCGCAAACGTATTCGAAGGCATCGATGTTGCTTGTTTCTCCGCGGCATGGAGCGCACTGCACGGTCACAAGCGAGAATCAAGAGAGCTCTTCCTGGCCCCGATGCTCGCCGCCTTGGATGCAGCGATTCGTGCAGGCGTTCGCCGAGTGATCTTTACCAGTTCGGTCGATCTGCAAAATCTCTCGCAGACCTCACTGCCCGCGATCGAGGAGAACTTGGAGTCCGTATGGCCCCACCTTGCCAATGTTCGCGCGATTGAAACTGCTATGCATCAACGCGCAAGCCGAGATTGTGAGATGGTGGCGCTGCGTTTTGGACTCTTCGTGGGAGAGGGCGTGGGGATCGGTTTTATCCCCGCACTTCTGTCTCGGCTCAGAGCCCGAATTGTGCCCTACATCAACACGGGGAGAGCACCTCTCCGTCTGATCGACGGCGCAGATATCGGCCGTGCATTTTCCCAGTCGGTGAGAGCCGAGGGGCTCTCGAGCATGCAGACATTCGACATCATAGGTCCCGCATCGCCGACATTTCGCGAACTTACCGCATTTCTACACGCCGAGTTTGGCTACCCACAACCGTGGTTTTCAGTGTCTTCCAAGTTGGCCTATCGCTTCGCGCATCTCGCCGAACTAGTCGCACGCGTGACACCGTGGGAGCCCCTGCTCACCCGCAGCTTGGTATTTTTACTAGAGGACTTTTCACCCTCAGATAACGCGACCAAGATCGGCTTTACACCGCAGGTTCACTGGACAGAGTCGGTCCGGCGCCAAGTCATTCAAATCCAAACCAACGGTCACGCAGGACGTCTTAGTTCACCAACCAGGGCACTTTTGCCCGCGCAACTCATAAGGGGGAATAGTTGAGACTCAACACTGGACAAGCCGCGCCCTTGTTTGCACGTCGCGATATCTTCGGCCAGCCGATTGAACTTCGTTCTGGCCAACAAGGACCGATATTACTCTCCTTCTATCGCTTCGCAGCCTGCCCGATGTGCAACCTTCGAGTACATAAAATAATCAAGGCTTTCCCACATCTACGCGCTCGTGGGCTGCAGGTAATCGCGTTTTTTCAGTCGCCAGCGCCACTGATTCTAAACAACGTCGGTCGACAAGAGGTCCCCTTTCCTATCATTGCAGACCCGAATATGGAGATCTATCAGCAATACGGGATCGAGCATTCAAAAGCCGCCGTCGCGCGTGGCATACGCCGCGCCCCCGCGGTGTTCGAGTCGATCGCCCGGGGATTTTGGCCTCGCGGTATTGACGGAGACCCCACACTCGTGCCCGCCGATTTTTTACTCGGTGCGGGCCCCACCGTCCGGGTGGCCTACTACGGTGCGGACATCGGCGACCACCTCCCGCTAAGCCGCATCAAGGCCTTCTTGACCAACAAAGAATTTGATAGCGTTCAAAGCCATGAGTAAAACCCGTCAAAAGATCGTAGATGCAGCGCGCCTGCTTTTCTACACACGAGGTTTTGACAACACCTCCCTCGGAGCGATCTCCATCGAAGCAGGGGTGCCGAAGGGTAATTTTTATTACCATTTTCAGACCAAAGACGATGTTCTGCGTGCAGTCATCGCAGCTCGGCACAAGCATATTGAGGCGGCGCTGAGCGCCTGGGCAAAAGACTATCCCACACCACTTACCCGGCTCCAACGCTTCGTCGAGATGCTCACCCACGAACGGTCGAATCTCGTACGCTACGGATGCCCGGCGGGCTCGCTAGTCTCTGAGTTAGGCAAGAAGCGCGATGATCTCCGCTCCGAGGCGGTGGCGATTCTCGATCTTTACATCAACTTCGTTGCGGCGGGTTTTCGGGAATTTGGCCACCCCAAAGATGCCGCACGAACCTTGGCGATCCGGCTGGTTGCACGGGCACAGGGAGCGATCTTGCTTGCCCAGGCATTCAACGACCCGGCGTTGCTTGACCGAGAGATCGTCGATATTCAAACATGGATCGAGGAGCAGACAGAGACTCGGCCGGTGTCGTAGTTCGTGACACCACCGACTCTCGGCTCGGTTCGATCACTCAAACACAGCGCTAAGCGGCAGGTGATCCGAGGGCTGCTGCCAGCCCCGCGGTTCCTCGTCGGGGGCCACCTGAGTGCAGCGTTCGTAGGCCGGCGTTGTCGCGTAGACGTGGTCGATGCGCAGCCCCTGACGCTTGCGCCAAGAGCCACCGCGGTAGTCAAACCAGGTGAATCCGTGGGCCTCGGGCTCGTGCTTGCGGTAGCAATCGCGGAGACCAAAGGCGAGCAGATCAGCGAGCGCAGCGTGCTCGATGTCGGTGAAGTGCATCTTGCCGGCCATCGCCTCGACACTGTAGACATCGAGTTCGGTCGGCGCGATGTTAAAATCGCCGCAGAGAATTACCGGTTGCTCGGGCTTATGATCACTATCTAGTTGGGCTCGCAGGCGCTTGAACCAATTGAGCTTGTAGGTAAACGCATCGCTGTCTAGCTTGGTGCCATTGGGCACGTAGAGATTGTAGATCGCGATGCCGTCGACCTCGATCATCAGCACCCGGCGACGCTTCTCCTCTTCGCCCTCGCGAAAGCCACAAACGACGGTATCCGGCTTCTTTTTTGAGAGCGTGGCGACACCGGCATGGGTTTTTCCGCCATGCACCTGGACGTGATAGCCGAGCTCCATAAAGGGCACCCGCGGGAAGAGCTTATCCTCGACCTTGGTCTCCTGAAGGCAGACCACATCGGGCTCGTGCTCGGCGAGATAGGTGAGCACGTGGTCTAGGCGCATCCTCACCGAATTGACGTTCCATGTCAGCAGTCGAAGCGGAGTCATCGACCCGAAGCCTACACGAGGGCTAGGGCTCGCGCAGCCCGTCGTCTCCGGGGACCGACGACAGCTCAGGGCTCGTCGCGGGGGGATGCTGCGGCCATGATCTCTTGGTCGCTGGGCACCTTGCGCTTGCGCAGCACAACCGCGTGAAAAAGCAGCGCCAGGGCAAACCATCCGACCGAGAGAAACACCGAAGGGTCAAAATTAGTGAGCAAGACAACCACCACCACGAGGCTCGAGACCGCGTAGAACACCGGCGCCAGCGGATACAAGTGCAGCCTGTAGGGGCGGTGGAGGTTGGGCAGACGACGGCGCAGGATCATCACCGAGAGCACCGTTAAGGTGCCGGTGATCAGCATCGCGCAGGACGCGTAGTCCATGAGCTGGGAAAAGGTCTGGGTCGCGATCAGCAGCAGCGCCAGCGCAGCCTGGCCCCAAAGCGCAACCACCGGGGTGCCAAAGCGGGGGTGCAGGCGGGCCGCCGAGCGCACACAATCACCGCCCTCGGCCATCGCGAAGGCGATCCGCGAGCCGGTGAGCACAGTGCCGTTGATCGAGCCGAGCATCGCCAGGAGGATCAGCGTGGTGACGCCGATAACCCCGACCGCGCCGAAGATCTCGCGGGCCGCTGCAGTGCCCGCTTCGCCGACGCCCGCTAACTCGCTCAGGGGAAAGAGCGAGAGGTAACCGCCGCAGAGCACGAGATAGAGAACGACGACCAAACAGGTGCCGCCGATCACCGAGCGCGGCAGGTTGCGGCCGGGATCGCGGATCTCACCGCCGATGTAGATCGCCGCGTTCCAGCCCGAGTAGGCGAAATAGACCGGCAGGTAGGCCCGCGCCCATTGGGCAGCGCTCGGCGGCTCGGCGACGACACCGTGATCGGCCCAGGCGACGATCTGCTCGACACCGACGCCGCCCACCAGGACCACGCTGGCGATCATCAGGATCACCAGCGGCGCGGTGGTTAAAAGAATCTGCACGCGTCCCGAGACGACGACGCCGATGTGGTTGAGGGCGGTCAGCACCAGGACGATCACCGCCGCCCAAAACGTCGGCGCCTGGATCACCAGTGGGCCCAGGTGGATCGCCTCGGCAAATCTCTCGCCGGCGAGTACCGGCAGCTGGTAGGTGGCGACGCCGACAGCCATCGCCGCCAGCGACCCGGGGAAGGTCGCGAGCAGCTGCAGCCAACCCGCCGAGAAGGCGATGCCAGGGCCGTAAGCCAGGCGGAGGTAGGGGTAGTCGCCGCCGGCCTGCGGCAGCATGCCCCCGAGTTCGGCGACGCTGAGCGCCCCACAAAGCGCCGCAAAGCCGCCGAACGCCCAGATCAAAAGGAAGTAGCCCGAACCGCTGATATCCGCGGCGACCTCGGGCGGCGCAATGAAGATGCCGATCCCCAGCATCGAGCCGGCGACCACCGTTAGCGCCGGCCACAGGCCAAGGCGACGATCGCTGCGTGGGGTCCCGCCGGTCATCGTCGGCGGCAGCCTAGCCGATCTCGAAGCCGTGCCCGAAAATCCTGGGTTTGACAGGCAAAGGAGCGGCCGCTACGTTCCCGCGGCGTCGCATGGGCCCTCTCCTCCGACTCTGCCGCCAACCGCGTGAGGTCACGCTCCGCGGGCCGCGCTCTGACCTCTGCGCGGACCCCCGCGGCTTTGGCACGCCCGGTCTTTGGAGCACAGGCCGCGGCCTCTTGCTCAGCGTGGCCCTGTGCCTCGGCCTGGGCGCCTGCGCAAACGGCCCGGATCTCGCCCTCGACTACGGCCAGACCGCACTCGAGAACTACGAGCTCGCGCTCGGCGAGTTCGAGGATCGCGACTGGGAAGAGGCGATCTCCTACGCCGACTTCGTCCGCATTCGTTTTCCCTTCTCCCGCTTTTCCGTCGAGGCCGAGCTCCTGGTGGCCCGCTCCGAGTTTGAGCAGGGCAACTACGCGATCTCCCAAGATTCGTTCAAGCAGTTTGGCCGCCTGCATCCGACCCATCGCCACGTGCGCGACGGCTGGATCGCCTACATGACCGCGGTCTCCGCGTTTATGAACGCCCCGGACGGCGTCGGCATCATGCCGCCCTACTACCAGCGCGATCAAACCGGGCTCCGCGATGCGCTCGGCGATCTCAGCTATTTTTTCGACCACTACACGGGCTCGAAGATGGAGCCGCTCGCGATCGATCTCCGCGACGAGGTCAATCGTCGCCTGCTCCGCCACGAGATCTACGTCGCTCGCTTTTACCTCAACCGAAACCACCCAGAGGCCGCGATCGGCCGCCTCGAGACCGCTCACGACGATTTTCAGGGCATCGGGCTCGACGCCGAAGTGCTCTTTTTGCTCGGCCTCACCTACATGAAGATGGATGAGATCGAGCTCTCACGCTCGACCTTCGCCGAGCTGCAAAGCCAGCACCCGCAGCACCATCACGGCAAGCAGGCCCGGCTCTACCTCAAGTACCTCTACGACACCTACGGCCCCGCCGATCCGAACCGGGCACGCCCCGATCGTTCGCGACCCGAGCCGGGAGCGCCGCCGCGACCCAAAAATCCGCACGAGCCAACCAAGCCGATGCAGGGCCCACCCAAGCCCGATGCAGGGCCGCCCCAGGGTACCCCCGAGAAAACAAAATTCGTGCCCGCCCAGACAACGCCGCCGGCGACCCAGGCCGAGCCGTCTGCGGGCGCGGGTGCGGGTGCGGGTGCGGGCTCGACGCCCAGTACAACCGACCCCACCACGAAGCCGCCTGCGAATACCGGTGCCGACAAGCCTGGCACCGGCACCGCTGCTTCCTCGCCCGAACCGACCTCCTCTGGCGCCTCCAATTCTGACGCTGCCGACCCAGCCAAGGCTGGCGCTACCGGCGAGAACAGCCCAAAGCGAACCAGCAACTAGGCGGCAATGGCCGAGAATACGCTCGAATCGGCCGATTTCGCGCTTCTGATGGAGCCGCCCCGGATCACCCGAGACCTGCCGGGCATCGGTGGTCGCCTGCGCTCGCGTCCGGAGGACTTTGTCGTCCGTGAGATCCCAGCCTACGGCCCCGATGGCACCCTCGGATCGCATCTCCTGCTGACGCTGACCAAGCGCAGCATGAGCACCGAGGACGCACTCCGCGAGGTCGCCCGTGGCTGCCGGATCGCCCGCTCAGAACTCGGCCTCGCCGGGCTCAAAGATCGTCACGCGATCACCGAACAGCAGATCTCCGCGCCCGCGACCGCCGCGGCTGCCCTCGCCTCCTTTGAGCACCCGCAGATCGAACTCGGTCCGGCCAAGCCCCACAGCCACAAGCTGCGCCGCGGTCATCTGCACGGCAACGCCTTTGAGTTGACGATCCGCGATCTCGCCGCGGAGCAGAGCGTCGCCCTGGGCTACCTGCACGCCAAAATCGCCGCCCTTCAGAGCGTCGGCGGCCTCGACAACCTCTACGGGGTGCAGCGATTCGGCGCCGACGGGCGCAACATTCACCGAGGTCTGGCGCTGCTCGCCGAGGGCGCGCGAAGACGACGCAAGGCGGATTTTTTGGTCAGCGCGGGTCAATCCGCGCTCTTCAACCTCTACGTGCTCGAACGGCGCGCTCGCGGCCTCAGCCGGCGGGTGCTGGCCGGCGACATTTTAAAAAAGACCGGCAGCGGCGGCCTCTTTACCTGCAGCGATCCCGAGGTCGACCAGGAGCGCTTCGACGCCGGCGAGATCGGCCTCACGGGTCCCATTTTCGGTGGCAAGATGATGGCCCCACCGCCCGAATCCGCTGCGGGCAAGCTCGAATTGGCGATCCTCGAACGGGTCGGTCTTGCGCCCAGCGCACTCTCCGCACTGGGCAAAAAGATTCCCGGGACGCGGCGACCCTGTCAGCTCTGCCTCGGAGAACTACAGATCCAGCCCGTACCTGCTGTAGAACTTGCTTCACAGGATGAGCCGCCGCATAACCCGAGCCACCTAGCGGAAGGTCTGCAGATTTGCTTTCGCCTGCCCGCCGGCTCCTACGCGACCCAGTTCACCCACGAAATCCAGGGCCCAGAGCCCCGTAGTCCACAAGCCCCGTAGTCCACAAGCCCCGTAGTCCATAAGCCCAAACGCCCACGCGCCAGACCCCCACGCTGACCGACGTCGCCAAGCTGTACAAGCCCGAGCGACCGTGAAGAGAGCGGGACGAAGACCATGAATCTGACCGAAAAGTTCCTCCAGCTCGCCGCCGTCGGCTCCGAGTGGATCCTCTGGCTGCTGATCGTACTCAGCCTGCTCAGCGTCGGCATCATGTTTGAGCGCTGGCTCTACTACCGCGGCCTCACCGGCAAGGACACAGCGCTGCTGCGCACCCTGCATGCAGCCCTGGCCGAAGGCGAGTACGACAAGGCCGATCGCATGGTCAAGGTCGCGACGGCACCGGGCGGCCGGATCACTTCGGCGATGCTCGACAACCGTCTGCGCGGTGCAGCGGCGATGAGTTCGATCATGGCGGCGATGCGCCCCGGCGAAAAACTCCGTCTCGAGAAAAACCTCTCCTTCCTCGGCACGGTCGGCGCCAACGCCCCCTTCATCGGTCTGCTCGGCACCGTACTCGGCATCATCACCACCTTCCGCGGCCTCGAACTCGCGGGCACGATGGGCACCGCCGACTACTCCAAAGCGGTCATGGGCGGCATCTACGAAGCGCTGGTCGCCACCGCGGTCGGCCTCCTGGTCGCGATCCCAGCAGTCATCGCTTTCAACATCTTCCAGCGCCGGGTCAAACTGCTACTGGGCGAGGCCGACGCGCTCACCCACATGGTGCACGCCCTCCTGGTCGGCGAGTCAAAGGAATGAGCTAATCCGTGGCCGGCAGTACCAATACCGACGACGACGAGGCGATCAACGCGATCAACGTCACCCCTTTGGTCGACGTGATGCTCGTGCTGCTCGTCATCTTTATGGCGACGACGACGACGATCCAGGACTCCGAGGCGATGCGGGTCGACAAACCCGACGCCAATACCGGCTCCAAGATCGAGCCCAATCCCCATCAAATTCTCCTCGTCTGCACCGCCGAAGGCAACTACGCGATCGATCGCGTCTCTGTGCGCGGCGCCACCGAGGCCGAGCGCGACAAGGTGATCACGGACGCGATCGCCGCCAAGGTCAAGGATGACAAAGATCTCCAAGGAGTCATCCAATGCGACGAGGCCGCCCAAGTCGGCGCCATGGTCCACCTCATCGATCTCCTGCGCGAGCAGGGCGTCAAAAAATACGCGATCGCCACCGAGAAGCCCAAGCCCAAGGAGGGCAGCTAGGGCCCAAGCGGTGCCGTTTTTTGCACTTTTCGCCCTCGCCAGTAGTAGCTCCCTGAGTAGGTCCTCCTCGTGCCTTGGTCGGACTCTAGCGAGCGGCGAAACCTCGCCCTCTTGCTCTCGCTCGTCGCCCACGGCGGCGTGATCCTCGTGATCGCTGTCGCGGCGATCTTCACGACGGAGGCCGAAGAGCCGGGCGAGAAGCTCTACGACCTCACCGAGTTTGAGCTGCCAGAGCCCGAGCCCGAACCGGAGCCGGAGCCCGAACCGGAGCCCGAACCGGAGCCCGAACCGGAGCCCGAACCGGAGCCCGAGCCCGAGCCCGAGCCGCCCCCAAAACCGCGGACAAAACCAAAAGCCAAGCCGACGCAGGCCGCAGACGATCCCAACGACGAGCCGCCGCCGCCCTTCCAGCTCGACATGAGCAATACCGTGCAAAACGGAAACAGCGGGGTCACGGTCAATACTGGCACTCAGGGTGGGGTCCCGGGTGGTACCGGCAAACCTGGCTCTAAGGGCACAGGCTCCAAGGGAGGCGGTCCGCCCAAGGGCGAGCCTGGCGGCACAGGCGAGACCTGGAAGCCGCGCAGCGAACTCGCGATCAAGACCCTGCCGAAACCCCTAAAAATCCCGGTGATCCAATGCCCGGCTGTCGAGGATCTCGGGGTCGAAGGCACCGTTATCCTCGCCGTGCAGGTCCGCGCTGACGGCAAGGTGCGTCGGGTCAAGGTGACCAAAGGCATGGGCTACGGCTGCGACAAGGTCGCGCAAAGAGCCCTCCGTAAGGCAAAGTTTAAGCCGGCCATCGGCACCGACGGCAAACCGGCCGACTACGAGCTCCGCTACGAATACGAGTTCCAACTCGACGACTGATGACTAGCTCCCGCGCATACGCTCGCTCACCACACCGTCGCATCCGCGACCGTGCGTCTGTGCCGGCGGGCTCATCTGGATTCGCAGCTCGCTTCGCATCTCGCGTCGTCTCGGGATGCGCGTGCGGGCTGCTCCTGGGGCTCATCGCACTCGCGCCTGCAAGCGCCCAAGCGTCGATTCCAGGGCTGCCAGCGGCCTTCGCCCCCCCCGAGGGGTACGAGCCCCCGCGTCTGCTCAACCAGGCGACGATCACCTATCCCGAGCAGCTCCTGAGTGCGGATCCTCCTCCCGCGGGTCAGGTCATCGTCAAGTTTGTGCTCGGCGTCGACGGTGTGCCCTCCGACATTCAGGTGACCCAAACGGTGCACCCCGAGATCGACAAGCTCGCCGCCGAGGCCGTCGCCGCCCTCCGCTACCAGCCGGGCACGATCAAGGGCGAGCCGATCGAGATCATCATGTCGATCGGCCTGGACATCGCCCCGCCGCCGCCGGTCGAGCCAGAGCCAGGAAGCACCGGACCGGGCACCGACAAAGCCGGTGACAAGAGCGACGCAAACAGCGGGAACGTCGACGAAGACCAAGACAACGAAGGCTCCCAAGAAGACGAAAGCGAAGGGCCAGTGCGGCTCAAGGGCACGATCCTCACCGCGGGTCTGCGTACGGCCGTCAAAGACGCGACAGTGCTCGTTGTGCCGGCACCGCCGGAGCTGCCGATCGGTCGCGTCCGCCAGATCGTCGACGACAGCAAGACGCCTGCCTGGTCGGTCAAGGCGATCACCGACGCCGACGGTCGCTTCGCGCTCCGCGGGATTCCCAGCGGCAAGATCCGGATCATCGTGCTCACCCAGGGCTACGAGCGCATCGACCAGGTGCAGATCCTCGGCAAAAACGACCTCTTAGAGCTCAAGCTCTACCAGACTCAGCTCGAGTTCAACCCCTACAAGACAGTCGTCAAGACCCAGCGCGACGTCGTCGGCGAGGTCAACCGGCGGACGATCTCAGTGCAAGAGATCAACGCCCTGCCGGGCACCCAGGGCGACGCGCTCAAGGCGATCCAAAATTTTCCGGGGGTCGCCCGCGCACCCTTTGGCGCCGGCCTGTTGATCATCCGCGGTTCCGCGCCCGGCGACTCTGCGGTTTTTCTGGCCCACCACGAAATCCCGCAGCTCTTCCACTTCGGCGGCATCACCTCGGTTTTTAACTCCGACATTCTCAACCAGATCGACTTCATCCCCGGCAACTTCGACAGCCGCTACGGCGACGCGATCGGCGGCATTATCAACGTCGCACCGCGCAAGGGCCGACGCGATGGGATCCACGGCTACATCGACAGCGACCTCTTCGACACCGGTATTTTGGCCGAGGCCAAGGTCGGCAAGGGCTCGCTGATCCTTAGCGGCCGCCGCTCGTACATCGACTTTGTGCTCGCCAACGCAGTGCCCGCCGACGCCGGCCTCAACCTGGCGATCGCACCGCGCTACTTCGACTACCAAGTGCTCTTTGACTACCCGATCTCGGGGGGCGAATTTTCGGCCCGGGTCTTCGGCTCCGACGACCGCACCGCGGTGGTCTTCAACAGCAAAAACGACCTCTCGACCGACGACCGCAACCGCTTCGATACAACGGTGTTTTTCCACCGGGCCGACCTCTCCTACCAGAAGCGCCTGGGCGCCTGGGACATGCTCATCACGCCCTCCTACCGCCGCGACTTCGTCTCGTTTGCGGTCGGCGACGCGGTCCGCTTTGACATCACCTCCGACGCCTTCACCAACCGCGCCGAGCTCTCCCGTCAACTCTCCAAAAAAGCCAGCGTGCGCATCGGCTCGGAGTTCGTCGGCTATTTTTACGACTTCGACATCGGCGCCCCAACGACCTTCGGCGGCGAATCGATGACCACCAAAGGCACGGGCACGCTGATCTACCCGAGCCTCTACACGACCATGGCCCTGGGCCTAGGAAGGCGTCTAAAGCTCTTCCCCGGGGCGCGCCTGTCGATCTACGGCAAGCCCTTCAACGACGTCGCCGTCGATCCGCGACTGCGCTGGGATCTCGAGGTCGCTGACCGCACCCATATTAAGGGCGGCGTCGGCATCTACACCCAGGCCCCAAACCCGCCCTTTAAGTTTGACTCGGTTTTTGGCAATACCCGGATCGGCCTCGAACGCACGGTGCATACCAGCCTCGGCATCGCCCAAGAGTTTGACCATGACATCACCCTCGAGGTCACCGGTTTCTACAAATATTTGTGGGACCTGAGCGCGCCCTCAACGGTGCTGGTCAACGAAGGCGGCACTCTCAAGCCCGAACTCTGGGCCAATACCGGCATCGGTCACATTTTTGGCGGCGAGCTGCTCGCCCGCAAGGCGCTCAGCCGCAACCTCTTCGGCTGGCTGAGCTACACGCTGATGCGCTCGATCCGGCAAGACGGACCGGGCGAGGATTTTTACCTCTTCGCCTTCGACCAAACCCACATCCTGACAGCCATCGCCAGCTACAAGCTGCCCCACGGCTGGCAGGTCGGCGCCCGCTTCCGGGTGGTCTCGGGCAACCCAACGACGCCGGTGCTGGGCGCGATCTACGACTCGACCACAAATTTTTATATCTCGCTAAACGGCCCGCAAAACTCCGCCCGCGTCGCGACCTTTCATCAGCTCGACCTCCGCGTCGATCGACGCTGGACCTACAAGCGGCTAACAACCACGGCCTACCTCGACATCCTCAACATCTACAACGCGCAAAACCCCGAGTTCATCAACTACTCGTTCAACTTCCAGGCCTCCGCGCCGGTGACTTCGCTGCCGATCCTGCCCTCCCTCGGGCTCAAGATCGAGTGGTGATCAGCACCGCAGGTCCGCGACGATTTGATTCGATTTGATTTAGTATTAGGAACCGACGATGAAACAGCGAGCGAGCGACGAGCTATCCCACGGGCACAGGCCGCAGGCCCACGGTCCGCGTACGCCTGTCGCCGCCCGCAACTCCGTCGCAATGTGCAGCAAGATCGCCGCCCTTAGTGTCATCGCCGCCCTTGGCCTCAGCATCAATGCGGGTTGCGGCGATCCCCTGCCCTCGTCGCGGCAGATCACCAGCACCCGGGTGCTGGCGATGAAGTCCGAGGTCATAGGCCCGCTCTTCCCCGAGACAACTCCCGACGCTGCCGTGCGCTGTCAGGCCCTGCCCTTTGAGACAGTTCGACTGACGCCCTTCATCGTCGACCCGAGCGGGCCAATCGCACCCCAGGCGATCGAGCCCCTCTACATCGCCTGCAACCTAAACGCGAGCCAAGGCCTCTTCGGCTGTCTGAGGAGCGCGATGCCGACGGACCTGGCGTCGATCCCAGAGTGCCCGCTGCCCTCCTTCGTCGACCTGGATCCCGAGGCCGAAACGCCCGCCGAACCGCCGAGCCCCTGCATTGTGCCCGCCGACGGTTCCGACGACGGTCTCCAGGACCTGACGATCCCCTTCGCGACCACACTGATCGCCGGGGGCGACGTCGAGGTCACCATGATCGGCCATATGGAGAGCGGACCCTCGACCACGGCCTGCGCCGACATGCTGCTCTCCGGCGATACCGAGCTGCCCAACGATTGCATCTTCGCGGTTCAGCGGGTGTCGGTGGGGCCGATCGAGGCTCTACTGCTGCTGGCGTCGATGTTCGGCATCGACCTGCCCGCAGAGCTGGTCGGCGAGCTACCGGCCCCCGAAGACGTGCCTGATGGCGATCGCAACCCCCGAATCGAGTCCTTCTCGGCATCGATCCTGCGCCCCGACGGCAGCCTCACAGAGCTCGGCGAACTCAGCCCCGGCGATACGATCACCGCAGCCCTGGGCGATGTCATCCAATTCACCACCATCGCCCCCGAGAGCGACCTCCAAACCTACCCGGTGCAGGTCAACAACGGCGAGAGCACCGAGGACAAAAACGAGGCCTACGACGCCCGTTGGTTTGTCTCCTGGGGCGAGCTGCTCTCTGGGACCAGCGACGATCCGACCAGCGTCAACGACTGGTCCCTGACCCCACGCCTAGACCAAGAGGAGCCAGAGCGCCCCGAGGGCGATGTCGGCACCCTCTTCTATGTGGTCCGTGACGGCCGTCAGGGCGTCGACTGGTGGTGGCTGCGCCTGGTCCTGAGCGACGAATAGGGTCCTGCCTGCGCTGCGCGATGGCCATTGGCGTAAACTCCAGGCAAAACTCACGTCCTGGGGCCACCCGAGAGCGCGAAGCCTGGTAAAACCTCGCGGTATCGGGAGGGGTCCAAGACTAGCTCGCCCTCCAAGGTCGCTTTGGCACCCCCTCTAGCGCCCTCAACCGGTGCTTCACCTCCATAGGCCCCGTGTACGCCCCCCTCGCAACTCTGCTCCTCGCGCTGACGACGGCTGCTCCCGCTTCCGACGCCAGCTCCATCGATCGCCAGACGGGGCTGCCAACAGCGAACAAACCCCGGCCTGCCCCTGTGCGTACGCCGAGCCCGGGCGTATCGACGTCCAGCAGCCGGCCCCCAACGACGACGACGAGCCCCGCCCGCTCGCCCCAGACAACGCCGATCGCCCCGCCCTCTCGGACCACGGGCTCGACAGGAATGCCGCGTCGTCCGCCGAGCCCGCGCGACCTCGAAGGCGGCGTCGACCCGCAGCTCATCGATTCGCCGGAACTCGAGTACGACTCGACCGCGCCCTTCGCCACCGAATCGCTGGCCCTCAGCGACGTGCTGAAAGTCGCCCTCGAGACCAACGTCGACCTCGCCAACAACGCCTACGACATCGCGATCAGCGAGGCCAACATCATGGCGGCCGTCGGCGCCTACGATATTTTTATCACCGCCGGCCTCAACGGCTCGCTCAACGAAACCCCGCAGCGCGGCTCGGCGATCGTCTTTAGCACCGGGGACCGTTCGGTCGGCGGCTCTGCTGGCTTCCAGCGCAAGCTCGAGACCGGCGGCATGCTGACCTTTAATGTCGGCTTCACGCGATCGCTGCGCAACCAGCCGCGCAACTTCTTCAACGCCGCCGCCGGCACCACGACGCTCGGCTCCTACGTGATCGCGCCGACGCTGACGCTCAGCCAACCGCTGCTCAAGGGCGCCGGCCTTCGGGTCAACCGTGCCGACATCAACCGGGCCCGGATCGCCAAAACGCAGACCGAAGCGGTGCGCATGCTGACCGCGCAAAATGTGGTGCACGACATCATCCTGGCCTACTGGGAGGTGCTCTACGCCCAGCGCGACCTCGACAACAAGCAGCGCTCGACCGGCCTCGCAGCGGAGCAGCTAGAGCGCACCCGGGCCGAGATCTCCGCCGGCAGGCGCTCGCCACTTGATGGACGCTCGATCGAACAAACCCTGGCTCTCCGCGAGAGCGACGTGCTGCTCGCCGAGAATGCCCTGCTCGAGCGCAGCCTCAACCTCCGCACCCTGCTCGGTCAGGACATCGTTGATCGTGATGTTCTGGGCATCGCCGCGACGACCGATCCCCAGGTTCTGCGACCGCGTCCGGTCGACATGCGCGCCGAGATCCGCCTGGCCCTGGAGAGCAACCCGCAGATCCGCCAGATCCAGCTCTCGCTCGCCAGCCGCCGCATCGACGAGCTGGTCGCAGCCAACCAGCGCCTGCCACAGCTCGATATCCAAGGCACCTTCGCACCGCAGGGTCGCTCGATCGATCTGACCTCCAACGAGCAGGCGGGCCTGCCCGGCGAAAAAGGCACCTGGGGCGCGGCCTTCGGCAATTTCTTCAACGAAGAGATCACCGACAACGGACTGCTCGCCGACTGGTCGGTCAGCGGCCAGCTAAACCTGACCTGGGACGTACAAAACCGGGCCCCCAAGGCCAACCACCAGCGCGCCCTGCTCGAGCTGCGCAAGGCCGAGAACAACCTCAAGACCACCCAGCGCACGATCTCAACCTCGGTCGTGCGTTCGGCAAGCGGCCTGCGAACCGCGGCCAAGCGCATGGAGGTCACCGCCTTTTCAGTCGATCTCGCCGAAGAAAACCTCAAGGCCGAGAAAGCCCGCTACGCCGTCGGCCGATCGACCAGCTACGACGTTCTCTTTCGCATGGACGGACTCGCGATCTCCGAGGCCAACGCCCTCCGCGCCCAAATCGATTACCTGCAGGCGCTCACCGAGCTCCAAACCCTGACCGGCGAACTCCTGCCCTCCTACGGCATCGAGCTGGTCGCGAGCAACGGCTCCGCTCCCCGCTGATCCCTACTGATCCTCGCTCGACCGTTTGGCCAACTGCGGCGGGCAGATCTCGACACAGTGATCAACGGCTCGAAGTCGGGCGTCCTCCACAGCGGCGCGCTCCCCCTGCAGGCGCTACGCGTGCCCCGCCGCACCTCCGCGCAACACAGGCCCAAGGGACGTTCATTCGCAGCTGATGCCCGGGACACCACCTCGGCGGATTTTTCCGGGAAAGCTCCAGATGATCCGCAGACCCAGCCTTGTCGCCCCTCCTTGCCCCGTGATAGCTTGCCACAGTGCGCGTCGGCTCCGAACGCGCAGGGAGCATTGACACCATGTCCGTTGCTGAGATCGCCGACAATAAGTGGGAACGCGAGTCCGCCAAGCCGCCCATCATGGAAGTGGGTTCGCTCGCGCAACTCATTCTCATCTCCATCTTTGCGCTGCTCTTCCTCTGGATCTTCACCTGGTGCCTGATGGGCATCTTTGGTGCCGACCAAGAGAGCATGTCTGACCGCTACGGCGAGATGGAAGCCGGAGCCGCTCCCGCAGAGGAGTAGCGGCACTCATCCTCCCTCTCTCTTGCCGATAAACGCGAGGTGCTGGCCGATGCCCGCACCGTCGCGGCGGTAAGAAAAATAACGACGCGCGTCGGTGTGGGTACACCCACCGACGCGTTCTACGTTCTCAAGGCGTACCCCTCCGTCGATCAGCTGACGCTGGACCATCGCCACCAGGTCGACGTGGGGACGAGGAAAGCGGCTGCGCCAAACGACCTCGTCGGGGAATTGGCAGGCGACCTCGGGCCCGACCTCAAAAGCTTCTGCCGAAATGCAGGGGCCGATCGCCGCCCGCAGCTCAGCGGGATCGATGCCCACCTCGGCGAGCACGCGCAGGGTCGCCGGCACAATACCGGCGACAGTGCCCTTCCAACCGCTGTGGATCGCCGCCCATACGCTCGCATCGCCGTCCGCAAGCAACACCGGCACGCAGTCCGCAGTGAGCACTCCGACGACCGCTGGCGGGTCGTCACGGTGGGCCCAGATCGCGTCGGCCTCGCTCTCTGCAGTCGCCTCGTGAGCACGGATCACAGCCGCCCCATGTACCTGTCGTATAAGACAGAGTGTTGTGAGATCGAAGGCCCCTGCCCGAGCGATCCGGCGGTGGTTCTCGGCGACTGCGGCGGCCTCGTCCCCCCACTTCGCGCTGACGTTGAGGGTCGCGTAACGACCCGCACTGACTCCACCTAAGCGGTCGCTAAAGCCGTGTGCAAGGGAGTCGGGGAGGATCTTGGCGCGATCAAGCACAACTCCGAAGTAGCCCAGGCCCCGGCCACCTCGCAACTTCGGCGTAATGAGCCCTCTTCGGGCCGATGTTAGGACGTGAGATCTTCGTCCGCCAACGCTGCCACGAGTCCCGCAAGCTCCGGCGGCAGCGATGAGCGCAGCTCGATGCGATCGCCACCGCAAGGATGATCAACGCCGAGCACCTCAGCGTGCAGGGCATGGCGTCCGAGTGCATTGCCAAGCGCGCGCACCTGGGGGCTCTTCGCCGGTCGTCCGTAGAGCGCATCACCGATGATCGGCAAGCCCAGGTGGCGGGCGTGCATGCGAATTTGATGGGTGCGACCGGTCGCCAAAACGCAGCGCAAGAGCGCCGCCCGATCACCGTAGCGAGCCTCGACCCTAAACGAACTCTGCGCCCGCCGACCGCGATCGACATCGGGGCTGTAACGGCGGCGATTCCGGGGATCACGACCGTGCAGCGTGGCCACCTCGATCGATTCAAACTCAGGGGCACCGCTGACGATCGCGAGGTACTCGCGGCGGATCGTGTGCTCGCGAAACTGGACAGCCAGGCCCTCCTGCGCCCGTTCATGCTTGGCGATCACCAGGAGTCCACTGGTATCGCGATCGAGTCGGTGCACAATGCCGGGCCGGGTCGCATCGTTGCCCGGTAAAACCGGCAGATCGTCCGCCGCAGCGCCCAAATGATAGAGCACCGCATTGACCAGAGTGCCGCGCGGATGCCCAGGACCTGCGTGCACGACCATGCCCGCGGCCTTGTCGACCACCAGCAGATCGGCGTCCTCGTAAACAACCTGCAGCGGCAACGCCTCGGGCTCAGCCCGCAGCGGCGGCGCAGCGCAGAGCCGGACCTCGACGTCGATCGGGACCTCGAGACGCAGCGATGGTTTAAGCCTGTGCTCTCCGCCAGCTCGGCGAATCGTGCCGGCATCAAAGGCCCGACGGAGCTGCGAACGGGTACACATTAGGCCGCACTCGCCGAGCGCAACGACCAGGGCTTGGTCGAGGCGCTGACCGAGAGCGGCCCCACAGAGGTGAACACGGAGCGCTTCCATGGAGGCTCCGCGACGCCCGGCGTCCTACCAGATCGGGGTCTTGAGCGAAGCCATCGGCTTCACGACCCGATCGACGATCGCACGGTCGTAAAAGTTTTTCCGGAAGATCTCGGGGGCGACGCGGCCACGAAAGAGATCACGACCCTCGCTGAGTTCCTCTTGGAGAGCATCAAAGAAGGTGTCGTTCTTCAGCGCCTCTTCGATCTTTTGCTTGTTGTAGAGCTGGATGTCAGAGGCGATCGCCCGGGCGAGCTGCTGGGCACGGGGGTCGTTGTCGATCAACGCGGGAGCCATGCCTCGAAGATGCCACGAGTTCGCCTCGATGTGCCAGATCCCGCGATCAAACGGAGCCTGCATTCTCCCGAAGTCCCGCGAAAACCGCGAAAACCGCGAAAACCGCGCAAGCCGACTGCCGCGATCCTCTTTGGGCCCGCGAGCGCGAGACCTCTGCGCGGCCCTGCTACTATCCGCGACGCGTGCAGGGGAGCATCCTCTACGAGAGCCTGAGCTCACTGCTGGCGGCGACGGTCGCCTTCGCGATCGGTATTAGCGTTTTTCTGCGCGATCGCAGTCGCGAACAGTTCGTACTCTTCGCGACCTTCTGCCTCAACCTCGGGCTCTTTCACCTGGCGCTCTTCTTCGCCGGATTCCCCCAGCTCAGCACCTTCTTCCAGTGGCTGTCAGAGATCATCTCTCTCTTCCTGCCCTGGACCGCGGACCGCACCTTTTCGCGCTTTGTGCCCGGAGCTGAGGCCGGACAGCGCGCGCGCCTGGTCCAGGGACCGCTGCTCTCGCTGCTGCTGCTCGCCCAGACGAGCGCGCTCTTATTCCCCGAGATCACCAGCGAGCCCGCCTGGATGATCGAGCGCATCGCCCTCAAAACCTACGTCGTCGGCGGCCTCTTTTGGGCGGCGAGTCGCATGTGGCGGGCAGCCCGAGCCGCCGATGGCACCGCGATGGCGCCGCGCCTCCGCTACCTCTTTTACGCCTCGCTGATCGCCCTCGCCCTCGGCTTCCCCGGGATCCCCGTCATCGGGCCGATCGTCACCGCGGTCTACCTTTACTTCGTCGCCCAAACCCTGGTTCGCGAACGCCTGCTCGATCTGCCCGAGATCGCCGGTCGGATCGCCAGCATGACGATGCTCGTGATCGTCGTCTCCGCGGTCTTCGCTCTCCTTCTTCTGTGGGTGCCTTCGACTCTCGACGGCTACCGCTCGCTGCAGCTCTTTAATATCGTCGTCGCCTCCTTTGCGGTGTTGGTGTTGGTCGACCCGATGCGCAACGAGTTTGAGCGCCGCATCGAGGGCTGGCTCTTTCGCGACCGGACCGCGCTGCGGGCGATCCTAGAGGGCCTGCGCGGGCGCCTGGTCAATGTCATCGACCCCGGCGAGATGGTCCAGGTGATCATCGATACCCTCGAGACCTCCAAGCGGGTCACCCGAACCTCTGTCTACCTGGTCGATCGCACAGGTGCCCTGGTGCTTCGCGGTCACGTCGGATTGATGCCAGTTGTGCGCCTCGATCCGATCACCCGCCGCCCCCTCCTCGACCGCCTGCGCTCTCGCGGGCCGCTGCTCCGCGATGTCGTGCAACGCGAAAGAATCCGGGCCGACCGCGAGCAGCAGGCCGAGGTCGACGAGATCCTCGAGATCCTGCTTTCGATCGGCGCCAGCCTGGCGCTGCCGATCCTTCGCCGCCCGCAGGACGACGACGTCGAGCACCACGCGTCGCCAGAGCTGCTCGGCGTTCTTTTTGTCGACGACGAGCGCCTGCTCGAGCCCTTCTCCCGCGAGGAGGTCGAGCTCTTTGAAGGCGTTGTCGCCCAGGCTGCAGTGATGATCCAAAACTCGGCGGTCTACGAGCAACGCAAGGAGCGCGAGCGCCTGGCCGCCCTTGGAGAGATGGCCGCGGGCCTCGCCCACGAGATCCGCAACCCGCTCGGCGCGATCAAAGGCGCCGTCGAACTCGTCGAACCCGCGGTGACCAAGGTCGACCCAGATACCCGCGAGTTCCTCGAGGTGATCGTCGAAGAAGTCAGCCGCCTCAACCGCGTGGTCACCCAGTTCCTCCGTTACTCCCGTCCCTTTAAGGGAGAACTTGGGCCGGTCAACATGGCCGAGGTGGTGATGGCGACGGTGCGGCTCATCGGCGAGGAGGCGCGCGGCCGGGTGATCATCGCGCCCGTGCCGCCGCTGCTACCGCTGGTTCGCGGCGATGACGACGCGCTCCGCCAAGTTCTCCTCAATCTGGTTCGCAACGCGCTCGACGCGGTTATGGCGCTCACGCCCCCGGGAATCGTGCGCATCAGCCTGGGCGTCCGCCGCCACGGCCTGCCGAGCGGCGACGCGGTGATCTGCACCGTCCGCGACAACGGCCCCGGCTTCTCGGCACATACGCTCACCAACCTATTTGTGCCTTTTCACACAACCAAGAGTGGCGGAACCGGTCTCGGTCTCCCGATTAGCCAGCGGATCGTAGAGAATCACCGCGGCATGATCGAGGTGAGCACACCCGACGCCGGCGGCGCTCAATTCACGGTTGTACTGCCGATCGAGCCCCAGGCAGCCTCGTAGTCCCATAAGCCACAGGTCCCACGTGTCCAAGCCGCAGTCCCGAATTCTCCTCGTCGACGATGAACCAAACCTCCGCAAGGTCCTGGGTGCCTTGCTGCGCCAGCAGGGCTACGAGGTGCACGCCGAGGTCGACGGTGCAGCCGCACTGGCCCGGGTCCGCGCCTCGCCGCCCAAGACCTTTGATGTCGTGATCACTGACCTGCGCATGCCCAACCTCGACGGCATCGGCCTGCTCAAGGCTCTCGCCCTGCACGAGCCCAACCTGCCGGTGATCCTGCTGACCGCCCACGGCACCGTCGACTCGGCGGTCGAGGCGGTGAAGCTCGGCGCCTTCGACTATCTCGAAAAACCCTTCGACCGCGATCAGATCCACCAAGTGATCGAAAAGGCCTCGGCGACCCGCGAGCGCTCGGGTCCCTCCTCTCGGGCGCCGACCAAGAGCGGCACCAAAGAGCCAGGAGAGGTCCCCGCAGAGATCGACCCATGCCTGCACGCCGGCATGGTCGGTCGCTCCCCCGCGATCGCGACGATCCGCGAGATCGTCGGCACCGTCGCCGGCAGCCCCTCGACCGTGCTGATCTCCGGCGAGAGCGGCACCGGCAAGGAGCTGATCGCCCGCGCCCTGCACCTGGGCTCGCCTCGGCGTGACCAACCCTTTATCCGGGTCAACTGCGCGGCGATCCCGAGCGGTCTCCTAGAGAGCGAACTCTTCGGCCACGAGCGCGGCTCTTTCACCGGAGCGATCTCCTCGAGGCCCGGACGTTTTGAACTCGCTGACGGCGGCACACTCTTCCTCGACGAGGTCAGCGAGATCCCTAAGGAGAGCCAAGTAAAATTGCTGCGGGCGATCCAAGAGTCCGAATTCGAGCGCGTTGGTGGGGTCAAAACCCTCCGCGTGAACGTGCGCCTAGTCGCCGCGACCAACTGCAACCTCGAAATGGCGGTCAAGGAGGGCAGCTTCCGCGAAGACCTCTACTACCGGCTCAACGTCGTGCCGATCCATCTGCCGCCGCTCCGCGAGCGGATCGCAGATCTGCCGCTGCTGATCGAACACTTCATCCGTCGCTGCAACGAGCGCCTGGGTAAAGAGGTCTCCGGGATCACCTCGGCCGCCCTCAACGCGCTCGAGCATTACCCCTGGCCCGGCAACATCCGCGAACTCGAGAACCTGATCGAGCGCATGGTGCTCTTCGCCTCCGGCGACATGATCGACATCGGAGATCTGCCCGAGTCCTACGACAGCGAGGCCGCAGAGCACGATCAGGACGGCTCCGCAGGCGACGGAACTGGCGAAGGCGAGCCCCGCTACCTCCGCCTGCCCCTGGCGATGCTCGGCTTAGATCTCAAGGAGGCCGTGCGGGCTGGCTCGCGCCTGGTCGAGGAGGCACTGATCTCCGACGCTCTCGGCAAGACAGACAGCAACGTCACCCGCTCGGCGAGATTGCTGGGGATCAGCCGGCGCTCGCTGCAATCTAAAATGAAAGAACTCGGCCTGCGCGAGACCGCCGACGAGGCCAAAACGTCCTCATGAGCGCGACTCGCACAGGTTCCATCGCGAGCTCCCCCGGGGGATCGCGGCCCGCGCTTTGCGGTGATCACTCTCAACTCAAAACAATTCTTCTGCGCCCGCGACCGCGCATCGACCCCCCCGAAGGGCCATGGAGCGACCGCAAAAGCCTGTGCAGTGCAGGCAAGAAGCCCACCCAAACCCCCCCCGGAATGTTGACGCACGCGCCTACGCGCTGGTAGCGTGCAGCGACTCCCTCTTGAGGTGCTCCAAATGCGGAAAGTTTGCGGCTTGCTGCCCGTCTTGGGCCTCTTCCTCGGGATCTCGACCACGTCACAGGCGGCCGAGGTCACCCGAGTTGCGAGTTCTTTTGACGAGGGCAACCCCTTCGATCTCCACTTCGGTGTCGGCTACGACTTCGAATTCAAGAAGGCTGCCATCCTCCGTGAATGGAGTGATGGCACCACCAACCATATTGCCCGTGATCTGCTCTTCAGACAGCAGCGTCACACGGTCCTGCCAAAGCTCGAGATCGGGCTCTACAAGGACATCGCGGTCTACGTGGCTCTACCGGTGGTGGTCAGCGACAACCGGAGCTACGCGTTCGACCAGGAGGCTGACCCTTGCGTCTACTCCGATCAGGTCAACGCGACAAATCCGGTCGCGACCTGCGTCAACCACATGAACTCGACATCGATCCGCGACGGGATTATCCCCCGGACCGGCTTCGATGCGACCGACACGTCGGATCCTTACAACCAGTTCGCCGGTACAGACACCGAGACGATCTTCAAGGGTCCGACCCGTCGCGGCATCGACCAGATCCAGGTCGGCCTCAAATTCGGCCTCCTGAATCAAGCTCGTCTGTCGCACATGCCGACCTGGATCCTTGGACTCGAAGGTCGCTTCGCCATCGGCAAGCCGATGACCTTCTCCCGGGACATCATTAATGATGATCCCTCCGGCAACCACCGGGTCGGTCGCGGTGTGCACGAGCTCGGGGTCTGGACAGCGCTTTCTCGGCGCTACCGCTTCCTCGATCCCTTCTTCACCGCCTACTGGTACCAAGCGATCCGCGCCGGCAATACGGAGTTCAGGAACTTCAGCGGCCAGGGATCGCAAACCAAGATCAACCCGCAGTCCCTGACGGGCTTCTCCTTCGGCACCGAGATCGTTCCTTTCGAGCGCAAGGCCAAGTCCAAGAAGGTCGCCATCGAGCTCCGCGGTTTGGCCCAGCTCCGCTACAACGGCCGCGGCTACAGCGAAGCTTGGGAGTTGCTCGCCGACAGCCCCGCTCTGGTCGGCACCAGCAGCCCAGGGACTGGTTCCTGCACCCAGCAGGACATCAACAAGGTCACGCAGTACGCGAAGACCAACCCCGAAGATCCAAACTACATCGCCAACAGCGGTTCGACCGGTTGCGAGACCTTCAACGGCATCACCGACCTCCAGGACTTCGCGACCTTCGGGATCCGCGGCGGTCTCAACGCTCAGCTCAGCAAGTTCGCTTCGCTCAGCTTCGGCGTCCAGGCGATGACCAATACTCGCCACTTCATCACGATGGCCGGACGCGGTGACTCGAGTGCCTCCCCGGGCGGTGATCCAGAGCGCGTCGACGCCAATACGATCGAGGTCAATCCGGTCCGCCGCGACGTCATCGACAACGTCGGCCGCCGCTACTTGGTCGACGACGTCTGGAGCGTCACCGGCTACTTCCGTTTCCTCCTGACCTTCTAGGCAGGTAGCCGCGGCCCCGCCGCAACACGAGGACACGAAAACACGCAAAGAGACCCTCGCTCCCTAGGGAGTTGAGGGTCTTTTTCGTTCTGCGACCGCCGCTGTCGAGTGACGACTGCAACGGCAGCGACCGTCGGCCACAGCCGACGGTCACGAGCGCCGCGCTCCGAGCTACCAGGCGCTGACGCCGGTCAGCATCGAGTCGGGGCTCTGACCGCCGCAACAGCCCTGCACGTTGTTGTTGTCGGCAGCTGAGACCAGACGGATCTTCGAGCACTCCCGGGCCGGGAAGCTGATCTTGCAACCGTTGGTCATCGCCTTGCCGGTGCAGGCTTTGCCGTTTGTATCGATGCTGCCGAGCATCACACCGTCACAGAGCACGTCCCACTTGCCCTGGCAGACCGTCAAGCTGCTGTAGGTGGTGATGCCGACGTTTTCGACACAGGTCTTCACGCCCCCACAGGTGACGCCTTGCGCGAAGGCCTGAAAGTTCTGACCGTGACTCGAGTTGAACGAATAGCTGTCGAACGCACAGGGGTTACCGCTCCAACAGCCGCTCGCGGAGTCGTCGCTGATCGAGTTTAGCGGCGCCCGCAGCCCCGAAGCTTGGCATTGGTTCGACGTGCAGTCATTGGCGCACATGTCGTCGTCGACGTTGTTTCCATCGTCACACTCTTCCATGCCTGCATACACAAAACCGTCACCACATGTTGCATCCACACAACCGCTAACACATGCGTCTGTATCGTCCTCGTTGCCGTCATCGCAGATCTCGCCAGCGGTGACATTGAGAGTACCGTCCCCGCAAGTTGCCGCGGTGCAGTCATCGTCACAAACGTCTGACTCACCACCACCGTCGCACTCCTCCACGCCCTCCTGCACGTAGCTATCGCCGCAAACCGCGCTCAGACAATTCGACGGGCACATGTCGCTATCATCGTCATTGCCGTCATCGCACTCTTCCCCCTCCTGCACCAGGCCATCACCGCAGGTCGCAAGCGCGCACGTATTACTGCATCCGTCGTTGTCGACATCGTTGCCATCATCACAGGCCTCGACCCTAAACTGCACATATCCGTCGCCACACGAGGCAGCCATACAGGTACTGAGACAGGCATCGGTGTCGTCATTATTGCCGTCGTCACACTCATCGATCCCCTCCTGGACAATGCCGTCGCCGCACTCGGGCAGCAGGCATTCGTTGGTACAGGCGTCGGTGGAGACCTGATTGCCGTCATCGCAGGTCTCGACCCCCTCCTGGATCACACCATCGCCGCAGCTTGCAGCCTCGCAGATGTTTAGACAATCGTCGGTATCATCCTCATTGCCGTCATCACAGGCCTCAACACCCTCCCAAACGAAGCCATCACCGCAGGCCGCCTCTACACAACTACTTGTACAGGCGTCATTATCGCTACTATTTCCATCATCGCAATCCTCTCCCGCGTCGATCACACCGTCCCCGCAGCTCGGCCCCGCAGAGGTCGAGGTCTCGGGATCGGTCACCGCGGTCCCCGCAGTTGTACTCATATCGGTTGTCGACGTCGGCGAGGTCGATGCCGACGAGGTCGAGGTCGATGCCGACGAGGTCATCGTCGGGCCGCCTGTGAAGGTCGTCGACGTCGTCTCCTGCCCTCCAGAGCATCCCAGGCCAACGATCGCGAGGAGGAGGAAGGTACCAAGACCCATTCGAGAGGTTGTCATCATCAGCACCAGAGTCTTTCGGCCCACTAGCGCCTGTCAATCCTCCCCAAATCGTCTGCAGGTTGCTCTAGCCGCGGAGCCTGATGTTGTGAAACTGTCAGCCTCCCCTAGATCGCACTCCAAGCTACCCACAGGGTTCAGTTGCACACCCTGAGCCGCCGCGTCATTTCGCGGTGGGTAATTTATCACCGCACCTTGTCGGGTCGATTTGTCGCGGATGACAAACTACCTAGACACATCCGAGCCGGTACGCTGCGGACTCAATCCCGACAACGATCGCGCGAGAGTGCCGAGTAGACCTCGCGGGCGTCGAAGCCGGTCAGCTCGGCGATCTGCTTGGCCTTCGCTCGCGGCTTCAATTCGGAATCGTTAAAAGCCCGCCAGACCGCACGTGCGGCCATCTGCGCCGGGTCTTCGTCGCTCGTCGCTCGCCCAGGCGCGCCGCCTAAAACCACCGTGACCTCACCGCGCAGTGAGCCATCGATACGCTCGGCCAGCTCGACGACCGTTCCGCGAAGCACCTCTTGATGCAGCTTCGTCAGCTCGCGAGCGACCACTAGCCGGCGCGACTCGGCATCGGGCAGCACACGCCGCAGATCACGAACAAGCTCGGCAGTCCGATTGCCGGCCTCGTAAAGAATGACGACAGCACACTCGTGCACAAGCTCCGCCAAGAACTCAGCCCGCCCGCGACCCCCACGGGGCGGAAAACCCCGAAAGCGAACATCGGTCGCGGCAAATCCCGAGAGACAGAGCGCAGCTGCTGCCGCCGTCGGTCCGGGGATCACGTCGACCTCAAAACCGGCCTCGACCACGGCGCGCACCAGCTTGTCGCCGGGGTCGCTCCAGATCGGCATGCCAGCCTCGCTGACGTACACGACTCGCTCGCCACGCTCCAAGCGGGAGAGCAGGAGACCGATGCGAGCGCCCTCGTTGGCGACAAAACAAGAGACCCGCTGGGGCAGCGCCCCGCCCTGCTCGCCCAGCAGACGCAGCGGCGAGCGCGTATCCTCGCAAAGCAGCAGGTCGGCGCTAAAAATCGCCGCCCGGGCCCGCGGCGAGAGGTCCTCGCGGTTGCCGAGCGGAGTGCCGACTAATACCAGGACGCCGCTCAAGCGCCCTCGTGGCCGAGTGCGATGTCTACGGCGTCACCGAGTTCCTGTTTGAGAAACTTGCGCAGGCGGAGAACCATTCGCTTCTCGAGCTGCCGGGCGCGCTCGCGACTGACACCCCAACGAGTGCCGAGATGCTGAAGCGTCACCGGTTCGTCCGCCATCAGGCGATCGCTGAAAATCTCGAGTTCACGACCGCTGAGCGTCTCGCCAAAGGTCTTGAGCGTCGACTGGAGCAGCTCTTTAAATTCGTGCTGCTCGACATCCGCCGCCGGATCGGCCTGGGCGTCCTCCAGGAGGTCCATACGCGTGCGGCCGCCGTCACCGTCGTCGGCACTGAGCGGGGCGTTTAGCGATTGATCCGGCGATCCCATGCGCCGCTCCATCTCGATCACCTCGGCGGTCGAAACATCGAGCGCCTCGGCGATCTTGTCCGGTGTCGGATCGATGCCCGCGGCCTTGAGCTTGGCCCGCTGCTTGCGCAGATTGAAGAAGAGCTTTCGCTGGTTCTGCGTCGTGCCGATCTTAACTAAGCGCCAGGTGTTGAGGATGTACTTGAGGATGTACGCCTTGATCCACCAGCCGGAGTAGGTCGAGAGCTTGACCCCGCGGTAGGGATCAAATTTTTGCACGGCCTTGATAAGACCGACGTTGCCCTCCTGGACCAGATCCAAGATATTTTGATGGGCCCTGCGGTAGTCGTGGGCGATCTTGACGACGAGTCGGAGATTGGAGGTCACCAGCGTCTTCGCAGCCTCGGTGTCCCCGTTTTCGACCCAGCGAACGGCGAGTTCGTACTCCTCTGCGCGGGTGAGCAGCGAGTGCCGGCGGACCTCCGACATGTACGCGGCCATCGGGTCGCGACGGGCGAGCGCAGTCGTACTCGCGGTCTTAGCGGCCTTGCGCGCCTTTGAGGTCGTACCGCGGAGGATCTCGCTCTCGAGCGCCTCGAGCTCCTCGTCCGTGACAACCGCGACCTCTTCGAGCACCTCGGCGCCATCGTCCTCGTCGCCCTCATCCTCGGCGCTCTCGACAACTTCGGCCTCGACCTCGGGGATCGCGCCCTTCGGCAGCACCTCGACGACCAGCTCATCGTCACCGCGACGTTTGTCTCCGCTGCCCTCGCGCTTGCCCTTTGCCATGCCGTGGGCAGTGTACGTCGGCGACCGCCACAGGGTAAGCCCGGCCGGTCGGCGTGACCCCCACGCAGGATATCTACGCACGCCGTAGCGGGCTCTCTATCGTCATTAGGTGGCCCCCACGCTCCTCCGCCGATAGACTAGGAGACCGTGAGCGCGCGCAAAAAATCCCCTGGTTCCGCCTCGACCCCGACGGTCCTCTTCGGCGCGCTGCTCATCGCTCTCGGGCTGACCGCTGCCAGTGACAGTCAGGCCCGCACACCCGCAACCGAGATGCACAGCTTTGCCCGCCTCGGCGGCACCTACGATGCGACCGATCTCCGGGTCCTCGACTGGACGCTCTTCAACGTCGCCAAGTACTACGTCGAACCCGAGCGCATCGATCCACAAAAAATGACGATCGCGGGCCTCGAGGGCCTCGAGCAAGCGATCCCGCAGGTGCTCGTCGAGCCCATCGGCGATCTCGAGAACCCGGGACGCGTGCGGGTCCGCGTCGGCACCCACGAGCAGGAGTTCCCGATCGACGATGTGATCGCGGTCTGGACCGTCGGCAAGCGCCTGCGCGAGGTCTTTCGCTTTATCCGCGACCACGCCGAACTCGATGAAGACGGCCTGCGCAAGGCCGAGTACGCGATCGTCGAGGGTGTACTCGCAACCCTCGATCCTCACTCCAACCTGCTCAAGCCCGAGGACTTCGAGCAGATGCGCACCAGCACCAAGGGATCCTTTGGCGGTCTGGGCATCGAGGTCGGCATGCGCGACGGCAAGATCACCGTCATCCGGGTCATCGATGGCACGCCCGCCGACAAGGTCGGCATGAAAGCCGCCGACCGGATCGTCCAGATCGACGAAGAGTCCACGGTGACGATGAGCCTCAGCGAAGCGGTCGAGCGCCTGCGCGGCGCCCCCGGGACCACGGTCGGCGTCTGGGTCCGACGCGAAGGCAATGACCGACCCAAAAAACTCTCGGTCACCCGCGACCGGATCAAGCTCGACTCGGTGATCGGCACCGTGCTGCCAGCGACCGACGACCAGGGCAAAGCGATCAAAGTCGGACTCCTACAACTCAACCGAAATTTCTCGCAAACGACCGGCCAAGAGGTCCGCGCCAAGCTCCAAGAGTTCGAGCGCGAAGGTGTTCGCGGCGTCGTGCTCGACATGCGCGACAACCCGGGCGGGCTGCTCACCGCCGGGGTCGAGGTCGCCGATGCGTTCCTCTCGGCAGGCACCATCGTCTCGACTGTCGGCCCCTCCTCTCCCCGCGATGAGATGCGTGCCGACAGTCGCTACGACTTCCCGGATTTGCCGCTCGTGGTGCTCATCGACCAGGGCTCCGCCAGCGCCACCGAAATCGTCGCCGGCGCTCTGCGAAACCTCGGCCGCGCGGTGCTCGTCGGCCGGCGCAGCTTTGGCAAGGGCTCGGTCCAGGTGCTCAACGATCGCCGGGTCGGCGACAAAGAGCTGGCACTCAAGCTGACGATCGCCCAGTACCTCACGCCCGGCGACATCTCGATCCAGTCGGTCGGCGTCAGCCCAGATCTCGAAACCATCCCGGTGTACATCGGTGAGGAGTACGTCGCCTACCACGGCCGCAAGCGCTTCGATCTCGTCCGCGAAGAGGCACTCGCCTCCCGGCTCACCAACTCCAAGATCGACGCCTCGCAAAAGATCGCCGCCGGTCTGGACTTCCTCTCCTACGGCTCGGTGACACCCGAGACCAAGGGCAAGAAAGACGAGACCAAAAAACCCCGCAGGCGCGCGCTCACCAATGCCGAAGCCGACGCCGAGACCGCCCTCGAAGATCCCGAGATCCGCATCGCCCGCGACCTCGTCGCCTGGGCGCCGACATCCAGCCGCGACGGCATCCTCGCCAAGCTCGACGAGTTCGTCAGTCGCAAGGCCGCCGAAGAAGCCACCCAGATCGCCCGCAGCTTCGGCGCCCGCGGCATCGATTGGAGCGCAGGCTCGCCACCCGAGGCCGGCAAGGCGGCCAAACTCAAGGTCACGGTCAAGACCGACAAGGCCAACAACCTCTTCCACGGGGGCGAATCCGGGGTACTGACGATGTCGGTCACCAATACCGGCGACGCCCCTGCTTTCCAGGTCTGGGCGATCTCCGGCAGCGATTACTCCTACCTCGACGAGCGCGAGTTCATCGTCGGTCGTGTCGACCCCGGCCAAACCAAAACAGCGACGCTCAAGCTCTCGGTCTCAGAGCACGAGTTCTCGAGAACCGACGAGATCGAGGTTGAGCTGCACGAGGCCTACCGGGCCAAGCTCGCTCCGGGCTCCAATACCGCCCTCAAAATCTCCGCCGAGGGTTTACCGCGGCCGCTCTTCGCCTTCGGCTACCAGATCATCGACGATCCGGCCGCCGGCGGCTCGATCCAAGGAAACGGCGACGGCGCACTCCAGCTCGGCGAGCGGGTCCGCCTTCGGGTGCACGTCACCAACAACGGCGAGGGCAAGGCACTCGACACCTGGGTCAACCTGCGCAATCGCAGCGGCGACGCGCTCTTCCTGCACACCGGCCGCGAGAACATCAAAGAGCTAGCGCCCGGCGCCTCGCGGGTCGTCGAACTCGACTTCGAGGTCCGCAAGACCCCCGACAAGGGGGAAGCCACGCTCCTGCTCTCGGTCAGCGACGCAAAGACCGGCGTCAGCCTAGGGGACAAGCTCACCTTTCCCCTAAGCGAGAGCAGCCTCAATTTTAAAAAGTCCCGCGGCACGCTCTTGGCCACCTCGCCGCTCGACCTCTACGCCTCTCCGCTCGGGACTCCGCGGGTGGTCGCGCACGCCGAATCTGGGGCCAGCATGCGCCTCCTGGGCGAGGCCGACGGCGGCTGGATGCGGGTGCAGTTGGCCCCTGGCTACGTCGCCTTTGCCAAGTCAGATGCCCTGACAAAAAGCAAAGGCGGCCGCACCGGTGCCACGGCGACCAAGGTCGAGGACCTGCTCGCGATCAGCCCGCCGACGATCACCCTCCGCGACCAGGTCACCCAGGTCGCCGGCGACTCGGTCCGCATCGAGGGCGTCGCCAACGATCAGCAGGCCGTGCGCGACGTCTTCATCACGGTCTACAACCCCGCCCGCAACCTCTTCGGTCGCCGCGAAAAAGTCTTCTACAGGGCCGCCGAGGACCCGACCAGCGGCAAGCTCGAGTTCCTCGCCGAGATTCCCCTGACCCCGGGCAACAACCGCATCGAGATCCACGCCCGCGAGAGCGACGACGTGGTCGCGACCCGCGAGATGTGGGTCCTGCGAACCTCCGGCCTCCGCGAAGCCCGTGCGGCCGAGACCAAGGTCACCGGCGGCGGCAAGCTCAGCGTCGATACCTTTCGACACTAAGCGAGCTGGAGGCTCGTTGGATCGGTTCCGATCTTCCATCCCGACAACCGGAGAAATGCATGCCAAAACACGCTCTGTTCCCCCTCTATGCCGTCGCCCTCACGCTGATCGGAGCGAGCCTGTGGCGATGACATCAAGACCATCGGTGATATCGACAGCCAGGAGGGCTCTGCTGCGCAATGCAGCATCAACCTGCCCGACGACACCGTGATTGTTAGCGCTGAAGTCTCCGGAAGCGCCGCGTACTACCGCGTCTGTGCTGGCGGCGTACTCACCTATACGGGCCAAGCCGGCGACATCGTCGTCGACGACGGCGGCAAGGCGACGGTCAACGGCGACAGCATCGACCTCTACATCCGCGCCGGCTCCCATGTCACCTTCACCGGCAACTCAGGCGATGTGTACTACGAGGACGGTGCCGAAGCTGTCTTCGAGGGCAGCGTCGGCGACATCTACCACTGCGGCACCATCCAAACCGTCAGCAGCGGAGACACCCCCACCTGCTAGATCTGCACACGCGTTGCAATCGGGGCCAAAACAGGCCCGTTCTAGCCAGCCGCACAGAAAAAAGGGCGTCTCGGAGTTCACCCGAAACGCCCTTTTTGTTCGCTTTCAGCGCAGCCCAAGAGGAGAGTCTTAGCTCGCCTCTTTCTTGGATTCGTCGCTGTTCGCTGCGTAGACCAGCACCGGCTGCTTGCCGTCGCAGATGCACTCTTCGTTGACGATGACCTCACGGATGTTGTCCGTGCTCGGAATCTCGTACATCACGTCGAGCATCGCCCGCTCGAGGATGGTCCGCAGACCACGAGCACCGGCCTTTTGCTTGCGGCTCTTCTCGGCGATCGCCCGCAGGGCCTCGTCGGTGAACTTGAGGGTGACCCCATCCATCGCCAGCAGACGCTGGTACTGCTTGACCAGCGCGTTCTTTGGCTTGGTGAGGATCGCCATCAGGGCCTCCTCGTCGAGTTCGTGCAGCGGAGCGATGACCGGCAGGCGACCGATGAACTCGGGGATGAGCCCGAACTTCATCAGGTCTTCGCTCTGCACCTGCTGGATCAGCTCCCAGTGACGCTGCTCCTTTTTGGTGTGCAGCTCGGTGCCAAAGCCCATCGTCTTGTTGGAGATCCGGTGCTCGATGATGTTCTCGAGCCCGGCAAACGCACCGCCGCAGATGAACAGGATGTTGGTCGTATCGACCTGCAAAAAATCCTGCTGCGGGTGCTTGCGACCGCCCTTGGGCGGCACGCTGGCGATCGTGCCCTCGAGGATCTTGAGCAGCGCCTGCTGCACGCCCTCGCCGGAGACATCGCGGGTGATCGAGGGGTTCTCGCCCTTGCGCGCGACCTTGTCGATCTCGTCGATGTAGATGATGCCCCGCTGCGCCCGCTCGACATCGTGGTCGGCGTTTTGCAGGAGAGAGACAATGATGTTCTCGACATCTTCGCCGACATAACCGGCCTCGGTCAGGCTGGTCGCATCGGCGATCGCGAAGGGCACATCCAGGATCCGAGCGAGGGTCTGAGCGAGCAGAGTCTTGCCCGAGCCGGTCGGCCCCAGGAGCATGATGTTGCTCTTTTGCAGCTCAGGATCGTCGGTGCCTTGGGTGGCGTTGATCCGCTTGTAATGGTTGTAGACCGCGACCGCGATGACCTTCTTGGCGATGTCTTGACCGATGATGTAGTCGTCGAGAATCGAGCGGATCTCTTTGGGCTTCGGCACCTTGCCGCCGCGATCGGAGCGCTCCTCTTTCTGCACCTCTTCGGCGAGGATGTCGTTGCAGAGCGAGATGCACTCGTCGCAGATATAGACCGAAGGGCCCGCGATCAGCTTCTTGACCTCTTTTTGGCTCTTGCCGCAAAAAGAGCAGCTGAGGTTGCCGTTGTTGTCACGCTTGGGACTCATCTAATCACCGTTGCCCGCTGTGCTCTTGCGAACGAGCACGTCGTCGATGAGGCCGTACTTCTTGGCGGTCGCAGCATCCATGAAGTTGTCGCGCTCGGTGTCGCGAAGGATGCCCTCGACCGTCTGGCCACTGTGGTCAGCGAGGATTTTGTTGAGCAGCTCACGGAGGCGCCGAATCTCCGCCGCTTGGATCTCGATGTCGGTCGCTTGACCCTGAGCTCCGCCGCTCGGCTGGTGGATCATGATGCGAGCGTTGGGCAAGGCAAAGCGCTTGCCCGGTGCACCACCGGCCAGGAGCAGCGCGCCCATCGACGCCGCCTGCCCCATGCAGTAGGTGGCGACGTTAGGCCGCACGTACTGCATGGTGTCGTAGATCCCGAGACCCGCCGTCACAACGCCGCCTGGGGAGTTGATGTAGAGCGTGATGTCCTTCTCGGGATCCTCGGACTCGAGGAAGAGCAGCTGGGCAATGATGACGTTCGCCACCTGATCGTTGACCGGCGTCCCTAAAAAGATGATCCGATCCTTAAGGAGGCGGCTGTAGATGTCCCAGGAGCGCTCGCCGCGGTGAGTCTGCTCGATCACAAAGGGGATATTGGCCATCGGCGTCGTCATGACGTCGTCGCTCTTCCTTCCGTTCATTCAGGGTCTCCGCTCTAGTCTCACGTATGGTGACGGGCACCGCCCGGCGATGCAAGGGCCCCGCCTATCAAGCACATGATGCGCATCATGCGTGGTTGGGCAAGCCAACACAAAGAAGGCGCCCGCTCGCGCGCTCGCCTCCCTTGTCTCGAAGTCTCTCGCCCTGCAGACCGGCGTGGGCAGGCCCCTGTTGGGTGGCCAAAATCACACCGGCTGCGCGGGGATCAAGAAGCGCTCTCTTCTCCTGCGCTCGCGGTCTCTTCGCCGCTGTCTTCCTCAGTGGCATCGGTCTCAGGCGCAGGATCCGGCGCCTCGGTGAGTTCGGCTTTTTCCATCAGGAAGTCGAGGATCTTGGACTCACGGATCTGGGCGCGAAGCAGCAGGAGCTGGCCGTTTTTCTCCATCGTCGCGCGCAAGCGGTCGATGTTTTGGCTGCCCTCTTCGGCCATGTTCTTGAGCTCTTCGGTGACCTCATCTTCGGTGAAGGTGATGTCCTCCGCCTTGCCGATCGCGTCGAGAAGAAGAAACGCCTTGACGTTAAAGAGCGCCTGCGGACGCATCTGCTGGCCGACCGCGGACTCGGTCATGCCGACCCGCGAGAGGTCGAGCCCCTGCTGCGCGAGCTGCCGCTTGAAGAGGTCAACCTGCGCGTCGACCTCGCGGGCGATCAGCGAGGGTGCCACCTCAAATTCGTTGCCCTTGAGGATGGTCTCGACAAGGCGTTGACGCGCCTCGTGCTCGGCCTGCTCCTGGTCCTCCTCTTTGACCGCGTCGGCGAACTTGCTGCGGAGTTCGTCGATGGTCTCGGCCTCGCCGGTATCGCGGGCCAGGTCGTCGTCCAAGGCGGGCACGACCCGCTGACGGACCTCGCGAAAGCCGAGGGTGAACACAGCCTCTTGCCCGCGAAGGTCAGCCCGCAGACGCTCCTGCGGCGGAGTGAAACGGACCTCGCGGCTGCTGCCGACATCCTTGAGGGCGAGCTTGCCGACGATGTCCAGGAAACCGGGGATGATCTCGGTCGAGATATCGCCGACGGTGATCTGGGCATCCTTGCGGGAGATCCGGGTCTCGCCAATGCCACCCTCAATGTCGATCGTCCAGACGTCGCCGTCGACGGTCGTCTCGCGCTCGAGATCCTCCGGCAACGGTTGGATCTCGGTGAACTCCTCTTGCTTGGCTTTGAGGCGCTCTTCGACCTTGGCGTCGTCGACAACCGCGGGGCGGCGGCGAACCGGCACACCCGTGTAGTCCACGGGCTCGATCTCTGGCGGCACCTCGAAGCGGGCCGAGTAGGTGAAGGCACGGCCGCGGGCGAGGTCGTTGTTCTCGAGCGCGGGCTGAGTGAGCGGCACCTTGGAGTGCTTCACGACCGCGTCTTGAAAGGTCTCGTCGACCAACTCACGGGCGAGTTCCTCGCGCACGCTCTTGCCAAAGAGGCGCTCGATCATCGGCTGCGGAACCTTGCCGGGGCGGAAGCCCGGGAGCCGAGCCTTGCGCCGGAGATCACGCAGCTTGGCGTTCAACCGCGGTGACACGGTCTCCCAGGGGATCTCAACACGCACGCGGTACTCGACCGCACTGATCTTTTCGATCTGGCTTTCCATTATCGTCGCTATCGTCGCTTTGTCGGGGCGCCTGCTGTAACAGAGGGCGCGATCGTTCTCAAGCGGCGATCACAGGGCACGCGGGCATTGCACCCCCCTGTTTCTGTGTTTTCCCCCCTAAAACAGGGGCTAGGACCCCTGCAACTCATCAACATGTCGACTCGCTGCGGGATCTTCGCCCGCAAGAGACCCACGCAGACCCGCGCAACCGCGCGACCGCGTGAGTTCTAGCCACACCAGTTCGGTACATCTAGGCGACAACGCCTGGACTTAATCGCTCGCGAGCGTGGCCAGGCGAGCATCGCGGTCGCGATAGCCAGGACTGGTCGCCTCTAGCGCTGCGATCGCCTTCTTTTTGTCGCCCATCACCTGGTAGATGACACCGAGCTCGTAGCGAGCCTCGCTGCGCTCGTCCTCGGTGATCGCAAAGGCGACCGCCTCCTCGAGATCGGCGATCGCCTCCGGTAGCTCGCCGCGATAGAGGCGGAGGCTCGCCATCATCACCAGCGACCTCGCCTTCCAGGCGGGCTCCTTGGAGGCCGAACGAAATTGGGCGAGCGCGTCGTCGATGAGCCCCATCTCACGATAGGCCGTGCCGAGATCGAAGAAGGTGCGCGCGTCCGTCGAGCCTTCGAGCTCGGCACGAGCCCGCACCGGCTCGGGCTTGCTCTTTTTGGCCGGCTTCGAAGGTTCTTCGTCGAAGATCGAGGAAAGGAAATCGTCCTCCTCGTCGTTCTCGCCGAAGTCAAAGAGCGGTGCCTCGGGTGCAGGAGCCTCGCCGCCAGTCTCCGGAAGGGCCTCTTCTTCGCCCAAGAGAATCGGCTCTGCTGCCTCTTCGGGGGGTTCGCCGAGGACATCGAAACGCTCGGCATAGGGCGCCAGCGCCGGGTGCCCAGGATAACGAGCGACGAGCTCTAAATAGGTCGTGGCCGCATCGTCGCCGAATCCCTGATCCATGAAGAAGATGAGTTCGTCGAGTTCATCTTGGATCTCAGGATGAGACTCGTCCGCAACATCGTCCGCATCTGTATCCGCACGCGGCTTGCCATCGACCTCTTCGCTCTGCTCTGGCTCTTCGCTCTGCTCTGGCTCTTCGCTCTGCTCTGGCTCCGCAGAGGCGTCGAAGGATTCATCTTGGTCTGGCTCTGCCGACTCCGAAGTCACCTCCGCCGATGCGACGAGAGTCTCTGTTTCTTCTTCTTGGTCGGCCTCTGCCGGCTCCATGCCTGCTGACGTTGTCTCCGACGCCTCGCTAGGCATCGCATCAACAACCGATTCGGCCTCACCCTCTGCGGGAAGCGCTCCGGCGTCGCCATTTTCATCCCGACGCGGCCTATCTGTGCCTCGCGTCGGCAAGAAGCCGAGGATCTCTCGCGAGTCGCCGCCGCGCTCGCCACCGGCCGCGTCACTGCCAACGCTGTGCTCGGTCTCCGTCTTGCCGATTGTGCCGTCATCGGCTTCGACCTGCTCAGCTGTCGCTGCTTCGATGCTCTCCGGCTCGTCGCTCGCTGCTTCGATGCTCTCCGGCTCCGTCTCCGGCTCCGTCGCTCCTTCGATGCTCTCCGGCTCGTCGCTCGCTGCTTCGGCGCTCTCCGGCTCCGTCTCCGGCTCCGTCGCTCCTTCGATGCTCTCCGGCTCGTCGCTCGCTGCTTCG
>CAYYUP010000026.1:24518-36666 GCA_964474905.1 uncultured Nannocystis sp. | reverse complement strand
TCTCCGGCTCGTCGCTCGCTGCTTCGATGCTCTCCGGCTCGTCGCTCGACGCTTCGTCGCTCTCCGACGGACCAGTTTCTACGTCGTCGGCTTCCGACTCAGCCGTCTCCGGCTCATTGGCTTCCGTTTTGTCAGTCGCAGCTTCGCCGCTCTCCGACTCACCAGTCGTCTCTATGTCGTCAACCGCGTCGGTCTCAACCGCGTCGGTCTCAACATCGTCGGTCTCAACCGCGTCGGTCTCAACATCGTCGGTCTCAACATCGTCGAGCTCGAGCATCTCGATGCTGTCGAGCTCCTCGACATCGTCCAGGTCCACCGCGATCTCGGCCTGCTCCCCCCCGGGGGTGTCTGAGCGTTCTGATTCACCCTCCGAGGGCTCGTTGTCACTTCGTCGGCCACGAGCTGGGCTTCGACTCTCGGAGGGACGCCGTCGACCCCGACCGGGCGGCGGTGGCGGTGGCGGTGGCGGACGCTTTTTCGGCGCGTGAAAGCGGAGCAACCCAGAGTCATCGGTCGTGACTGGCGGCTCGCTATCCGTCTCGCCCTCGCCCTCGACACGCTTTGGCAAGCGGGCTGGAGCTGGCGTAACATCCCGCAGCGGCGGCAGACCCGGGAGCGGCGTGCCCTTTGGCAACCGCCCAGGCAGCGGCGTCCGACCGTCGCGCTTTGGCAGGAGCGAAGGCAGAGGCGTACGCCCGATCATCAGCTTGGATACGGGTTTTGTCTCCGCTGCCGTCGCCGGCTTGGCCTCCGCTGCTGTGGCCGACTGGGCCTCCACCGGCTTCGTCTCCGCCGCTGTGGCCGATGGGGCCTCCGCTGGCTTCGTCTCCGCTGGCTTCGTCTCCGCTGCTGTCGCCGGCTTGGCCTCCACCGGCTTGGTTTTGGCGGTTGCCTCGGTCGTCTTCGCGGGCATCGCCTCCGCAGGGGTCGCCCTGCGCACCGGCAAGTGGCGCCCTGGGGTGCCGCGACCGAGCGCCTCGAGGGTCGTCAACATCATCGACGCCTGCGAGTGATCCGGCACCAACGCCATCGCTTGGTCGAGGAATCGCTCGGCCCGCGACGGATCCGCGTCACCGACGAGCTGAGCCAAACGCACGTAGAGATCCGCAGCGTCGCCCAGGCGTCCCATGCGATCCAAAACATCGGCGTGCAGCTCGATCGCCTCGAGGTCGTTGGGATCGATGTCGAGGAGCCCTTGAATGTGGGCCAGGGCGTGCTCGTACATCTTGTAGCGCACGTACACCCGAGTCTCGACGACGAGCTTCTCGCCCGCACTCATCGCGACGTCGTAACCGTCGTCGCCGATCTCTTCTCCCTCGTCGATCTCAAAGTCGTCTTCGCCGCCCTCATCGATATCGACGTCGAGGTCGAGATCATCCTCGTAATCATCGGCGACGTCGATCAGCACCTCGGGCTCGCCCGCACCTAGGGCGGCGAGTTCCTCATCGACTTCGGCCAGGGCCTTGCGCAGCGCCTCAGGCTCGTCGGGCTGCCAGTCGAGCGCCTTGCGGATGATGCGTGCGGCCTCTCGCTTGGACTCGGCATCCCCCTTGCGCAGGTCCTTGGCGAGTTCGCTAGCGACGCTGATCGCCTTACCCGTAACACCTAAAGCGACAAACGTATCGGCCAGCAGCTCGAGCCCCAGAGCGTCGTTTGGCGACACCCTTAGTAGACCGTTGAGCTTCATCAGTGCCCGCCGGGGCTCCTTGGAGTGCACCAAGTAGAGCTCGGCGAGACTGCGCAGGATGTCCGCGTCGTCGTCCTTGTGATAGAGGAGGCGCTCGCCGACGCGGATGTAATCTTCGTAGCGATTTTTGGCGAGCAAGCGCTGGGCAGCGAGGCGGAAGTGCTCGACCGCCTCCTCTTTGCGACCCTCGCGGGAGTAGAGTTCGGCAACCCGCAGGCGCTTCGCGACGTCGGCGACGTCGAGCTCGGCGACCATGCGAAAACCCTCGAGCCCCTCGGCGACCTTGCCGGCCTGGAAGTACGACTGGGCGACAAACTCGTAGGTGGCGATCGCGTCGGCGGTTCGATCGATCGCGTGCAGGCGCTCGGCGATCTTGATGTGGATATCGAGACGGCCGGCATCCAGGCTGAGGATCTGCCGGTAGACAGCGATCGCCTTGGTCGGTTCGTCGTTGGCCGCGTAAAAATCGGCGACCTTGCTAAAGCGATCGATCGCTCCAGAATTATCGCCGGCTCGGACCAAACAGTCGGCGAGCATCACCCACGAGCGGATGTCGCTAGGGTCGGCCTCGACGATCGCCTGGTACTCGCGAGCGGCGCGATCGTGCTGCTCGCGCCCCGCGTACTTCGCGGCTGCAGCCAGTGCTTTCTCTCGGTTGAACGCCACCCCTAGTCGACTTTCTGCCTGATCGTCAGGTCCGCACGCTTCGGTTTACGTGTACGAATCGGCCTCACGGAGAATGGCCTCAGGGTCCAAGGACGCCTCGAGGAAGTGAGTATCGTATGTACCAGAGACAAAGGCCTCCTGCTTGAACAACCAGCGATGGAGCGGGAGGTTGGTGGTGATGCCCTCGATCACGCACTCGCCGAGCGTCCGTCGCATCCGGCGGATAGCGCGGTCTCGATCCGCAGCGTGCACGATGACCTTGGCTAACATCGAGTCGTAGTAGGGGGACACCTTGTACCCCTGGTAGACGTGGCTGTCGATTCGCACGCCAAAGCCACCCGGGAAGTGCAGCGCGGTAATGGTGCCCGGCCGCGGAGCGAACGTGACCGGGTCCTCGGCGTTGATCCTGCACTCGATCGAATGCCCACGGGCCTTATGGTAGCGGTTGAGGTGGCGAAGCGGCTCGCCCATCGCCAGGCGGATTTGCTCTTGAACGAGATCCACCCCGGTGATCATCTCGGTCACGCAGTGCTCGACCTGAACCCGGGTGTTCATCTCCATGAAGTAGAAACGGTCACCGTCGAGCAAGAACTCGACCGTGCCGATGGAGTGGTAGTCGATCGCCTTGGCCAGGCCGACCGCCGCGTCGCACATCTGAGCCCGCATCTCCTCGCTCAGGACCGAACAGGGGGCCTCTTCGACAACCTTTTGGTGCCGGCGCTGGATCGAACACTCACGCTCTAAAAGATGCACAACGCCGCCGTGGCGATCGGCGACGATCTGGATTTCGACGTGACGGGGGCTCTCGACGTAGCGCTCGAGGTAGATGTCGCCACAGCCAAAGGCGGCCTCGGCCTCGGCCTGAGCGGTGGCGAGCGTGCGTCCTAAAAGCGCGGGGTCGCGGATGATCTTCATGCCGCGACCACCACCGCCCGCGGCCGCTTTTAAAATCACAGGAAAACCGATGCGCTCGGCGATCTCGCAGGCCTGCGCGGCATCGGTCAGCAACCCACTGCCCGGCAAAACCGGCACCCCTGCCCGCTCCGCGCAGGCCCGGGCCTGGATCTTGTCGCCCATCAGCCGCATGTGCTGGGCACCGGGACCGATAAACGTCATGCCGCAACGACCGACGATCTCTGCGAAGTCCGCGCGCTCGGCGAGAAAGCCGTAGCCCGGGTGGATGGCGTCGGCCCCCGAGAGCTCCGCGGCGGCGAGGATGTTGGGGATGTTGAGGTAGCTCTGGGCCGCAGGTCCTGGGCCGATGCACACGACCTCGTCCGCGAATCGGGTGTGCAGCGCGTGCTCGTCGATCGACGAGTGCACCGCGACCGTGCGGATCCCGAGTTCGTGACAGGCTCGGATCACTCGGAGGGCTATCTCGCCGCGGTTGGCGACGAGGACCTTGCGGATCTCCCGGGTCACAGCTTGCGGACCTTAAAGAGGCGAGCCCCGTACTCGACCGGCTGCGCGTTTTCTACCAAGACCTCTTCGATCACGCAGGGGAACTCCGCCTCGAGCTCGTTGAAGAGCTTCATCGCCTCGACGATGCAGAGAGTCTGGCCGGTCTGGACTGTGCCGCCGAGCTCGACGAACGAAGCCGTCTCGGCGCTCGGCGCCCGGTAGAAGGTGCCGACAAAGGGAGAGGTGATGTAGTCGCCTTCGACCTCAACCACCTCCTCTTGGACCGGTGCCGGTGCCGGTGCCGGTGCCGGTGCCGGCGCAGCGACGATCACCGGAGCGCCTGGCTGCGCGCCGCGGCGGATCAAGATCCGATGTTCGCCCGATTCGATCTCGACCTCGGCGAGGTCGTAATTTTTGGCGACCCTGGCGAGCTCGCGGATGTAGCGAAGATCAGGGAGGCTTGTCTTGCCTGAGGAGTCAGCTGGCATGGGTGCTCCGTGCGGTTATGCCTGATGGCGCGAAGGGAGGGGATTAATTCGAAAACTCTATTTTCTAGTTTTCTAGTTTTCTAGGTTTCGCGGCGAACGCAGCTCATGTGGCCATAACAGCCGAACTCACGAGCTGACGCAGGGCGAGCTTATAGGAGTCCACACCCAAGCCGAGGATCACTCCCCGACAGGCCGCGGCGGTCAACGAACGCTGGCGGAAGGGCTCGCGAGCGTAGGTATTGCTGAGGTGGACCTCGATCGTCGGCACCTCGATCGCCCTTATCGCGTCGTGCAGGGCGATGCTGGTGTGGGTGTAGGCGGCGGCGTTGAGGACAATGCCGAGCGCCCCGCGGGCGGCATGCAGATGATCGACCAGGGCGCCCTCGGCGTTCGCCTGGTGGCACTCGACATGCACACCCAAGCTCGCACCCAGGGCCACAAGCTCTGCGTCGAGCTCTGCAAGAGTCATCGACCCGTACAGCTCGGGCTCCCGAGTGCCTAGGAGGTTGAGGTTGGGCCCGTGGATCACCACGACCCTCGACCTTGGCCCTGTCATCGTCCGCGGCTCGTGAGGGCCCGCTAGATCATCTCGCGGAAGACAGACGCAGTCGACCGGAGCTTGTAGCGCCCCTTGCCCGTCATCCCCTCCGGCTTCAGCACAAGCACCACGTAGTACTCGCCCAAAAAGCGAACGATGAGCGTGGCCTCGTCCATCTTGACGGTCATGTCGTTGATGCCGCCGAGTTCGAGAGCCACAGAGGCCTCCCGCAGCGACTTAAAACGGACCGAGAACTCGGCCGCGACAGTCTCGATGTCGAAGTCGTCACCGGCCACGTGGGTCTCGATGGCGATGCCATCAGCATCCATGAAGCTAGCCGCGATGGCACCGGGCGTAGTCTCGACGATCTTTTGAAGGGTTTCTGCGATCATAGTCTGGCGGCGCCTTGCCTCTAGCGCCGCTAGAGGTTGTCAGACCGGAGCGCTGCGGGTCAAGCTTCGCACCGCAACGGCAGATGCGGATTCGCTCGAGTCCAGAGCGCGCCCCCAAAGGGCGCTGCGGGCCGCAGCTCCGTGCCCCGCGGACTCCTGCGCCGACTCCTGCTCCCGCGCAGGGCCGATCACATGGAGAAAGGTGCCGCCCAGGAAACCGCTCCGACGATCGACTCGATGTCTCGCGCGAAGATCATCATCGCAAACCGGGCTCGGAAGTCTCTTCAGGGACGGAGTCGGGCAAAAAGCTCGCGGAAGTTGAGGCTGATCACACAAGGATCGCCGATCCGCGAGAGCGCTACAAAGGAGACGTTACCGCCGCTGCGTTTCTTGTCCTGGGCGAGCGCCCGTTCGACCGCGGCGCCGCGCTCCCCCTCGAGCCAATGATCGAGATCCGTAGGCAGGCGCAGGCGAGCGAGCGCGCTTACAAAGGTCTGCTCGAGCTCGGGTCCGGCGAGGTTCTTCGCCCCGGCAAGACGAGCCGCAGCCCGCATGCCCAGGGCGACGGCCTCGCCGTGGGCGAGCGTGTAATCGGAGGCAACCTCGATCGCGTGACCGACGGTATGACCGAAGTTGAGCAACACCCGGCCCTTGCCAGCACTGCTCTGCTCCCAGGGATCTCGGCCGACACAGGCCGCCTTGAGACTGACAGAGGCGGCGATCAACGGCGCGATGACCTGCAGGTCCCGATCAAAAAATGCGTCCGCAGAATCGACGAGCTGCGCAAAGTGCTCGGGTGAAAAGAGCGCACCGTGCTTGAGCATCTCGGCGAGACCGGAGGCCAGTTGGCGATCGTCGAGCGTAGTCAGGAACTCCGGGTCGATGAAGACCGCGAGCGGGAAATGAAAGGCGCCAAGCAGGTTCTTGCCGGCAGGCAGATCGACGGCGACCTTGCCCCCGACCGAGGCGTCGACCTGAGCGAGCAGCGAGGTCGGGCATTGGATCACCGGGATCCCGCGCATAAAGAGCGCCGCTGCCAGCCCCGCGAGATCCCCGACAACACCTCCACCCAGAGCGACGACCGCATCCCCACGACCAAAGCCGGCCCGCAGCAGCTGCTCGACAACATCAAGGAGCACCGGCACCTGCTTCGATCGCTCGCCCGCGGCGATCACGATCGGCACGACCTTCAGCCCCTGCTGCTCGAGCGAGCCCTGGACAGCATCACCGTGCAGAGGAAAGACGTTGTCGTCCGAGATCAGCGCGACACGCGTGGGCGCGAGGTAGCTGCGCTGGAGTTCTTCGCCTAAAAGCCCGATCACACCGCGGCCGATGATCACCGGATAGGAGAGCGTCTGCGCCGGCACGCGCACATCGATCGCGATCGGCTTCACGCGTCTGCGTGCACCGGAGGGGAGATCGCCGCGCTCACTCATCGTGCCGTGCCTTACCGCCGGAGGTAGCTGTCACTACACGGCTGAGAACATCTTGCGGGGAGCCGCCGCCGTCGACAACCAGGTCCGCACATGCGTAGACCTGCTGCCGCGCGGAGAGCAGCACTGTGAGCCGATCGCGCAGTTTTTGTGGGTCACCAGCGAGCAGCGGTCGGCCTCCGTCGGCGCCACACAAACGCGCGACCAACTCGTCGACCTCGACTTGAAGATGAATGATCGCACCGGTCTCGAACATCAACGCACGCGACGAAGGATCGAGGACAGCACCGCCGCCAGTCGCGACGATCAACGTGCGAGCTCTCACCCCTGGTTCGCCGAGCAACGAGCGCAACGCAGCAGCTTCACGGCGACGAAAACTAGCCTCACCGACAGCGAAGAGTTCGGGGATCGTCGCACCAAAGATCCGCTCGATACGCCTGTCTAGGTCGACCCACTTCACCGACCAAGCAGCCGCAAGCAGGGGCGCAAGCGTGCTCTTTCCCGAGCCCATCATGCCGGTGAGAAATACCGGACACTGAGAAGGAAAGGCTGACATCGACGACCCGCGCAGGCGCTACAAGGCGACGCAAAGCCAGCGCATCGCCCGGCTCAACCCGCCTCTGGCTCAGGACCAAAGACCTCTTCGCGGGCCTGTGGCGACAGGCCAAGCGCTTCGAGGATCTTTCGCTTCGTGTCCATGCGACACGGCCAACCGTTTTCGACGCGGTTGATCGTGAGCGGCGAAACACTCGCCCGTCGCGCCAACTCTGCCTTGCTCATCATCGCCTCTTGGCGGAGCTTGCGGACATTGTTGGGGCGCTGCGTCGGCTTGCGACGCTTCTTCTTGGCCGCCGCCTTGTCGACTGTCGCCGCCGAGTCCGATGCCTCCGCGTCGCTGTCGGCACGCTCGCTGGCATTCGCCGGGTTCATAACCACCGGGGTGACGTTCGCCGGCGGCAGCGTCGTGCCCATGATCGAAGCGGGCAGCGGCGCCGGAACCTCGTCGCAGGAGGCCTGGGTGGCGGCCGGGGGCGGAGCTTTGGCCGGCTCCTGCTTTGATGCTCCGTTCATGGGTCGAACCGCTTGTAGGCGTCGCTGCGTCGGTATTTTCGGCCCCTGCAGCCGCGTCCGTCAACGCCTTGGAGACCCTTAAGTGATAGCTAAGTTAGCGATAGTGATAGGGCTTTGATAGGTATTTGAGGCGATCTGCGCGGCCGCATAACAACGCTCTGGACCCAGCTCACACAACTCCCCGCCGCACGTCACCCGCGAATTCGCGAACAGGCAGGCCAGAGGGGGAATTACTCGGGCAAAGCGAGATTTGGAGAGGTCGCCATAAGCGCACCTCCAAACAGCGGAAAACGCGCACTAGCCGCAGCACCTGATCGGCGGTCGCGCCATCTGCGCACATCCCTTCCGCCCGCAGAGATCACCTCCACCGCGCCTTATGCGCACTTCGCCCTGTCCCCCGAGATCGGACGCCCTCGCCGCTTCAACGCCTCTCTTGAGTCGCTCGTCTGGATCGCGAGCATGCCCCGCACTTCTCTTCTTCTCTTCTTCTCTTCTTCTTCTCTTCCTTCTTCTTCCTTCTTCTTCCCTTCTCCTCCCCTTCTCCTCCCCTTCTTCTTCTTCTCTTCTTCTTCCCTTCTTCTTCTCTTCTCCTCTCTTCTCTCGACCGCTCTTCCTTTACGTTTTCTTCTCTCTTCGTCGCCCTCGACCTTCTTGTTTCGCCTCCTCCGTCGATCACATGACCCGGCCGGTAGCGCCCGCCCCGCGAACCTCACCTCCGCAACGAGTCGACCAAACGACGTCGCTCGCAACGCCCGAGACATGACGGCTTGCTCAGTCCCCATCTCAGCCCCCACCTGAGCGTCGTGATACGCTGCGCCCCCGCTGATACGCCATGACTGCCGCTGACTTGATCCTCGCCATCGACCAAGGAACAACCGGCACGACCTGCCTCGTCGTCGATCGCAAACTCCGCGTGCTGGCCAAGGAGAACCGCGAGTTCCCGCAGCACTTTCCACGACCTGGCTACGTCGAGCACAACCCCGACGAACTCTGGTCTTCCGTCCTGGAGGCCCTAAGGGCTGTGCTCGCGAGCCCTGACGTCGATGCCACGCGGATCGCGGCGATCGGCATCACCAACCAGCGCGAGACCTCGCTAGTCTGGGATCGCGCGACGGGTCGGCCGATCCACAACGCGCTGGTCTGGCAGGACCGACGCACCACACCCGCCTGCGCCGCACTCAAAGAGGCCGGCGACGAACCGCGGATCCGCGAACTCACCGGTCTCGTCTGCGACCCGTACTTCTCGGCGACCAAGCTCGCCTGGGTGCTCGACAAGGTCGATGGCGCCCGCGCCCGCGCCCTCAAAGGCGAACTCGCGGCCGGCACGATCGACACCTATCTCGTCTGGCGACTCAGCGGCGGTGCCCATGTCAGCGAACCGAGCAACGCCTCCCGAACGATGCTCTGGCCGCTCGAAGGTGGGGGTTGGTCCGACGAACTCTGCGAGCGCCTGCGGGTGCCAAAGGCGCTGCTACCGGAGGTACGATCCTGCACCGCCGAGTTCGGACGCACCGCTGGCGTGCCCGGGCTCCCCGACGGCCTGCCGATCCACGGCATCGCCGGCGACCAGCAGGCAGCGCTTTTCGGCCAGGCCTGCTTTCGCCCCGGCGAGGCCAAGTGCACCTACGGCACCGGCGCCTTTGTCATGCTCAATACCGGCTCGGTTCCGGTGCCCTCCCAACACGGGCTGCTCACCACCGTTGGCTGGCAGATCGGCGAGACGACCACCTACTGCCTCGAGGGCTCGTCGTTCATGGCCGGCGCGGTCGTCCAATGGCTGCGCGATAAGCTCGGCTTTATCTCCGAGGCCGCCGATATCGAGGCGTTGGCAGCCAGCGTCGAGGACAGCGAAGGCCTGGTGTTAGTGCCCGCTCACACCGGTCTAGGTGCCCCGCACTGGCGACCCAACGCCCGCGGGTTGATCGCCGGTATCACCCGCGGCACCGGCCGACCGCAGATCGCACGCGCCGCGCTCGAGGGCATCGCCCTGCAGATCACCGACCTCCTGACAGCGATGGCCGCCGATCTCGGCGCACCGCTCAGCTCGCTCAAGGTCGACGGCGGCGCCGCGGCGAACAACCTGCTGATGCAACTCCAGGCCGATCTGTTAGAGGTGCCGCTCGTCCGACCGACGGTTCTCGAGACCACCGCTCTGGGCGCGATCTTCCTCGCCGGGCTCGGCGTCGGTCTGTGGTCGGACACCGCCGATCTGAGTGCGACCTGGGCCGAGGACCGCACCTTTACGCCCGCAGGTGACGCCGCAAAATTGGCCGCCCTCAAGCAAAGATGGGCCCACGCCGTCTCGATCGCCTGAGACCTAGCCTCCATCGCGTGCCCTCGATCCTGCGCCCATGGCCCCCGCGGAGATCAGCGGTGGTATCACCGAACCGTGGACCCCGGCGCACTGCTCCCCGGACCCGCGCTCACGCCCTGGCTCCGGCATCGACAGCGAGAGGCCAACGCGGTCGGCGCCTGGCTGACCCCCCTCGGCGGCGGCGGCATGCACGGCCACGGGCTCCTGCACATGCTCGACGATCTCGAGATCCAACCCGCCGACGGCAAGCGCCCCCTCGACTTGATGATCGTCATCACTTCGCTCAGCGACGACGCGTGGCCAGCTGCCGCCGCCTGCTTGGCAGTCGGCGGTCAGCTCATCGAGATCGCTCATCCGCCGCCCTGGCGCCTCCGCGAGATCATCGCCCTCGGCCGACGGCGTCGCGCCGCCCTGCGCTGGGCGACCGAACGTCGAGCGCGATGCTGGCTGCGCGCCGGCCTCTTCGCCCTTTCCCAGTGGTCCCCCGTCGATCCCTCAGCTCTGCTGGTCACCACCGGTCGCCGCCGGATCAAGGGCCTCGAGATCGAAACCGGCTGATCGAAACGGCCTTCTCGGGTTCGGGGGGTCGGGTCCCAGCGAGTCGGCAACGCCTGTAACCGAAGCCTTGCCGATAGTATGATTATATCTCTGTGAACTAGTACTACATGCATCCCCACGATCAACCCCGCTGATCCCATGCAGTATTTGTAATCGATGAATTCTGGGACGAGAAACCTCGAAGGGCAGAGTCAGTTGTATTCGTCTTGAGTTTGACGAGTACGAGGAGCGATATTGCGGACAAACAAAAACGACAGGCTCAGACGGGGCCCGGCGACGGATGCGATGGGAAGCTCGACGAGTGCCTGACGAACCGCAATTTTTCTCGGCCTGTTAGAGTCTGCCTGTGTTCGAGCATATCCTCGGCGAGGCCGCTCCGCCGCAGCTGCGAGCGAAGGCTGCGGTGCTCGACCATCTGCGTCGCGCCGGCCTACCAGTGCCTCCGGGCATCGTCGTGCCGCTCGCTGCGGCCACCGCTCTGCGGGCTTCGGACGCCCTCGCGGGGCTCCTGCAAAGTGCTCCGGTCATCGTACGATCTGCGCTCGCGATCGAAGATCAGACGACGACAAGCGGCGCAGGTCTGGGCGCGAGCGTGCACGACTGCACCTCGATCCAAGCGGTCCGTGCAGCCCTTCTCCACATCGCCGAGGCGCGCGCCGAGCTGCGGATGCCGACCGATCCATCGCGCCCCGATCAGGTGATCATCCAGCACCAGATCGCCGCATCGGCGCTCCTCGTGATCGCCTCGGCGACGGAGCTCGCGACCACTGTCGAGGTCTATGCACCGGGCCACGGAGCGCTCGCCGGCGGTGCAGCTCCCCTCTTCGCTGGCCCCCTCGCCCGCTGGCCGGGAGCTGCCCGCAAGGCGACGACAGAGCTTGTGCGGCGCACCTCAGATCTCCTCAACCTCGAGATGGGTCTCGATCTCGAGATCGTCATCGACGATGCTGCCCGTCCTTGGTTGGTCCAGGCCCGGCCCCTCACCCGCGACCTGCAGCCAGGCTTTGCCGAGTTCAGCGCGAGCATCCTCGCCGATGGCCACACTCTTCCGAGCGGCTGGTGGCGCCTCGACACCGCCCACAACCCCGCGCCGCTCTCCCCCGCCCACGCCTCGCTGCTCACCTGGCTCGGGCACCGCCGCCCCGGTACTCCGCGCCCGCTCGCTGGCTGGCTCTACGAACCCATCGATCCGCTCCGCGACGCCGGCACAAACACCGTGCAAACGCTCGCTGCAGATCCCTTTGCGGCGATCGACTACCTCCGAGCAAAGGCCCTGCCCCAGGCCCGCGAACGCCTACGTTCGGTCACGGGCAGGCTGCACGGTGCCGATCGTCAGCTCTGCAGGGCGATGATCGACACGGCGAGAGAGACAACGCTGGCGATGCTCGACATCTACGCCGCACTCGCCCCGGCCCGCACAGGCCCGCGAATACCACCAACGACCGAAGGCGCGCCGCTCTGCCTTGCCGATCGTCAGCGGTTCTTGGATGTCTTGCCCTGCGCCTGGGACATCGCCGCCCCGAGCCTCCGCGAGCGCCTGGACGATCACCCCGCAACTCCCAAGCCGACCCATGCCTCGCCTGTGAGCTTTTCGAACGGC
>CAYYUP010000026.1:0-24418 GCA_964474905.1 uncultured Nannocystis sp. | reverse complement strand
CAAAAACAAAAACAAAAACCCGCAACAACTCGCTCATGCCTCAAACCCGGTTGCGCCCGACTGCGCTCAATCGTTGTCACCAACACCGTCGAGCGTGAGCGCTGCGACCTGGCTTCTTCGAGAACTCGACGATCACCTCTTTGCTCTCGGCCTGGCTCCACTCCGACGGGTCTATCTTCGGGCGGCGCAGCTGCTCTCGCTCGACGAACGCGAGGTCTTTTTGCTGAGCGGCGAAGCCCTCGCTGGGGCGCTCGACGGTGCTCTCGCGGGGCCCGAGTTGGAGCGCATACTCGCCGCCCAGCGCCGCCGCCTGCAGCTCGCCTCTTCGCTGCGTCCGCCGCCACACCTGTTTGACGGCGCACCCCTGCCGATCCCCGCGTACGGCTGGTTTCGCGGCCTCGGCCTCGGCCAGCGATGCCGGGGCCCGGTCGCCAAACGCCGCGATCTGGCGGAGCTGCTCGCCCGTCCGCCCCCAGCCGAGGCGATCCTGGTGATGCCAACGCTGACCGTCGCCGCGGCGATCGTGCTTGACCGTCTCAACATCCGTGCACTCTGCACCGCCAGCGGCGGCGCTCTCTCCCACGCGGCGCTGATCGTCCGCGAACTCGGGATCTCGGCGATCATTGGTTGCCGCGGCGCGACCGAACTTTGCGAGGGCGAACTCATCGACCTCGATCCCGCCCGCGGATGTCTCAGCCGCAAGAGCAAGCCGGCACCGCGATCTCGCAGCTCGCAAAACGAAGCGACTCCCAAGTCGCCTGCACAGACATGAATTCCTGAAGTCGGCCGCCGTGTCCCGACTTCGCCGCAGATCGAGCGACCGCTGGCGATGCCGCTCTGCAACACCGTCGAGCTATCGAGCTATCGAGCTATCGAGCTATCGAGCTATCGAGCCCGCACGGGATGACACGCCGCCACCTCCCGTGGAGATAGGCCGCCGCGTCAAAACCGGTGAGCTAGTGGGCTCGCTAAATAACGTCTTCGGAGACGTTGTCTTCGCGGACCCGCGGCGCTCGAGTCCGGGCCGTAGCTGCCGACGTCCGGGCTGTCTCGCGTGGCGCGGTCGGAGATGCCGTTCGCTCACCGTTGATCCGTCGCTTGAGCTCCTTGCCCACCTTAAAATACGGCAAGCGCTTGGGAGCGACGTGTACAGATTCACCAGTACGCGGGTTGCGCCCCTTGTACGACTTGTAATGACGGACCGTGAACGATCCGAAACCGCGGATCTCAACGCCCTCGTCACGCCGCAGCGCAGAGATCATCGAGTCGAAGACAGCGTTGACCACCGCCTCCGCCCGGCCCTTGGGTAGCTTTGCCTCTTCGGCGATCCGCATGATCAGTTGCGACTTGGTCACGATATGCCTCGGAGTTCCGATTGTACGGGAAAAAAACCTGCGATTTCAATGGGTAAGGCTGAGGATTCAAAATCGGGAGGATCGCCCTCTCGACGCACCCAGAGGCCCTCTCTGGCAAAAAGCGCCCCGAAGAGCGCGGCTGGGGGCAGACCGCTTCGGGCCGCGAGCCAGAGATACGCGAGACGCACGCGCACCCGAGGACCGACGATCGCGCTGAGCGCGTCCGGCTGCCAGCGCGCAGATTGCGGCGCCTCACCCAGGTGATCGAGCAGCGCCGCCGGTGAAGCCTCGGCCCCGCGCGGAAGTTGGCGTCGCCAGCCGACGAGATCGCCGATCAGCAGATGCAGCGAACTCCAAAGCGGCAGCGCGGGCGCGCGAGCACACCAGCCAGCGCGGCTACGTGCGGGACTCTGCGCGCCCTCCAGGGCCGCTCGCCTGCGCTGCAAACAGACCTGCGGACCGGCCAACTGCGACTCGCGAAGGCTCGCCGGCCAGCGTCGCGCCGCTCGTTGGATCATGCGATCACGCCGCCTGCCCGCGGGCATCGCCTCGATCACCGCCAACGCGTCGTATTTCGCGACCATCAGCGCGCAGGCTCCGGGCGTCAGCGGAGCGGACCAGTAGGTCGCTGGATCACCGACACTCACCGACCTCTAGAGTACCCCTTTGGGCGCGCTGGCCGACGAGCCTTTGCTTGCCCCCCTGCGCTGCGAAACGGTAGCGTGTTACCTGAGAAAGGCGCCGGAATTTTTCCCGCTAACGGTTGTCTGAGAGAGTGGCACGTCGGGCAGCAACCACCTTGGTAGACGGAACGATCGAATCTCTGGGATCCGGCGACGGCGCGCTTGCCTCGTCTGACGCAGGATCGCTGAGCGCCGCTTCCCTTTCGTCGAGTTCGCTAAGCGCTGAAGAGCGTCTGGTCGCCCGGGCCAAGGTCGGCGATAAGCGGGCACTCCGCGAGATCCACGACACCTATCAGAGCCAGGTTCGGGGCCACCTGCACCGCCTCCTCGGCTCCGATCCCGATATCGACGACATGGTCCAGATCGTCTTTGTCCGCGCCTTCTCAGCCCTCGGTCGCTTCCGCGGCGGCTCGTCACTGGCAACCTGGATCTACCGGATCACCGCCAACAGCACCCACAACCTGCTGCGCCAGCGCTACCGACGAAACCGCCTCAAAGCCGCCGTGCACTGGTTTAATCAGGGACGCAAAGCCCACGTCAGCGACGCCAGCCTCGACACCCGACAGCAGGCCGAAAGCCTTCTCGAGCACCTGCACCCGGACCTCCGCCAGGTCTTCGTGCTCTATCACTACCAAGGTCTGACGCTGCACGAGATCGCCGATGTCTTCGAAAAGCCGATCTCGACGATCGGCGATCGCCTCGGCCGCGCCCGCAAACGCCTTCAAACACTGGTGCAGAGCCAGTGAGTGCCCCCACTTCCTTCGAGCCCCCCACCAACGCGATGCAAAGCCATCTCCCTAGCCGTTACGGGTGTGTCGAGCGCAACGAGGACGCCGAAGCTGTGCTCGGAGAGCGCTTGCCGGCGGCCGCCGAAGAACGCTACTTCGATCACATCCGCAGCTGTTCGCCCTGTTGGCGGGCGCATCGTCTCCTCCAAGAGCTCTACGCCGAGCCCGAGCTGCCGGCGGCACGCTCCTCCAATTCGCTCGACCGCGAGTTTGTCGACATCCTCCGCGGCCTCGCCGTCAGCCGCCAGACGGCGAGCTTTCGCGACCGCGCGAGCCATCTCGGTGCCTCGGTGGCGATCGCGACGCTCGTCGCCGTCGCCTGCGTGCTCGCCCTGATGTTGCTGCCCGGCCCAAACGGAGATCTCTTCGCCCTCGCGCCCTCGCGGATCGCCTTCGACACGCCCGACACGATCTACGGCGGCATCGACCACCCCGCCATGGTCTACGGCAGGATCGTCGGCGGTCATGGCCGCGCCCTCGCAGAAAACGGCGACGCTCTCGACGACCACATCTTCCCGGCCAAAACCCGCCTCCAAACCGACGCCAGTGAGTCGATGCAGCTCCAGCTCGTCGGCAAGATCCTCGGCAACATCGGCCCTTCCTCCGAACTCACCTGGCACTCGGCGGCCGCCAACAAGGTCGATCTCAGCCTCGAGCGCGGCCTCGTCGCTTTCCGCTACGATCGCCTGCCCGGCGATCCACTCCTCAATATCCAGACCCCCAACGCGACGGTTCGGATCCGCGGCACAGTGTTCACTGTCGAGGTCGATGACGCCGGTCAAACCGCCGTCTCGGTGCTCCGTGGCCGCGTCGAGGTGCTCGATGTCACCGGCACCCGAGTGATCGCAGATGTGCGGGCGGGCTACCGCTTCGACGTCGCTCGCCACAGTTTCGCCGATGTCGGTCGCAGTGAGGTGCAGGTCGCGCTGCCACTCTCCCAGGTACCGGGGGTCGGCGGCGATGATCTCGTGGGCGGTCGCATCCCGAGCACCTGGACCGTGCCGGGCCTGCCGACCAAATCCAAATACCGCACCCTCGACAACCTCCTCGAGCTCACCAATAAACCGCGGCCGCGCAGGTCAGCCCGCATCGCTCGCAGCGGGGCAAAGGCCTCACTCGCGCCCAACGACGACGGCCAAGCGCTGCTCGAAGATCTGCTGCGCGACGCCGAAAATACCCGCGCCGAAGCCATCCGCGACTCGCTCGCTCGCTGCAAAGAGCTCTACCTCTCGCCCGAGAGCCGCTACCGCTCCGCCCAGTGTCTTAATGCATTCATGCAAAAACACGGCAGCGACGCACTCGCGGCCGAGGGACACCTGCTCATCGGTATCCAGCGCATGGACTACGCCGGTGACCACCAAGCGGCGAAGGCCGAGTTCCGTAAATTCCTAGAGCGCGCCCCAGACCACCCCGAAGCAGAGCTCGCCCGCTATCGCCTCTGGCTGGCGGCGACCGAGCAAGGCGACATCCAAGAGGCCAAACGACTGGGTCGGGCCTATCTCCACCGCCACCCGCGGGGGCGCTATGTCGGCCAGGTCATCAAGCGCTTCCGCGGCCTCGCCTCCGAACTCGGCGGATAGGCGCGTGCAGCCGCCCCCGCGTGAGCTTCCTCGAACGTGCTCGCTCTCGCCAACACGCGCCGACCGAGAACACCCGCCTAGATCGTCGGCGTAGACGGCGGCCCTCGGTTCTGTATATTCAGGGTCCCCCCCCCGAACGACATGGGTTTCGGCAACACATTCGTCGACGTACTGCGCCGCCTAGTCGGCCTCAAGAGCGAGACCCCGGTCGTCGCCCTCGACCTGGACAGCACCCCGAGCCAGGCCGAGCCAGGCCGTGGCACCGACAGCACCGACGGCGCTGACATCGACGACGATCCAGTCGACGAAGAGAGCCTGCGGCCCGTGAGCGCCCGCGACGAGTGGGAAGACATGCAGGCCTTTGTCGCTCGGTGCGAGGCCGAGGCCATCGACCTGGGCGGCATCAACATCGATGATCCCGCGTCTTTTTGGCGCTACTGCTCGAAGATCGAGCCGGCGAGCGAGGGCGAAGAGCACGAGGCTGCACGAGAGGCACGCGCCAAGGCCGCAGGCTTCGCCGATCTGCACCACTGGGAGTGGGTCTCACAGTATTGTCAGATCAAATGGTCAGAGTTGATCGAAGACTGTGATCCCCCCGAGATCCGGGCAAAGCCAAGCTTTAGCGCTGCTGCCGAGAAAATCCGGGCCGAGCACGCTTAGCTGATTCGCGCCTATCGTTCGCTTGCGAACTCAACGACCATGTACGATCGACCATGCTCGATCATACATATCGATGTACATGTCGATCCGTCGCCGAGATGTGCTAGAGAATCTATCCACTTCGGATCAGGAGAATCAACAATGCCCAAGCATATCTTTATCGGTGATCTAAGCATCACGACCACCTCGGCCACCCTCAACACTGAGTTCGACCCCTACGGCACAATCGTCTCGCTCGACCTGCACGCCGATCCCGCTGGCGGCCCCAGTACTGCCGACTGCGTGTACACCACCGACCAAGCGGGGACCGATGCGATCGCTGGCAAAAACGGCGCTCGCATCGACGGCTCGGTCATCACGGTCACAGCCGCGACCAGCTAATACGCCCCACAGGCCAGCGCACCGCCGGTCTCAGGGGATTAATAACGCCGGCGTCGAGCGATCGACGCCGGCGTTCATTCGTTCTCCCGTTCTCCTGGTCGGGCTCGACGCTACAAGGCTCACTCTGGGATAAAGGACGCGGTCCAGGCCGGTCGCGGCTGCGCCGACTCCCCGAGCATGGCCCGCCACTCAGAGTCGCTCAGGCGTTGGTACCCCTCGGTGAGCACTGTGTGCAAGCTCGAGCCGGGGCCAACATAGGCACGCACCCCCGAGCAATCCTGGACCGTCATCACGACCATCGTCGGGTAACCCGTCGCCGCATGAAAGACCCAGCCGCGCTCGATGCCTTCGGCGTCGGTCGGCGCGGTATGGGTATCCGCGATCACTCCGGCAACCTCTTCGACCTTATCGCGATCAAAGAGCAGATCGACAAACCAACCATCCCAGAGCACCTCGCCACAACCGACCATCTCTTGCTCGACCGCTGCCCGCAGGAAGTCAAACTCAGCGACCGTCAACGCCGAGCCCTCGAGCTCTTTATGCGAAATCGTACCGAGCACACCCATCGTGTCCTCAAAGTTGACGAAGTAGTCCTTTACCTCGCTGACGTCATAGCCCTCGACCGCGAGATCGTCTGCCATCACCTGACCGAGCGCGCCCAGATGCATCATCGCGTCGTAAAAAGCCGGTGCCGGCTCGACGTAGGCATCGGGATACTCGCAGCCGTCGCCGCCCGAGTAGGACTGCTTGACGTAGAGCAGCGTATCGTGGCGCAGCTCAGCCCAGGATGCGAGCTGCGCGTTGAGGGTCTTGTCGCCCCAGGCCTTAGTGCGCATGGCCTCGGGCAAGAGATCAAACTCAGCGCTGTCCCCAAGGGCGCGGATAGCCGCCAACCAGCCGTTGTAAAAGCTCTGCTCCCAAAAATCAGCCGGATGCGCATCGATAAGAAAGCGCAGCTCGTGCAGCACCCCCTGATAGCCGTACGCGTCGAGCTCTGGCTTGAGATGGTGACCGGCGGCATTACTGCCCAGGGCAAAGCCGACATCGAGTTCGCTCGGCAACATGCGCGTGACCTTGGCACCGGTCCTCAGATCCTGAACCCGATCGTAGGTGACGTTATTAAAGACGTACGAGTCGATGGTGAAGCGCTGCCCCAGAAGCAGGTAGGCCCGCGGCAAAACAACAGGCGGATCCGTCGGACGGGTGTAGATGATCTGCGACATGATCCGCTGGATGCCGTAGGGGCTTTGGAGCAGCGCCTTAAAGAGCACCTCATCGCTCGCGGCAACCAGCCCCGCGTAATCGGCGATCTCGCTCTCCGTCATGAACGCTGTCATGTCCTGCGGACCCATCGAGTCGCGCTCGCCGATCAGACGCTCGATGATCCCGTTGACCGTGTTCCAATTGCTATCGGCGCCGCTGCCCGTGAGCAACATGTTGTTGACAAAGGCCGCATCGACACCCTGCCGATTGAAGCTCGGCACGCCGTCGGCATCAAAGAGGATCATTTTCATCTCGGTACGGCCGAGCCAGATCATCGCCTTAAAGTAGCGCTCTAGGAGGGGGTCGCCCTCGTAGTGACCGCGGGGCTTTAGCTGCGAAAAATCGTAGAGCACGGGCACCCCAAAGAGTTCGATGGTCGCCGGTTGGTAAGCACCGGCCGCCGCCAAGATTCGACCGACCTCGTCCGCCGCTTCGTCGCCGGATACGGTCGCCACTTTTTCGCCGCTCATCAGGGTACGACCGACCGCGAGGAAGACGTCGAGATCGCGGATCGTGGCCGCCAGCTCCGGCGGCATCGACCCCTGCTCGTCGGCCAATCGTTGGTGCATGAGATCGAGCATCTCGCCCGTCTGCGCCACCATCAACTTGCGCTCGAGGTCCTCGAGGATGGCATCAAACGAGGAGTGCAGAGCGAAGAGCATGCTGTCGGTGGTGATCAGCACCGGCAGGTCGTTGTAGTAGAGCTGGTGATAGCCCCACGCGGGATTTGGCACGTTGCTCGCAACCGCGACGAAACCGTTTGCCGCGAGCAATGCATCGTGAGCGGGGCTCAAGCCGACGTAGCTGGCGATCTCGGGCAGGCCCAAGGCGCTGAGCGCATCGTAAGAAACAGCGTCGAGATAGGCCGGCAGCGGGTACTCGGCGAGAAAGTCGTCGACGCTCATCTGCTGCGCCTGCTCTTGGATCGGCGCATAGACCTCTTGGACCCACGGATCGGGCTCGACATCGATTTTGAGATCGGAGCTGTCGGCGTCGGGATCGGGATCGGATGAACTGGTGCAGCCCGAGATCGAGAGGCCAACACCCAAGAGAAGACCCAGTGACTTCGCTGTGACAGATAAATTAAGTCGATTACGCATGGATCTAGCGTTCCCTGCCCGATGCACGGTGTCAAGCGAGGATGTCTGCAGATACGCAAGCGTCAGCGACCCAAGCGCACTCGACAACGACGCACCCGCCGGCCCTCGAGTATCATCCGCAACGAGCATGACCGAGCGCCGCGACGCCCCCGCATCCACCCCTCAGACCACAGACCCAGCGATGGACCCTGAGGCGGACCCCTTGCCTTGCGAGGCTCCTGCCCGGTCGCAAGGCCCTGCGACAACCGCCGCTTTGCAAGGGGACACAACCACCGTCCGGGCCTCCAGCGCCGATGCTCGTGCCCGGGCGCTCACCTCTGCGCGTACAAAACTCGCCGCAGTTTCAACAGACTTGGGCGCCGATGATCTTCGCACCGCTGCCGCCCACGCAGAGGTCGCCACCGCTGCCAGGGCCCTGGGAGACATGCGCCTGGCGGTCGACGAAGATCGCCGGGCGCTCGCGATCCGCGAGGCTCTGCTCGGCGTCGACCACCCCGATACTGGTAGGGCCTACGGAGACCTCAGCGCCTCGCTACGCGGCCTTGGCGAGTTCGACGAGTCACTGGACCTGGCCCATCGAACGGTCGAGTGCTTGCGGGCTGCGCTCGGCGACGAGGATGCTCTGGTAGCGACCGCCTGGGGCAACCTCAGCGCCGTCTTTCGCGCCCGCGGCGAGCACTCGTTGGCCGTCGACGCAGGCGTCCGCACCCTCGAGCTGCGTCGACGACTCCTCGGCGACGAGCACCAAGACGTAGCAATGGCCCTCACCAACCTGGGCACGATCCATGCGGCGGCAAAAAACTTCAACCGCGCGCTCGAGCTCGAGGGCGAGGCCTACGAACTTCGCCTGGCAAACCTCGGCCCAGAACACCCCGAGGTACTCGCCTCCCTCGCCTCCCTCGCCACCCTGCTCCGCAACAACGGCAACCTCTCCAGCGCCCTCAAGACCCAGCGCTTAGCCCTCATCGGCCAGGAGCGGGTGCTCGGAGCACTCGCCCCAGAGACCCTCGAATCGCGGCGCATGATCGCCTATGTACTGCTCAGGGTCGGCCGCCGCCTGGAGGCCCTCACCGAGGTCGAGGCCGCGCTCAAGCTGCTGCCTCCAGGCCATCGCTTGGCCGAGGAGTTCCGCGATCTTCGTCGCCATCTGATCGCGGCGGTTCCCGGCGGAAAGCGACGCGGCAGAGGCAGGGGCAGGGGCAAGAGCAAGCGCCGCTAAGACAATGCCTCAATAATAATCGACGTAGGGATCGTCCTCCTCGCTTGTCCTGCCCTGCGTTGGCTCGGCACCGCGGCCACCGAACACCTCGGCGCCGTAGCGGCGATCCCGACGGCGCAGGGTGCCGTGCAGGCGATCGAAGAAGATCAGGTTTTGTCCATAGTTGCAGTGAAAATACACATGGTGATCGTCGTGGTAGCGGCTCGACGACTGCCAGGGCAGAGTGTGCCGCATGGCGATGCCCGAATGATCGAGCATATTAAAAATCAATACATAGATAAGCAAACCGATGAATGATCCGGCCCAAAGCGGCAAGAAAAACGTCATCGAGAACGCCGTCGCCTGAAACGCGACAAACTCCGCGGGATGCATGGTCGTCGTCGTAAAGGGCGTCGGCGCGACTACCCGATGGTGCCAGCGATGGATGTGTCGAAAGAGCCAACGATTGTGCAGACCGCGGTGCACATAATAGGCAGCCGCCTCGAGGAAGATAAACGCGAGCACAGTACTGACGATCGTATAGACCCAGCCGTACTCGGCGATATCTAGGTAGAGCGCGCTCGGGCCCCCCTGACTGACATAAAACGCAAAGGTCCCGGAGAGCAGACCACCGAGCGCGAGGTTGCTAGCCGCGACCCCGGCCGCCCAGCGATGGAGTTTTTTTGGCGTGAATCGCCCGGGCTGCAGCTTCCAGCGCTCGGGCTCGTGACGTCGACGCACGTAGTAGAGGCCGTAGAGGATCGACCCAAAGCCGAAGTACAGGACGAGACCGCCGAGCGTGCAGATGCCGACCAGGAGCGCCCACAGGCGGAGGCCGGTGAGGCCCCCTGCCAAGACCGCCGTGAGCAGAGCATCGCCCGTGATCAAAACCTCCATCGCCTCGCCTCGCCTCGCATGGCGCTAGTTTGAGCTGTTACGGCACCATCAGGCAAGCTGATACGATCCGCCAATGCAAGCCCACTTGCTCGAAACGATGCCCCGCGCCCTCTACGACTCGTGGCTGCTGACGATCTACGATCCTCGCTCGATCTCCGCAGACTTCCACGGCCTCGAGCTGGTGATGCTCCTGGGCTTCGGCCTGACCCTCGGTCATGCCCTCCGGGAGCGTCGCAACGGCCGCCCCTTGGGTCTGTTTCTTTGGCTCAGCGCCCTCTTTTACGGGGTCTGGATGGAGCTGCTCACCTACAATACCATCGACAATTTTAGCCACTCCCAATTTACGGTGATGTTTTTTGGCAAGCAGCTGCCGCTCTACGTGGTGCTGCTTTACCCGACCTTCATCTACGTCGCGGTGACCAGCGCTCGCAAGCTCAAGACCGGAGCCCTCGCGACCTTCTTCACCGCCGGCCTCGTCGCGCTGATGCTCGACGCGCCCTTCGACATCATGGGCCCCGACTGCGGCTGGTGGATCTGGCACGAAGGGGGCGCCGATCCGGGCGGCCTGGTCGCCTATCGCTGGCTCGGTGTGCCGGTCTCTTCTTATTGCTGGCACCTGCTCTTTGACGGTGCACACGCACCCCTCACTCGCCGTATCGGCGCCCGCCTCCACGCCCGCCTGGCCGGCCGCAGCACCTTCACCACACTCGCCGCACTGCTGCCGATCTCAGCTCTGGTCGGCGTCCTGGCGATCCTCGTCGGCATCCTGGTGATGATGCCCTTTCATCTGTTTCGGGCGCTCGGCCTGAGCGACGGCCAGTTCACGATCAGCCTCCTGGTGACCGCGGGCTTGGTCTTCTTCCTCAGCCGCAATCGCAGCGACGCAGGCCCGCCGCTCTGGGGCCTGCTCGGCTTTGTGCTCGCCTGGTACTTCTTCTTTTTGGCACTCGCCTGGCAGGTCTACGGCAACGGCGAGATCAGCCAATGGAGGGAAAAGGCACTGGTGGTCGGCCTGATCGCCGTCGTCGCCGTCGTCGTGCACACCTTCATCCACTTTCGCGGCAGGACGGACAAGCCGCCTGGTCGCCAACCGGCAAGGAACGTACACCAACAGGGAGTGGTTCCGTTACAATCTGCGGATGAATGAGCCTTGCGCATATCGCGGTTGTGTCGACAATGCAGGACAGTCGCAAATGTTCTGCAAGCATCACGACGACGACGTGTTCTCAAGAGCATATGCGGCAATAAGGGACGTCTTAAGTGTCGGCAGTGCGATCTACATCGGCCGCACCGGCTTTCCCGAGCGACGCCTTCTCGAGCATGCCCTGGCCGAGCGTGACCACTTGCTGCTCTTACACTGGGCTGCAAGCTGGCCCGAGGCCGAGGAATTTGAGACTCGACTCATCGAATCATGCTCTCATCTCAACCGAATCGAGAACGAGACAACTGAATCGGCGGGCCGCTTCACGAGCCCTTGGAACGCGATCTACGTCTCCTTCCGTCTAAAACACCGAGTGCACGCGCTACCTGGAACCCAGGAGGTCACACGTTTGCATTGGCGGTTGCGCACTTGGCCGACGCAAACTCTCCCTTGCCCCGTGGTGCTGCTTCGTACACCGTTAGATCACGAGTCGTCAGCGGCCGAACTCGAGCGATGGCAATCCACTCACCATAGTCGCCATCGTCGAAGGACGACTCATCCATCCTGAACTCGAATTTGGACTGGGACTTGAACTAAAAATTGGTGACCAGCCAGAGGTAGAGAAAGTGCTGGGGATCCGCGCCGCCGAGCAATGCACCGGCCTTGCGCGGCAAGAAGAGCCCGTATCCCGGCTGGATCATCAGCGGCTTCCACGGCTTTAGCACCGCGACCAGATCAAACTCGTGCCCGAGCGTGCGGTCGACGTTGTTGGCATCAAAACCGGCGCCAACCGACTTGCCGCCGACATTGCTCCAACGCCCGGTCGGCGTTTGCATCTGCATAAAGTGGTAGGCGAGCGACGCTTTGAACCACTCGATCGCGACGCTGCCCTTGACCTCGAGATCCCGCATATTTCGCCAACCCATGAGGTCGACGAGGCCGTAGTGCATGTGGTTTGTCGGGTAGAAGTTAAAGAAGTCGGAGCTGCCGCAATCCCCTGCGGGATCGTATCCGCCGCCGCAACTGGAGCCGCTAGCCATCGCGTAGCCGAGCTTGGCCCCCGGCTTGACCCGCCCCTTACCTTGCACATAGGCCAGGTTGGCGGCCCACGCCCAAGCGCGGTGATCGGCGGCGCCGTCATGACCGACCTGAGCATGACCCTCGGCCTCGTACTTAAGCCCGCCAAAGGGCTTGCCCCACAGCCGCGCTCCGAAGTCGACGATCGTGCGGTCGCGAGTCGGTGCCGCCACCGAGGCATCGGCGAAGTCGGACAACACCATCGCCTCGATGTTGATCGCCTCGTGAGCCGCAAAGGCTAAAAGACCGCCAACGAGCTGCGTGCCCCGGGTCTGCTCGATCTGCACCACATCCATCGAATCCGCGTAGCTGAATTCGGAGGGCGGCGCGAGCACGGCGACAAAGGCATCGGCGCGCAGGCGACCGGCCTGGCCCTGGAGACGAAGCGCGTCAAATGAGCGCGCCGTCGGGGCCCAGCCAAGCCCACCGATCAGGCGCTGCGAACCCCAGCTGATCTCCTGACGACCCGCCCGCACAGAGCCCGAAAGCTCGCGCTCCGAGACCGACCCCTTGAGCTCCATCCAGCCCTGGTGCAGATCCGTGTTGGCTTCGTTGGAGATCGTGCTGCCCTCAAAACCCCAGGCCCTCGCGTCCTGAGCCTGGACAAACACGCCGACCGGTCCCCAGACGCCGCCGAGTTGCAGCCGCGCCCGCTCTAAGACCTTGACGACATCAGGCGCCGTATTGCGACTGCTATCAAAATCCGGGTTTATCCGGCCCTCTGAGCGCAGGAACACGTGAGCACCGGGTGTCCAAACAGGACCCGCAGGTTTTTCTTCGGTGGCAGGTGCGACGTCGGGGACTGGCGCTGGCGCTACCTCGGGTGCCGGTGCAGGTGCGGGCTCAGGTGCGACCGGCTCAACTCGTAGTCCCACAGCGACGGGCTGACTCGGGCTCTCGACGGCGGCCGGCGAAGTCGAGGTCTCGACAGCAACCGGTCCGGTATGACCGCGTGGATCTGCCGGAGGCTCGGCCGAAGACTCAACCGCACCGTCCGCGGGAGCCGCGAGGGTGATCAAAATAGAGAGCGGTAGAACGAAGGAGATCACGGGGTGAAGATGACTGCCCAAGGCCAAAGTGTGGAGCGCAAGAAGTGCATTATTTGGCCTCCGGCTCGTCGCTCGGCTCACGAAGCCGGAAGCCGAGCGCCAGCGCAGTGACCCCGCCAAAGAGCAAAAAACCGACGCCAACAAAGCCCAGCATACGCAGACCACCACGGCCAGCGTTGGGCGCAGGTAGCTCCCAGGTCTGCTCCTCGCTGATCCAGCCCTCGATAGGTCCCATGACCACGGTGTCCCCAGGCCGCAGACTGCCGTCGATGTGCTTGCGGTAGATCGAGCGGTTTGGCGTCGAGTGGGGATCACTCGGCCCCGTAAAGACGATCTCTTCGTCGACCCCATCGACGCCCTGCACCTTAAGAGTGAGCGGCCCCTGGTAAAACTCCCGCGCAGGCAGGCGTCCGCGCTCGTCGGGCTGCCCGCGGGGACCTCGGACCACGTACACCGAGATCTCGAGGCCGCGGAGAATGCTCGGATCATCTGCGTCCAAGCGCACGCCCTCGAGGTCGATCACGGAGATCGCGATGTCGGTATCACCGGCCCGGCGGCGAGCGTCGAGCAACAGTGCGGCCTTGTGCTTGTCTAGGGGCGCATCGTCGACGATCGTGACGTCATTGGCAGGCCTCCCGGGAGCGGCCAAGGCCACACCTGCGCCCCCGAGCCAGAGGCCCAAGAGGATCGGCGCCACAGACTTGGCCCGGCTCTTCCACGGAGCCCGCAACACGATCTCGAGGTTATCGCTGGGACAGACCTCGGTGCAGCGAGTGCAGTTGTCACAGTCGGCTCCGGGCTCGCCCTCCGAGGGGTGCAAAAAAAGCCAGCACGCGCGGTCGCAGAGATCGCAATGAGCACCGCACTTGGGCTTGTCGACAATCTGCAGCCGGACCACCCGCCGACGGCCGACCAGCGAGAGCGCCGCACCGGTCGGACAAACGGTCGCACAATACACAGTCGGCCCAAAAAACACGCCGACAAAAATGAGTGCCAAGAGAGCTCCAAACGCCGCCCCGCCGCCGCCCATCAACCACATCGCGTAGATCGACTGCTGAAAGAGAAGATGCGGCAAGAGCAGGTAGAGCAGCATCTGCGTGCCCATCGCGCCCAGTAACAAGGCGATCGCGAGGAGGCCAAAACGCAGCAGTCGAACCCGCGGCGGCACAAAACTCGGAATCCGCCAGGGCAGGCGATCGAGGATGCCCGAGAGACCGCGAGCAAGGCTGCCAAAGGGGCACATCCAGCCGCAGAAAAACCTGCCCAAAAAGAGCGCAAGCAGGATCGGGATGAACCACGCGACGATCACGGCGACGTAGATCTCGGTCGACGAGAGCATCGCCAAAAGACCGCCCACCGGATCGATCGCTGCGATGCTGAAGTAGTCCCCAGCGGCGCCGCCACCCATGATCTGGTTGACCTCGTAGGCCTTGCCCGGCATCTCGCCCAGGGGCAGCGACTCGAGCACCGAAGGCGGCAGGTCCCAGCCGTGGTCGCGCCAGGCCGAGAGGTAATTGCGATCCATACGCTGCCATCCGCCGAGCAGCGGGGCGAGTAGCAGAGCAACAAAAGCGGGCACTTGAAAGGCCCGACGTGTCCATCGCCATCCAGCTCCGGGTCTCATGATGGCACCTCCCGAACGCTCTCGGGGATGAGCGTAAGTGCGCTGGGGTTTTGTGGGCAGTGTTCGACGCAGCGGCCACACCCAACACAGCCGTCGAGAATCACCGGAATGCCGGGCGGCGTCAGCTTGATCGCAACACCCGGCAGCGGGCAGGCATCGTGGCAATAGCCGCAGATGCGCCCCAGATAAGAGAGGCAGAGATCACGCTCGACCTGGGCCTTGCCCATGTGAATTGAGTCGGCGATCACGTCCAGGTCGTCGACGACTGGCTGGAGGGCACCACTTGGGCAGATCTGCGTGCAACGCATGCAGAGCGTGCAGGAGCGCCGGCGAACGTCGAGGTACGGAGTCATCGCGCCCATCTCCGGCTCGTCGGCGCCAAAGAAACGGATGCAGCCGTTCTCGCAAACCGTGCCACAAAGGCCGCAACGGACGCATTTACGGAGGAATTCCGCGTCGTCGGCACTCGCCGTCGGCGGTCGCACCGGTGCGAGCATTCCCTCGAGCTTTGGCGAGGCAACACGGGCAACCATGTCGACGACGGCGGCCCCAGAGATCATCATGGCCGCGCCACCGATGAGAAACGCGCGCCTAGGCGGCGGCCCGCGAAAGCGACGACGATGCTTGCGGCGCTGAAGGGCGAGCCGGACTCTCGATTGAGGGCTTTTTTGCTTAGTCACGGGATTCTCTGCTGCTCATAAGCACCATAGGCTTGTGAGCCTGACGGGTACGGCGCATTTCGTTCGCCTGCGCACCCGTGTCTGCCGCAATTTCGGCGCGCCCCGACCGTGCTGCCACCGCGCCGAGCCCCTGAGCCACTGAACCACTGAACCGCAAAAGGCCCTATTCGCGCGGGCTCTCCACCTCTCCGAAGAGCACTGGATTTCGTCAGCAGTACGGGTCTCTCGAAATGGTTGCACAGTGAGCTGTGTAGATTCTGGACGTTAGATAGGTTAGATATGCACGTTGAGAGCGATCGCGCGGGCTGAAGCGATCACACAATCACTCCCTCAACAAAAGCCGTAGGGGAGAGGCGAAGGACGTCGCGCAGGGCCGAACGAGGGGGCTCCACTCCTCAGACAGGTCGGAACGCGCGTCGACCCCTAAAGGGGTCGATGCACGTCCTAGACTCGCTCGCGAATCCCCCTCGCTCGTCCCACCAGCAAGTCCTCCAAGCCGTGAATTGAAAGCCGGCGTTCGGGGGCCGTGGCACGCCCCTAAGCTTGGCGAGGATTGACGCTTTTGTGGTGTCCTGTGTACAATATTGTCGTGGTAGATGACGAAGTATCAATAGGCAGCTGCATCCGTCAGAATGCGACGAATCGCCAAGCTCGATCTACTGTGGGGTCCCGCAATAATCGACATTCTCGAACCCCGGCGGAATATTGTCTCCCTCTTCGTACCAAGTATGCACACTTGCTCCATGCCCGGACAAGTCGCCTTATTCAGGTCACAGTATGGGCCCAGCACAGCCCCCCAGATCACAGTCGCAGTACTCACTGGAGTCAGCCGCCGATGAAGCTCATCTCCACCTTGCGAAGCGGCACGGTGCGCCGGCTTCGCAGCTCGGAGTAGCGGTCCCGCCGGTTCCGCCAGGTCTCGGCGATCCGCGCCCTGAGTTCGTCGACGGTCGCCCCGCCTCGGATCGCGCTGCGCAAATCGGTGCCGCCGCAGGCGAAGAGACAGGTGTAGATCGAGCCCTCCGCAGAGAGTCGCACCCGGCTGCACTCCCCGCAAAAGGGCCGACTCACCGAGGTGATCACGCCGATCTCGCCGCCGCCATCAGTATAGCGATAGCGCTTGGCGACTTCCCCTGTATAATTGGGATCCGTCGGCTCTAGGGGCCATCGTTCGGCCAGCATCGCCACGATTTCGGCGCCGCTCACTACCTGGCCTAGGGCCCAATCATTGGCGGTGCCAACGTCCATAAATTCGATAAATCGGAGGATATGCGGGCTGCCACGAAAATGCTCCGCCGTCTCTACCAAGGTATGGTCATTGACACCCCGTTGGACAACGACGTTGATCTTGATCGACTCAAAACCAGCGGCCTCCGCGGCCTCGATGCCGGCGAATACATCGGCGACGCTGTACTTTGAGTCGGTCATCGCCGCAAAGACCTCCGGGTTGGTGGTATCCAGCGACACCGTCAAGCGATCGAGGCCCGCAGCCCGCAGCGCCCGCGCATGACGGGGCAGCAACGAGGCGTTGGTGGTCATCGCAATGTCATCGATGCCGGGGATGCGCGCGAGCAACTCGACTAGCGCTGGCAGGTCCCGGCGAAGCAGCGGCTCGCCCCCAGTCAGGCGGATCTTGTTGACGCCGAGCTCGGCGAAGGCCCGTGCGGTGAGCGCGATCTCCTCGAAAGAGAGCAGCTTCTCCCGACCCAGATACTGCACGCCGTCAAAGGCTTCCCGCGGCATGCAGTAGCGACAGCGAAAATTGCAGCGGTCGGTCACAGAGATCCGCAGGTCCCGAAGGGGCCGCTTGTATGCGTCTGACGTCATCGGTAGGTCTCTCAAAGCGGCACCATCTGGATCGCCGACGGCCGCACAGGACAGGCCTCGATACAAAGGCCACAGCCTAAGCAACGTTCGAGATCAATCTCAGGGCGACCACGTCGCAGCGTCAAGGCGTCCGCATCGGCAGGGCAGAGTCGTGCACAGGCACCGCACTCAGGCCCGCGAAAAGGCAGACAGGTCGATTCGTCGATGATCACGAGGCCCAAGGTCCAGGGGCCATCAGGCAGGGCGAGCGCACGCTCCGGGCAAGCGACGGCGCAGGGAAAACCCTCGCACATGTGGCAGGGTCGTGACTCGGGCACCATCACCGGCGTGCCCGCGCCGGGCTCGACCCATTCGGCGAGCACGTGGATCGCGTTTTTTGGGCAAGCCTTCACGCAGTCGCCGCAGCCCGTGCAGCGAGCGAGGAAAAGCGCCTCGCCAACCGCCCCCGGGGGCCGACGACGTGCCGGCAGCTCCGGCTCGCGCCTGGGCGTCCGCAAAAAACCCCGCCTAGAGACCCGCTCGTCCGCCACGATCACATCCTCCCGATCCGCATGTTCATGTCGAGCGCCATCAGGGTCAGCCCTGCGACCGAAACCATCACCATCACCGCGAGCATCGGCAACAGGCTCCGGGTCGCCGTGCGTTTGTCGGCGAAGAGCCGGCGAGAGATCCGGTGGGCAACAACGATGCCCACCAAATGGCCGAAGATGATGAGCGCGATCTGCAGGTACCAGAGTGTCTGATCGCTGAGCAGACCGTCCATATGCCACGATGCGGTGCCAAAATAATCGGCCCCCGTGCCCATCGGATCGCTCGCGGCCGAGATGATCGCCGGGCCCTCGGCAAAGAGGTGCATCGAGTTGTGGGCCAGGTGATAAAAGAGCGCGACCGGTAACAGCGAGAAGCTGTAGGCGATAAAGAGGTCGCGCGCACTCTTGCCAGAGGGGCGCACAAGCCGGGCCGCAAGCACACAGCTCCCCCAGTAAAGGCCGATGGGCAGCAGCCCCACTGCGAGCATGCCGATCGTGAAATTAACGGTGGCCGGCGTGCCCAGGTTGATCGCCAACCATTTAATAAAGCTCATGCTGCCGGGCGCGTGGCTCTCCCAGGCAGTGGTCATCGAGAAACCGTGGAAGAGGGTGAGCGAGAGCAGGATGACGCATAACCATGCCTCGTCCGAACGCCTCGCGGTGGTATGCGTGAGGTCGTAGGCCAGCGGCCGGATCTGGAGCGCGACGTTGTAGCGATCGCAACTCTTTACACACTCGGTGCACATTGTGCACATTGTCGCGTTGTTGACGACCTTGAGCGAGATCCCGGTGGGACAAGCGTAACCGCGACTGTTGCCAGTTAGACACTCTTCGGTCGTGCACGACTCGCACGTACGAGGATTGCGTGCGCGCACCTCGATCGGGCTAAAATTGGCGTACATGCCGCTAATTCGGCCGACCGGGCAGAGATGCTCGCAAAATGCCTTCTTTTTAAAGATCAGCGCGCAGGCGATCGCCATCACCACCATGCCCAGGCCCATCAGCGCCGTGCCCTGGGGATCGGTGGTGATGCCAGCGCCGAGCTCCGCCCAGGTGAGCAGGGTGAAGAGCACGATCGCGGGATACATGTTGCGGAAGATCCGCGGAACCTCAAAGCCGAGCGACAGCGACGCCTTGTGGCGAAAGAGCGAGAGCCGCGAAACCAGGTTGGCGATGCCATCCCACGGACACATAAAACAGAAAAGCGGACCAAAAAGCGCGACCGCAAAGATCAGCCCCGCCCACCAGATCGTCCATACCGCGACCGGTGTGATGTTGCCGATCCGATTGCCAAAGAGCCCGGCGTAGAGCAGGAAACCGAGCACGATGATCATGAACAGCTGTGGCACCGCCTGAAACCAGCGGCTGCGCACCATGTTGTAGACCCAGCGCTTCTTGATCAGGTTGTAACGGAATCCGCGGTCGATTTTTCCGTCTCTGTTGCGCTTTCCGGGACCACTTCCCTCGCCGAGCGGGCGATCGCCGATCTTCTCGACCAAGATGAACGAAAAGACGATGATCGCGACGGCGCTGCTGACAAAAAGCCAGATCGGCATGCCCGCCATCACCATCACCTGCTCGCCGCTCTCGGCCTCGTACATCTCGTGGTTCATGCCGGCGTGGTTCATGCCGGCGTGGTCCATGCCCGCCATGCCCGCGTGGTCCATCTTGCTGTGGTCCATGCCCGCCATGCCCGCGTGGTCCATCTTGCTGTGGTCCATTTTGCTGTGGTCCATGCCTTCCATGCCGGCGTACTCGCTGTCGGCATGGGGTGGAACATCAGCGGCCGCCAGCGCCAGACCCGAGACAAACGCGCAGGCCGTAAAGAGCCCGAGCCCGAGCCCGAGGCTCCGAGCGAGCTGGCGCAGAGAATAAAAACGATCGCTGCTCATGTTTGTGCCGCTCCGGCTGATTTTGAATCGCTCTCGGCAGAGAGCTGAGACTTCATTCTGCGCGAACGTCCGCGTCGGCTGCGACCGAGCAATACCAGGACAAAGAGCGGGATCAAGGGCCCCGTCAGCGCCAGGATCAAGCCCCAGGGGATCGCGTCGGTGCTGAGATCGATGTGGAACTCGAGCAAAACCTCGGGCTGGTCGTCGATGTCGAGCAGGCGAGTGACAAGCGTGTAATCACCGGTCGCCGGCATGGTCTCGCGGGTCGAGTAGATCAGCTCTTCGTCGACCTCTTTGCGGAGGAAGGTAGAGACCTCCTCGCCGTCCTCGTCCAGCACCCTAAACTCGACCGCGCCCAAATAGTTGAGGTCGGCTTCCAGGTCGTAGACGTAGATAAAAAATTTAACGTCGTCGGGGGTATCGGCCTGGCGGCGATCGAGCCCCTGGAAGTTAAACATAGTTGCGCCGATCTCCCAGCGCCCGTCGACGACGATATGCTCCTCTACCGGTATTTGTGGGTAGTTCTCATAATACCCGTAGTGCGGCAATCCCTTGTTGTGATGCGCCTGGGCGATCGCAGGAGCCCCCGCAAGACCGATACCCAGGCCAAACATCAGCGCCTGCAGGATCGGCAGCTTGACTCGGCGGGTCAACCGGCGCTCGGGACAAATGGCGACACAGGAGCCACAGTTATCGCAATCGGGGGTATGCGTGCCATCGCGGGGCGAGAGCCCGTAGGGGCAGACAAGCGAGCAAGTGTGGCAATTGGGCGGACAGGTCTTGCTCTCGATCGCCCGCACCTTGAGCAGCGAACGGCGACCAAGCAGGCCCAAAAGAAAACCCTGCGGACAAAAGCTCATACAAAAGGTGCCCGGGGCGATGAGCACGTCGAGCCACCACCAGAGCACCGGGATGATCAGCAATCCCGAGGCAAACCCGGCCGTGACCGCCAAGAAGATGTTGGCGACAACCGCCAGGTAGGGCAGCAACAAAAACCACACCGAGAGCCCGACGCTGAGGCTCGCCGCCAGGCCGCCGAGCAAAACCCAACCGCCCAAACGCGCCTTTGGTCGCAGATGGGGCAGCGGCGCGCCGAGCCAAAGCAGGCCGCCGCGGATCATCTGACCTATCTCAAAGAGCAGGCGCATCGGGCAGAGGTGACTGCAAAAAACCTTGCCCAGGAGCAGCGCCAGGATGATCGCAACCAGCGAGCCGAGCACGAGATCGAGAGTGATGCTGCCGGTCGAAACCACCAGCGAGAGCGCCAAAATTGGATCGAGGGTCTCGACGCCGCCGACGGTCGCCGACCAGGGCATGCCGAGAAAATTCAGGCTCGCCTCGTAGGGCTCGCCGAGCACCGTCAGCGCGTCCTCATTAAGGGCGTAGGCCGTAGCCCAGCGCTCGCCCTCCATCAATTCAACCAAACGCGCGTTGTTGTGGGCGACCTTGTAGTTGCGCCAGATCCCGCCCATCGCGGCGTAGACCACAAAGACAAAAACGCTGAGCTGAATGGCGTGACGCAGGCCCTGGGCCACGACGTCTCGGCGACGCCACCTCACGTCGCCTCCGGCTCTCCTGGATCCTCGGCTTCACCCCGAAGCTCGCGCTGGATATCGCGGAGGATGTCCTGCCGTGGCGACGGTCGACGCCCACGGCCGACGTCTTGGCTCTGCTCCCGCGGGATCACGCGGATCGCCTGCGGCAGATGCAAGCAGGCCTGCTCGCAGAGCCCACAGCCGACGCAGGCCTCGGCCTGGATATGCGGAGTCTCGTACAAACCGATCTTGATCGCCTCGCCAGCGAGCGGACAGGCTCGGTAGCACGCCCCGCAGGTCCGACCGTGAAAGCTATAACACTGGCCCTCGTTGACCCGCGCAACGCCCATGTCGACGTTCTCGCGCCACTCGTCGCGGGTGTCGCCAAAGGGCTTTAAAGCCCCCGTAGGGCATACTTTGGCGCACTCACCACAGAGCGTGCAGGCGCGCTCCCGGGCTTTGATATAGGGCGTAAACGCTCTCCCCAACCCGTCGCGAAGCCCGTAGTACTTGATGCAACCGTTGGGGCAGGCGCTGCCGCATTTAAAGCAGCGAGCGCAGGCGGACTCAAAGTCACCCGCCATAAGAGCGCCCGGCGGACGCAGATGGTTCGACCGGGCGTTCTGTTTTTTGACGCCGAGCGCAGCACCTACTGCACCCAGGCCCGCCGCGATCGAAATGCCTAAGAGGTCACGGCGAGCTATCTTGGCCATCGTTTTTATCTTAGGTGATCTTCTCGATGCGTGCGGCGAGCTTTTTAAAGTCCACCTGACCACTGACCGGATCGAAGGCGCGGTGGCTGATCGCGTTGACCAACCAGCGGTTTTTCTCGGGGTCGGCAGAGTCGGCGACCGAGAGGTTCCACGGGCTAAACATGTAGCCGCGGGGCACGGTATTGCGGGCCGGCCTCACCTTGGAGTCGAGGCCGATCGACGCACGAGCCTCGTAAAAACCGCGACGGCTGACGATGCGAACCCACTCGCCGTCCTCCACACCAAGCGTCTTGGCATCGTCTTGGTGCATCTCGACGTACATCTCGGGCACTAAACGCTTGGTGGTACCCGAGCGAATCGTCTTGGAGGTATGGAAATGCTCGTAGACCACTCCCAGACCGATCCAGTAGGGATACTTGTCCTTCGGGATCTTGTCCCAGCTCTTGTCGCGATGCTCGAAGTCCGGCAACTCGGGCGTCAGCGCGTTGTCACGGGCTTTCTCTAAGAGGGGAATGTTGTCGATGGCGTAAAAGCCCTCTTCGGTGCCGATGCGGCTCAGCTCTGCGGTGATCTCGGCGCGACCCTCGTAGGTCTGCTCGCAGAGGTGAATGTGCAGCTTGCCATCACCGGTTCGAAAGCCACCGTAGGGTTTGCCTTCCCAGTTCTCCTGGTTCATGTAGCGACGCACAGTGCCGCCCGCCTTGGCAATTTCGTAGGTCGGTGCCGGCCACTGGATGCCGCGGTGATTGCGGATCTGATCGTAGAGACCCACCCCGTCGCGCTTCTCGACCTCGAGCATGCCCGAGATATCCGCGTCGGATCCCTTGGACGCCGCGACGATGTCGCGAAACACGTCCTCGGGATCGTAGAAACCGTTGGCCATCTTTTTGTAGGGGAAGATCGCGTCGCCATCCAGGCCGAGCGCATTGGCGATCGCCCGGCCCTTGTCGATGACCATATCCATGTCGGGCAAAGTGCCCGGAATCGGGTTGGCGGTGCCGTCACAGACGTAAAAGCGCCGCTCCGATTGGATGTAAGTGCCGCCGACCCACTCGCCCCAGGTCGCCGCCGGCAGGATCACGTCGGCGTAGAGGTTGTTGGGCGCGTGTCGGTAGATCTCTTGGACGACGTTGAAGGTCTTTGTGAGCGCCGGCCGCACCAGATTGTTTTGATCCGGGAGATCGATGTGCGTCGCGTAGATCAAGAACATCGCCTTGACCTCGTCCTTGAGCGCGCGCTCCATCATGCCGATCGCCATGCCGGGATTTTTTTCTTTGGCAACCGCCGCCAAGCGCTCGGGCGGGATCCGCCAGGCCTTGGCGATATGATCGCGCCAGGCGACGTTGTTGAGGCCCTGATTGAAGGGCAGACGCCCGGTGAGACCGCCGGTAAGCCGCTCGCCCATGGCATTTGGCTGGCCGGTCATCGAGAAAGGACCGCAGCCAGGCCTGCCGATGTTGCCCGAGAGCGCCATCAGGTTGATCAGGCTGACGATGTTGTTTTGGCCGTGGATGTGCTGGTTGTAGCCAATGCCCCAAAACGAGAGCACTCCACCCTTGCCGGCCTTCTTGCCCTTGATCGACGCCTCGGCCCAGAGCGCTGCGACCTCGCGCAGGTACTTCGGGTCGATCATCGTCACGTCCTTGACCTGCTCGGGCGAGTAGCGCTCGCGCACGGCCTTGACGTAGTCCTCCCAACCGGTGGTGAAGCCCTTGAGGAAGTCCCAAGCGATCGCGTCTTCGTGCTTGGTGAGCAGCACGTGGGCGATCGCGTTGTGGATCGAGATGTCGCCGTTGATCGTCGAGAAGTGGTACGAATTATCGGCGTTGACCTCTTCGTAGCCCATCACCGTGCCGGTGCGTCGCGGGTCGACGATCAGCGTTGGGATGCCCTTGTTCGCCTTGTGGTCGGCGATCCGCCAAAAGACGATCGGATGCGAACCGCGGGCGTTGTGGCCCCAGTGCGTCACCATGTCGGCGAGCTCGATATCCTCGTAGGAGGTCGGCGGCGTGTCGCTGCCGAGCGACTTGAAGTAGCCCGTGACCGCCGAGGTCATGCACATTCGGGCGTTGGCCTCGATCGTATTGGAGCCGAGAACACCCTTCATGAAAAGGTTCTCGAGCCACTGGCCCTCGACCGGTAGCTGCCCCGATCCGTAGAGGGCGATCGAGTTGCCACCGAACTTTTTGTGGATGCCGGCGATCTGCTTGACGATGATCTCGTCGGCCTCTTCCCAGCTCACCTCGCGGAACACGTCGTCGCTAAAGCGCCCCTTGGTCGCGCTGACGTGACCGGTGAGATGATCGGTCATGTCGATACGGACCAGCGGTTTGGTCAGCCGATCGACGTAGATCGCCTCGGCACTGGCCAGCCCCTTGATGCACTGCAGACCCTTGTTGGTCGGGTGCTTCGGGTCGGGCATCATGCCGACGATCTTGCCCTTCT
>CAYYUP010000025.1:55566-74708 GCA_964474905.1 uncultured Nannocystis sp. | reverse complement strand
GACGACGATGACGACGATGACGACGATGACGACGATGACGACGATGACGACGACGACGTCGAGATCGAGATCCTCGCCGGCGCGGAAGAGGGCCTGGACTTCCCCGCGACCGTCGCTTTCGGCCGCGGTGCGGCAGGTGACGAGAACCTCTACATCACCAATTTTGCGCTCTTCAGCGGCCCCACAGGCAATGCCGGCCTGCTCAGGATCGATGTCGGCGAAGAGGGTCTAGAGCTACCCTAGCGAGCGACCGCTTGGTGCCCGGGGCTCGCTGTGAGAGGTCCTTCGCGGACCCGGGCAATGGCTTGGACGCTGCCGTGCTAGGGAGTCTCGTTCCTGTCGGGGGTCACAACTTCGGGGAGGAGAATGTAGCGCCGTCGATCCCGGCGGATCCTACGATAGACATCGATCTGTCGGATCGGGAGCTCGGAGATCTGCGGATCTCGACCAAAAAGGTCCTTTTGCTCGAGCGGATCCCGACGGAGATCAAAGGCCTCATAACGCTTGGCGATAAAATCGCCCGCTAGCCCCCTCTCTCGCCCGCGCGGCCGATCCTGTAAGACTCGCTCGGGGAGAACTCACCCGCAGGATGTCGAGGGCTGCAATTCCGAGTCTCGGCGACTTATCGTACGTTTGCTTTGAGAGTTTTTTGTATTCCAGGACTCGTCTGCTGCCGCATGTGCTGCCGTATCAGACAACAGGCTGCTCCGCATTACTCCTGCTTTGATCAACAGATAGCCAGATAGGGGGCCCTCGCGGAGAAACTCCCAAAACATTCATGGGCCGAGAATCGATCTTGGAACCCCGGGAGGTCCTGTGCTGCAGCGGCAAAAATCGCATGCTAGCTTCCGCCGATGCATACGCACCTCTCATCGCTGCTCACGCTCGGGATGATCTGCTCCGCCCTTGGCTGCAGCTCGGGTATGGATTCTCAAGAGTCGGCCGGATTTACCTCCGCAGACACGGCCAGCGATTCTGCCTCTCAAGGCTCCGACACTGCCGATAGCTCCGGCTCTAGTGGCAACAGCTCTTCGGTCAGCGATAGCAGTAGCGACAGCAACAGCAATAGCGATAGCGATAGCGATTCGACCTCCAGCAGCAGCAGCGACACCTCCAGCGACAGCAATACGACCTCAGATGGTACCACGACGGAGGGCGATACCACCGGCGATACCACCGGCGATACCACCGACGATACCACCGGCGATACCACCGGCGATACCACCGGCGATACCACTGGCGATACCACTGGCGATACCACTGGCGATACCACCGGCGACACTGAGGGGGAGACCGGCGATGTGCCCGACTTCGTCGCCGACTGCGATGACGATCCAGATAATCCCATCATCGTGACGATCAATCCTGATGTGATCGCTCGCTTTCCGTCGATCACTGCGGGCCTCGCTGCCTCGAGCGACGGCTCGGTGCTCGAGGTCTGCCCGGGCACCTACAGCGAGAAGATCGAGGTGACCCTCGACATCACCCTCCGCGGCGCCGGTCCAGACAAGACCATCATCGACGGCGGCGGATTCCACTTCCATCTGGGCAACGGTGAGGCCGTTGTCGAGGGCTTTAGCTTCACCCACTGCAACGCCAAGGTGCCGAGTGGTTGGAACATCGGCTCAAGCGGTGCGATCTCCGTCAACGATACCTACGGCGAGCAGGAGACCCTGACGGTCCGCAACTGCCACTTCTACGAAAACACGGCCGACTACGGCGGTGCGCTCCACGTCTCAGGCTCGAATAACGGCGGCAAGAACCCGGACATCTACATCGAGAACTCGGTTTTCGAGAAGAACGTCGTGACCGGCGAAGGCGGAGCTATCGCCAGCTACGGCCGCGTCCACATCAGCGACTCGGTTTTCCTCGAGAACGAGGCCCGAACCGGCGGTGCGCTCGCTCTCTCGTACGGCTGTACCAACGCGAGCGTCTGCGACATCACCGATTCGGTGATCCAAAAAAATCACACCACCGGCACGAGCAAGTACACAGGCGGCGGTGGCATTTTTATCGACTCCTGCGGCAATCAATGTCTCAGTGGCCTGACCGTTACCAATACCGACCTGGGCTTTGGTGCAGCCGAGGAGAACACCGACTATCAAGACCTACCTGAGGACATCTTGATCAACGACGGTGCCGACCCCTGGAACCGTTACGGCTGGTACTACAACAACGTCACCTTCACCTGCTCCGGCGGCACCTGTATGATGCCCTAGGCTAGCCTAGTGATGCCCTAGGGCGTTTTTTGCCCTGGGGCATTTCTTCGCCCTAATTGCGACCGAGCGGGAAAAAGAACCGAGATCACGTGCCCGCCACCTCGACCTCTTGAATGAGGCGTTTTACATCGCGGAGGTTTAGCCCGCCCAGGCGACGGGCGATGATCCCGGGATCATCAACACCACGCTCGAGCATCGTAACGACCTCTTCGACACGGATTCTGTGCACCAATTCGCGGAAGGAGCAGCCCTCATTCCGCAAGTATCGCTGCAACGATCGTTGCGAAACGTGCAGCTGGCTGGCGACCTCGGCGATCCTCGGCGCACCTGTGCGCATTCGCCAAGCGACCACAGCCCGCACACGCTCACCACAGATCGTGCTGAGCGCTTGACGGTAAAACCGCTCTGTCTCTGGGCCCAGCGCCGCCCTGACCTCTTCATCGGCCTCCATACCGCGCGATCGCAGCAGCGAGCGGGCAAAATACAGACACGTCACCGCCTGTCGCCATTGCAGGCCGATTCCGAGTTCGCGCTCCGCCTGATCGGCAGCCGGACCGCGCGGCTCCTCGACATCGATCCGCAAGACACGCTCGCCGCTCGACTGCGCGATCCAAGCGGCCAAGCGCACGCTTGCAAAGAGGGCACTACCTCGGTAGGCCGGCCGCTCGAGGAGACGAATCTGGATCTCGTCGCCGACCACAACATCCGGGGCACACCCGGCCACAGCGTGATGCAGGCGGGTAGCCTCGGCCAGGAGCTCAGGACCCTGCGCGTGTACCAAGGAGAGCCCTGGCACCCCCATAAAACGCAGCTCATGGGCCCGGGCGACGCGTGCCACCACAAGAGCATCGCAGCCCCCGAGCGCGCAGGCCTCCAGGGCTGCCTTGTCGCCGCCGCTCATTCGGGTCCATGTGGGCACGCGCTCGCCCGAACTGCGATCGATACGGGCAACCCCTGAGCTCTCGCTGCCAAGCGTATCGAGCAAGGCCCGATAGAAGCTGCGCAGAGGCACGTTGATGTAGCTCTGTACTCCAGGCGTGCTCATATCTCGGGATCTAACGCCTTGCCGTAGGCACAGGTGGTCAAAAGACCTCGACAACTTCGAAATGATCCTCACGCAGCTGCCACCTGCCCGAAGATCCGCGCACCCAGGTCTCGCGAGTGATCACGCCGCAACCAAAGCGAGTCATCCGCCAGCTCGCCGCCAGGTGAGCAGTGTCGCGATCTTCGACCTCGATCGCGACATTTTCGTAGGCGAGTTCTCCGGGATCTCCGTCGATGAGCAACGAACGCCAGAACCCTCGGATCGCTCCACGCCCTTTGAACACGCCCTCTGGGGCCGCAACCATCTCGGCGTCCGCCTCGTAGCCCGCGACCATTTCCTGCACATCGCCGCGATTAAAAGCGGCGATCCAGGTCTCGCTCGCAGCTCTCACTTCATCGCGAATGCAACGATGATCCAACGCGCTCTTGGATTCAGTGTGTGAAGGAGAAGGAGAAGTACGAGGGATCGTGGTTTCCATGTTGGCTCCGTAACCCAGGGCAGGTCATCGGCCGCCGGGCGCGGACCCTTGCCCTGAGAGGTCCAACCTAGACCGCAGGTCGAGAGCAGGTGCGCCATTCGATGTCCAAATTACGCCACATCGACCGCCACCGGCGTCCGCCGTCCGCGTCCGCGTCCGCACAAGGCTCCAACGAACGGCCTACGCCCGCAGGTAAAAATCCTCGCACATGCCGAACCATCCTTCGACGGCGAAGTCCCCCCCAGCAGCGCGAATAATCCCGTTAAAAGCGCCAAAGGGGCCGCGGTAGCGGGAGCGAAGCAGCCCCAGGTCGATGTCGACCGTCCGCATCGCCTCTGGCACAAAGGTCAGGTCGACCTGGCCGCGGGCGTCGCGGATGCGCCAGGGCCGACCGATCGCCGCGACGCCGCCATCAAGCTCAAAGCGCACCGGCGGCAGGAGGTGGAGGGCACCGTGCACCCACAGGCAATTCTCGTTGTAGCGGTCCTGGTCAACAACCTGGTTGTTCGTCAGATTAAAACCCCGCAGTCCCTGGGGCCCAGCCTGACCCGCGGTCGCCCAATGCCACGTCATCACCCAGGGATAAAACCCCTTATGCACATCCACCAACGCATAGCTGTTGCCTCGAGAGAACTCGACGCGTTCGCCCGCGATCTCGAGCGAGCCCTCGCAGGGCAAGATGCATTTATGCGAATAGAGGGCACCGCCACCGGGCAGCGGTAGCGAGGCTATGAGCGGCGTCGCCCGGTCGACCGCGGGTGCGAGCGGCTCAAAGAGCGTGAATCGACCACTCGCTGGTGGCAAGGGGCCCTTCTCGCCTCGGCCGCCGCGAACTGCAAATTCGATCCGATGCTCGCCGCTGATGGCCGGCTCTAGCTGGTTCTCAAAGCAGAGGCGCAGACCGCCGGACTCAACACTGACCCGAGAATCAAAGAGCGTCGCCGGCAACCGCAGACGCCAGGGCGGGAGTCGACGCTCGTAAAAGAAGGTACGACCGCGACGGCGATCAAAGAGACAGACCTGCGCGAGCGCCAACCACTTGGCGTCAAAAAGCGCGAGCGAGAGGTACCACGAGTCATTGACCAGAGCGAAGTGCTGCCACTCTTTAAGACGCCAACGTCGCAACCCTCGCCGCCACTTCGGACCGAATTCTGCGTCGAGCGGGTTTACCTGGGCCAAGGGCGAGGCAAAGGTGCCGAGCTCAAAACGACCGTCACGCACCCAGGCTGGCGGCGTCGGCAAGAGCGACCTCGTCACTCGCTAGAGCTCCTCGTCGATCACCACAGCGGTGCCGTAAGCGAGGATTTCAGCGGCTCCGGCCATCACCGTCGAAGTCGTGATGCGAAGGCCGACGACCGCGTTGGCACCGAGCTCTAGGGCCTCGGCCCGGAGTCGATCGAGCGCCTGCTCCCGGCTCTGGCTGAGCATCGCCGTGTAGTGCGTGACCTCGCCGCCGACGAGGTTGCGAAAGCTAGCAAGGATGTCGGCACCGACGTTGCGGGTGCGCACGGTATTGCCGCGCACAAGCCCGAGCACCCGGTAGATCGTATGCCCTTCGATCGTATCGGTGGTCGTCACCAACATGCCCCCAGAGGGGCGATGGACGAGGGCTCCGCCGGAGCGGAGTGCGGGTATCGAGGTCATCGTTGTATGTCCTTGTAGGGATCGCTGCGGTGGGTCTTGAGCCGGACCCGGAGAAAGGAGAACACGAGCAGTAAGAGCCCCCCCACCAGCGCTGCAGAGCCGACCACGGGGGCGGCAAACGAGGCTAGAAGACCGCCAAAAAAGAGGGCCAAGCCGATCCCCCTCTCGACGTTGGCGCGTGTCGAAGTCTCGACCCGTGCGAGCTGCTCGTCGGCACTGACCCGCGCCAACCACTCGCCGCCAAGCCGCGCTTTAGTCTCGTGTCCGCGGATCGCATCGGCCAGCTCGGGATCGTCGGCGACGTAGAGCGCGAGTTCTTCACGCTCCGCCTCTGAGACCTCGCCGCGGGTCACACGAGCGAGAAGCTCATCGACCCTCTGAGCCTCTGGATCTGCGCTCACCCCGGCATAGTACTCGGCGAAGTCCCACGGGCCGACGGGCTCGCAGCACGCCCATCGGAACCCCGGCCCGGCGGTCCAAAGCGGTCAATTGTGGCTCACACCGCCGAGGGCACATCAATTGCGAGTTATCCACAGTTACGCACACTCCTGCCCACATGCATCCACAGGTAAAGGCGATCTCAAACTTCTAATGTGACGTTTTTGTGACCGATCTGCCGCCGCCGATTCGACACTTCGCGGCGATCGTCGACCTGGCGCCGGGCTTGGCAACGATCACCGGCGTCCCGCCACCGCCGATGACCTGCTCTCACCGGCGACCGATCGCCGCGCACGCCGAGCATCGATCGATATACTCCGATCCCGACGAAGAGCCTCTTGATGTCCCGTCGGTACCACATGCTGCGCCTAGCCGGCGCGCTCGCCTTTGCGGCCGCTCTCAGCTGCGCGAGGGCCCCTCTAGAGCGCATCTGTCCCGAGCTTCAGGCCGGTGATCTCGTGGTCACCGAGATCCGCGGCAAGCAGGCCGATGTCGACACCTACGGCGAGTGGATCGAACTCTACAACGCCACCGACGAGACCATCGCCCTCGGCGGCATCTCGGTCGACCTCTTTAAACTCGACGGCTCCGGCGACTTTCACTTCATCGTCCGCGATGCCGACGTCGAGATCCCGCCCCGGGGCTACGCCGTTCTCGCCGGCGCGGTCGCGGCCGATAAAAGCTTCACCAGCTACGCCTACGACGGCGACGAGCACGGCTCGCTCTACGCCGGCGCTTTCATCGAGGTGTACAGCTGCGAACGCGAGATCGACAGCATGCTCTACCGAGCATTGCCGGACCTGGGCACGCTCAACCTAGACGGCGCAGCCGAGCCCGACGCCGAAGAGAACAACTCGACCGACGATCCGATTTGGTGCACCGACACAACACCCGCCGATCCCAACGAGCCGCAGATCGAACTCGGCATCCGCGGGACCCCAGGGGAGGCCAATCGCCCGTGTCCGTAGATTGGCGCCGCTCTTCGCCCCAAGGCCGAGCTCTGATCGGAGCTTTGCTGGCGATCACCACGACGCTCATCGCCTGCTCCGGCGGCCAGGCGATCCACCGTTACGATCGCACGCAACTCGCCGACAGCCTGGACAACCCGCAGCACTCGCCGCTGCTGCTCGGCACTTTCCCACTGCTCAAAGTCATCGACGGCGATACGCTGAGGGTCGGCGGCCTGGACCAGAGCCTCCGCCTGCTGGCGATCGACACCGAGGAGACCTTTAAAACCGAGAAGGCCCGCCGCGCGTACGAAGAGGGCTGGCAGCGCTACCTCGCCGCTGCCGAAGCGAAGAGCCGCGGTCCGGTCAAAATCCCGACCCCCTTGGGCGAAGACGCGAAGCACTTCGCAAGCGATTTTTTCGAAGGTGTGCGCGATGTGCATCTAGAGCTCGATCACCCCAAGGAGGTCCGCGGCCGCTTCAACCGCTTCCTCACCTACGTCTTTGCCGAGAAAGACGGCGAGCGCCTCAACTACAACCTCGAATGTGTGCGCGCCGGGCTCAGCCCCTATTTTACAAAGTACGGCTATTCGCGGCGCTTCCACGGGCAATTTGTCGCCGCCCAGGCGGAAGCCCGCGCCGCCGGCCGCGGTATCTGGGACCCGACAAAGCAGCATTACACCGACTACGACGCCCGCCTGGCCTGGTGGGACGCCCGTGCCGACTACATCGCCGCCTTCGAGGCCGAGGCCCAAGAGCACGACAATTACATCGTGCTCACCCACTTCGATTCAAACGATCGGCTGGCGGCGCTGCTCGGCCGCGAGGTCGTCGTACTCGCGACCGTCGGTGACATCCGCCTCTCCAAAACCGGTCCCACCAAGGTCATGCTCAGCCGACGCATGTTCTCGGACTTCCCGGTGATCTTTTTTGACAGGGAGGTCTTCGCGGCGACGGGGCTCCTCAAACACAAGGGCGAGCACGTCCAGATCCGCGGTGTCATCAGCTCTTGGTACAACAAATACCAAAAGCGCGACGTTCTCCAGCTCGAGGTCAAGCTGCCCGGCCAGGTCAAGCTCTCACCGGTCGTGCGTCCCGGACGCGAGCGACCAGAGCCGGCAGGCGACTCCGAAACCAAGGGGGACACGGCCGATACGCAGCCGCCCGCAACGGATGTCGGCAGCGAGTCTTCCTCCGCCACCTCTCCTGCGCCCGAGCCTCTCGCTGAGCCGACAGCCGCGTCCGCCGACAACACCGATACCCAGAGCGCCAACAGCCCGCCTCCAAACGAGGCCGCCGACGAGCCCACGACGCCCCCCAGCACGTAGCCCGCAGATCCCCCCCGATGAGGACGCCATGACCCGCAAAATGCCCGCCAACCCCGATTTCGCCCCGCGTCGCCTACTCGGCTTGCCGGTAGCCTCGTCCATCCTCCTCCTGGCCCTTGGAACAGCTTGCCCGCCAACCCCCGGCGAGACCGACACCGACACCTCCGGCGAGATCGGCTGCGAGAGCGCGCTTCAGCCGGGTGCGCTCGTGATCACCGAGGTCATGCCCGACCCCGACGGCGCCGACGATGGCCGCGAGTGGTTCGAGGTCTACAACCCCGGCCCCGACTCACAAAACCTCAAGGGCCTGGTGCTCGCCTACTCGAAGGTCAACGGCGACAGCGTCAAGTCGCACACTATCAACGTCGACCTCGAGATCGCGCCCGGACAGTACATGACATTTGGCGACGTACTGCCCGAGGCCGCCCCCGATACGATCGATTACGGCTACGCCAATGACCTCGGCAGCCTGGGCAATACCTCGGGGCTCCTGCAACTGGTCTGCGACTCCGAACTCGTCGATAAGATCATCTATACCGACGTCAAACAACGCAAGAGCCGCTCGCTGACCGGTGCTATCAGCCCCGATGCGGTGCAAAATGACGACCAAAAAAATTGGTGCCTCGCGCCCGAACTCTTCGATCTGGTGACCGACGAATACGGCAGCCCGCAGGCGGAGAACCCCCCCTGTCCGCCACCACCACCGCCCGAGGGCCAGTGCTGGGATGCCGACGTTTTGCGGCCCATTGCCTCCCCGAGCCTCGGCGATCTCGTGATCAATGAGTTCCACGCCAACCCGATGGTGGTCGATGACGCCGACGGCGAGTGGCTCGAGATCACCGCCCTAAAGGCGATCGATCTAAACGGCATTCACCTCGGCAAGCAGCACCCCGACATTCTCCAAACCCTGGACGCCGAAGACTATCCACAATGCCTGCCGGTCGCGGCAGGTCAGCAGATTGTCTTTGCCCGCGAACTCGACAGCGGCCAAAACGGCGGCATTCCCCAGATCGACTACCCGCTCGACTTCTCCCTCAATAACAGCAATAGCGGTATCTTTGTCGCGAATCCCGTGGGCGATCTGGTCGATGCGATCGCCTACTCAAGCACCGAAGACGGCGCCGCCAGCAGCCTCGATCCGGCCTTTGCCAGCGAAAGCGGCAATGACGAAGCAAACGCCTGGTGCCCGGCGATGGATGCCTACGGCGAGGGCGATCTAGGCACCCCAGGCGGCGGCAACCCGGCCTGTCCGCAGCCGCCCCCCGAGGATCAATGCCTAGAAAACGGCGAGTGGCGCGACATCCATTTTCCGGTGCTCGGCGACCTCGTGATCACCGAAGTCATGCCTGACCCTTCGGCCAGCTCGGATAAAGAGGGCGAGTGGCTCGAGATCTACGCCAACGCCGATCTCGACCTCAACCAACTCACGCTTGGCAAGGAGCCCGGCAAGGTCGAGCAGACCCTCGGCGCCAACGACCCCGCCTGTCTGCCGGTGACGATGGGCACGTACTTTGTTCTCGCCGCGAACCAAGATATGGCCAAAAACGGCGGCCTGCCAGGGCCTACCTACCCACTCGGATTGACTCTTGGTAACAGCGGAGGGCCGCTCTTCATCGCCCTTCCCGGTGTCGACAAGGACACCCCGGGAGACCCCCTCGACGTGACCAGCTACGTCGCCGCCAAGGCCGGTTTTAGTCGCGCCCTCGATCCCTCGCAAAAAAATCCCTTGGCCAACGACGACCCTGCCAATTGGTGCGACGCGGCCGAAGCGGATGTCTACGGCGACGGCGATCACGGCACCCCAGCGGCGGAAAACAGCCCCTGCGGCCTGATCGACGATGGCATGTGCGACGACAACGGCATGGCCCGCGAGCCCGTGCCGCCAACACCCGGCGACCTCACCTTCACCGAGTACATGGCCAACCCAACAAAGGTGCCCGACGGCGATGGCGAGTGGTTTGAGGTCCGCGTCAACGCCGACTTCGACCTCAACAATCTCCAGCTCGGCAAGCAGCCCGACAACGTCGAGATGACCCTGCTCGCCGCCACATGCCTACCGGTCAAAACCGGCGACCTCTTGGTCTTCGCCCACGCCGACGATGAGAACACAAATGGCGGCCTGCCCCAGGTCGACCAAATCTTCGGGTTTAGCCTGGTGCAGAGCAACGGCGGCCTCTTTGCGTCCCATAATGACATCGTCATCGCCGAGCTCGACTACGCAAATACAAGCTCCGGCGCCGCTGCGAGCCTCGATCCCAACGACGTCGATTGGTGCCTCGCGGTCGATGCCTACGGCCTGGGCGACCTCGGCACACCGGGCATCGCAAACCCGGCCTGCGGCATGATGCCGCCCGAGGACCAGTGCCTCGACGGCGGCGATCTGCGGGATATCGTGCAGCCACTGCCCGGCGAACTCGTGATCACCGAGCTGATGGCCAACCCGACCAAGGTCAGCGACAACGCGGGCGAGTGGTTTGAGCTGGTCGCCAGCACCCAAAATAGCTTCGATCTCAATGGTCTCAAGGTCGCCAAGCTCGTCGACGGCCTGGCAAATGCCGCGCCGCTGACCTCCGAAGAGTGCCTGAGCGTCGGTGATGGCGATGCTGTGCTCTACGCCAGGGGCATCGATCCTATGCTCAATGGCGGTCTCCAGGGGGTCGATTACACCTTTGACTTTGGGCTGACCAATACCTCCGGTGGCCTCGCCGTGGGCGTCGCCGACGTCGTCATCGACGTCACCACCTACAGCAGCAGCAAGGCCGGCAAAAGCACCTCCCTCGACCCCGGATCCTACGACGCCGACCTCAACAATGACGCCGATATGGCCCCTTGGTGCACGGCGGTCGATCCCTACGGCGACGGCGATCTCGGCACTCCAAAGGCGGTGAACCCCGCGTGCGGATGATCGCCCACCACCTCGCCGGCTCACCCGTTGGGCTCGCCCTCTGCCTAGGGCTCGCCCTCGGCTGCGATGACACCATGGGCGAAGGCGACGCAGGCGACGCAGGCGGCAGAGATGACTGCGGCCCAAGCCAAGCGCGTGTCGCCCGGGTGATCGACGGCGATACCGTCGAGCTCGACTCCGGCGAACGCGTGCGCTACCTGATGCTCGACACCCCCGAAAGCACCCAGGGCTCGATCGACTGCTTTGGCGAGCGCTCGGCCGACCTCAACCGCACACTCGTCGACGGCCAAACCATCCAGCTCCGCTACGACCGCCAATGCGAGGATATTTACGGCCGCCTGCTCGCCTATGTCTCGACGGACGAGGGCGAGATCAACCGAATCCTCGTACGCCGCGGCTACGCCTGCGTCTACCACATCCCCCCAAACGGCGACGATCGACAGGCCGAATTCGAGGCACTCGAGGCCGAAGCAAAAACCCTTGGCCGCGGCCTCTGGGGCGAATGCTCGATCCCCACCTGCATCCACTGACCTGCGTCTGACAAGCCGACACCGACACACCCGCCATGTCCAAGGCTAGGAATCACCCGACGGCGCAGCGCCTGCTCGCCCCCCTATGCAGGGCGCCGAATCAGCGGACCGGCCAACGCCGACTCGCCGCTGCGGTGGTCTCCTGCGCTCTCTTCGCGCTCCCCATCAGTGCCCAAGCTGCGCCCTACGGGACCTTTATCGACGTCGACGACGAAGAGGACCTCCAGGATCTCAACTCCGCAGGCGACATCACCGGCGAGACCTACGAGACCCTAGTCGAGCTGATGCGCCGCGGCCTCGATCTCAATACCGCCAGCCGCGATGATCTCTATACTCTGCCAAATCTCAGCTACGAGGATGTCGACGCGATCCTCGCCTTTCGTAAGGAGGCCGGAGCCATCTCCGATCCGGCGGCGCTGGTGATCGCCGACGTTCTCGACCGCACGACGATGGCATCGATCGCCGCGTTTTTAGTGGTCAACGAAGCCGGCCGCAAGCTGAGTACGACTAGCGGCCGCATCCGCTTCCGCACCGCGTGGTCGCAAAAGGATCGCCTGGTCCCGCCGATGGCGATCGATGCCCAGGTCGAGACCGCCCGCCACCTCTCGCTCGGCTTCGCCGCGGTCCTAGGCCGCCTGCAACCCCAGGACGTGCGCTGGGACCCACAGCGGCAGGCGCTCTCCGCCGATGCCCCCAGGCCGCAACCCCACCTGCCCAAAATTTACGCGATGTGGGACACCGAAAAGTGGGGCGTGATCGCCGGCACCTATCGCATCGGTTTTGGCCAGCGGCTGACCTTTGACAATACCCGCAATTACACGCCAAACGGCTTCACCCGCGATCAGTACATCTACCCGCGACGCGTCGATCTCACCGGCTCTTGCCGCGAATCCTCCGGCGAACTCACCGACTCGCCCTGCGCCGGCGAACTCGGTGATACCTATATTACGCCCGATTTTCGCTGGCAACAGACACTGCGCGGCGTCGCGATCGGGGTCAAGCATATCACGGCCGGCCCCGGCTGGATCCAGGCTTACAGCTGGGGATCTTACGCTCATAAAAGCATCTACCAGTACCGCCTCTACAATGCCGAGCGCTGCGACGATCCGGCCAACGACGATGACCCCGCCTGTGCCTCTCTCGACGTCTACAAGCGCCAAGACGACCTTTTAGCGCCGACCAGCGAGCTGAGTTTCGCGACCCTGCCGCGAATGTACCGCGAAGCGATCGGCGGAGCCAATGCCAGCTACTTCTTCAATCGCCGCTCGCACGTCGGTATCACCGGCTACGGCGCGGACATCAAGTGGTTGGTGGAGGGCGCCGATCTCGACTTCCAAGAGTGGGATCGAACCCCCTACGGCGGGCCCTTTGGTGCCCTCGGACTCAATGGTTCGTGGGGTCACCGCTGGTCGGATCTCGGCCTCGAGGTCACACGCTCCTTCGACTCCATGGACAAAGTGACCCCCAATTCCGGGGGCGGCGGCTTCGCGGCGATCGGCCGACACACGGCGACATGGGGCAACACAAACAGCCATCAAATCGAGACGATCGTCCGCTTTTACGGCACGGACTACTCAAACCCCTACGCCCGTCCCCTCTCCTCCCCAGACACCTTTGACGGCTCGCGCGCCCGCGACGAGGCCGGCGGTCGACTCCTCTACCAAGCGCGGATAAACAAGCGCTACAATCTCAGGACCTACATCAACCTCTGGACCTCCCCGAGCCGGGGCACACCGCAGCTGATCTACTACCTGCGCGCCGATGCCCAGCTCGCCAAATGGGTCGTTCCCGGGATCTGGATGCAGTACCAAGACAAGGACCTACGGGCGTCGGGCCGCGGCGGTTGTTTTGGCGGCGACCCTACCTATTCGGCACTCGTCTCTGGGGATGACGATACCTTTGACCTACCGCTGCCCGGGACCTTGACCACCGAGCCGCCGCGCTGCGGTGGTTCGCAGCTGCGCTTCAACCTGCTCGCTAAATTTATCCCCCACAAGCGGCTGACGATCACGCCCCGCTACCAGCACCGCCTCATCGATGACTCGCGCTACCCCGACGGCTTTCGCCAGGATGCGCAGGCCTGGCTGACGTTCAACGCCCGGCCTATCGATCCCCTGCGTCTGCGCCTGCGCATGCGCTATCTCTTCCAGGGCATCGACGACAACACCTATTTAGAGCAATCGCTGTGGAGCTACCTGAGCGTCGGCTACCTGGTAAAACGCGCGCTCCTGTTGCAGATTCGCTACGATGTCTACGCCTGGCTCGACGCTCGTGACTCGACCCAAAGCCGGCTGCCCTCCCCTGAAAACCGGCTCTTTCTCGAGATCGAAGGTCGCTTTTAACGCGGCTGGCTAGCCCATGCGAAAGGTCTCGAGCGCGAGATCACGGAGGGCTGCGACCCGCGGAGCGAGCTTACGCGTCGCCGGATATACTAAATAGAGAGAGCCCCCACGCCCCGCGTACTCCGGGAGTGCATTGATCAATCGGCCCTCCCGCAGATCATCCGCACAAAGCACCCGAGGCAGCATTCCAAGCCCGCCGCCCTGGAGGATGAGTTCGCGATTAAAGCCGTGGGCCACCGCGCTAAAGGACCCCGCATCGGCGACCCTGACGAAGACCGCGAGTTCGTTGAGATCGATCTTTGCATTCACGCACTAATCCTTTGCGCTTCGCAGTCTAGACCAAATGCGCAGCTGAGGTCACCATCTTCGGGGCTCGGGTTGACCTTCCCGTGAAAAATCCATGTCAAAAAAACTTCGCCTCCTCTCCCGGATCTTCAGCACCGTCCTAGGTCTCCTCTTTGTGGTCTTTGGGCTCAACGGCTTTCTCCACTTCATGCCACTGCCGCCGATGGAGGGCGATGCCGCTGCGTTCATGGGGGCCCTGGCCGCGACTGGCTACATGTTTCCCTTGATCAAGGGCACCGAGGTGATCGGCGGAGCGCTGCTCCTCAGCGGCAGGGGCGTGCCCCTAGGCCTCCTGCTTCTCGCACCGGTCATCGTCAACATCCTCGCGTTCCACCTACTCATGACACCCGGAGAAGCCGCCGTGTCGCTCGTCATCACCGCTATCGCGATCACCCTCGGCTGGATCCACCGCAGCGCCTGGCGAGGACTCCTCGGCGGTGCAACGGTCGAGCGCTCACAATAGACCCGCCCTCGCAAGGGACCGGCCCCTGCGCCCCGTCACCCACCTACGCCAACGAACTCTGTTCTGCTGGCTTTCCGAGGGATTCCAGTGTTCACGAGATCCACCTCTTGCGGGCGAGATGCCTGATATGTCACCGTAAGGAGCGACTCAGTGACGCGATATGCCGATACCTGGAGGCTCGATGGATACGCCAACAAAGCGCCTCGAGCCGGCGCTGCAGGGCGATCCGACGCTCCGTGTCGAACCCGAAGAGCCCACAAAACGTGATCCGGGGGGCCCGCGCGCCCCCGAGATCTCGGACATGCCGGGGCGTATCGATCGATTTGTGATCCTCCGCGAACTCGGCCGCGGCGGCATGGGCTGTGTGTACGCGGCCTACGACGAGGAACTCGGCCGTCAATTGGCGATCAAGGTCTTAAAACCCGACATCGCCACAGGCACAGACGGCCGCACCCGCCTGGTCCGCGAAGCGCAAGCGCTCGCCAAGCTAAAGCATCCGAATGTAGTCACGATCTACGACGCCGGCGAGTTTGATGGTCATGTCTTCATCGCCATGGAACTCGTCGAAGGCGTCACCCTCCGACAATGGCTCGCGACAAAGCCCCGGTCGTGGCGCGCGATACTCGAGGTTTTCATCGCCGCCGGACGCGGTCTCGTAGCATCCCACGACGCCGGTGTGATCCACCGCGACTTCAAACTCGGCAACGTCATGGTCGGCGGTAAGGGACGGGTCTCGGTACTCGACTTTGGCCTCGCCCGCGACACCGACATGCGAACGGCTACAGACACATCCTGCGGCGAACCTGGACCTCGAGCGAACCCTTTCCTCGCACCAACCCTAGACACGCTCACCGTCGCCGGTGCGGTCGCCGGAACCCCAGCCTACATGGCCCCCGAGCAGTTACTCGGCGGCAAAATCGATGCCCGAGCCGATCAATTCAGTTTTTGCGTCGCCCTTTACTCGGCCCTCTACAACCAGCGTCCCTTTCTCGGGAGAACCGTCGACGATCGCAAAAAGGAGCTCGCCGCGGGCATCACTGTGCAATTCCCGCGCTCGCCGAGGCGCCCCCACTGGCTCCGCCGAGCGCTTGTCCGCGGCCTCTCACACGATCCCGACCATCGCTTCCCGACGATGGAGGCGCTGCTCTCGATCCTGAGCTCGGATCCCGGTCGCCGCCGCAGTCGAATCGCCAGTGTCGGGGCGCTCAGCGCAGTCCTCGTCGCCGGCGGCTACGGACTCGCGCCCGAAAGAAACCCGCCCCAGAGGATCTGTGACAAGCTCGCGCCGTCGATGTGGCAGGCGAGCGCGAAGCAGCGTCTAAAGGCCGCCTTCACCGAAGATCCAGCTGCCCACGTCGCGGCGGCCTGGCCTCGTCTCGAGTTGCTGCTCGACGACTACGCACAGCGATGGGTCGCCGGCCGGCGCGGCGTCTGCATCGATCACACCCGAAAAACCCATAGCGACCGACTCTACGACCTGCAGATCATCTGCTACGAGCGGCACAAGAGCGCCTTTGAGGCCCTCATCTCCCAGCTCGAAGAAGGCGATACAAATGCCCGAGACAACGCCCTCGACGCCGCCACAGCCCTGGTACCACTCGATTCCTGCGACGATGCCCTCGCTCTAACAACCGCCCCGCCGCCCCTCGATGATCCAAAGCGAGAGCGCCAGCTCCACGAGATCGAGCGAGACCTCGACGCCACACAGGTCGCCCTCCGATTGCACCGATTTAAGGAGGGCTCACCGATGGCCGAAGCCGTCGTCGTCGCGGCTGAAGAATTCGGCGATCATTCGCTGCACGCCAAGGCCCTGACGCTCGCCGGTCGCCTTGCCGCACGCAACAACGAATTCGACCGCGCGCAAGAGATGGTGACCCGAGCCGTCTGGCTCAGCGAACAGGTCCGGGACGACCCGACGACCGCTCGAGCGATGACCGAACTCATCCGCATCCTGGTCTCGGACAAGCTCGACGCTGCCGAAGCCCTGCGCTGGCGGCCACATGCCGAGGCCCTGCGTTACCGTCTAGGCGACCATCGAGAGTCCGGTCACCTCCTCGAGATGGAGGGCATTATCTTCCTAAAATCCGGTAACAACGACGTTGCGCGACCGATCTTTGAGGCCGCGATCACCCACCTCGAGGCCATCGACGGACTCGCTCGCCCGCGGGCCCGGGTCGCCAAGATCGGCCTCATCCGCGTGCTCACAGCCGAAGGTCAGCCAGCGAAGGCGCTGCCGATCGCTGCGCGCATGGTCGAAGAGCGCGAGGCGACGCTCGGACCGCAACACCCAAATCTTGTCTCGTTGCTCAACGAGTACGCCACTGTCTACATCGATCTCCTCGAGTTTGAGAAGGCTCTGCCGCTCCTCGAACGTGCCCAGAAGATCGCCGAATCGACAGGCAATACGGATGATCGCTATCTCGAAGATCTGCTCTCGACCCTCTCTCAGGCGTACATCGAGCTTGGCCGCCTCGACGATGCCGAGTCCCTCATCCGCCGGCTCATCGCCATCTCAACCGAACTCCGCGGCCCCAAAGACATCCGCACCGCACTTCACCTCAGCAACCTCGGCTACTGCATCTACCGTCAGGGGCGGGGCGCCGAGACCCTCGAACTCTACACTCGTGCAGCCGAGATCCTCGAGGCCCGGGCGCCAAGCTCCCATTTCTTCGCCCACATTCTGATCAATATTTCGGTGGTCCGCAGCGAGACCGGCGAGAGCGAGGGCAACCGTAAACGCATCAAACAAGCCATCGAGATCCTCAATCTCACCGGCGCTCGCACCAAAGCTCTGCTCTCGGCGCGCACACTGCTCGCCCATCAAAGCACACTAGCGGGGCAACCAAAGGCTGCGATCGCCCCCCTCGAAAGACTGCTCAAGAGCGACATCGCCGACACCGAGCAGCTCGCGGATATCCGCTACTTCCTCGCCCTCGCCCTCGATGCCAGCAGCGGTGACAGACAGCGTATCCGCGAACTCGCGATGGCCGCCCGCGACGACTTCGGGTCCACACACCCCGGGGTCTACGCCCGAGCGACCGCTCAAATGGATGCCTGGATCGCCGAGTGATCGGCGCCTGATCGGCGCCGTGCTTCCTGACTCACGAGACAGGATCGAAAGGCGAGCGAGCGCGTTCGATCAACTCGGCGGCATGAAGTCGTCGCAAGTACCTTCGATGATCGCCACCGCGTCGGCAAAGAACGCGTCGTAGCTGTCGGCGCAGATACTGCCCGTAAAGCCATGATCGCCGAAGCTCGCCGCAAATTCCTCGAGACGAACGCTCTTCTCTGCGCAGCCATCATGACCGAAGAGACCGAGCATGACGATCGCCTCGGGATCCTCATTTTTTGCGCTGACCAGAGCCGTTTTCCAGCTCGCGGGCGTGCCCTCGGAGCCGTCGCCTTGGTCGTCGTCCTCGTCGGTGATAAAGGTGACCACGAGAATCGCGTCGTCACGGAGAAAACCAGCGTTGCAGGTCGCCGCCTCGCCCGCAGAAGCAACCGCTGCAGTCAGCGCATTCATCATCAGTTCGGGCTCCTCGGTGCTGCCGATGCCGACCTTGGCTGCACACTCAAATTTACTGACAAAGTCGGCATCGGCGCTCTCTAGATAGCGCTGTCCCTCGGCAAATCCACAGGCTTTGTTCGCCGTGGCGGCTCCCCGGGGATAGACAACCCCAGCCCCGAGCACATCTTCACATTCGAGGGGTTCGGTGATACCGCATTCGTACTCGTAATTCGGTGCACAATCCTCAAAGGTCATGCATTCCCATTCGCAGCCCTCAAAGACCCAGGCGTCGCTGTCGACGACCATAACGTGGTAATCTTTCACATTCTCCAGAGTTGCCATCATCGTCGTGACAAAGCCGTCAAAGCTGGCGACGAGGTTGTCCTGCTCCCCCGACATCGATCCAGAGTTGTCGACGACAAATAAGAAGTCGATCTTTGTGCAGCCGCTCGTGTCGCCGGTCTCGCCCTCGGTCTCGGTCTCGCCAAAGCCGACATCGAGCTTTAACGAAGAGGTCGTCGAGCCCGACGAGCCCGCCGACACCGAGTCGCCGGAGGTCGCGGTGCCGCTGAGGCCCGTAGAGGTCGCACCCGTGCCAGCGCTGGTCGTCTGGGTCGCACTCGCAGAGGCGGTCGTCAGCCCGCTGCCTGCAGAACCGTCCCCCGCGGCGTCGCCATTACAGGCGAGAGGAGCTAGGAGGGCCATGCAGGCACAGGGGTATAAATGTGCGAAATAGAGCCTCACACGCGCACGCTACCACAGGCCGCACCCTGTCACAGCCCATTCGCCAACGGTGCACACCCTCAGGTAAAAAAGCCCGAGAAGAGTCCGTAGGCGATCAGCGAACCGACGAGGTAGTTGGGCAGGAAAAAGATGTGCCCACCACCATCGGGGCTCACCAAGTTGATGAGGCCTCCCGCACGAGCCTCGCCCGATTCGCCCTCGCCCGA
>CAYYUP010000025.1:42224-55466 GCA_964474905.1 uncultured Nannocystis sp. | reverse complement strand
CCCGTCGGCTCACCAGTCTCGGCACCGATGCTCGCGATCCGCCAGAGCAGATCCAGCGGCACCAAGGCGATCGAGCCGACGATCTCAGCCCAACGATCGCCATCGCCGTCCATCAGCGAGGCGATGCCCATCGCGATCAAGGCCGGAATAGCGACGATAAGCAGCTGAATAAACGTTGTTCCATTGAAGACAACCACCGGCGCAGGAGACACCATCATGCGCGAGAATACAAACTAAAAGGCTCGTTTTGACCCCTTTCTCCTTGCCCTGGAGTCTACACATGGGTACTGTCGCGAATCCGCGCCACCGCGGTTTTCAAGGAGGAAAATCATGCTTCGCAACACACTCGCACTCGTACTCGGCCTGATCGTCGGCATGGCGATCAACATGGGCATCATTATGCTCAACAGCTCGGTATTCTTTCCGATGCCCGAGGGCACTTCAATGGCCGATCCGGCGCAGATGAACGCCTATGTCGCGTCGCTGCCGATCATCGCCCTGCTCGTGGTCATGGTCGCCCACCTCGGCCAAGCCTTTGTCGGTGGTTTTGTGGCCGCCCGCGTCGCCGCATCGAGGCCGATGCTGCTGGCGATGATCATCGGCGCGCTCTCCCTGCTCGGGGGCATCATGAACGCGATGTCGATACAGACCCCGACATGGTTCTACATCGAGATGCCCCTCTATCTGGTGGCCGCGTGGTCGGCGGGCCGAATAGCGATAGGACAACGCAAGGCGAGCTAACAAAGGTCACCCGATCGGCAGGCAGACGCCCTCTGGCCAAAGCCGCGCTCGCGACCGCAAGGGCCACTTTTTGACCGTGATATGCCAAAATCTACGGAGGAAAACCATGCCGTCCTATCGCCATTCGCCTCTCGCACTTTTTATCGCCGCCGGCCTTTTTGCCTGCAACCCCAGCAGCTCCGAGAGCGATAGCTCGATGAGCCAGGGCTCGGGCTTCACGACGGCCGGTGCAACGACCACCACCGGCACGACATCCGCAAGCTCGGGCGGCGAGACCAGCACGTCTTCTTCGTCTTCTTCGTCATCGTCCTCCTCATCCGGCGACTCGCAAACCTCGACCACCGACGACACAACGACGAGCACCTCGACCGGCGGTCTAAGCTCGAGTTCGGGCTCCTCCTCGACCGGCGAGCCCTGCGATCCAAACGACGACATCTGCTGCCTGATGGAGGGCGACATCCCTCCTCACGCCCTCCTCGAAACCTTCCTAAACGCCTACCCGCCGGCCAACATGCCCAAGAGCGTCGCCGAGGTGCAGGCATTAGAGCCCGTCGCCGACGGCCACTCGATGGCCTGGTCAGACGAGAATGTCGGTGACGAGCTGGTCGACAAGGACAATGGCGGCGTCATCGAAGCCAATATCGAGGCCGGCGTCGCCATCTCGCAGGCAGCCGCCGAGATGGCCCTGCCGCCGGGATCGACGATCCTCGACATCCGCAACGACCCGGTGATCATCGAGGACCTAGGGACCCCAGCGCCCTGTCTCGGCGTCGGCTGGGGCTGGGGTTCGATCCTCTTCGAGGCCGAAGATACGGCGATCGGCGAACTCGTCTACCTCTACGTCGGCCTGTGCTCAAACGGCGATGTCGAGGCCTTCTTTTACTCGGATCAAGCGGTCGAGATCTGCGCGCCAGTGCCCGGCTAAACCGGCCCCGGAAGCGCGCCACGGGGCGGAGTTCACTCACCCGCGGACACCGGCCAACACCGCAAGAACCTCCCTTCGGTGATTGCCGGGGCCACACCTGCGCACCTATCATGCCCTCCGATGACCGCGCCCGCCGACGACTCATTCGCGCAGCTCAGCCTCCGCCACCTCCGCGAGGTCGTCGCGATCGACAGCCAGAGCGACGAACGCTCCCAGACGATCCCGACGACGCAGGGCCAGCGGGTGCTCGCCGATAGGCTCGCTCGGTTCCACGAGGCCCTGGGCGCAGAGGTCGAGCGCGACGCCTCGGCCAACGTGATCGCGAGCTATCCCGGCCGTGGTCGCGGCGTTGACCGAGCGCCGATCGCCCTCATGGTCCACCTCGATACGGCTCGCGGCACCGCGGTCCCGGATACTCTTCGGGTGCTCCGCGACTGGGACGGCAGCCCGGTGCCCTTTCCAAAAAATCCCGCGGTGCGGGTGGGCCTCGCGACCTACCCGGCGATGCACGCCTTTGTCGACCAAGACATCGTCTACGGCCCCGGCGATCGCCCCTTCGGCCTCGACGACAAGCTCGGCCTCGCCCACTGCATGACACTCGCAACGGTCCTCGCCGAGCGAGCCAAACAAGCCGAACAAGCCGAACAAGCGGAGCAAGAGCCTGTCGATGCGCCGCCGCTCATCTTCGTCGCCCGCCCTGACGAGGAGGTTGGCCGTGATGCCGCGGTGATCGAGCTCGCGGATCGCCTGGCCGCCCGCGGCGTCCGCTGGGGCTACACCATCGACGGCATCCTGCCCTTCGAGATCAACGTCGAAAATTTTAACGCCGCTGCAGCCAGTGTGCTCTTCCCGGCCCGCCCTGCCCGGGTGCTGGCGACCGCACCCAAACCGTGGGTGGCGAAGATCGGCGGCGTCAATTCCCACGGGGCGACCGCGGCCGCCGAGGGTCATCGACCCGCCACCCGGCTCGCCGCGCTCTGGCAAGCCGCACTCGATCCCGCCGAGGCGACGATCATCCGTTTCGCCTCCGATTCGCTCCGCGATTGCGACGCCGAACTACACCTCTGGATCGCCGAGGGTGCCGAGTCACGGGTCCGCGAGGCCCTCGCCGCAGTGGTCGATCCCCACCGGATCCGCGGCGCCTCCTGGTCACTCGAGCCCGGCGGCGAAGCGACAGCCGGCGGCGCCGTCGAGGACATGCTGCGCTGGGTCCACCACTTCCTCACCTCCGACCCCGGCTTCACGCTCGCTGCCGAAGATTCCGCCGGTCGCGACGGTTACTCCCAACCCTATCGCGCCCTGCCGACAGAGCAGGGGATCCGCCTCGACATTCGCCTCCGTGACTTCGATCCAGAGCGGCTAGAGCGGCGAATCGCCCACGTCTGCGGCCTCGCAGGCGAGCGCTCCGTCGACACCAAGCACCAGTACGTCAGTATGGGCCCTCAGCTCGCAGCCCACCCTGGGCTCGCCCAGGCCGCACAGAGGGCCGGCGCCGCCGCAGAGGTCGCGACGATCACCCAACCTATCCGCGGAGGCACGGGCGTCGACCCATTCCTCGCTGTCGGCATCCCCGTCGCCAACCTCGGCACCGGCTACTTCGCACCCGAAAGCGAAAAAGAGCTGACATCGCTGCAGATGATGGCCGGCCACGCCCGCTGGCTGCTCGCCCTCACAGCCGACCTGGCCGTGCACGGTCCAAAGGCCTGAACTTTCTTCGTCAGTCCGCCGCCCGCTTAGTCCGATCAGTCCGTTTAGTCCGATCAGTCCGTTTAGTCCCCGAGCTCAATGCTCCAGGACTCTAGGTCGGCGCCCAGCACCGGAATCGGCGTGCACGGGGCCCGCCACGAGTGGCCTATCTTTGCGCTCACCCGTCGCCGCTGCGCCACCAGCAAACCCTCGACCTCGAGATAATCGAGCGAACGATGGGCCCCGCACGCAACCTGGCCGATGATCTCTGCCCGGTAGTCGTGACGCACCAGGAGGCCCGATCGATCAAAACGAAAGCCCTCGGTGCGACCGTGGGTATGCCACCCCGGAGGAAAACGAAACCACAACTCACCGCCGCCGTCCGCCAAACGTCGAGCAAAGATCAGCTCTGCGCTCGCCAACGAAAAGGGCAGCGCCAAGTAATGCGCCAGGGCATAACCGAAGAAATAGAGCGCATCGAGTTGTTTCCACCGCCGCCACTTTCGTAGACCCGCAAAGGTGAGCCGATGAGATTCGGCAGGAAAGGGCTCGCTGCCCGCAAGGGTCGACTGCGAGACGATCGCCACACGGCCGCCTTGGTACACACCTCGCAGGCCCGAGCGCGGCCACTCGGGCCAGATCACACGCCCACTTTGGGGCTCAACCCGCACCCGCTGCGGCAGTTCGAGGATCCGATGCAAGCCCTTCGCTCGGGGCAAGGGCCCGCCGAGCGAGCGGACGACAAAGTCGATCCCGCGGACGCGCTGCCAGAGTTCTTGACCACCGTGACGCTCGATCGCACGGGCGAGTAACGCCTCCCCAAGGACCCGATTTGCCATGCGCAAAGGGTAGGCAAGGACTCCCTCCGCAGACAAGGCGGTGGCGAGCGGGCGGCGTATTTTTTAGCCGCGCAGCTGGAAACGAATGAAGTCGCGGAGGAAGGTCGGCTGACCACCAAAGAAGTCGCGGATGAGTACCAGGTGCTCGACCGCCCCGAGCTTGCAGATCCAGCCGAGTGCGCGGTGCAACTGCGGGCTCTCTCCGGGCGCCGGCACCACAGGCCCGTGGGCGACGAGAACCCGCTCGACATCGGCGAGCAGCAGGGCACGCACAGTGCGGCGAACCGAGAAAAATCTTGTCCACAGGATCACCTGATAGCTGAGCACCCCGACACGCTCGTCGATGCCCCAACAAAAGGCGTAGAGGCGGAGCCAAAAGGTATGACCCTCGAGCCCGGCGCGATTGCTGACGAGCAGGTCGTGGAGGATCGCCGTATGGCTGTCGCGGTGGATCATCACCACCTCCTCGAACTCGTGGCCGCCAAAGGCGAATTCGTCGATCTCGCCGGGAAAGAGCGGCTGCCCCTCGCGTAAAAAACCGTCGAAATGAAGGTGAGCCGAGGGTGGGTTCTTGCTGTGGCCGGTGACCCCGTAGGTCTTGGCCCCGGGGAACGCCTGCTGCGAAGCGGCGATAAAGTGGTTGTGGAATTTTGTGGCGATCACCAGATGGGTGACTTCGCCGAGTGCGAGGATCTGGTCGCGGATCTCGGGCGTCACCGCGACCGGGTTGTAGATCACCAGACGGCCGTTTCGACGGCGAACGATGGTCGCATTGCTGACCTGGTGGAAGCAGGACTCGCCGTGGCAAAAATAGGCGGGCACCCGCCAAATCACCCCAGGCACGACCTCCTGTAGAAGAGCCTCAGGGGCCACTCCAGCCCACTCCTCCGCCGTCGGCAAGAGGTGGGCAAGCGAGTGCCCGGGCGGCAGCGACTCGGCGGCCTCGAGCTGCCGCGCCCGCGCGAGCGCCCGCTCTGCCTCCTCGTCGGCGCCCTGCTCCCGCAGGATAAAGGCAACCAGCACGTGGGCGAGAAAGAAGCCCTCGTACTCACGGAGGAGCTCGGCCATGATCGCTTTGAGGTCGACCCTAAAGATATCCGGCTGGGTTTGCCCCCAAAGCAGGCGCTGACTGAGGATAAAGAAGCGCCGCAGATCGACGCCTGCGCGAGCGCTCAGCTCGGCCTCTGCGCTCCGCGGCTCCCCGAGCAAAAAGCGAGATCGCAGCCGAAGACGATGACGAGCCCGCAGCCAGAAAACCGCGCAGCCAAGCGCGATCCCCCCAGCGATGATCCCCCCGTACATCCGCTGCAAGGGTAGACACAAGGTGACAGGATCACTAGCGACCAATCACAACGAAGCGCCCCAGGCCGACGCAATTATCGCTGGAGACCTCTCCAGAGCCCTATGCCGGAGCCCTGTGCAGAGCTATCGTCGGCGCCGATGCATACGTCGGCTCACAGCAAAATTGGAGCACTCGCCGGAGCGCTCGCCCTGCTCACCGCGTGCGGGTCTGGGTCTGCACCTGCGCTCGAAGACAGCACAGCAATGGCGCCCGAAAAGGCCGCAGTGGCGTCTGTAGACACCCCAAAGGCTGAGGACCTTCTCACCAATGTTCCCGCGATCGGCGACAAAGCGCCGCCCCTCGTGCTCAAGGGAACCGGCGAGACCTCGTTTGATCTCGAGAGCGCCCGCGCCAAAGGCCCGGTGCTCGCCATCTTCTACCGCGGCTATTGGTGACCCTTTTGCTACAAGCAGCTCGGTGAGCTGCAAGACAAGCTAGGTGGTTTCAAGGCAGCTAAGGCGACGGTGATCGCCATCTCCATCGACGCCACCGACACGAGCGAGACCTTTGTCGCCAAGCTCGGCCTGAGCTTTCCGCTCCTCAGCGATCCAAAAATGACCGCAATTCGCGCCTACGGGGTCGAACATGTCGGCAAAGACATCGCCCATCCGGCGAGCTTCGTCATCAAACAGGACGGCACGATCGCCTACCGTTACGTCGGCGAAAATCCCAAGGACAGACCTTCAGTCGATGACCTGCTCGCACAGATAAAGGCCGCTACAAGGCCCTAAACCGCGGCCCTCAGCGGCGGCTCCGTATTGACACCTGCCTAGGGACAGGACATGCTCGCAGAGCCACGCGAGGAGCCTCAAACGGTCCCTTTACGGCGTGATCGTGGTCCCTCCATGAACCTCTCGATCCCCCCACTCGACCGCTTCGACATCGTCTCGCCAGAGGCGCGAGCCAACATCCACCTGCGCTACAAAGAGATGCGCGCAGTTGGCCCTGTGCACCGGTTCACCGACCCCTTCTCGGGCAAGGCCTCGTGGCTCGTGCTCAGCTACGAGGGCAGTGTAGAGGTGCTTCGCGACACATCTACCTTTATCCGCGACAAGCGAGCCCTGCCCGGCGCCAAACCCTCGGGTCCACAGCCGCGCGGGCTCGAACTCATCACCCACGACATGGTGCACCGCGACCCGCCCGAGCACACACGGTTGCGGCGCCTGGTCAATCGCGCATTTTCGTCGCGGATCGTCGAGACCCTCCGTGATCGAGCCCGCACCATCGTCGCAGAGATCATCGAGACGCTCGACGGCCGCGACGACTTCGATCTGATCCTCGACTTTGCGACACCGCTGCCTATCCGACTGATCTGCGAGATGCTCGGGGTACCCAAAAGCGTCGAGCCGCAGCTCGCCGGCTGGGGCGCAGATGTGATCGCCGACAGCCTGCCGCGCATGCTCGGGGCTGCCAACGGCCTTCGCGACCTCATCGACCCCTATATCGACACCCTCGAGAAAAACTCCAACGACACGCTCCTCTCCCGCCTCGTACACGCCCGTACCGACAACGGCGAGCGTCTCAGCCGCGTCGAACTCCACTCGATGATGCTGCTGCTCTTCCTCTCGGGCCACGAGACGACGGTCAACCTGCTCTCCAATTGTTTCTTGACGATCGACGAGCGCCCGCAGCTGCGTACCCAGCTACTCGCCGATCCTCGGGCCTACGCGCCAATGCTCGAAGAGGTGCTTCGCTTCGACGGCGCTGCCGATCTCGCGTCGGTCCGCTTCGCCCGCATCCCCACTGAGCTGCACGGGCATTCGCTTGCGGTCGGCGACCAGGTCTTTGTCTCGCTGCTCGCCGCCAACCGCGACCCCGAAGCATTCCCAGACCCCGACACCTTTGACATCGAGCGCGACAACCGAACACACATCGCCTTCGGCGCTGGCGTGCACTCCTGCCTCGGCACCCGGCTCTCGCGCATGGAGGTCTTCGAGGCCATCACCGCTCTCCTGCGCCGACGACCCGACATCACCACAGCGGTCCCCAAGAGCGAGCTCATCTGGAAGCCATCGCGCATGATGCACGGAGTGACCACCCTGCCGGTCCGCGGTCACTAAAGCGCCCCCGCTGACCTCGAATTCCCTGCACCCGAAACACCTGCCCCAAAGACCCGTAACCCGCGATGAAGACACTCAAGCTCAACCATGTGATCAACTGCACCCCAGAGCGATTCTGGGAGATCTTCTTCGACAAAAAGTTTAACCACTGGCTCTACCTCGACGGCATGAACTTCACGAAGTACGAGACCGTGCGTCAGAGCGAAGGTCCGGACATCGAGAGGGTCGTGCGCGGCGAGCCAAAGGTCGATCTACCGCGACCTGTCCGCAAGATCCTAGGCGACAATTTTGGCTACGAAGAGACCGGCAACTTCGACGCCGCCGCCAAGATCTGGCGCTGGAAAATGCGCCCCGGCACGATGGCCGAGAAGATGCGCATGGAGGGCACAGTCCGCATCGAGGACGCTGGCGACGGCAAATGCCGCCGTCTCGCCGAGATCACGATCGAAGCCAAAATCTTCGGCATCGGCAAGATGATCGAAAAAACCACCGAAAAAGAGATGACCACCGGCTGGAACGACAGCGCTTCGCTGATGAACCGCTGGATCTCCGAGCACTCGGCCTGACCACGCTGCGGGCGCAAGCCGCCCGGCGCGCAGCCCTCCGCTGCTGATGGCTTGCCACCAGCCGAGCGGGCGTGTAGGTTGTGCGCGATTCGCAGGGGCCTAGAGCAGGACCCCGCGCTCATCGGGGAGCCCCCTTCCACTCGGGGCCTCCCCGTTGCCGCATCTACGCGTCCCTTTCTTCTCCAGGCGTCCGGCAGCCAGAGATCTGTGCATGCCGGACCAGGACAACTATGAAAACGACCGCCCCCGCGCCCTCGCGCACCAACCGTGATCCATCGGATCTCCCGGCCCCAAAGGGTGTCTTTGCGGCGCTCAGGCCCGAACTCCAGCGGGCCATCGCCGACGCCGGATACACCTCGCCGACACCGATCCAAGAGCAGTGCATCGAGCACCTCTTGGGTGGCCGCGACCTTCTCGGCTGCGCCCAAACAGGCACCGGCAAGACAGCCGCCTTTACCCTACCGATGCTCCAGCGCCTCGCCGCCAGCAGCCAGAGGCCAATGCGCGGCGCACCGCGAGCCCTCATCCTCGCACCCACCCGCGAGCTCGCGGCCCAAATCGGCAGCAGCATCCAGTCCTACGGGCGCTTCCTCCGTCTTAGCCATACGGTGATCTTTGGCGGCGTCAGCCAATTCCACCAGGTCAAAGCGCTCGGCCGCGGCGTCGACATGCTCGTCGCCACCCCAGGCCGACTGCTCGATCTGATGCAACAGGGCTTCATCAACCTGGGCTCGGTCGAGGTCTTTGTGCTCGACGAGGTCGACCGCATGCTCGACATGGGCTTCATCCCCGACATCAAGCGAGTGCTCGCCCAGATCCCCGCAGAGCGTCAAACCCTCTTCTTCTCGGCGACGATGGCCCCAAAGATGGTCGCGCTCGCACAGACGATGGTGCACGACCCCGTGCGAGTCACCATCACCCCCGAAAAACCCGCCGTCGAACGCATCGCCCAAAAGGTGCTCTTTGTCGACAAGCGCGACAAGGACATCGTCCTCGTCAACCTCCTGAGCGCCGCCAACCTCAACAAGGCGATCGTCTTTACACAGATGAAGTACGCCGCTAATCGGGTCGTCGACAAGCTCCAAGATGCCGGTATCCGCTGCGCGGCGATCCACGGCAATAAGAGCCAGGCGGCCCGTACCCGGGCGCTCGACGGCTTTAAGGGCGGCCGCTTCCAGGTGCTCGTCGCCACCGATGTCGCCGCCCGCGGCTTAGACGTCGACGATATCACCCACGTGATCAACTACGACCTGCCGATGGAGGCCGAAACCTATGTACATAGGATCGGTCGCACCGCCCGAGCCGGCGCCGAGGGTGATGCGATCTCCTTCTGCACCGCGGAGGACCGCGCCCTGCTGCGGGCGATCGAGCGTCTCTTGGGCGAAGAGATCGAGGCCGACTTGGAGCACGAGTTCCACTGCGAAGACGCGAAGCGATCGACCATGCCTGCGCCTAAAAACTTCGGCCGAGGCAACAGCGGACGTCGCGGAGGCGGAGGCGGAGGCGGCCATCGCCAGGGCGGAGGCGGTCGCCAAGGCGGAGGCGGTCGTCACGGTGGGGGCGGCCGCGGTCGCTCACAGCGGCGCTAGGCTCCACGCCACAGCTCAAACGCAAACGCAAACGACGACCACAAAAGAGCGCCTCCTTCACGGGACGGCGCTCTTTTCATGTCCTCTCTCCCGCCAACATCGATCTCAGAACGGAACCTAAACCTCGTAGGGCTGGTACCAGGCCGAGGCAAAACGCTGCTCCAAAAGCGCCTCCACCAGCTGCGCAAAGCTGAGCGACAGCGCCGTAACATCAAGATCAAAGGCCACAGCGGTCTCTAGAGTGCGCAGGTTGACGAGCACGAGTGTGCGCTCGCCCTTCGCAAACACATGGTAGGGGGCAAAATCCTCGGCCTCCTCCTCGTCGCCATCCATGCCGGAGTTCTCGAGCATATGCTGCCACGCATCCTGACGCAGCAACTCCTCTAGGTCGAAGATCACCAACTCTGTATCTTCGCTCTGAATCGACACACCGTCGACCTGGGAGAAGAAATCGACCACGGTATCCGCCGCCGGAAATCCGGCCGCTAGCAATCGATCCGCAGCCGCCTTTGGAGCCAGTGGAGCCCCGGCAGCACTCACTTGAATACCGGTGATCTTGCGCGCTTCGCCCATAAAATTACTCATCTCCGCCGTCTCACTTTCTGCGATCTGTGCCGGATTGATTCACGGGACAAGGATGATCTTGCCAAAGTTCTTCCGTGCCTGAATATACGCATGGGCCGCAGCCGCCTCCGCAAAGGGAAAGGTACGATCGACGACCGGATCGTAATGACCGGCGCTCACCCCTTCGAGTACCTCACCGAGCATCGCCTGCAGTACGCTGCGTTGCTCCCAGAGATGGCCCAGGTTGACCCCAAAAACACCGCGGTTATCGTCCATCATCTCGACCGCTCCGAATCGCGGCATCGACAAAAACCCCCGAATCGCCGGCACGATCTTGCGGCGGGTCGCGGGCGCCAGGCTAGAGGCACCAAAGGCGAAAAGGCGACCCATCGGTGCCAGGCAGCGGTAGCTCTTGCGCAGCGATTTGCCACCGACGGCATCGAGCACAATATCGACGCCTCGGCCCTCGGTAATACGGGCGACGGCGACCTCAAAATCGTCGTTTCGGTAGTCGATGCAATGGGCAACCCCGAGACTCCGCAGGCGCTCGTGTTTGCCGGCGCTGGCGGTACCGATCACCTCGGCACCATGCGCCAAGCAAATCTGCAGCGCGGCCTGGCCGACACCGCCGGCGGCGGCGTGCACCAGCACTCGGTCACCTTTGCGCAGGGCCCCCAGGCGCACCAACATCAGCCACGCCGTCAGGTAGTTGACCGGGATCGCGGCGGCTTTCTCAAAGGAGAGGCCCTCCGGGATCGCGGCGATCTGCTCGGCCGGCACGACGACCGCCTCGCTGTAGCCGCAAAAACGTGTCAGCGCGAGCACTGGCTCGCCGAGTTCGATGCCCTGCACGCCCTCCCCCAGCGCATCGATCTCGCCCGCCACCTCGTAGCCAACGACACAGGGAATCGGCGGCGCATCGGGATAGAGGCCCATGCGCGCCATGATGTCGGCGAAATTGACCCCGCTCGCCCGGACTCGAATTCGGACCTCGCCCGGGCCCGGGGCGGGCTCGGAAGCCTCGCGAATCGTCAGTACTTCGGGGAGGCCCGCCTTCGAAATTACGATCTCTCGCATCCGCGGAGTATGCCAACTGCGCGCGATCCCGTCGATGCAAAGCGACCCGCGAGCATGCCCGTTGCGCCGCCCACGGAGCCAGTCGCCCCCTGAGTACGTGATAGCATCCGCCGATGGTCATCCGGGCACACAGACTCGCACTCATCGCTGCGCTGCTCAGCACGGGCATCGCCTGCAAAAAAACGAGCGACACAGCGCCGCCGGCCGCCGACCGAGCACCGACCAACGCCAACGCCGACGCCGACGAGGACGAGGAGGGCGAGCTCGAGGATCCCGAGGAATCCCCCTATCTCGACTTCTCGAACTTTAACGATCGCGTCGAAGAGCACGAGAGTGAGATCGTCGCCTGCTATCAAGAAACCGCCGGCAAGGACGCAGATGCCCCCACCGGCCGGGTCAAGAGCACCTTTGTCATCGACGGCGACGGCAAGGTTAAAAAGATCAAATTCGACAGCCAACGGAGCACGCTGCAGCACGATGCCCTCAACAAATGCATCGAAGAGGCGGGCTCCGCTTGGGTCTTTAATATCAGTCTCACCGGCGTCGATACGACGATGCCCTATACATTTGAACTCGAATCCGGGGGCCTCCTGCCCTAGCCTGCCGGCTCACTTGGCGCTCGCGTGACCCCACCAGATCTCGTTGTCGGCGAGCTTGTAGGTGCCGCAAAATCCTAGATTGATGCCACCCACCGCAGCGGTTTGGTAGGCATCGCTCTCGACGTAGATCGCCGAGGGCGGTGCAAACCCATCGCCGGGGCTCGGCAAGATCAGCGACTGCGCCACATCCCATTGCACAGCGAGCGAAGGATCCGCCCCCGGTACCCTCAAGAGCTCGACGCTGCCGGCGACCGCATCGCCGCGAGCGATCATCAAATCACCGCCCTCGGGCCGGATGAAGCGCGCGCGAAAGGTGCCGGAGAGGGTCAAGAGTGGCTCTGCGTGACCCACCCAGGACTGCCCCGGTGGTTTGTAGTAGTAGCGCACACCGCTCTTATCGTCGCGCGCGAGCACATGCGTAGCGCCGCTTGGCCGGTCCACCCAAATATCCGACGTCGACAGCATCGAGACCCCAGGCTCAGCCGACTCTAGAGCGACAAAGACGGGCGTATCCCCGAGCTTAAACTCGCTCACAGCCGCGCCAAAATACCCGTCTGGGTATTTTCCGTAGTAAAGCTGACCGACTAACGCCAGGGTGCCGGGGTCGACAAATGCCGCGTGCACGTAGGAAAAATCGTTGCCGCCGAGCACTGGCGAGACGATCGGCCCGTTCCAACCTCCGCCAAAATTATAGGTGTAAATCCAATCGCCAGCTGCCCCCCCGGGCCCGACTCGCGTGTACCACACGACCCGGGTAGCGCCGCTATCTGCGACCGCACCGATATAATTTGAGAGGGGCGGCGTCTTGTACACATTTCCGCTGATCTGGATCGCGTTGCAACCCTTGGTCGTGAAATCATTTGTATTTAGATAACACTCCTCGAGAAAGCTCTGGGAGATGTTGACGCCGTAGGAGTAAATCGTATCTCCGAGCATCACGCTGGCGACATTTTGTTGGATGCCCGCGGTGTGCGACTGCTCGGCGACCTCGCCCCAATCGCCACCTGAGCGCCGGAAGTAGCGGATCTTCTGATTTGTCTGCACATCGGGACCCGCATCGACGGTAAACCAAAGCGAATCATCGCTCGCCCGCATAATGCCGCGAAGGTGCGGCCCCCAGCCGCCGAACATCGACTCGTGGTGACGATTTTCGTCAGTGATGAGGTCGATCGAGAGCAGCAGGTCGTCACCGCCTGTCGAGCTGCTACCGCCCGTCGTCGTGCCGCTGCCGCCCGTCGTCGAAGTGCTCGCGCC
>CAYYUP010000025.1:35809-42124 GCA_964474905.1 uncultured Nannocystis sp. | reverse complement strand
CTTGTACCGCTTGTACCGCTACCTCCAGAATCGGTCGCCGTCGCCGTTGTATCCGCCTGTGTCGGCGCAGATGCCATCGAATCGCCCTCGTCGCCGACACAGGCAGAGACCGCGAATAGAACAAAGCACCCGAGTGATTTCAGAGGCAATCTCATGGTTCTCGACTCCATTCGCGTTGCTACCTCAAGCCCTATCGAATCCAGATATGACCGGCGGTATGGTACTGCTTGGACCCCGCAGCGAAGCCGCAGGCGGTCTTCCACGGAGAATCCGTACCATCGGGCAGATCACAGGCCGAGGTGTAATACGCCTGCGCGCCAAATCCAGCCGCGTCGTTGAGGGTGATGATCGAAGCTTCATTGTTTAGGACCAGACCAAATCGCACCCGAGCGTCGTAGCACGAAAGGTCGTCATCGATGTTGATTCCGACCTCGATGTAGTTGTGCACGTTTGTTGAGGCCTCAGCTAGCGTCCGCCCTTGGTTTGTCAACCAATCGAGTTTTTGCGGGTCCTCCCCCTCGAAGTAGAGACCCTTCATCTTTGCGTCAGAGCCCACCGGCGTGTCTTTGAAGAGGGTCAGAGGTGTCACCGACTCGGGCAACGCGTAGTCTCGACAGGCGTATTTTTTGGTGATCGGGTGCTGCAAGCAACCCCGGATCTCGCCACCGACAACCTCGTTGTAGGCCGCAAATTTACCGTCGGAGGGATCGCTGGGATCGCTGACATTTTCATTGACCAGCGACTCCATCGTCCAGTGCGGCGAATAGAAGTGGAACTTTCCGTTGGCCGGGGCAAATCGCATGACCAGCGTCCAACCGCCGCCGTCCTTGGTCATGTCGCAGTAGGCCGTAATCGCGTCGAGAGGGCCATCTCCGTCTGGATCGAGTTCGTAGAGGCCGTCGTCGGCATTGGGCTGCGCGTCCTTGATCGCCTTGCACGTCGCCGGCAGGATGCACACATTCCCGCCACAGGTCTCGCTCTCGCAATCCTGCTCCGTACCACAGGCCTCTCCAAGCTGGCACTTAGAACAGCTTTCGCCACCACAGTCGACGTCGCTCTCGTCCCCGCTCTGGATGGCATCTTCGCAGCTCGGCGCCTCGCAGAGGGAGGTGCAGCTATCGCTCTCGTCGTCGTTGGCATCGTCGCAGCCCTCGTTTCCCTCCCAAATGAAGCCATCCCCGCAACTCGCTTCGACGCAGGTGCTCAAGCAACTGTCACTGTCGGAGGCGTTGCCGTCGTCGCAGAATTCACCGGCCTGCAGCTCGCCATCGCCGCAGCTCGGCAAAGCACATGCATTGGTGCAGTCGTCATCGTCGATGGTATTGCCGTCATCACAGGCCTCGCCCTCGCCGACATAGCCGTCGCCGCAGATCGCCGACACACAGCCCTCTACGCAGTTATCTTCATTACTGCTATTACCATCATCACACTCCTCGCCAGGATCGACAGACCCGTCACCGCAGACCCCCATCGGCTCGCCGGTGGTCGTGGTCTCGCCGTTCGTCGTACTGCTGCTCGTGGCCGTTGTGCCCGTCGTGCCCTCGCTCTCGCTGCCGCTGCCGCTGCCCATGCTCGTCGTGCCCGACGATGTGCCCGAGGAGGTCATCGAATCACCGCCGCTGGTGCCCGTCATCTCACCGGTCTCGCTCTCGCTGGCGATACCGCTGTCATCGCCACAGGCGAGTGTCGTCGCCAGGCTCGCTCCAAAAATAAGACTCCACTTGTTCCAATGCATCATACCAAACCGCCCAATACGCGACCTCAATGGCCGAGTTCGAGGGTCTCATAGAGCTGTCGGATCGACCATGTCATCAAACTCAGAGGACCCGGCAGGCCGGCTCTTCGGCCCTGAACTCAGGCCCACGAGCCCGCCACCCGGCATCTGCGCGGCCTGCATGCCCGCAAACATCAATGCCGCACGGTCTTGGAGCCTGCCCAAGGGATCGAGACAAAACGAGCGGACCGTGGATTGGCGACCCACACCGGCGACTCGTAAACCCCCTACAATACACCTCAACTCCCTCTGACTGTCCGTTTAGGGCCATTACAACTCCGCTCGTCGTGCGCGAGAGAAGGCGGTTATTCTCATGTACTCGCGGACCTCGGGGATCCGAAGACCCCTCGGCGCTAGCCCAACCCCAAAGACGAGCGAGATGAGCAAATGAGCACAGTGAGCACATCGATCCAACGGGCCGCGCGCACGGGGCTCGCGTTCAGCCTCGCCTATTCGCTCGGTCTTGGGGGCATCGCCAGCGCCCAGGCAGGGACGCCAGATCCGATCGCGGGCGAAGGTGTGGCGATCCCGATCGATCCCGATCAAGAAACCCAGGGCTTGCCTCCACCACTCAAGCAAATTCCCGCAGAGCTCGCCCTGCCCCCTGGACCCGAGGTTGCGCGAGCGCAGAGCTTACTGATGATGCGCCGCTACGCCGAGGCCGCCCGCCTCTTCGAGACGCTCGCGCACGACCGAGTGCCCCACGATCCGCGCTTCCTCTACCACGCAGGTCTGGCCCGTATGGGCGCCGATCAGCCCGGCCTTGCCGCCTTCCATCTGCGCAATTTTTTGGACCAGGTGACACTCCCCGATGCGCTCCGCATCGAGGTCGCGAATCGTCTGGGGGACGCCTGTGGGCAGGCCGCCGCCCAGGTGCACATCACGGTCTCCACTGGAGACGGAGAGAGCACCCCGCTTGCGCCAAACGCCCTCGAGCAACACCCGCTTGTGATCGAGAGTACACGTCACGGAGAACGCCACCGCCGAGTGATCAAGGACCCCGCCGCGCACGCGATTTGCCTCGATCCTGGCGCCTACGATCTCGAGATCAGAGTGCCCGGCTATTACCCCCTAAATGTTCGCCGTGAACTCTCAGCTGCGTCGACACCGATCACCTGGCAGCTCTCTCTCGAACCGCAAAAAATCGTCGTCGACCTCCGACTCAGCCCCGAAAAGGCCCTCCGAAGATCGCGGCGCAGCACCCTCAAACTCACCGATCAGAGCCACCCAGGGAGCGCGCAGATCATCCGCGAAGGACCCACCGCCATGACCACTGTCGTGCTCACACCGGGACCCTGGCGGGCCGAGGTCAATACCAGGCGCTACATCGGCGACCAAGTATTCGTCGTCAGTCCGCAAACTCGCTCGCTCGATCTTCCTCTCCACAAACGCGATGCCGACAGCCCCCGCTTTCACAAAACACGCAAGGCGCTGATGACGATGGCGGTCTACTTTCCGCTCTCCTACGTGACCGGCCTGGGCTTTCTCTTGGGCGGCCAAGCCAAGGCGACGAAAAACTTCGATGCCTACAAAGATTTCCTTAGCGAGGCGGGGCTCGATCCAGACCTCCCGGTCGACGATCCCGAGGTCATCGCGGCCGCCGAAGAGGCGCTGCCGACCGCCGAGTACCACCAAAAACTGCGGACAGCTTCAGCACTGCAGGCCACCGGCATCGCCTTCGCGATCAACGGCATTACGGCCACGGTCTCCACCCTGCCGCAGTTCCTGGGCAGCAAACGACGGGTCGGCTACATCATGCTCGGCACCGGCGCCGCGACCGTGGCCGGCGGTGCTGTCTGGATGAACTTCTACAACAACAAGCAGGACAAGCTGCTGAGCCCGACAGATCCGGCCATGCGGGTCACCAAGGCGGAGTTGAACGATATCTCGGGGCATCGGCTCGGCAGCGGCATGATCCTCGGTGCAGGCTGCGGCATGATCATCGGCTCAGCCCTAGGCCTGCTCCTCGAGCGCCGTGAGCGACGTCGCTACAGCGCGACGCCCTTCGGTGGCCCTGGCCTCGTCAGCTTCTCTCTCCAAGGTGTTTTTTAGTGTTGAGCAGGACACTAGCCCTGAGCGAGCGCCCACAGCGAGTAGACAATCGCGACCGCGAGGATCAACGTAAAAGAGAGCAGACCCACCGGCAAAAAGTCGAAGAAGCCGAAGCGCAACGGCTGATCGTCGGCATCACGCAGCTCAGCGCGCTCGGTTAAAGCCTGCGCCAAAGGACCGGCCGTCGCCGCCGTCAAGAAGAGGGACGAGCCCGCACAGACCGCAAGCGCCAGGCCGACATAGACGGCCTCTGGGGGCATCGTCGTCGCCAATGACTCCCCTACCTCGAGCAACGCCGCCATGCTCGGACCCGCCGAAAACAGCCCCGTCAGCACGCCGCCGAAGATCAAGAAAACCACGAGCTGAAGCTCGGGGGAGACCGGCATCCTGGTCAACGCCAGGGCGACATCATGGAAAAGGCCGGTACGAGAGACCGCGCCGACCATCACAAAGAGCGAGAGCAAAAAGAACACCGACTCGGCGTCGATGCCCCGGCGTACAAGACCCTCTGCACGCCGCCCAGAGGCCAAGAGCGCCGCTCCTGCGCCGAGCCAGCAGACAAGTTCGGGGCTGATCCCCCAGACCTGCGGCAGCGCCAGCCAGGCGAACACCATGCCGGTGAGCGCAAGCGCAGCGGGCAGGAAAAGGCGCCATCGCAGGCGGACCCGACGGTGCAACGCCTCCATGACCGCAGCTGTTAACCGGGTTGAGATCGGGTCGCTCGCGACCCCCTTAGCTGGCCGTACGACCAGGTGAATAACGGCGAGCAAAAGCAAGAGCGCGACTGCAGTCGCCGGTGCCGCGCGAAGCAAATACTGCCCAAACTCCATATGACCACCGCCGAGCAGGAGAATCGCCGGAAAGTCACCTATCGGTGTCGCCGCGCCCCCCAGATTGCAGGCGACCAAAAGCAGGCCCAATGTCCAGGAGACGTAGCGCTGATCAGATCCACCGAGCTTGAGCAGCACGTGCAGCACCGGCAATACCAGCACTAGCGCCGTCAGATTGTTGACGACGCCGCTCGCCAGATACATCGCGATCGCGAAGACCAGGGTCAAGCGCGCCGGCTTGGCACCGCTTCGCCGCGTCGCCTGCACTGCCAGACGATCGAAGAGACGCGACTCCGCAAAGAGCTGCGAGAGCAAACCGAGCGCCACCAGGATCACGAGCACATCCCAGGGCACCGCGGCGAGAATCGATCCGGTATCGGCGACCCCGAGCAGGGTCGCTGCTAGGCAAGAGAGCCCAGCCCCTGAGGTGACCAGCAGCACCCGCATCGTCGGCACAAAGGCCTGGGCGACGAGCGTCAGGATCAGGATCCCAGAGAGAATTATTTGTGGATCACTCATGGGCCCAGGACCTCGGTGAAGGTGCTGCGCGCGACCTCGGCGAACCATCGGGGATACACATGCAATGCACCGCCGACCACATCCCAGGCGAGCAGCGATCGAAACTGCGTGCGCACATCGGGACCCGAAACCCGAAGCCACTGACCGCTGACGTGCACAACGTGGTCATCACCGCCGTAAATGAAGGTCATCAGCGCCGCCCTCGGTCCGGCCCAAAGCTGAAAATCAGAGAGGCCGACCGCAGCCACCCGTCCGTCGTCGCCGGCCACTTCGTAGTTCGCCAAAACCCGGCGCCACTCCGGCATCAACGCCCGGCCCTCGGTGATAAAGCCGACCTCAATACCGCCTAGCAGCGGCAATAAATTGTCGAGATGCGCCGCCTCGAGACCGACCACCAAGAGGCGCTCAATGCCGCCTAGAGCCTTGACGACCGGGGCTGGATCGATCACCGGCGGCTCCTCCCCGGCGAGCCATCGGGCGGCCGCGTAGTCGAGCACTGGATACTCGCGGCCCAGGCGATCGCGAAGCTCCGCCACCGCCACCGCGCCCCCGACCTCCGCGAGTTCGTCGATGAAAAGCTCCGCCGCCGATGCCATGCCAAGCTCCGCCGCCGCGATCCGAAATGCCTGACCGAGCGCCGGCGGCAGCACGCTCATGCATCGCCGCCGGTAAGACGACGGAGCAGAGCATCGACCAGGCAGAGCATCGCCGCGTTCGCGAGCGCGTGATGCGAAGGACCGTCGGCGAGGCAGTCGGCCATCGCCGCAGCGCTCGTCCGATCGCCCCCGGCGAGCTCCTCCAGAGAGGTCATCGGCATCGTCAGGGGGTAGTTTGGATCCCCCTTGGAGTGCTCGGCTAAATGGGGCGGCAGCCGCAGAGGCACCGGCGCCCGCTCGCCCTCGAGACTACCCGCCGGTGCACCGCCCGCGGCCTCCAACGCCCGCCCGAGCAGGCTAAGCAGGACAAAGCTCGACCCCCGATGGTGGACCGGTCCCTCGTCCGTAATGCAGCGGACAACAAAGGCCCGATCAGCCGCAAGCGGCACCCAGGGGACGAGCAAACGCTCGATCTCCTCGGGGTCAATGAATGCGTCGACGGTCGAGTACGCCGCAGGATGATGTGGATCGTGCGGACCGTGCG
>CAYYUP010000025.1:0-35709 GCA_964474905.1 uncultured Nannocystis sp. | reverse complement strand
GCTCTCGCTCGTCACGCTCGCCCTTTGGGCCCCCAGAATGGCTGCGATCACCCGGCATCTCTCGGTCGACGACGATACAACGACGCCGACCTCCTGTCACCGTCGCCCACGACAGATGTGATCACATCTGCCCCGCAGTATCTACGGGCGCGCACACATGCAATCCAGTCCGAAGTGACGGACAAAACGCCCCCGGCGGCGGTCCAAACCACGCAGGCACAAGAGATCTACGAAATGACAGGGCCTAAAAAGAGAAGTGTACTCATTGGGGTAATTCATCTGGCTCTACGGCACCGGCCTCACCGACATGAGCGTGCTCGTCAGCGTCACCGAGTTGACCGCCCTCAAGCTCGCCGACAACCTGAAGCTCACCAGCCTGGCCAGCCTCAAGCAGCTGAAGGTCGTCCGCGAGGCGCTCATTCTCCGCGGCCACCCGAAGCTCGTCGCCATCACCGGCCTTGACAACCACGAATCGGTGGGCGCATCGATCTTCGACGACACCGCACCCCGGCGATGTGGTCCGTCCCGACAAGGGCTACGACGCTGCGCCGCCCGTGCTCAGGGAAAGGGATGACCGTTGGGGAAAAGCAACGCCATCTTGCGCTTGATAAACGCCTCCTCCTCGCGGTGCAGGGCGATCAGCGAGTCGACGTACTCGGTCTCTACCCCGAGCACGCTAGCCATCGCCCGGATCGTCATCTCTTCGCGCGGGTCGAGCACACCATCGGCGTCTGAAGCCTTGATCGCGTGGAAGATCAGCGCGTGGGTGAAGAGACCGGGGCGTTCGGTGCTCTGCATCAGCTCGGCGACGTCGAGATCGCCGGGTTTGATCGTGCGCAGCGTCTCGAGCAGCTCGTACGAGCCCCCCGCCGACGCACAAAAGCCGAGGATCCACTCGCGCTCATCGTCTGCCAGTTCGCCGTCGCCGGAGGCACAGACGACCAGCGCCTTGATGTAAGCCTCGAGGATCGGCATGAGCTTGCGCAGCTCATCGAGGTTGTGGGTCTTCGGCAGTCGGCAGCCCAGCTCGTAGCGACAGAAGTGCATCTGAGTGCGCAACAAGACCGCACGGTCGCCGACATCGGGCGTAGCGTTGACATCGATGGTGTGGTGCAAGCGATCGGATTCGTCCATGACTCTCCTGCGGTTCGCAGTGAGGGCGAAGGCCCCGCGCGAACACGGCAGGAGCCTATCAGGATGAGCGCACGGGACAAGGCCGAGAAGTCGTGCGTACTCGCTCATTTTGCCGACGGGTCTCCATCCTGAGCCACCTAGGTCGTGCCACGACCCCTGCGAGCGAGGTCGCAGCTTGCCCCGAGTGACAAGACCGCCCGCTCACGGGTGCAGTGCGGGCTCTTCGACGCATCTCCAGCCGCTCTTTGCCGGGCCGCAGAGCAGACTCATCATTGTCTCTATTGGTCCCGGATCCCCGGATCCCCGGGACCCTCCCGGACCCTGCCGCAACCGAAACGACATCTCGCACGGCAACGATCTCGCGAGGCCAAAATTCTAGGCGAGCGAACGCTCCCCCCCTCCGGGTGCGGCGAATCGTCGCTTGAGATCTCCGGTACCGGTGACACCACATCACCGGCACTGCTCGGGGCCGACAGCGACGATTATACAATTTTATAGTCATACAATCGTCATGCGAACCACCAAACACCGCTATTGAGGCGGCGGACAAGTCACGTTGCCGAGCGCGTTGCCGGTAAAATCTGAGTACGTGTAAGGCTTGTCGAGCCCGTCGTAGAGGCCGAGGATCTGGAGGCTGTCGGTATCGACCTTAACGGCGACCGCAGAGCCCATCTCGTCCTCGCCTACCCAAGAGACGCCCCAGAGGTTGCCCTCGTGATCAAAGCCGACCCCGCGGATCGAATGCTCGCTCTTAAACACAGGCCCGAGGGCGAGTGTCTCCATATCGATCGAGTTCACTCCCTGCTCCGAAGCGACCCACATCTGATTGTCTGGCCCCTCGGCGATACCGGCCCCGGTCAAAAAGCCGTTGACAAGGTCCCACTGCTCGGTCTCGGGGTCAAAGCGCGCCGCCCCGCTGCCACCCAAGGAGATCGACGAGAGCCAAACCCTACCGTAGTGATCGACGGTGATCCCGTAGGGCCCGACGTCGCCAGGAATGTCCCAGAGCTGGTAGGTGAAGTTATCGATGTTGACCCGCGCCAACTTGCCCGCGCCAAAGGCCATCGACGTGAAGTAGAGATCGCCGTGGGAGTTCACCGCCCCCCCGTAAGCGCCGAGACTATCCCCAGAAAAAGTCTTGATCTCGATCTCTTTCTCGGTCTGCCCGGTTTCGCCATCGATCAGATGCACAAAGACGCCGCCGGGACCGCCCAGGCTGGGGATAAACGACTTGGTGGCACTCATCACCGTCCACACCTTCTCATTGGAGGAATCACAGGTACCGGGCTCGACAAATCCCTGGGCCCAGGCGACCGGGCGCTGATTGGTGGTGATCGTCTCAAAGTCTCGGTACCACGCGCGGCATTCCTCCTCGTCCCAGGGCAAGACGTCGTCCTTGCCGGTCGAGGTCTGGATCCCCGGTTTGCCATTGGACTCGACACAATCACTGACCTCGGCCCAAAATTTGACCAGACCGCCGGCCCGGTTGGCGACCGCTACATCACCACTCAGGGACACCGATGTCCGCGAGGGATTGCCCTTGCCATCGGCCCGCGTCAGGTAGCGGGCCTCCTCTTCAAGGGTTACCATATTGATCTTGGAGACCGTGCCCTCCGGCGAGTTCGCGATCCACACATAGGAGAATTCGCAACCGCAGTCGCCGCCAACGCCGGTGTCGGGCCCCGCGACATCGAGCTTAAAGCCGCCGGTGCTGCCGTCGCTACTGCCCGAGGCACTCGCACTATCAGCAGTACCAGCGCTCCCGCTGCTCATGCTCGCACTGCCTGAGCCCGCCCCCGTCGTCACGCTACCGGAATCCGAGTCACCCCCCGAAGAGCCGCTGTGGGTCGCGCTGGTGACGTTGCTCGCACTCGTGATCTGGGTCGCGCTACCTGCGTTACTATCGCTCTCGGCGACCGAATCTCCACAGGCGCCGAGCACCAGCACCGACGCCAACGCCCAGAAAGTGACACTCATAGAGGTGGGGGGGATGCGATATGTAGGACTCATGATGACTCTCTCCGCTACTCATACCCGAATACATACAATCGCGCTCGGTCTTCGAGGCTCTCGCACTGCGGAGTCTGCTCAACTCCGGCAACCGACGAGTTCGGCCCGATGCCAGCAAGCAGTCACCAAAGAACGCCGATTTCCCGGTTCCCGGGGCGAGTGCGCTCCGATCCCGGGTTCGGATCAATACAAAATTTAATGAGACGAAACTCACCCATGAGGGTCGCTCGCTCGCTCCTCGGCCGACGGCCTCCCTTGCCCGACAGCTGCCCGTGTTTTTGCACCGGGAGACAATTTCGCGGGGGGCGGGGGCCCCCGTGGTCGACAGCAACGGCTACGGCAATTAGTCTACTCCCGCAAAATGAGCGAGATAAACAGCGTTCGGCACCGCCGCAACATCAACGTGACCTGGGGGGATTGTGACGCAGCCGGCGTCGTCTTTTACCCCCGATATTATGAGTGGTTCGACGCTTCGACCCACGCCATGCTCGCCCAAGTAGGGCTCGACCACCGCCGGCTTCGTCAAGAGTTCAACGCGCTCGGCACCCCTCTGGTGCGTGCAGAGGCCAATTTTCGCAGCAGTGCGACCTACGGCGACGAACTGCTCGCTGAATGTCATGTCGCGAAGGTCGGGGTCCGCAGCTTCACCGTCGAACATCGGCTCAGCCGAGCCGGCAAGACCGTCGTGCAAGGGCGAGAGGTCCGGGTCTGGGCCGAGCCCGGGCTCCCCGGAGAATCCACAATGCGCTCAGCTCCGCTACCCGATTCAATCGTCGCGATCTTGGAGCCCAAAGAATGAGCCCAGATCAGCACCCGCGAATGCCGCTCGCAAGCAGCGAACGCCTGCGCCTAGGCGACCTCCACCCCGGTCCCCGAGCGCGCCTCACAGCAGCGCTCTATTCCCTGTGGAGCGAGTATTTTGTCGGCGCCGATATACACACATTTACCAAAACCCACATCTACGAGGATACCCGATTAATACTCGGTTTTGGCCCAGGGGGCGACCTGGCAGCATTTGCCAATCTCAACGTCTATGCCCTCCAGGTCGGCACGCGTCGCCAGCGGGTGATCACCAGCGGCCTCTTTATTCGCCAGGACTATCGGGCGACCGCTCAAATGGTCCAACTGGGCACCCGCGAGGGTCTCCGGATCTGGAGCGAGCATCCCACACAGCCCCTTGGAGTCCTTACATTGGCGACCCACCCGCTCTCATTTTCCGCAATGAGTCGACTTATCAGGCAATTTTATCCCCACCCAGAGTGCGAGACGCCATCTGAGATCGTCGAGACGATGCATACGATCGCGCGCCTGCGAAACCTGCCCGTCGACCCCAAAGACCCCTTTCTCATCCGCTTTCCGGCTCGCTCACGCCATCCGGATCGGATCCGTGCATCTCGCACCTATCGCCGCGGAGGTCCCGCAATTGACCGCTTTGAGTCGAGAGCCCCGGACTGGGCCGAGGGACAGGCGTTGATGGTCTACATGCCTTTTAATACGACTAATGTGCGCGGCGTCATCCGCCAACTGCCCGCCGCCGTTCGAGCGCGTCTGCACAGGAGATCATGATCGAAGGGTCCTGATCTCTGGCTCGCTTCTAATGTGAACACAAATAATGGCCCGCACCGAGCCCTGAGGTTCAGTAGAAATTGACCTGTAAACCGAGGGTACCCATCAATATCTGGGCCTGGCTGTTGTTTAGCACAGCGTTCGCCTGCAACACGACGCCCAGGTTCAAGCGCTTAAGGAGCCAAAAATCGTAGCCGATATCTACAGCCAGCCCCGCCCCACTCCGACTCGTCTTGCTCATATCGTCGGTACCAACAAGAACGGAAGGGCCAACCCCAGCCCCGAGAACCAGACCCCGATTCGCGATCGGGAAGTAGAGCACCTCGAGCATCAAGGAAACCCCGTCCACGGGAATATCTTTCCCCAGCAAAGCCACGACCCGACCGCCCAGGTACACCTTCTGCCGAAGCCGACCGCCGCCGTGCACGAAGAACATGCCGCCGAATCCACCACCACTGTCGCTCTCAGTGAGGCCGAAGGCATTGTCTGCCTTAATGTTGGCCCATCCACCTCCCAGCCCCAGCCCCAGCCCCAGGTACCAATCGTGGCGAACCTTACGATCCTTGGGCACGACCTCGACCATCGGCAGCTCCGTGTCGTCCACCTCGGCAGGCTCGCCTTCGACAGGCTCGCCTTCGACGGGCTCGCCTTCGACGTCAGGCTCGTCCGAGATCGAGATCGATGAAGTCCCCTCGTCGACATCTTCTTGAGGTTCTTCGTCCTCCGCCTCTGAATCCGAGTTCATCCGCTCGTCCGCACTCGCATCCGGTGCGGCGACGGCAGAGCCCCCGACAGCCGCGGCTGCGAGCCAAAGAGCGACCCCATATCTGCACCCCGAATGAAGCACGGCGCCAGGATATCGAGAGCAGCAGCGCGATCCACCGGAAAAGCCAGGCCCCGGCGATGGTTGTGCGGCTTCGCACCGCACGCAACCCAGCGAGGAGTTCGACCACAGCCGCCCCCGCGAAGTCCGCGAGCCGGCGCTCAAGACCCAGAGAGCCGGCCCAGGCGCCCATAAGGCCGCCTCCAGAGGATAATGTGAGGTCATCTGCCCCCAATACTCAAGAGTTTCGAATGCGCCCCATCGTGCGATAATCCGCTGACCGCAGGCGCACAACGCCTCGGCCCATGGAGCCTCCGATGATCCGTCGCCTCGCCTCTGCCAGCTCGATCTCCCTCCTTCTTAGCGTCGCCTGCAACGGCGACGACTCGGCGACCGGCGCCACCGAAACCGGCTCGAGCTCAAGCTCCAGCGACGGAAGCACCAGCGACACCACGAGCACAACAACGTCGCCGCCCGCGTCGGTGCCGATCCGCTATTTCTTGCGGATCGATGACGAGCTACCGCCACCGCTCGTGCTCGAGATGGACAAGGACAAGGCGCTCGAGATCTTCGGCGAAACCGCAGCTCGCAACCTCGAGCTGCTCGAAGTCGACTCGACGCCGATGCTCATCAATGCTCTCACCGAGATCCAAGTCTCCTGCGGCACCTTCTGGCAAAACTACAGCGAGAAGCCCAAGCACGACTGCTCCAAAACCGAACTCGGCCAGACCTACGGCGAGGATTGGCAGACCTCCGCCGAGTTCGGGCTGGTGCGCATGCTGACGATGACGCCGATCAACGCGGTCGTCAAAGGCACCTCGCTGGAGCCGATGGCCAATACCCTGGCGAGCATCAACGACCCGGACCTCAAGTTCTCAAAGGTGCTCGCCGACACCTTGGGCATCGATCAAACCCAGCCCTTCATCTCGATCGACGTGCTGGTCGCGGCCCTCAAAAAAACCCTCCTTTACTCGCACCCCCAGGTCGAGAACGACGAGGGACTGCTCAAGGTCACCCTCTGGGATGCGGTCAACGACATGCAGACCCTCTCGGTCGCCTACGGCCCCGACGGCGAACACCCGGGCATCCTCTACGGCGACAGCGACGGCTTCGAGACCTTCAGCAACGCGCTCACCGATCGCTTTCTCATGAAGGTCGTCGCCGAGTCCAACCTGCGCTGGGTCGACGGCATCGACCTCTCGGTCGGCGGCGGCGACATGTTTGTCACCGACGCCGAGTCGATCCTCACCTTCGACTTCCTCGACCCCGAGAAGCTGGTGATCACCGGCATCTTCGGCCAAGAGAAAAAAATCGACGGCAAGGACAACCCCGACTACGGCAAAGAGCCGACCATCGACATGCGCTTCCGCCTAGGCGAGCACATGCCGGAGATCCTGCCCTGCACCGATGCGCCCGACTGCTACGAAAATTACCCGAGCGGCTGGATCGACGTCGAGGGCAACCCCAAGGGCGTCGGACCGGTCGGCTCCGACACCATCTGGAACCTCAAGCCCTGGCTCCTCGAGTACATCGTCGGCTACTCGGCGCTGCTCGCCTACGGCTACGACCCGCCGCTGCACTACGATAAGTGCCTGCTCTCCTACGACATGAAGACCTGCGCCGCCGGCATCTGGGTCGGTCCGCCCTCCGGCGACGAGCTGCTGCCACCGGATAGTTTTCCCTTTGAACCCGGACCTGTCGGATGGAGCATCTTCAAGGCCTTTGACGTGCCGACCCCGACCCCGCAATTTCTTTGGGAGCTGCTGATCGAGATCGCCGAGGTCGCGATCCACGATACCAACGGCGACAAGATCAAGGACATCGAGCCCGGCGATGCCAACCCCCTCTTCGCGCTCAAGGGCGTGGGCCTTGGCCTCTCCGCCCAGGATATGATCGACCAGATCCGGCCAAAGATGCAGGAGCAGGCCGACGAGGTGGCGAACGTCATCCTCGGCAAGTACTGGAAAAACAACGGCCACCTGGACTTCTACTACCGACGCCCGCCCACCGGCGGCATGCCCTACCTGTACTTTGTCGCCGAGAGCGACCTGCGGCCGGACGAGAACAACCCCGACACGCTCGCCGCCTACACCTACACAAAACCCGGCTTCTTCTCCTGCGCCGAGATGACCGATGGTTGCAAGGTCTCGTCAACCGAGATCATGGACGTCGCTGATACCAGCCACGAGAAGTACCTGCTGCCCGAGGGCGAGAGCACCCTCTACGTCGAAGACGACACAGGCAAGGCCTACGAAGTCGGTTTTTACGTGCCGAGCGGCCCCAACCCCACCGAGATCATCGCGACCGTGAGCGCCCTCTAGGCCCGCCTCGCCCCCCCCCACGTTGGACCCACGTGAGACCATGATGTTTTCTAGGCAACCGCACCCCTTCCTGCTCATCGCCCCCTGGCTCGTCGCTATCAGCGGCTGCGTCGAGGAGGTCGAGCTCGATCCGGCTCCCTTGAGCGACGAAATGGCGCTGGGCGAGACCCGCACCGTTGAGCTCCGCTTCCTTACGATCGACGTCAAGAACTTCTCGCAAACCCTCGATCTCGAGACGATCAAAAAGTTCCCGCGGAACATCCTCGACAACACCTGGCTCCTCGATCTCGACGCCGAGCCACTGGTCTACAACGCCCTATCTGTCCTCAAGGACACCCCCTCCGACGAGGTCTACGCGCTGCCGGGTCCGGCCCACAACATGTGGAAGCTGCTGACCATGACCCCGGACAACATCGTCCTTGATGGCACCAGCCTGGCGCCGTTGATCGGCGTCGGCAAGGCGATCGGCCTCCCGCCTTCGCTGATCCTCTCGGACCTTATGGGCATCGCCGCAAACGAGCCCGCGATCTCCACCGAGTTGGCGACACGCGCGGTGCTCAACAATGTGGTCGCCACCCACCCGAACGCCCAGCTGCGCCGCGGCGTGATCACCCAGGCCAACCCCGAGGGGCTCTATCCGGTCACCAAAGACTCGATCCCGGTCTACCTCGCCGATGTGGTCGAGGATTTCAATAGCCTGCCGGTGACCTTTGGTCCGGTCGGCCCCGACCCCGAGCAGCCCAACAAGGCGGGCCATCCCGGCTTCATCACCGCGACCTCGGGACTCAAGGCAGCGCTCGACAACTTCGGCATGACCGTCACCGTCGACCTCAACGCAAGCCCCTACAAAGGCATCGACCTGACCACCACCGTCATCGGTTCGGTCAACAGCACGGCCAGCCAAATCGAGACCGTCTTCGATACCTCGAACCCCAACTGGCTCGTGCTCGAGGGCCTCGCCACCACCCTGGTGATCCCCGAGCTGACAATGAAGATCTACGAGAACCCGGCCTTCCTCGCCGGCGGCACCAACAAGGAGCCGGCGATGCAAGGTGACTCGCCGGTCTGGGACCTGCCGCCCTGGGAATTCGAGCGCCTGATCATGGACCTCGCCCGCCTGCGGGCCGAGGAGATCCCCGATCACTGCACGATCTACGGCCCCCAAGGGGAGGTCGACGAGCCCCTAGAAGCGGTCAACGTCTGCCTCGACACGGAGTCCTGGACCGAGATCACGGTCGACAAGAGCGTCGAAGGCAGTGTCACACCGCCGACCCCCTCGTACTTCTGGGATATCTTGATCGAAATCGCGCAAGTCCGTCTGCACGACGGTGGTATCGCCGAGGGCGACGCCGACATCGAACTCGTGCTGCACGATGTCGACGTCGGTGTGACCACCGAGGATCTCGTCGCGGCGATCAAGGAAAACCTCGGCGCCGACCCGGCCGCGCTCACCGACATCGCCGAGAGCCTCAACGACAACGCCAAGGGCGACCCCGACTTCTATTATTACCAGCCGGGATTTAGCAACCCAGAGAGCATTCAGGGCGACTACCTCTACTTTGTCACCCACGTCGATATCCGCACCGACGACTACAACATGTCGGTTCGGCCCTACTCGGGTTACCAGCACCCTGGTTTCTTTGCCGACGAAGCTCTGACCATCAAAGTCTCCGACACACAGATCATCGACGGGGATTCAACCCACGAAAAGATCAAGATCAACGCCGGCGATACGCTCTACATCGAGGACGACGAGGGCCGACGCTTCCGCCTCGATGTCGGCGAAAAACCAACTCTCCACCGGGTCGCACTCGACATCACCCGTCTCAATTAAGAATCCAGCCATGATGCCGCTTCGCACCACCACCCCAAGGGGCCGCCCACAGGTCCTCTGCCTCGCCTTCGCAATCGCCTGTCTTATCGGACAGTCTGCTTGCGTCGAAGAGGTCACGGTGCCGGAGCCCCCAGATAGCGCCGAGCTGGCCCCTGGCGAAACCCGCACCGTCGAGCTCCGCTTCCTCAGCTTTGAGGTCGAGGGTTTCGAGCAGATCATGACGATCGACGACGTGCGAGCGCTGCCCAAAAAGACCTTGGACGAGCTCTGGCTTCTCGACTACAAGCTCGCCGATACCCTCGACACCGTGCTCGTGCAGCTCCGCGACCTGCCGCCCGCCGAGGCCGACGCGCTCCCGCAGGCGGCACAAAATATGCGCAACCTCCTGCGCATGACCCCCGACAACGCCTCCCTCGTCGGCACCAATTTAGAAGAAGCCATCGCTCTCGCGAGCACCGTCGCGATCCCACCGGCCAAAGTGCTCGCGGCGCTGGCCCAGGTCGGCGTCACCGAGAGCATGGTGCCCGCGGAGGTCATTTCGGGGGCCGTGCTCGATCTTTTGGTCACCTCGCACCCGACCGCCCAGAGCCGCAAGGGGCCGATCGACGCCGAACACCCCGACGGCATCTACCCGGTCGAGCCCGGCTCGATCCCGATGACGCTCGGCGACCTCGCCTCCAACTTTGAGACCCTCGCCGAGCGCTTTGGAGCCGCCCCCCTCGACCCCGACGATCCGATGAGCCCGATCCATCCCGGCTTCATCGACAAGGCCTACGGGATCTCGATCGTCGAGGATTCCTTCGAGATGGCGGTCAAGGTCTCGGTTAACGCCCTGCCCTACAAGGGCGTCGATCTCGGCGATCTAAGCATCGCCAGCGTCAACTCGATCCTCTCCCAGGTCGATACGCTCTTCGATTACAGCGACCCGGATTGGCTGCGCGTCGACGGCCTAGCCGAGGAGATGGTCATCGAAGAGCTGACCATGTCGATCCACGAGAACAGCGGCTTTATTGCCGGCGGCAACGCCCGTGAGCCCAAACCTACCGGTAACTCCGTCTGCTGGGACCTGCCGCCCTGGGAGTTCGAGCATCTGATCATCGAGAGCGCCAAGCGGGCAGGCGCGTCGATAAACGACCATTGCGACGAGTACAGATTGGCGACCGACGCCCTCGCCTTTGAGGCCTGCGTCGACGGCGAGGGATGGACCGAGCTGACAACCTTTGCCGACATCGGTGACCCACCGCCGCCTGCGTACTATTGGGATATCCTCGCCGAAGTCGCCCAGGTCCGCCTCCACGACGGCGGCCTCGCAGAGGGCGAAGGCGACGTGCAGTTCACCCTTCGCGATGTCCGCATCCCAGTCGATCCCGACGCGATCCTGGTCCAGATCAAGAAAAACTTCGAGAACGATCCCTCGGCCCTGGCCTCGGTCGCCGAGAGGGTCAACGACGCTGCCCGGGGCGACGCGGATTTCTACTACTACCAACCGCAGCGGCAAAACCCGGTCGAAGTCCAGGGCGACTACCTCTATTTCGTCACCGAAGACGACATTCGCAAGGACGACGAAGCCCAGCTGGTCCGCCCCTACAGCTACGCAAAGCCCGGCTTCTTCGCCGATCCCGAACTCAGCGACAAGGTCTCGTCGCTCACCGCGATCGACGGCGACCAGGACCACGAAAAGATCCAGGTGAGCCCGGGCGACATCCTCTATATCGAGGACGACGCCGGCCACCGCTTCAAGCTCGAGGTCGGCGACAAGCCGAGCCCGAGCCGCATCAAACTCGACATCACCCGCCTCTAGATCTACTGGTCTCCCAAATCTACGGATTTGCTCCCGAGCCCCCAAGCCCCGCGAAGCCCCCCCCTCCCATGCAACGGACTCTGCGACTCACCCTCCCCCTGACGGCCATGCTGGCCAGCGTGCTCGCCCTCGCTGCGCCGACCACAGCCCTGGCCTCTGGCCTCGATGCGCCCCTGGTCGGCACCGGCCAGTCCGGTCCTGTCGCCCGCGATGCGGCAGCGATCTGGTGGAACCCAGCCCAGCTCGGCAGCCTGCAAAAACCCGAGCTGCTGCTCGGCGGCGGCCTGATCATCGGCGATATCCGCTACACCCGGAATTACAGGGGGGCCTACCAGACCCCGGATTCCTTCCAGTTCAAGTCGCCGATCGACGGCTCGTATATCGACAGCTCAAAGACCGGCGAGCAAGAGCAAGTCGTCGCCAACCCGATAGCTCCGGTCGGCGACGCTTTTTTTGCCTACCCGGTGATCAAAGACCGCCTGGTTCTCGGCGCCGGTTTTTACGTGCCTTACGCCGCCGCGCTCAACTTCCCCAAGAACGGGGCCCAGGCCTGGCAGGTGCGGCAGGCGTTCATCATCTCGTCCAACATCACCGGCTCGGCAGCGGTCAAAATTCACGACTACTTCTCCTTCGGCGCAGGTGTCTCCTACGTCGTTGGCTTTGCCGAGCTCTCCAAGCTCCAGGACTTCGCGACCGTCCCGGAGTTCGGCGAAGGCCTCAGCAACCCGCCGATCGGCCAAGACAACTCCTTTGGCCCCGACGCGCCATCCGATGTGCGCGAGCTCGAGGTGCTCTCGCGACCGATCTCTCTCAAGCGAGCGATCTCCCACTCGGCGACCTTCAACGTCGGCATCTCCTCCAACCCGACCCAAAAGCTCAGCCTCGGCATCAGCTATCAGCACAGCACCAAAATGAACTACCGCGGTCGCTTCGCGATCGACATGAACGACTCGTTCTTCACCCACGACCTGGCGTCGCAGGGTGTGCAGTTCAAACCCCTGGTCACCGGCAAGGCTAGCCTCGAGTTTAAGCTGCCCAAGCGGCTCACCGCAGGCGCCGGTTACGACATCAGCGAGCGCTGGCGGGTCGACGGCTTCTTCTCCTACGTCTTCTACTCCGACCTCGAGAACTTCGCGGTCACGACCACCTCCCCCGACCTCGCCCAACCGGCGCTCGGCATCGGCGAAACACTCACCGTCAACCTGCCGCGCAATTGGAACAACACGGTCTGGGCCGAGGGCTCCGCCCGGTACCGCCCGACCGATCGAATGCTCGTCTCCGCGACCTTCGGGTATCAATCGTCGGCCTCCCCCGACAGCACCGTCGATACAACCTCCCCCGACGGCCACCGTCTAATCGGCGGCATTGGGGGCGTTCTCCAGGTCAACGAGCGCCTGGGCCTGATCGCCGACGCTCGCTTCCAGGGCATCCTGCCGCGGGTCGTCACGACCTCCGATAACGACGCCGGCAACGGCACCTACAAGCTCTTTATCGCGGCCGTCGCCGGTCACCTTCAGCTGCGCTTTTAGGCCCGCCCATAACCTGCACGGCCGCTGCTACGATAGCGAGCCGTGCAGATCGATCTCCTCTATCCAGTCTTCGCCCTTGTCGGCCTGACCTTCGCGGTCTGGCTCCGCCTTTTTATGGTCCGAATCCCGCTGATCCTCAGCGGCCAGATCGACGCCGGCTATTACGAGGTCCGCGACGCGCCGCCGCCACCTCCGGCCGAGCGAGCACCGACGCATCACCTCGCCAACCTCACCGAGATGCCGGTGCTTTTCTACGCGCTGGCCGGCCTCGTACTCGCCTGCAACGCGGTCGATCCGCTGATGGTGACGCTCGCCTGGGCCTACGCGGGATTTAGGGGCGCACACGCGCTGATCCACCTGACCTACAACGTGCCAAATCACCGCTTTGTGCCCTATTTCCTGAGCTGCGCCGTGCTCCTGGTGATGTGGCTGCGATTCTTCGCCTGGGCCCTAGCACAGGCCTAGGAGGCGACAAAGCGGATCCACAGATAGTAGCCAGCGAAGAGCGCCTGGAAGACGATGCCCACCAGGGAGTAGCGGATCATCCAACGCCGAGGCCGACACTCGTGGGGCATCGCTCGGCTCAGGACGGCGCGGTGATTGAGCACCGAGAAGACCGGTGCGGTCAGGAATGACAGCGTCGTCGCCAGGCTGACAAGCTCGCGCAGGCTGCCCTGCAAGAAGGCGATGAGCCCCAGAGAGCCCACGCCGATCACCAAGAGCACCAGGCGGTAGGTCCTCGTCGACGCCGCTGCCTGCAACTCGGGATGATGGGGGATCTCGGCCGTACGAAAGCGCTGGAGCAGACCGCTAAGCGCCCGCGGGAAACCATCGACAACTGTCAGCACCGTCGACAACATGACCCCAAAAGCAGCCGCGGCGATCACCGGCCGACTCCATGCGCCTAGGCTCATGGTGTAGAGATCGATGAGCTGGTTGGCAAAGCCGCCCGCCGAGCCATCAAACTCGACACCGCGGCCGTACATCACAGCTGCCCCAAGGACCAGGAAGCAGAGCGCAAGCACAGCCGTGCCGATGTAGCCGATGTTGAAGTCGAGCAAAACCTCGCGGACCCGCGGCGCGTGGCCGGTTTGATGGCGTCGCGCCAATGTCCAGAGCGAGTGCCAAACACCGATGTCGAGGGCCGTCGGCATCCAGCCGATCAGAGCGACGACAAAGAAAAAATCAGTCTTGGTCCAGCTGCCGCGCTCAGGCATCCACGGGATCGTGCTCCAGGCGATCTCTGGAAGGGCGAGCGCGGTCGCGACCAGCGTCGCTATCGTAAGCACGACGACGACGATCTTGATCAGGCGATCGAGAAGCCCAAACGAGCCCGCACCGTTGACCGTCGCCGCCAGCAGAGTCAGCACAATCGCGTAGCCGAGCACACTGAGACCGTCGCCGAAGAGCGCTTGGGCGAGGCCGGCCGCGACCACGACAACCGCCGCCTGGACCGCAAACATCGTCCCGAGGGTGACAAAACCGTAGAGCGCAAGCGCCCAGCGTCCCTGTCGGCGGTAGGCCTCGAGCAGACTGGTACCCGTCGCCGCCGCATAACGCGGAGCGAAGGAGAACGCCGGGTACTTGAGCACATTGGCGAGCACAACCAAAGCGACGAGCGCGAGCCCATACGTCGCGCCCGCCCGGGTCGACTGCACGAGATGAGAGACACCGACAGCGGTCCCCGCGAAAAGCAGCCCAGGTCCCAAGGACTTCCAGAATTGGCTTTGAATCGGTGACACGCTCGTCGCCGACCGTAGCGGCGGCTGCGCCCGTTTGGCAAGCTACCTCCTCATCGCGATCGACCTATTGCCGTCGCTGCCGTCGCGCAAGATGTCCCAGAAGACACCTGCTCTGAGGGCGGACACGCCCGGAGTGCGAATGCAGCCGTCTACCCCAGCTTGACACCGCTTTCGGCCCCCCCGTAGCCTTATTTCGCGGGCTCATGGGAGCCCTAGGTGGCATGGCTCTACGACTCGCAGAGCGGCTGAGAGCGCCGATCTTCGACGACGAAGAGCGGACCCGAGTCGCCGGCCTCCTGCACATCGTCTACATCCTCCTGATCGCGCTGCTCAGCACGCTGCTCGCCGCGCGGCTCCTGACCACCGGCCCCACCCGCCATTGGTTCATGTATCCGATCCTGATCCTGCTGGCGATCAGCCTGCTCGCCGCGCTGCGCAGGGGATTTATCTACAGCGGCGGGCTCATTATGATCGGAACGCTGATCGCCTATGCCGCGATCGGTACCCTCGCGGCGGGCGGCATGCGCTCATCGCTGCTCAACATCTTGATACTCGCGCTGGTCTTTGGCGCGGTTCTCGGGCGGAGCCGTATCCTTATCGGCCTCACGGTCACCTCACTGCTTGCGGTCTTCGCGGTCGCGGTGCTCCAGTCCACCATCGAACTGCCCGAGCCGATGCCCTTCAACCTCGCGGCCTCGACCCTCGCGACCGTCGCCGTAGTGGCGACCTCGGGGCTCTGTCTGACCCTGATCATCCTCAGCCTCAAACAAGCGCTACGCCGCACCCGGGAGCAGGAGCATCGAGCGGCGACGATGGCGGAAGAGGCCGAGCACGCGCGCAAGCTGACGGCAGATGTCATCGCCTCGATGGCCGAGAGCGTGATCATCCTCGACTCAAAGGCGACGATCGTCTCGACAAACGTGGCGACGACGGTGCTGCTCGGGTTTTCACAGGAGGAGCTGGTCGGCGCCCACATCGAGCGAGTACTCGTCGACGGCCATCACGACATGCTCCGCGACGGCACTTCGATCACCTCCTCGATCATGACCCACCGCGATCGTACCTATCGCATGAAGAGCGGCGAGCACATCGATGTGCGCTTCTCCAGATCGATCCTGCACGACGACAACGGAAAGTTGCGAGGCATCGTCTGCGTCGCCACCGACATCCGCCGTGACAAGGAGATCGAGCGCAACCTGAGACAGGCAAAAGAGCTCGCAGAAGACGCTAGCAAGGCCAAGAGCAGGTTTCTCGCCAACATGAGTCACGAGCTCCGAACCCCCCTAAATGCGGTGATCGGCTACGCCGAGCTGCTGATGGACGAGGCCGAGGAACGCGGCTTCGCCGAGTCGGTCGATGATCTGGGGCGGATCCAAAGCTCGGCAAAACACCTCCTCGGTCTGATCTCCGACATCCTCGATCTCTCCAAGGTCGAGGCCGGAAAGATGGAGCTGCACCTCGAGACCTTCGATGTCAACGACATGCTCAGCAGTGTGCTCGACAGCGTGCGACCGATGATCAGGCGCAAGGGGCTTGGCATCCACGTCGCGATCCCGGAGGCCATCGGCTTTATCCACGCCGACCAAACCAAGATCCGTCAGGTCCTGATCAATCTTCTCGGCAACGCGGTTAAATTCACGGAGAGTGGAGAGATCCGCTTCGCCGTCCGTCAGGGGCTCCGCGACGGTCTCCGGTGGATCCAGTTTTTCGTCAGCGATACCGGTATCGGCATGACTCAAAGTCAGATAAGCCGGCTCTTCGAGGCTTTTAGCCAGCCAAATGCCGCCGCCGCCCGCCGCCACGGCGGCACCGGCCTAGGCCTCGCACTCTCGCGGGTCTTCGCCGAGATGATGGGCGGCACGATCACGGTCCGCAGCGCGCTCGACCGAGGCAGTGCATTTAAGGTCGAGATTCCCTATCTCGATCCCACGGAGATCACCATGTCAGGGCTCGCCCACCCCGAGGTCGTCGCCAAAGCCCTCGGGATCAGCGATGCAGAGTCCCTGCTTCCCTACTCACACCGCCGAAAGAATCGCGAGTCCGGTCTCGGTCAAAGCTGAGCGATGCTCGAGCAAGCCTCAGTTCGTTTCTTCGGTCGGCGGCAGCTCCAAGCCAGTGCACTGCGGCCGCGCGATCGCCCCCGGCGTCCCCGCGCTTGCCTCCACGCCTTCGACGTCGACCACCGCACCGCACTGCCACGTAAGCGTCGGGCTGAAGCAAGCCTCACAGCTGACGCCCTCGACTGCAGCGCGCACACCCGCATGGATCACGATCGCCGCATCGCCGCCTGCATTGCGCATTTGTAGCCCGCGAAGCTCATGCGCGACGCCAGCCTCTGCACTCCTGAGATGGATCGAATCCCAGGTCCCGCGCCTGTCGTTGATACCGGCGAGCGTTACCAGATGCTCGCGCGTCCCGAGGATCCGCAGCCGGGCCTCCTCGCGCACGTCGAGGCCAAATCCATCCCAAACCTCGATCTTAAGCCCAGCCATCAGCGTAAACGTCGCGTCCTCAACCGCGATCGGATGGCGAAGCTCAACAACAACGCCTGGATCTCGCCAGGTCGTATCGCGATTGATCACACCGTCGTCGATGAGCACCCTGTCGCCGCCAAAATCATTGCCCTCGCCGAGCCCGCCGAAGATCTGAGGATGCACCTTGAGCGGCCGCGGCGTGCCCTCAAAGCGGACCCCACGGAACTCCTGCAGTTGGATTTGATCGTGGTAGAGAACGATACCCGAGCGGTTATCGCGAAAGAGAACATCCCGCAGTCCGAGCTTGGCCTTGCTATTTGCGTAGAGCACCCCGCGGTCGACATATCGTGCGCCGTTCTCAAATACGACGTTGGCAAAGGATGCCGACGCGTGTTTGTAGAGGTTGATCCCGCGCCACGCCCCGGCCTCGTGATGCTCGTAGGCGGTGAAGAGGATCGGCGCCTCTGGGGTGCCCTCGGCGATCATCACCCCCGGATCGTAGTAACCGACGTTGATGTAACCATCGTGATCGAAGTGCAGCTCGATACCTGGCGAAAAGGTCAGCTTTGCTGAGGTCTCTTGGCTGCCAGCGACCTCGATCCGACCGCCGATGATCACCGGCACCCCAGGGTTCGCCCACAGATGCTCATCGTAGAGATGGTCGCCGAGCAATCGGATCGAACTCTCGCTCGGGATCTCGTTATCCGCGGTCAACGCCCGCATCGATGCCGCCGGCAGGAACATCGACGTCGGACCGACCAGACCTTCGATGCGGTTTTTGGCGAAGTGATGGAGCCCGCCCTTTGAGTTGACGTAGACCGCGAGGCCGGCGACATCCCGAAAAAGCACATTGCTGACGCTTGCGCCGTGGCTCTCGATGTAGAGCGCACCGCGATCAGGATCGCCGACCCGCTCGATCACAACGTTCTCGAGAAGAGCGTGCACCGCCCCCTTGTAGAGGCGAATACCCGGCCATCGCGGGCCCTCAAAGTCATCGCCGTTTTCGTCGCTCTCCCCCCCATCCGGGGGCGCCGGACGGAGGATCACCGGCGACAGTTCGCTGCCCTGGATGACGACCTTGGTGGTCCCCGCAAAGCCCAGTGCCAGCTCCGCTCCGACCTCAAAGTCGAGGATCGCCCCTGGCTTAATCGTCAGGGATCCGGCGTCAAGACGGTAGCTTCGATCGACCCTCAAGGGCCCGCAACCCGCAGGAATCACCCGATCGATGGTCTCGATTCCGGCAAGTCTCTTGGGACATATTTCGACACGTGCAAACTTTGAGGGCGCAACCCGCATCACCGGCGACGGTCGCTCCTCCACCGGCGGAGGCGGGCTCTCCTCCGCCGGAGCATCGTCGCCGCAGGAGGCATCGACGAGCCCGATCCCGAGGACTAGCAGGGCTCGTAGCCAGGAGGTGCGCACGTTTGGCTCATACCAGGCCGCCACGACCACCAGCAAGCGAGGCAACTCTAGACCTGCACCGCGCGCTTCGAATCAACTCTGAGCGCCCGGGCACACAGGCTTCGAACGAACTCCGAGCCTGCCCGCCCAGGTACCCCGAACGTGCGTATCCGCCCTCCTACGCCCACCTATGCGCGAACCACGGGCGATGCACGAGCGGCCACGACCGCTGCCGCGTGATGCCGCGCTGCTGCCGCGACTCGGCGAGCCCAGGTGTGACGATCGAAGCCGGCGGAGGGGCCAGGCGTCGGGGATACAAACGTCGGAGATACAAGCGTCGCAGACACAGGCGTCGCTCAGGCCGGAGCGCCAGGCCGCTTCGAGATCACGATCCACGGCCGCGGGATCCGACCCGGGACTGCCGCATCGCACTCGTCCGCACCGTCCCTGCTGTGGCTGCGGCCGATTTCGATCCGATAGCTCATAGCGATTCCATAAAGATAACTAGCGACCTGCGCTCGGCGGCATCTAAGAGGAGCAGTGCCTCGCGGGCGACGGCCGCCTCACCGCCATGCCAGATCGCGGCCTCCAGGAGCGAGCGTGCCCTGCCATCGTGAAGAAAGTTCGTGTGCCCATTGACCGTCGCCACCAGGCCAATTCCCCAGAGCGGCGGAGTCCGCCACTCATGACCATCTGCAAGCCCATCGGGCCGGAGATCCGCCAAGCCATCGCCCATATCGTGCAGGAGAAGATCGGTATAGGGCCAGATCAACTGAGCGCGAGTCTCGACCAAGTCCGCGTTCTCGGCGGTGACATAGCGCGGCGTATGACAGGCAGCGCAGCCGATCTCACCGAAGAGTTCGCGCCCCGCCAAAACCTCGGGATCTCCGACATCGCGACGAGCGGGCACCGCCAGCGTGCTCGCGTAGAAGCTGATGTCATCCAATAACGCAGGGCTCAGCTCGGGCGATCCTCCGTCCTGCGCCTGCCCGCATTCGACCTGACCCTCGGGGCAGTTTTCTTCTGGAAAAATCGTCGACGTGATGCCCATATCGCCGACAAAGGCGCCCGCACACTGCTGGCGCACCGTCGGTTGATTCGCCTTCCAACCAAATCGACCGAGCGCAAGGGCATCGCCCTGGACATGCCACACCCAGTTAGCTCGCCCAGAGATACCATCGCCATCAACATCGTCGATGTCCTGCCTCGCGAGAATCTCGCGCTCGGAGATCGCCGCGAGCAAGCCCAAGCCGATCATCGCCGGAGCGACACGCGGTGACACCATCACCGAGGGATCGAGGGGCCCAAAACTCGGCTCCTCGATCGTATACATCGGCCGCCGGAGCCTATAGGCCTCGCCGTCGGCGAAGCGGCCCGAAACTTCGGTATACCGAACCGTAGGTCGCCCCTCCGCAGGCACTCCGTCGATCGAAGAGGGCTGGAGCTGATCTCCATAACCCGGCACCGGTACCACCTCGCCGTCGGTCCCGAACGTCGACAGGCGCAGCAGTAAGCCAATGAACGGCTCACCTTCGAAGGGGGGCCTTCCGCGGCCGTCCCGCAGATGGCAGGTCGAACAGGAGCGAGCATTAAACGTCGGCCCAAGCCCATCCCGCGCCTCCGTCGAGGCAGGCGCCTGCACCCAATTTTTGTTGAAAAACGAATTGCCTACGACAAAACGCTGGCGCCTCTCAAAGCTCATGTTGCGGGCCGCAAATGTGAACGCATGCATGCTCGCATCGTCGACGGTCGTCTTCCCCCCAGAACGCTCTTCACCGACGTATGCAAGGGGTTCTTCGTTCCCGTCGCAACCAGCTGACGCGCTGCCAAGTGCCACACACACACCCAGCGAAGCCCATAACTGAGCAGGTTTTTGTGAGTGATGAGTCATCTCAGGCCTCGATGTTAAGCTCGACCTCGAGCAGTTCGGCGACCTCGAGAATCATCTCTGTTTGCACCCTTAACGCCTCGATCGATGCTGCGATGGCTTCGCGGGCAGGAGAGCCCTCCGCCGCCTGAATCGACCGGTCGAAAGGCGCCGGTATCGACTCTAGGACCAGGGCAGTGCGGTCTAGCTGCGCCCGTAAACGACGGTCGAGGTCGGCGTCTAAACTGGCAACGAGCGCAGAGATTCCCGGCCCCGTCGACCCCCGAACTCTCCCCAAGTAGACATTTTCGATACCGCGAGCGCCGGCGATCAAATCATTGTGGGTATTGTCGCTAAAGCAGGAGTGCTCGTCCTCCTGCTCACGGGTCTCAAAGGCCACCGTGATCCGTTCCCCCGCCAGTTCATCGCCGCCTAAACTCGCCATGCCGAGCAGCATGCGGCGCACTGCCTCCTTTGGATCGCCGCCGACAAAAGCCCTGCGGTAGAGACCCTGCGACTCGTGCCACTCCGAATCGACGGCGCGAAGGTCGGCCAAAAGCGCCTGCATGACCGCTCGAATGTACTGTCGACGCCGATCGGCGTGGGCCGCCGTGGCCTCCGGCCCATCGATATAATCCCTGTAGGGCCGATCGCCCGGACCCTCAGGGTCGAGATCCTGACCCCAAAGCAAGAACTCTAGCGCGTGCCAACCACTCGATATGGTGTCCTCGCCAAGAGCCTCGTTCGCGGCGAGCACTGTCGCCACATCGATCGTCGGGTAGGCATCAGGATTCGAGATGATACCCGCATCCTGCTGGCCGACAACGTAATCGATATAGGCCTCGTCGAGCGGCCAAGCATTGATCCGCCCCTCGACGCCATCGATCGGCCCCTCGTAAAACCGAAAGACCTCCGTCTCGCCGTAGAGCGCCCGAGCGCTCAGCCATGCAGCTCGGGCCTCGGCCATCGTCGCCTCCCCCGGCGCGGCCAAGAATGACTCCACAAAGCCCTCCAACACCTCCGTCGCGAGCAACGTATCATCATATCCTGCGGCTACTCCTACGCCGTAATTATCGACCACAGCGATCGCCGTGTCGCGAAATTCAGGATCATTCCACGGTGAATCCAAACCAACTTCGCAACCGGATGCGAGCCCCAGAAAGACCCCAAAATGAGCGATAACGTACTTTCGACCCAACGGCACGGGCGAGCCGGTACTGTGCTTGAACGACATGAACTATCTGATATTGAAAATTGTTTTCAAAGTCAAACACTGTCGCAATTTCCCAATCTGGACCGTAATCACGGCATATTGACCAACATTTCCGACTTTAACCAGGAACGAAGGACGAACCTCACGCAGAAGAAATGCTTCCCAAGGAGGACCTCCTCATGCCGTCGTTCGCCCGGCTCCGCGTCGATTTGGACCGAAGCCACTGCTCAGGGCCGAATCGCGTATCGTGCATTATGCGCAGCACTTCGAGTCACGCCGCTCTCTCGTCCACCGCGCCTCTCGTCGCACTCCTACTATTTGCCTGCGAGCCCACGCCCTCTGCGAGCACCTCAGAGTCGACCAACCCGACCTCCGACACCGACCAGACAAGCGCTAGCACTAGCACTAGCACGAGCGGGCCAAGTACCAGCAGCACAGCGACCAATACGACCGAGTCCGAGAGCAGCGGCGGCAAGGTGTTGCAGCCTGGGGACGATGCGCTGGTGCAGATTTTTGTAGGCGAACATGTCTACTTTGGCGAGGAGAATCGGCGTCAGATCGACGTAGACGTCGCCTTGCCCGCAAGCGGGGAGTACGACGAGATCACCCTCGACTTCGCCCTCAATTGCCCCAACGGCCTCTGCGATCATTGGGACCGCTACGGGACTATCGGCGTTGTTCGATGGCCGGGCGCTGAGGACGAAGGCTACGTCGAGCTCGCCCGCTTTATCACCGCCTATCGCCTGCCCGCCGCCTGGACGCTGGACATGACCGACCTCCGACCGCTGCTCAAAGGGGATACGACGATTCGAGTTTTTATCGACACCTGGGTCGGCCCCGGCCACGAGCAGGGCGAGGGCTGGCTCGTCGACGCCAGCCTCAACTTCCACGGTGGCATCCCCAGCCCGCGGGCGATCGAGGTCTACCCGCTCTGGTACCAAAGCTTCTCCTACGGCGATCCCAACAACACGGTCGACTCCCAGGTCCCCAGCCAGAGCTTCACGCCGCCGGCCGACGCCACGAGCTTTAAGCTGCGCAGTCACATCACCGGCCATGGTTTTGGCAACGTCGATAACTGCGCCGAGTTCTGCGCGCGAGCGCATGGCTATCAACTCAACGGCGGCGGCGGCTACACCAAAACCGTATGGCGCGACGACTGCCCAGAGACCGCGGTGCCCGACCAGCTCGGCACCTGGAAATTCCCCCGCGCAGGCTGGTGCCCCGGCGCAGACGTCGTGCCCTGGCTCATCGATGCCACCGAAACAGTACTACCTGGAGTCGAAAATACCGTCGTCTACGCCGTCGATGAGTTCGAGAACAGCTGCCGGCCCGGTGCCGATCCCTGCGTCGGCTGCGTCGGCGGCACCAGCTGCGATGATGGCCACGGCCTTCCCTACTACTACCTCTCGGCCTTGATGATCGCGTACCGCTGATCGTGCCTTGCCGCGCCTACTACTCCACCAACACGGGCAAGCGCTTCAACCCGCGAATGAGCGTAGAACGGCGCCACTCGAGACGATCCCGCGGCACCGCCAAGCGCAGCGCCGGAAACCTCTGGAGCAGTGCATTCACCGCAATTTGACCCTCCATGCGCGCGAGCGGGGCCCCCAAGCAGTAGTGGGCCCCGTGACCCAGGGCGAGATGGCGATTCGGCGTACGCCTGATATCAAGCTCGTCCGGCCTCTCAAATACCTCCGAATCGCGATTCGCCGAGGCGATCAGCGGCGCCACGATCTCGCCCTTTTGGATCACCTGGCCGTGGAGTTCGATCGGCTCGCGAGCGTATCTGGGCGAGGTCTGCTCAACAGGATTCGAAAAGCGCAGCAGCTCTTCGATCGCGAGATCGACGCGCGTCGGATCCTCGCGCAGCAGCTCCATCTGGGACGGAAAATCCAGGAGTGCCAGAGTCCCGCTACCGATCAAATTGATGGTTGTCTCGTGCCCCGCAAGCAGGAGGAGGAAGATCATCGACGCGACCTCATCGACGGTCAAACTCTCGCCATCCGCCTCGGCAGCGAGCAGCGCAGAGACCAGATCGTCGCCCGGCTGCGCTCGCTTCTCGGCGACCTGCTCGCGAAGAAATTTGATCAGCTTCATGGTGTTACGCGCCCCCAAAAAAAGGCCCGCAACGCCGTGCTCAGCTAGCTCCATAAAGCGACTGGTGAGGTGATGAAACCCCATCTGCTGCTCGGCTCGCACCCCCATCATCCGAGAGATGATCGCGAGCGGCACCGGCAAGGCAAAGTCCTCGAGAAGATCGGCAGAACCACGCGCCCCCTTGGCCGCGAGCACATCTAGCTGCTCGGAGACAACAACCTCCACCAGAGATCGTAGGTCGGCGATCCTCCGCGGTGTAAAGGCCACCTGCACCAGCGCCCGCAGGCGACGATGAACATCACCATCTGTGGTCACCATGGTCTCGATAAACGGCCGAAAGGACTTCGGCATCCACCACGGCCACCCCTTGCCATCACCGACGTTGCTACGACCATTGACCAAGCGATCGTCGCGGAGCGCCGCTGCCACATCCTCATAGCGGCTCAGGTACCAGGTGCGACCGATAAGGGGCCGCTTCACCGCAACCAGAGGCGCGTGTTTGCGGAGATATGCATAGGTCGGATAGGGGTCCCGTCGGACCGCAGGATCTGAGAGTTTCAGCTTCATGATGCGGGACTCGCTCGCCGATTGTACGCCTACAGATGACCACGAGAGTGCACCTTGTCGGTCCGTAAAGCCGCGCATTTTCAGCGGCGACACCGCCTCTGCCCACCCCCGGATCGAATCACTACAGGCTCTTGTCGCTCACTGAAAACAGCGCCGCAGCACCTCGTCAAGCGCCGAACGCAGGCCCGCGGGCTCTCGCACATCGAACTCCACCTCGTCATCGATCTGCCAGCGCGCCTCTCCGACCCGCACCCAGGCGCGAGCGCCCGCACGGGGCTCGCGCGAATGTGTTGAAAAGACGACGAGGCCGCGCGGCGAAGCCTCGGCGAACTCAGAGATCCGCGCGAGCGAAACCCGACCATGCACAATCTCATCCGCGAGGGTTAGGGCGAGCAAGGCCGACTCTTCGTCGATCACCTCGTCATCCCCTCCACCTGCTCTCCAGGACATATTTACAACCGCCCCGGAGGGACCAAAGATCTCGACGAGATCCGCCTGCAAACGCAGCGCCGCCGCCTCGACCAGTACCAGGGTCTGGGCATCGAGATCGGGGTGTTTATGGCGGAGATCCGCGGGCTGGTCGACCACCAGATGGAGCTCGCGCCGCTGGTCAAACAGCGGGCTCTCATCGCGAGTGTAAAAGAGCAGCTCGCCCTGGGCGTAGCGCACATCAAAGAGATCGATGCCCCCCCCCATCAGCTCACGGCCCTCATCGACATAGCCCACCTCGGAGCGGACAAGATTCTCAAAACGTCCGCGGTTGCTCAACGCGTCGAACCCCCCCGCCGGGTAGTGGCTCGCGTCTTCCTCATCGACCGGCACCTCCTGGACCTTGCGGCGAAAGGAGATGCCGAGCCCGGGATCGATCGCGCCGATGCCGGCGCTCACCCGATGCAGCTCGCGCAATGCCAAGCGGGCCGATTCGCTGGGTAGCGCCTCTAGATGGGTAATTTCCCAGAGATCCGCAGCGCTGAAGAGGCGCTCATCCCCAAGCGCAGAGAGCAACCGAGCACGGAGCACCAGGGCCCACTCGCGCCACGCTTCGTCGATCGGCGGCTGCTCCCATTCGGCGTAGCGCGTCGGCCACTCGCAAAAGGTCGCCCGAAGTTCGCGACCGAAGGATCGCAGATGAGCGGGGTTTCCCTGCGCCAGCTCTGCCGAATGCGCAGCTGCACCAAGAGCCAGACCAAGCGCGTGCACGACCGCTCGCGGCTGCAAATCGTCGTCGAGTGCAGCGATCGCGACATGGGCCTCGAGCACCGTCGGATCGAGGATCCATCGCCCGAGAACCCGGTCTTCGTACTCGAGGCGAGGGCCGCGCTCGCATTCTGGCCAATCGGACAGGTTATCTCCAGAGGCGAAGACAAACGCCTGACCGTCAACGAGTAGCACGCCCAGATCGTGCACAAGATCGAAGGGCAGCGAGTCGAGCCCACCCTCCCACAGGCCGCGGAGCCAAGCCAACGCCCGCGGCAACGACTCGCCAACTTCGCCGCCATAGCCGATGAGGTAGGCCCAAGCCCGAAGGGCCAGCTGCAACTCCTCTTTGGCGATCTGCTGAGACACCGCGGCTGAGAGTATCCCATCGAGGCTCGCGCACGCGAGCCCTGACAGAGCCCTGACAGAACGCGCAACTACAAACCTCCGGCGCTCCCTCGTGCGTTCTCCCGCCGACTCAAGCTGCCATTTCCCCTTGCCAAGCTGACGTGCCCATGAAGTCGCATCCCTCGGGTGTCCTCGAGGGCTGATGAATCTATACAGGCAATGACCCTCGACTCGGCGAATGCATGTTGTGCAATACAACCCTACCCCAAAATGATCACGCGACCCCCTCGACTCCGCCGGTGTTACTCTCCGCCCATGAAGCTCGACGACCTCCTGGCCGTGCTCAACCAAGTCGCCCCCGAACGCCTCGCCGGGGACTGGGACCAGGTGGGTCTGCACCTCGCTGGCGACAAGAAGCGGGTGCGAAGAGCGATGCTCTGTATCGACCTGACGCCACCGGTTCTAGAAGAGGCGATCCAGCATAAATGCCAGCTGATCGTCGCCTATCACCCACCGATCTTCAGCCCACTGAGACGCCTCGCCGATCGCGACTGGCGAGAGACAATGCTCGCCAGGGCGATCCGCAGCGGCATCGCTGTCTACAGCCCCCACAGCTCCCTCGACGCCGTCCGCGAGGGCATGAACGACTGGCTCTGCGGCGGCCTCGGCAAACACTCTGTGCGCTGGTCACTGGGCGTTGCCAAAGACTACAAAACATATCGATATAAGATCATCGTCGATGTGCCGCCTGCGAACGCCGACCGCCTGCGCAAAGCGATGTGGAGCGCTGGCGCTGGCGACATCGGCGACTACAGCGAATGCTCATTTACCCACAGAGGTGTCGGCACCTTCCAAGGCGGTCGCGGCAGCCAACCCGCCATCGGCAAAGCGGGCCGCCGCGAGACGCTCGACGAGATGCGCATCGAGATGATCTGCGGTCGCACCAACCTAGGCGAGGTGCTCCATCAAATCCGGGCGACACACCCCTACGAGGAACCCGCCATCGGCGTCCTCGAACTCAAGGCCGAGCCCTCCCCCGAGGGCCAAGAAGAGGGCCCAGGTCGCTGCCATCGACTACTACGACCGATCTCCGCATCCACCCTGATCCGTCGAGTCAAGGCCCACCTAGGCCTTAAACGGCTCAAGGCCGCCATTCCTGGGACCTACGGCAGCGCCGAGCTCCCAAACAAAATCGAGTCGATCGCCGTCTGCGTCGGCGCCGGCGGTTCGCTCTTTGACAACTACCTGAGCGCGGATGCCTACATCACCGGCGAGATGCGGCACCACCAGGTATTGGACATGGTCCAGCGCGGCAAGGTCATCATCCTCGCTGGACACACCAACACCGAACGCCCCTTCCTGAGCGACTACCGCGAATCGATCGTCGCCAAAGGTGGCGCTCGAGTGCAGTGGATCATCAGCACTGAGGATCGAGCACCGCTCGCGATCGTCTAGGTTAGGCAGCACTGCGGTTGTTCGCCCTCGTTCACGGGCCGAGCCTACGCACCTCCCTGCCCTCTCGCGATAGTCGGTGGAATTTGTCCTCGCCGTGGCTGTGACCGCCCGTCCTGCCGCCGATGACGCGCCAACGACGCGCCAACGACGCGCCAACGACGCGCCAATGACGTGCCGACAATGCGCCAACGATGTGTAGCGAGAGCGCACCAAACCGATGAGCCGGTCGGTCAAGTCACCGTCTGTCGGCCGCCAAACTCCAAATGCCGAGAACGCTCTCAAACAGGCTGTGCGTTCTAACCGGTGAGGATTTTGCCGAGCCCTCCCGCAGCTGCAGTAAAGTCGGCCATGGCCTATCGACTGCAACTCCCCCTCGCCCTCGTCTCCCTCGCAACCCTCACTGTCGTCTTCGCCCCAGCATCGACCGCCGACGCAGCCCAGGCCCTCCTCTCGCGACGCAACCAGAGCCAGGTCCACACCTGGAACAGCCAAAACCCTGGCGCAAGCGTGCTTCTCCACAGCACACTGTGCAATGACGCCGACTACAATCTCGCCGAAGGCAGCACCCATGGTTGGGTCGCCAATCACTTCAGCGACTACTTTGCCCGCTTTATCGTCGGCTCGAATAATGGCCTCGACGCCCAATACGGTGTCAATTATGCCTACCCCAAGCACCTCACCGTCTACAATGGCGAAATCGTAGTGATGAGCCGCAATGATGCCACGATTGTCCGCTACTCGACAGAGGGGGCCCAGCTCGCCGCGATCGATACGGACGCGAATATTGGCCAGGGGCTGGCGACCGATGGCGAGGATCTCTACGTCAGTCTCTGGAGCGGAACGACCTCGTCATTTGCCCGCTACGACAGCAACTTCGCCGCTCAAGAGACCTTCGCGAACCCCAGCGGCATGGGCAATTTCAACAATATTTTTGATATGATTTTCGATGCCGAGACCGGCCACTTCTTCGGCCTCGTGACCAGTGGCGAAGGCGGCACCGGCACCCAATCCACGACGGTTCTCGAGTTTGAGATGGGGGGCGCGGTCATCGATAGCTACTCGCTCCCCTTCGCTTGCGATGGCATCGGCGCCTACGTGCAAGTGGTATGCGGCGACGGTGAGCTCGGCGACGGCGAAGAGTGCGACGACGGCAACGAGGTCGACACCGACGAATGTACAAATATCTGCACCGACGCCGCATGCGGTGATGGCATCGTCCAGGATGGAACCGATGAGTGCGATGACGGTAACGACATTGATGACGATGACTGCACAAACTCCTGCACACTCCCCGCCTGCGGCGACGGGGTCCTTCAAGCCGAAGAAGAGTGCGATGACGGCAACGACCTCGACGGCGACAGCTGCACCAATACCTGCACCCCCGCGACCTGCGGGGATGGCATCATCGAAGAGGGCGTTGAAGAATGCGACGACGGCAATATGACCGACGATGACATGTGCAGCAATGAGTGCATGACACCCGTTTGCGGGGACGGAATTGTCCAAGCAGATGAAGAGTGCGATGATCCCGAGGATCCGATGTGTGTCGACTGTATATTGGATGGCGGAACCACCGGCGGTGACACCACGACTGGTGGCGAGTCGACCACGACCGGCGATGATGCCACCACGGAAGACGGGACCACTTCAACCACCGACGGTGATACCACCACCGGCTCTGGAACATCGGACGGCGCAACCGGCTCCGGCGGCTCCTCCACGCTCGAGACAAGCGACGGGAGCAGCACCGGAGACGACAGCGCCAGCAGTAGCGATACCAGCAGCGATACCAGCATTGATTCAGGCGGTACTAGCGAAGATGGCTGCGGTTGTACCTCCACGGGAGACCCCGGCGGTCTTCTCGGTATCCTATCACTGTCGCTCCTCGGCCTCCGTCGCCGACGATCGACGCAGATCTAGCCCCGGCTGCGTCCGTGACACGGACGCCTACATGCCCACCGTGAGAGAACTACTGCGCAAGAAAGCGCGTCACGAGGCGCCCGAATCGATCACCGCGCGCATTTGGGCCTCTCCCGGAAGGTCGCCGCGGCGGGTACGCAATCCCGAGCCCCGGCAAAAGTCCGCAGCGGCTCTTCGCAGGCATAGGCCTATCCTCACGCCGACTCGACGATTCGCGGAGTGAGACGAGGCAACAACACCGAGAACTCGGAGCCTCGACCTGGTGTGCTGATAACATCGATCGCTCCACCAAGCTGTTCACACAGTTTGCGGGTGATCGTCAGGCCGAGGCCCGTTCCCCGGGCATTCGCGTCCGCGGTACCTACCTGTACAAATGGTTCGAAGATCCTTTCGAGCTGCTCCGGCGTCATACCCACGCCTTCATCGCGGACCCGAAAGCAGACTTTGTCGTCTTTAGATGCCTCCACGATCAGCGAGACACGTGCTTTACACGTGAACTTGCACGCGTTGCTCAGGAGGTTCACAAGCACTTGTCGGAGCCGAAGAGGGTCGGTCGTCATCGACCCGATTTCATCTGCTAGCTCGACCGTCAGGGTATTGCCGCCGCGCGACGCGAGCGGCCTGACCGTGTCCCTGACAACCTCGACGAAACTCCGTATTTCAACCTCCTCGTAGCGGAGTTCGATGTTGCCTGATTCGATCCGCGAGAGATCGAGGATCTCGTTCACAAGATCCAACAAATGCCTCCCAGCGCCGGCGATTCGCCCAAGATCCACCACAATCGACGGATGCTTTTCGCCGGGTATCTCCTCGGCAATCAGCTCCGAATACCCGAGAATCGCATCGAGCGGCGCCCGCACCTCTAAGCTCATTCTCGAGAGAAATACACTCTTTGCTCGGTTGGCAACGTCGGCGCGGTCAAGCGCCTCCTCTAGGCGTAACCTCGACCGCTGAAGCTCCTCAATGGCGAGCGCCCGCATATAATGATAATGTCGCGCAATTAAAAACGCCAAGCCCAGCGAACTCACAGTCACTCCCGCGTAAATCCAAGAATACGAGCCCATGAACGCACTCGACGCGGGCGAGATCCCAACCGTAAAACTCGCAACCGCAAGGCACACAACGACCGTTGTTAGTAGCCCCAAGCGAGTAGAACCGAGGAATGTAGCGATCAGCACAACGACGGGATAGAACCACATCGACGGCGCGGGAAATCCATCCAGGGCCACCTGGACGCCCCCCAGAAGCGCCACAATACTGCCGACAAGCACGCCAACGGGAAGCAACTGGGAGCGGATGAACCGCACAACAAATGGGAGCGCCGCGCAGAGGAGCCCCTCGCCGATCGGGAGGAGCATGACCCAGTCCCACCCGACGAGCACGCTCCGCAACGTGACCATCACGGCCAGGACGAGAGCGATGCTCCATGAGGTGACGATGAGAGAGCGAGTTCGGATCCAATAGCTACCCAGATGCGCGTCTGTCGAAAACCCATCTCCGATCGTGGCCAACCGGTCTGAAGCGAGTTGCTGCTGATGATGTGAGTCGTGATCAAGGGGCAGACGGACCGAGAACTCAGAACCTCGTTCCAATCCGCTCGTCAGTTCGACCTCGCCGCCGAGCAGTGTGCAACACCGGCGTGCCATGGCCAGATCAAGTCCGACTCCTCGACTGACCCTACTCTCGCTATTCGACTCCTCCATGAGCCCGGGGACCTGGGCAAAGGGCTCGAACATCCCCTGAACGGCGCTGGGCTCAATGCCTCGACTTTGATCACGGATTGTGATCCGCAAGTACTCCGGGTCTTTGGTGCGCTCGACGCATAACTCAATTACGCTGTTGCGTACTCTCCTGCATTCAAACCTCAAGAGGCTCAGAAGAGCCTGCCGCAGCAGATCGGCATCGACGCAGAGCCGCGTAGCATCGGTGGCAAATGTGGTCACAAGAGCGTTGTTACTCACGCTAATATAGGATTGCAGTTCATGCTCCACGCCACCAACCAACGCACAAAGATCAACCTCGCGCAGGTCCTGCTTCACGGGCCCCGCCTCCAGCCGCGAGAGCGCAAGAATCTCGTTGACTAGATCGAGAAGGAACTCACCAGCACTGTTGACTCGCCTCAGGTCCTCCCCATGCTGCTCAAGGGTCGCATCGTCGCTCAGATCGTCTTGTAGCAGCTCCGAGTACCCGAGAATCGCGGTCAACGGTGTCCGCAATTCGTGACTCATGTTCGCGAGAAAAGTACTCTTCGCCCGATTGGCCGCGTTTGCATCCTCCTGCGCGCGGCTCAGGGCAATGTTGGTAATCTCGATCCGCTCACCCGTCTTCTTTAGCGAAGACTCAAACAAGTGCGCCAGCCAAAACACTAGTACCGCCGCGACTATAAAGTCGATCCCGTACACGTTGGCCCACGCGGAGTGGATGGAATCTGTGCCCGAATCCAAGAATTTGGCGAATCCGATGACGAGCACCGAGAGTATAAAAGCGACCCATGCGCCCATGCGTCGCCCGATAAACAGCACCGCGCCGAGCACAACCACAGGAAAGAGTGCGAGCACGGGCGCGGGAAACACCCCCCCAACCACTAGAATCAGCGGCAGGAGAATCGCCAGCGTCGCAGAAAGTACCCGCGAAGAGAGTTGCTCGCTGCGAGTCATCCAAATGGACAGCGGCAGCGAGAGGCACGCGAGGACAGCGACGATCCCCAAGAGGGACCCATAGGTGAGTCCATCCGACCACAAACTCGGGGTAACTGTCGCCACACCGAGTGAGCTGACGCCCACGCTGGCGATCATGATGGCTCGCGTCCGAAAGAACGTCTCGGTATCTTGGGACAGCTCGGGTGGGATCACGCGCGCCCACAGACCGCTCACCTCAATCATGTCCCCGGGGGGGCCGCGACTCGCCATTGACGCGCAGTATACTGCAGAGAAAGACCTTCGCGACAACCACGACCCAGACAACGCGCTTCCGCGCACGGAGGGCACTAGAAGCCGGTTCTAGGCCTTGGCCCTCGAGCCGCGACCCCGCGCTTCCATTCACCGCATGCCAGGACGCTGTTCGGCCCCGCGAGCCTGACTTAAAAGGGGCTCGACATCGGCCTGCTCCGTCAGCTCGTCACCTCAGCACGCGATCCATGCCGAATTCCGCCGCTGTCACTCGCCGGAAAACTCCTTGTTGGCGGGTTCTGGAAGTCCGCGACGACGGAAACCCGGACGCTCGGACTTCAAGAACAAGGCACACGTGGTGGTCTGCCGCTCCAACAATCACCCTACGAGCGACGGCCGAACCATGTCGCGCAACCAGATGTGCGCCGCATCGAGCTCTCGGCGTTTGTCCCACAAGCAGGCGTATGGCGCCCCCTTCACCTCAATTGGCGTCTTGAACAAGTTGAGGCCGCCTGCGGGTTCGACGAGGTCGAATACCTTCCGGGGTAGGGTCACCATGAGATCGGTGCGTGCGACGATGTGGGGTGCCAGCAGAAAGTCCGGCACGGTCAGCGCGATCCGACGACTGTACCCCTTCTTCTCGAGGGCGTCATCCACCGAGCCTCGGTCACCGCCGAGGGGGGCGACAAGGAGGTGGTCGAGCTCGACGAACTGCTTTAGCGTCAGTCGGTGACGCACACGAGGGTGTCCGACTCGGACGGCGGTGGCTAAGGGGATCGGAGGAGGAATCTCATAGGCAATACTCCGAGGCACATTGATGGCAGCTCCAAACACGAGGTCGAGCGAGCCTTTCTCCAACTCTGTGTAGGGACAAAGCGAACCCATTCGGACAATCCGCAAGGTGATGCCCGGTGCCTCGGTCCGCACCCGCGCGAGCAGCGATGGCAACACCAAGAGCGCTGCGAAGTCGTGCGCGCCGACGACAAAGGTGTGCTCCGCTGTGCTGGGGTCAAAGCCCTCGGGCGGGGCTAAGGCGCTATCGAGGTGACGCAGGCCCGCCCGTATGTGAGCTGCGATCTGTTGGGACCGCGGTGTGGGCAGCATTGCCGATCCCCGCCGAACGAAGAGCGGATCGCCGAAGGTCGCCCGCAACCGTGCGAGGGCGTTGCTCGTCGCGGGCTGACTCAGGCCGATGCGCTTGGCCGCCTTGGACACGCTCTGAGTGTCGAGCAGGGCATCGAAGACGACGAAGAGATTGAGGTCAGCGGTCCTAAGATTCATGACGTGAATAGTGTATCTAACAATAATCCATGTGACAAATCTAAAAAAATACTTCACCTTGTCGACATGACACAGACACTTCACCTCTGGATCGCCGCTTCAAGCCTCGGGCTTCTCCTCGCAGCCTGTGGAGACGATTCGGGCGGATCCACCGAGACTTCGACCTCCGAGGTGACCTCCAGCAGCAGCAGCAGCAGCAGCAGCAGCAACGGCTCCTCGACCGATTCGAGTAGTTCTGAGGGGTCCAGCAGCACCTCCACCAGCAGCACCTCCACCGGGGGCAGCGAAACCGGGGAGGCCTGCCTTGAGCAAGACATCGAGCTCCCCGGCGAGGCGTTCTACCCCGAGGGGGTCGCGGCCTACGGGGAGATCCTGTTCATCGGCAGCGCTGCGACCGGCGAGATCGTGCGCGCCGACTCATGCTCTGGCACGGTCGAGAATTTAGTGCCCGCCGGAATCCTCCCCGGCACCATCGGCCTGCGGGTCGACGCCGCGAGGAACATCCTGTGGGCTTGCGCATTTGATAGTACGCAGGTGGAATTTTCGTCCCTCAACGCGTTCGACCTCGACTCGGGCGAACACCTGGGCGCGCATTCCTGGGAGAGCCCTGGCTTCTGCAACGACGTGGCTCTCGACGCTAAGGGCAACGTCTATGCGACCGATTCGTACGGGCATCGGATCGTACGCGTCGCTAGCAAAGATGCGCTGGATGACACGGCGGTGGAGACGTGGCTCGCAGACCCAGCCTTTGTCGTGCCCGCCGGGGAGATCGGGCTTAACGGCATCACCTGGGAGGCAGGCCTGCTCCGGGTGGTCACGACCGCCGACGGCCGGCTGCTCGAAGTCTCGATCGAGGGCGACGGCAGCCCGGGGGCGGTGACGGTCACGGGAGAAGCGGGCACCCTCGCCGGACCCGACGGCATGATCCCGCACGAGGGAGGCTTGCTCATGGTCGAGGGAGTCGCCACTCGCCTGAGCCTCGTCAACCCCGACGACCTCACCGTTACGCCCATCGCCGAGGGCTTCGACTTCCCGACCACGGTGGCGGTCGTCGGTGACACCGCGTGGGTCGCCGAGGCGCAATTCGACCATCTCTTAGGTCTGGACCCAGCACCGCCCACCCTTCCCTTCCGCGTTCGCCGAGTTCCGCTTCAATAACCGAGATCATCTTCCACCAAAACCACCTCATCAGACCCCACGCCACTTAGAATGAGTGCAAGCAAATTCGTCGGTAGTTGTACTCGCGGATTTCTCGGTCGGTGCTTGCACGTCTTGCTGGTGGTTCTCGCCCCGCTTGTGGATCGTTGCGGGAGGGCTGGTGTGGTGGTCGGCGGTCAGCGGAGGTAGAGATCGCCTGCGTTCTCGGCGACGCTCCAGGCATTGACCACCTGGCGGGCGTTGGTCCCGCCACCGAAGCTGTGCCAGTAACAGCCAACCGTGCCCTGGGCGAAGGTCGGGCCGAGGCTGATTCGATTGCTGAAATTGCCGCTGTAGCCGTTATTCGTGCCGTTGGCGGTGAACGACCAGGTCGAGGTTTGCCACGGGGCGCCGCCGTGGGCAGAGTACTGACATTGGGCCCAGATCGTGTTGGTGGTCAGGTTTCGGCAGTCTTCGATAGCGTGGTTATTGTAGGTGTTCAGGGTCGGCGGGCTGCCATTCCAGGTGATCCGGACCTTGTCATCGAAGCCGTAATCCTCACCGCCGTCGGGGGTCCGGTTGTGAATCAGGAGGGCGGTGGTCGCTACGGTTTCGAAGAGGAGGCCGCAGAAGGAGTCGTTGACCAGCATGTCGGCGGCGACGAAAGTGGTCGACTCGAGAACACAGGTGTTGCCGAGGTCGGTCTCGTCGACGATCCCGCAGCGGGTCCAACCGCCGCCGTCGGTCTCCATGTCGCAGAATGCCTCAAACTCGTCAGCGCCACCGGGACCGTCAGGGTCGATGATATAGGGCCCGCTCGCGCTATTGGGGTCGCCGTCCAAAATCTGCTTGCAGGTACCGGGGAAGCCGCAGGTGCCGTCGCTGCAGATGAGGCTCTCGCAGTCGTCGGCGACGATGCAAGTCTCGCCGCCGGCGCAGCCCGAGCAAGTCGCTCCGCCGCAGTCGACGTCGGTCTCGTCGCCGCTCAAGAGCTCGTCGATGCATGATGGCGCGGCGCAGAGCGTCGTGCACTCGTCACTATTGTCGGCGTTGCCGTCGTCGCACTCCTCGATGCCCTCCCAAACGATGCCGTCACCGCAGATC
>CAYYUP010000024.1:12939-74835 GCA_964474905.1 uncultured Nannocystis sp. | reverse complement strand
GGGGGTGTGGGGGGGTGGGGGGGGGGGTGTGGGGGGGGTGGGGGGGGGGTGGGGGGGGGGGGGTTGGGGGGGGGGGTGGGGGGGGGGGTGGGGGTCGGGGGCGGGGTCGGAGCTTGCTCAAGGGGCAGCTCAGGGGATCCGGGTCGAGGACGACCTGGACGCGCTCGCGGCCCAATACGAGATCGAGATCGCCACCGGCCAGGTCGCGCTCGACCCCGTTGTCGAGGCTGAAGTTGCGCCGCCGACCGAGCCCAAGGCCGTTCCCGTCGACGACAAGCCCAAGTGGATCCGGCACAAAATTATCCCTGCCGAGAGCCTGGATTCGATCGCGGAGCGCTACGGGGTCAGCAAGAAGAGCCTGCTCAAGTGGAACAAGATGGACCCGCGAAAGGTCTATCTGCGGGCTGGCAAGACCCTCAAAGTGCGTGCCCTTCGACCGCCGCCGCCGCGCGAGCGGATCGAGTACGAGATCAAAAAAAGGGACACCTGGGAGAAAATCGCCAGGGCCCACGACGTCGACGTCAAGCAGCTCAAGAAGTGGAACAAGCCGCGCAAGAAAAAGAAGAACAAGAGCAACAAGAAAAAAGCCGTGCTCATCGCCGGCAAGACGCTCAAGATTTGGGTCGAACCAGCGCTCGCGGGGGACAGCGACGAGGGCGCAGGCGGGGGGGCTCCTGCGGGCGTTAGCGGCTCTCCAGCGATAGACCGCGAGACTCGGCGGCTGCTCGCGAAGGTTCGGCGCAACGCTTTTAGTATCGGCAAGCCGACCAAGGGACGGGTCGCCAACGGCGTCACCCTGCCCGACGAAACGGATTTTTACATCCTGCGAAAGCCCGCTCAGGCCTTTGGCTCGAGCCACACGATCAAGACTGCGATCCGGGCATTTGGGGCCTTTCGCCAGATTTCGGGCTACCGGCGTGCGTTGGTGATAGGCGCGCTCTCCTTGCCCAGGGGCGGCCGCTTTCGTCCGCATCGCTCGCACCAGAGCGGCCGTGACATGGATATCCGCTTGCCGGTGCGCAAGAGCGTCGAGCACCACAAGCCGCCGCGGACCAAAGAGGTCGATTGGCGAGCGGCCTGGTTGCTGATCAAGGCCTTTGTCGATACCGGTCAGGTCCGCTACATCTTCCTCGATCACCGGTTGCAAAAGGTCCTCTACAAGGCGGCCAAGGCCAGTGGCGCGAGCAAGAAGGACCTCGCTGAGATCATCCAGTGGCCGCGCCCATCGAGGTCGAACAACGGGGTCGTTCGCCACTCACCGGGGCACACTGCGCATATGCACGTGCGGGTAAAGTGCGGGCCCAAAGAGACCCGCTGCACGCCGACTCGTTGAGCTTTCCTGTCTTAACAGTCAGTTTGTTGACTGCAGAGCATGGCGACCGCGCGGCCTTCTGGAGGCCGACTCTCTTGCGCGTCGTTGTCGACAGTTTATCGAGGCTGACGGCGACGGCGGAGGGCGAGCAACGCGAGGCCGAGCCAGAGCGGCGGCCCCGCAGGATTCTCCCCGTGCGAACAGGCGCAACCCTCCTCGCCGGGACCGCTAAGACCCCCGGTGGCGGAGTCACTTTCGGTGGAGGAGTCGCTCGCTGTGCCGCTTGCCGTCGAGGAGTCGCTCTCGGTCGAGCCGTCCGTGCCGCTGTCGGAGTCAGAGTCAGAATCCGCACCTGAACTCGCGGTCTCCGGCTCTGGCGGTGGTGGCGGCCTGGGGAAGCTCATGCTGATCGTCTCGAACTGGATGGTGTCGTCGAAGGGCGGCAGCACCACTGGTAGGTCGATATCGGCGATCGTGTACTCCTTACCGAGGATCTCCATGACCAGCGTCGGTCGCAGCACGATCGTCGGCGCGGTCATCAGGGTGCAGAAGAGTGCGCCGTCGACGATAAAGGGATCGGGTAGGGGGCCGGGGCCGGCGTCGAGGGCTGCAGGTGCGCCCTCCTCCATGATCGCCTGCCACTGCGCGGCGGGGTCCAGGGTCGCGACCTCGATTGCGTCACCGCGGAGTTCACCGTCGACGATCAGATAAATGTCGATGTCGAGGTGACCGGAGGCGACGAGGATGTCGGGGGTGATCGGCACTTCGACCAGGGTTACCGGGTCGGTCTCGTCCTCGATCGTCGCGGGCCTGTCGGGGTTGCCCGGCAGCAGGTAGGGCGTGAAGGCGGTCTCGGAGATCACGGCGTAGTCGTAGGGACCGATGACGTCGGATTCCCAGGTGAGTCCGGCGACGTCGAAGCGCACCTTGGCGTCGAGGGTGAGGCCGACGTCGATGCCAAAGCTGCCGGCGTCGCTCTGGCCCGCAAAGGTCAGCGCCGACTCTTGCCAGTCGTAGAGGCCTTCGCCGGGCATGTCGATCGCGACCGAGTTGCCGGCGTGCACGACGAGCCGGAGCTGGACCGGGCCATTCATCGGGAACCAGTCGCTGTCGTAGGTGAAGTCGTCCTGGCCGACGAGCTGCTGGAGGTGGGAGGGCGAGAAGTCGGCGCTCACGACCTCAGCAGCGGCAGGCGAGGGAGCGAGCGCGGCCGAGGCCGCAAAAACGAGGACAGAGGGCCATGCGCGCGCCATGTCGGCGACTATAGGCCGAGCCGACCTGGCAGTGCGCAGACCCTTCGAGTGGCCCTTTACGAACTCGCGTATCCGTGTACCCGTGTATCCGCGAGGAGGGGATTTTGCTCACGTCCTCCCAGGGGCCTCAGAACCGGTCGCGCGAGGTCCAACTCCGCGAGACAGCGTGACGAATTTCGCGATGGGCTGCTAGGGTTCGGCCCATGACCGCAGCGCGTTCTCGGGCGATTCGCAACTTCTCCGCTGGGCCGGCGATCCTGCCCCCGGGGGTCCTTGATCGAGCGGCCGAGGCCGTGCATGAGCTCCGCGAGGGGGGCCACGACCGAGAGCGAGCGGGCATCGGCATGTCGGTCCTCGAAATCTCGCATCGCTCGCCTCCATTCGACGCCGTGATCAAGGGGGCCGAAGAACTCTGTCATGAGGTACTCGGCATCCCGCGCACGCACCAGGTGCTCTTCCTCCAGGGGGGGGCCAGCCTGCAGTTCGCGATGGTGCCCTTTAATTTGCGGCATGCGGACAAGCCGGCGGCCTTCATCGACACCGGCGCCTGGTCGACCAAGGCGATCGCCGAGAGCAAGATCATCGGCGAGACCCGGGTGCTCGCCTCGTCGGCTTCGACAGGTTTTGATCACATCCCCAAGATGCCCGCTGCGGCGACCTATGCCGACGCGAGTTACCTGCACATCACCAGCAACAATACGATCTACGGTACCGAGTGGTCGGAGCTTCCGGACACCGGAGAGGTGCCGCTGGTGGTCGATTGCTCGAGTGATATCGGCGCTCGCGAGACGGCCCTGGAGCGCGTGGCTCTGGGGTACGCCGGCGCCCAAAAGAACCTCGGGCCCTCCGGTGTGACTCTGGTGTTTATCCGCAAAGATCTGATCGAGCGGACGCCGGTCGGCGTTGTGCCCAAGTACCTGCGCTACAGCACCCACGCCAAGAATCCGAGTCTCTTTAATACGCCGAATACCTTTGGCATCCTGGTGCTCAAGTTGATGCTCGAGTGGCTCCGCGATGAGGGCGGAGTGCCGGCGATCGCCGCCCGCAACCACCGCAAGGCCGGCAAGCTCTACGACGCCCTCGACAGCAGCGCGCTCTGTGTGCCGCACGCGAAGGTCGGCTCGCGTTCGCTGATGAACGTCGCCTGGACGCTAAACGGTGCTCCCGAGGCGAAGCGTGCGGACCTGACGGCTCGTTTTCTGACCGAGGCCGCAGCGGCGGGTCTCTCGGGTCTTAAGGGTCACCGTTCGGTCGGTGGGCTGCGGGCGTCGATCTACAACGCCTTCCCCGAGGAGGGCGTCGACGTCCTGATCGAATTTATCCGCGAGTTCGAGCGTTCGGCGTGAGCGAGCAGGCGGACACGGAGAAGCCGCCGGGATGGGCTCCTGGTTGGGCGGCGATCGATGCCGCGTTGGCGCGGCTCTACCCCGGTCAGGTGCCGCACCAATTTGCCAGCAAGACAGCCTACGAGTTGGCGACCCCGAGCCCGCTGCCGGCGGTCGCGGTCTACGAGGTGCCGCCGACTGTGGTTGTTGGCCGTCAGCACCCTGCCCATTGGCATTTCATCAGCTACGGTCTCAGCGAGCTCTTTGACAAAACCTCGCCCGATCCCGGCGTCTCCGGTTTTGGTTTTGAGCTGACCTTAAGGACATCTATAAAAAAGGGCGAGTCACAACCGCCAGCTTGGGGTGTTCGGCTGATCCAGGCGCTTGGTCGCTTTGTTCTCAGCAGCGGCGAGGGTTTTGACAGCGGGCACCGGGCGGATCTCGGCGGGCCGTTGGTGCCGGGCATCGCCACCGACCTGCGAGGTGTCGCCATCGTGCCTGATCCGACGCTCGGCAGGATCCACACCGATTTTGGTGCGTTGCTCTTTCTTCAGGTCATCGGTCTGCACGGCGACGAGGTCGAGGCGATGGCAGATATGGACTACCAGCGAGTGGTGATGATGCTCGGCGAACTCGATCATTTTGCCCGCACCGAACTCGATCGCCAGAGTTGGCTAGGCGACCCCGCGACAGTGCCGACCGTGCGCCGCTATCGCCTCGGTATTGGTTTGGCTTGAGGTTCTTTTTGTAGTGGCCTTGAGCCGCTGTCGGGGACGCTCTTGCGATCAAGGGGGAGATGCCCCGAGCTTCTTGAGCAGCGCACCGTTTGCCTTGGCTTCTTTGGCTTCTTTGGCTTCTTTGGCCTCTTCGACGGGCTTGCCCTCGCCCTTATCGGGCACTCCACTATCGGCGGCGGGGCCTTCGCTGGTCTTGCCGACAGGTTTTGCGTCTGCGTTTGGGTCCTCGGGCATCGGCGTCTTGAGCTTCTCGAGGGCGACCGAGGGCGGTAGCTTGCCGTTGTCGCGGGCCTCCCAAAGCTCGGTGCGGCGCTTGCGGAGCTGCTCCATCTGCTCGGGTGTGCGTCGCAGCATTTTGCTGCTCATCGCCGCTACCTGGTCGAGGATTAGCGTCGCCTGTGTCTTCGAGAACTCGGAGCGGAGCACGACGCCCTTGTTGTCGCGCTCGATCGTGATCTGCTCGTAGAGGCCGCGGGCCATGCCTCGCATCAGCAGCGGCACCTTGTCGTCGATGAAGCGGGGCAGCAGCTCTTTCCACTCGCCCTCAAACTTTTCGGCGGCGGGTTTGTCGAGGAAGTCGAGCTTGACGACGATCTCGGGGGCAGCGGCGGCCTCGGCCATGATCTCGATGGCGTCGGGGATCGTGAAGGGCGTCTTTTTCATGCGGATGCTGGCGTAGATGTCTTTCATCTGCATCTGCATGCCGGCCTTGGGCTCGCGCCTGGCATAGCGCCGCATCTTGGTCAGGTTGGCGACGAAATTGCCGGAGGTCTTGCCCTTGGAGTCGTCGGGGCCGCTGATGATCTGGGGCAGGAACTCTTCGCGCACGTAGACCGCGACGTTGTCGTCGAGGAAGACAAACCAGCGCGGATCCCAATCGGATTCTGGATCGGCGATCGGCTTGGGGTTGCCCATCACCATGCCGCCGCGCTCCTCCCAGGTGATCGATTGATCGCGGTCGGCGGCGGCGCGGTCGAGACCGTCTTGGATCTCTTGGGCGCTCAGTCGGTACTCGACCGCGAGGAAGGTCTGGCTGACATCGCGGATGTCGGGGCTCGCGATCACCATGTAGTTGAAGTCGCGGAGCGGATGGAAGCCAGCGCCGTCGATGACAAACTGGAAATCCGGCAGCGCCGCCATGATCTCGATGATCGACTCGGCGTAGGGCAGGCGAGCGGTACGCCTGGCGTTGAGCAGCATGAAGAAGTTGGAGTTGGCCGGGCCGAGCTTGTCGACGCGTGACTTTTTGTGGCCGAACTTGGGCTTTTCGGGTTCGGGCTCGGGTTCGGGTTCGGGTTCGGCCCCGTCGGAGTCGGCAGGCGGGTCTTCGGGGGGATCCGGGGGCTCGACCGGGGGCTGCACCTCAGGCTCGGGCTCGGGTTCGGCGGCGGGCAGGCCGTCACCGAGTTCCTGATCGGGGTCGATGAACTCGACCTCAGTAAGCTCGAATTCGAACTCGGGAAGCTCGACGTCGATGGCCAGCGAGCAGGTCAAGGAGGTCAGGAGCGGCAGCCCGTGAACAGCGATTGTGCCGAGGAGGGCAAAGGTACGGCGGCGATCGGACTTCACGGGCGGCAAACCATACCACCGCCGCCCGGCCTGCGCCCTGCGGGGCTCCTAGTGGGGGTGGGCGGGCTGCTAGGGCGTTGTTTGTCAGCTGCCGTAGCGGCTGACGATGGCGCGCACATGCTCACGGAACACGGCCTCTCGGTGGCGGCTGAATTCTTTCCAGGTGCAGAGGCTTGTTGTGTCGTGCACGCGGTCGAGGAAGAGCACGCCGTCGAGATGGTCGCATTCGTGCTGGTAGGTGCCGGCTGTGATGCCGCGGACGATCGTATCGATCGGCTGGCCGTGCCGGTCCTGCGCTTGCACTCGGATCTCGGCGTGCCGCCAGACCTGTCCGCGGAGGTCCGGCACCGAGAGGCAGCCCTCGTAGTTCTCGAAGCGATCCTCACCTACCGGAGTGAGCACGGGGTTGATCAGGATCGTCAGAGGGATGTTTGGTTTGTAGGGGTAGCGGGGGTTGTCTTTGACCTCGAGGGCGCAGACTTTGACCGGCCGGTAGACTTGGTTGGCGGCGAGTCCGGCCCCGCTGGCGTCGTGCATGGTCTCGACCAGGTCGTCGATGAAGGCCTGGAACTCGGCGGTCGCGAGTTCGTCGGCGCCGACACTGCGGGCCGCTTGGCGGAGGACAGGGCTGCCTATCGGGGCGATCTTGAGGAGAGTCATCGGCTACAGGGCTCCAGGCTGATTACGCTAGATCGTCGACACAAAAAACCCCCGGAGGAGTGTGTCCGCCGGGGGTTTTTGTTGGGGGGCTTGGGGAAGAACTAGCCGCGGACGACACGGGCCTTGAGGGCGACCTTGCCGTCTTTCAGGTAGACCGAGAATTGCACGTCCTTGACGTCGGGGCGCTTCATCAGCTCGGCGGTATTGGAGCGCAGCTTGGTCGCGAACTTCTCGTAGGTGAGCCCCTCTGTGCTCTCGTTGTTCTCGACCTTGAACTTGATGAACTCCTCGAAGACCTCTTGGTAGTAGGCCTCGCGGACGGCATCGTCCTTGGTCGGCTCCGGCGCGGCTGGATCGTTGTCGAGGGTCATCAGGTTGCCGATGACGGTCTCGCGCGAGCGCAGCGGCTTGCTGGTGGCGGGCATTGTGTAGAAACCCTGGCGACCACCGACTGCGGGATGAGCCATGGTCGGCATCTCGTCGGGATCCGCGGGAGCGTCGGCCTCGTGCGCGGGCGCGGGCGCCTGCTGCTGAGCACCGGTGCGCAGGGGACGGTGTCCGCGAGTGCTGCCGACGCGGCGATGACTGCGGGTGCCGCCACCGTCCTCGGGCATGTCGAGCTCGGCCGCGTTGAGAGCGGCGCGCAGCGTCTCGTGGTAGGCGACTGCAGCCTGTGCGAGCTCGCCGACGGGACCCGAGTAGGTGTCGTAGAAGAGCTGCTGCTGGGTGCCCTTGATCATCGAGCGGAACTCGGCGGTGAGTCGCTTGAGCGGCCCAGTGCCCTCGAGGGTCGGCAGGTAGATCGCGAGTGAGACGCTGACCAGGAGGAAGCCGATGATCAGCGGCCAGTTGAGGCGGCCGGTATTGCCAGCGGCACGGGCTTCGGCGATCGCTGATTTGAGATCGCGTTGACCGGCGGCGGCGGTATTGGTTGAGAGCACGACGATCATCGTGCCCCGCTCGCCGCGGCCCGCGGGACCGGGGATCCGGCTGATCGCGCCGATGCGGGCGCTGAGACCCTCACCGACCATGAAGACCTCGCTGATGCCGTTGGGGGGCACGTCTTTGCGGTGTTCGTTGGTGATCGCCAGGATCTCTTTGTCGACCGGCTGGTCGCCGATCGCGCTCAGGATCTTGCCCTCGCGGACGATGCCCGTGGGGTTGTCGGTACCGAGGACCCTGCGCACGAAGGAGCCGGCGCCCAGGTCCAGAGGTTGGAAGGCGACCAGGCGCCGCGATTTTTCGTCGGCCCGAGTAACCTTGACGACCTGCACGGTGCCGGCGAGCGTCGCCGAAAACTGGGTCTCTTCGTCGACCTTGAGGTCAGAGACCGCCTCGAGCTTGCCGATCTCGGGGAGGAGCTCGGTGGCGATGCCGGTGCCGACGAGCACCGCACCGGCGCCGTCGAGCATGCCGACGGTCATCTGCGGGTAGTCGGCGAGCAAGAGCGCGTTGGCAACATCGCTAAACGATTGGTCCAACGGCGGCGGCGGATCTTTTGGATCGATAGGTTCGGGATCCAAAGCTCGCTTGAGGTCGATGTCCGTGAGGATCGTCGGCGCTCGCGAGACCGGAGACGCCTGAATTTCAGCCGCGAGGGCGGCAATTCCGGCCTTGGTCGTCGCTTGGATGGCCGTCCGGTCGGCGTCTGAGAAGCCCGTCGGAGTGCCAAAAGACAGGAGGAACATGCCGGCGAAGAAGATCGTCGCCAGACATGCGAGGATTGCGGCCCAGATCTTGGTCAGCAGCACGGTTGCGGCAAGTGTAGGGCGACGCGGCCGGCGCTGGCAATTTCACGATGCTTCGCGCGACTCGAGGCCGAGTTCGCCCTAGTAAGGGGCGTCTACGCGCCTGCAACGGTTGAGCACGCCGGTCGAACCAGGGTTGAGATGGCTGCTCTTGGGCTTGGACTCGTATTGATCGCGGGCATTGTCGCCGGTGTTCTGCTCGCTGGGGCCATGGGCATGGCCGTATTGACAGTCGGAGCCGGTGTTCTGCTCTTGGCATCGGCAGCGCTGCTCGTTCCCGCTCGAACCTGGACAAAGTGGCTCAGTGCGGGGCTGCTCATCGCGGGTCTCGGACTGCTCAGAGGGTGGGTCGCCTCACATGAGATCGCAATTCCGATAGTGGTGATCCCCCGCGGGCTTGTCGCAGTTCGAGTGTTGGGCGCCAGCGTACCGGGCCCCCGTTGTCGCCTCCAGGTCGAGGTCGCCGGCGAGCGTTGGTTGCTCTACAGCGATGCCTCCGCCTGTCCGCGATCCGCCGGCTCGCGGGTCTGGCTCCTGGCCTCGGAGGTCGCGCGCGCGGACGCGAACCTGCTGCCCTGGCACGAAGGCGCCGCAGATCCGCGTTCAGGCAGCTCGAGGCGGGTATTTGTCGACGCCCTGTGGCAGGCCCCGGGATCTCGATCCGGTGATGACGCCTATTACGCGTGGGTCGCGGGGCTTCGTCAGCGGGCCTGGCAGGCGACCCGGGGCTGGCCCGCGGGCAGTTTGGTGGTCGCGGCGGCCCTGGGCATGCCCCAGGCGCTGGCTCCCGAGCGACGGGCGCAGGTCCGGGGCGCCGGCCTGGGCCATCTCTTAGCGGTCAGCGGTCTCCATGTGGCGCTCGGTGGTTTTTTTATCTGCGGGCTGATCTCGCGGGTCTTCGCGGCATTCGGTCGGAGCAGGCCGGAGATCGGTTTGCTCGGTCTTGTACCAGTCGTCGCCTATGTACTGCTGACAGGCGGCGCGCCCTCGGCGATTCGGGCCGGAGTGATGCTCTGTCTTGTGGTCGTCGCCGCAGCGATCGGCCGTCCGAGCCACGGGCCGACCATGCTCGTGTTGACGGCCGCCGGTTTGCTCGTCATTTGGCCGCTGTGGGTGCTTGATGTGGGTTTTCAGATGTCGCTGGCGGCCATGGCGGTGTTGGTGCATCCGCGGGCGCCGCGGGGGTTGCTCGCCCAGAGCTGGCGGGTGACCTGGGCGACGCTCCCGGTCGCGCTCTGGCATTTTGGAACCGGCTCGTTGCTCGGCGTCGTCGCCAATCTGATCGCCCTGCCGATCTTCTGCACCTGGGTGCTGCCCCTCGGGATCCTCGGGGTTCTGGGCCTCGGGGCGTTTGGGGCCGACGCGCTGGTGCCGGCAGCGTGGGGGGCCGGGCTGATCCTCGATCTCGGCGAACTGCTCGCGCGAGTGCCCAAGATCCCGACAGAGGTGCTCGGCGCGGTCGCCCTCTGCCTATTGGTGCTAAATGTGCGAAGTGTGACAAAAGTGCGAAATCACCCATCGCCATTGCAGGGGCGAGTGCCCGGTTGGAGGCCGCCGACGCTGGGTCTTGTCGCGGTCTTGGCGATCGTCCTGGGGAGGGAGGTCCCAGCTTCGGCGACGGTGCTCGCTTCGCCGATCTCGTCCGGTTCGTGGTGGGCGATCGGCGGCGGTCGGCGTCTCGAGGTGATCGTGCCGGCGATCTCCAAAACCGGTGAACGTGTCGGCATCTGCATCGCCGGGCCGTGGCTCTCGCCCGGGGCTTTTTTGCGGCTCTTTGATCACCTCGGCCGTGCCCCCGTCCTGGAGATCGTCGGGCGGCAGGCACCCGAGGTCGCACGCCGTCGCCACCTTGTCCGAGATCTGGGGGCCTTTAGGCCTGCGGCCGTGAGTGAGCGTGTCGACTGTCAATGGCCAGCATCTTCGGATCGCGAGCTTCGAGCACTCCTTCGTCGCTGCCGCGCCGGTGCAGACGCGTACACAGCTCTCGTGCGCGGGGCGGGCGGCACAGCGGTCGAGTGCTGGCGTCGCGATGGTTGGCAGAGCATCGAACAAATAGATCCGGAGGTTGCGGGGTCGCCATGACATGCTCGGGCTTGGTCATGACGATCGGTGCACGCCCATTTCTCCGTCAGCAACACGGACCCGAACCTGGGCGCGTGCACCCGCTGATCTACGGCGACAACGTGATCGGACGTGATAGCGCGGCTGAGGTCTACGTCGACGCCGTCGATATCTCCCGCCGGCACGCGAGGGTTCGCGTCGATGCAGATGCTGTCGAGGTCGAGGATCTCGGCAGCAAGAACGGGGTGCTCGTCGACGGCAAGGCGATCATCGGGCCGGTCAGGCTTGGTCATGGCGTTTGTCTGCATCTTGGCGATGTCGTCTTCGAGATCCACCATCCAGGGGCTCAGGTAGCGGCGGCGCTCGCTCGCGCCGGCGAGACAACTGTGACCCGGATGAACCGGCGGCGACCGGGCGACAGCTACCCCGGAGCTCCGCTACCACTGCGCTGGCCGCTGCTGGCGACCGTGATCTTCGGCCTCATCGTCGCCGCACTCCTCCTGAGCGGCGTATCGATCTAAGAGTTTTTTGGTTTTTTGGTTTTTTGGTTTTTCGGTTCTGCGGTTCTGCAGTTCTGCAGTTCTGCGATTTTCTCGCTGTGGTAGCGTCCGGCGATGCCGCAAAGGCAAGGCTTGTCAAAGCTCCCCAAGGTCGATCGTGTACTCGCCGTAGAGGTGCTCGCGGGGCATTCTGGGTGCCGTCGAATCAAGCGACGAATGGTCCAGGAGGCGCTCGCCGAGCTGCGGCGGGCCCTGCTCGCGGATGACGAGCAGCTCTCGGGGGGGGGGCAAGTGCCGAGCTGTGGGCAGCTCGCCAAGACGATCGCCGCGCGGCTCGACGGTTTGCTCGAAGTTCGACCAAGGCGGGCGCTCAATGCCACAGGGGTGGTGTTGCACACCAACCTCGGGCGAGCACCGATGGGCGCCGCGGTCGTCGATGCGGTGATCAGTGCCGCCGGTGCATGCGATCTAGAGTTCGACCTGGAGAGCGGGCAGCGGGGTTCTCGATACGCCCATCTGTGCCCGCTGCTCGCCTTGGTGGTCGGCGCTGAGGATGTGCACGTCGTTGGCAATGGCGCCGCGGCATTGCTGCTCGCGTGCACGGCGTTTGGTCTGCGGGGTGGGGTGGTGCTCTCACGCGGACAGATGATCGAGATCGGTGACGGCTTTCGTGTCGCCGAGATGGCCGCCGCCGGAGGAGCTTCGATCTGGCCGGTCGGCAGTACCAATCGTACGCATATCGGCGATTACCGGCGGGCGCTCACCGGTGAACTCCCAGGCATGAGCGGGCCGGCCTCGGCGCTGCTGTGGGCGCACCGGAGTAATTTTCGTCAGCACGGTTTTGTCTCGGAGGTGGGGCTTTTAGAGCTCTCCGAATTGGCGGCCGAGTTTGCAGTCCCACTGATCGCAGACCTGGGCTCGGGATCCATGGGCGACGGTATTCCGGCCACCCCGGAGGCAGAGCCGACGATCGAGGAGTATCTCGGCGCCGGGGTTGATGTCGTCACTTGCAGCGGTGACAAGCTCTTTGGTGGACCACAGGCGGGCATACTCGCCGGACGTGCGGGTTTCATCGAGCGTCTCCGCCGGCAACCGATGGCCCGCGCTCTACGCCCCGGAAAACTGACGGTCGCGGCCCTCCACGCGACTGCCGTGGCGCACGCGAAGGGGCAGGCTGTGGAGACGCTCGCGCTGCACCGACTCTTGGCGGCGACGCCGGAGGATCTTCGCGATCGAGCCCTGATGATCGCCGACGCTCTTGGCTGGCCAAAGGGGCAGGTTCGGTCGACGGCGGCGACGGTAGGCGGTGGTTCATTGCCGGGCATGACGATCGAGGGAGTCGCCTTGGCGGTCCCTGGGGGTGCTGCGAGCCGTCAGGCGGTGATGCTGCGACGTGGCGCGCCGCCGGTATTGGGTCGCATCATCGACGGCGAGCTGCTCATCGATCTGCGCTCGCTACCCGAGGAAGACGATGCCGCTCTGATCACAGCGCTGGCTCGCCTCGGCGATCCGGGCATCTAGTCCGGGGCTCAGCTGTAGCTTTGGGCCGGGTCGCGAGAGTTGGAAGCTAGCGGCCAAAGAGGCGCGCGAGCAAACCGCGGGCCGGGGCTCGATCCTCGGGCTTGCACTGGCAGAGATCGTTTTTGGCGACGCCTGCGAGAACCTGATCGATATGCGCGCCGCATCCCGCCCAGGTGGTTTTTTCGCAGGTTCCGCATTTTACTCGTCTGCACATAGAGCGTTCCTTCGCCGGATCTGCGCGGAGAGTTCTTCCGATCGCAGCCTCGAGATCGCAGCATATCAGACAATTTTTCGCAGGACTGTGCGGGACTCAGAGGCCCGCGCGGTTGCCCGCGACCCGGTGCTCGCCCTCGCGGCGGGTGAGCTGCAGTCTGTCGAAGTGCTCGAGCATCGGCATCGCGAATTTACGCGAGAGTCCGGTCAGGGCCTTAAAAGCTTGCACGTCGATTTTCCCGTGTTCGCGGAGGTGCTCGCGGATCGTCTGGGAGAGGGATGCGTGGCTGCTGGCAGCGAGGGAGAGTTCGTTTGTCAGGCGGATGAGGGCGCCCAGGCGCTGCAGCGTGGAGATCGCGTCGAGCAGGGCTCGGCTCGACATGGAGGTCGCGGCCTCGACCTCCTTGCGCGTCGGCGGGGCGATGCCGCGGGCCTCGTAAAGATCGACGATGCGTTGCAGCGCCTGTGGGAGGTGGTCCTCGGCGAGGCCGCGCCCGGGCCTTGTGAGCAGGCCCTGGTCGTCGAAGAGGCAGAGGTCGCCGCGCTTGCAGGCGAGATCGATCGCGGCGGAGGCGACATCCGAGGCGACGCGGGCTCCCTTTTCGCCGAGGCTGCCCTCGAGCGCGGCGCGTCCGAGCCCCGGCTGCAAGGCATGTTCGTGATGGAATTGTTCGACGACCTGCACCGCTCGGGCTGCGATGTCGTCGACATGACGACGGAGGACCCAGCGATCACGGCCGAGAGCGATCACTTCTGCGGATTCGACGAGAGCCTGGAGGGCGCTCTCGGCCGCGCTGTCGATGATGCCCGCCCGGCGCTCGAGGCTGTGACGATCGATACCGAGGGCGCCGGCATCGACCAAAAGAGCGCGAGCTCGTACGCTTGGATCCTCGGTGTTTAGCCCCGAGGCCACGGCGATCCAGCGCAGACGTTGGCGACGCCCCTGGCTCGGCTCGGGATCGATGAGCACGCCGCCGCCGATCGTATCGCCCTCGAGATCGGCGGTCGCGTGCAGGCGACGGAGCACGAGGCGTTGACCGTGCCAGCAGGGGATCGGCGGGTCGAGTTGAATGCGCAGGAGGCCGCGCTCGCCGGGTCCCAATGTGCGCGACTCCGAGGGGCGAAGCTCGCCGTCTCCGTTGTCGTTGTCGTTGCTGTCGAGCGTCGCGAGCGTTGTCAGGCGACCGGTGCAGTGGGCTGTGCCGGCGCAGACTTCGACCGCGGCGCCGTCTTTCCAGGGACCTGTACTGTGGGGCAGGTGGTCGATGAGGGCGTGCACAATGGTCGAGCGCTCGACCCTGGCGCCGGAGGTGAGCACATCACCGCGGCGCAGCTCCGAGGTCGCGATGCCGGCGAGGTTGATGGCGCTTCTGCTGCCCGAGCGGACCTTGCCGACCGAGCTGCCCCGGACCTCGAGACCGCGGGCGCGAAGGCTGCGACGAGGTCGCTCGGCGCCCACCGGTACCAGGTCGAGGCTGGTCTCACGTTCGCTCAGGCGGCCGTGCAGCAGTGTGCCTGTGACCACGGTGCCGTGGCCCTTGACGGTAAAAATTCGGTCGATCGGCAGGATCGCTCGGTCGTCGCTCGGTCGTCGCGGGAGCTGAGAAATCGCCCGGCGAATGGCGCCGCGGAGTTCGTTTAGACCGATGCCTTCAGGTGCCGAGCAGGGCACGATCGGCGCCCCACAAAAGGGCGTGTGTTGGAGTGCTTCGCGAACGTCTTCGATCGCAAACTCGATGGCCTCTTGGTCGCCCTCCAAGCGGTCGATCTTGGTGAGTGCGACGACGCCCTGAGTGATGCCCAGCAGCGAGCAGATGCGCAGGTGCTCGCGGGTCTGCGGCATCACTCCGTCTTCGGCGGAGATCACCATGATCATCAGATCGATGCCGCCGGCGCCGGCGATCATTGTGCGCACGAGGCCCTCGTGGCCGGGCACGTCGACGATGCTGGCCTCGACACCCGGGGCGATCGGCCAGGCGGCGAAGCCGAGTTCGATGGTGATGCCGCGGCGTTTTTCCTCGAGCAGGCGATCGGTGTCGACGCCGGTGAGGGCCCGGACAAGGGTTGTCTTGCCGTGGTCAATATGGCCAGCAGTGCCGAGTACGAGCGATCGGGGCGCCTTTGCCATCGCCGGCGAGTCTACTATGTCGAGCTTCGATGTCCGGCTTCGCGCGTATCTTGCGGCACGGGTTGGGGGCTCGGTGGAGGCTCTCTCGCATGTTGTCGGACTGCGCATGCTCCGCACTCGCGAACGTGTGGCTCGGGCAACGTTGCGATTGCCGCGCGGAGGGTTGGCGAGTCGACTATGCTCCGGCCAATGTCCGACTCCGCGCGTCCCTCTGAGACCTCCGTTGTTCGTCTGACCGAGTTCGCAAGGGGCGGTGGTTGAGCGGCCAAGCTCCGTCACGGTGACCTGGTCGAGGTCCTTGAAGGGCTGCCCTCGCCCGCGCAGGGGGGACATCCGGACGCCGCTGGCGATCACGGGATTTGGGTCGCTCACTCGTTGGCCGACGACGCCGCGGTCGTGCGCTTTGCCGACGAAGAGCAGCGGGCGCTGGTACTGACCACCGATGTGATCACGCCGATCGTCGATGACCCGGCGACCTTTGGGGCGATCGCTGCCTGCAACGCGCTCTCCGACATCTACGCGATGGGCGGCACGCCGCGTTACGTCTTAAACCTGGCCTTCTTCCCAGACGATGCGCTGCCGCTCTCGGTGCTCCGCGAGATTCTCTGCGGGGCCGCGGAGATCTGTGCCCTCGCTGGGGCGCCGGTCGTCGGCGGTCACACGGTCCGCGATGCCGAGCCGAAGTTCGGTCTCTCGGTCACCGGCGAGGTTCACCGCGAGCGTTTGCTCTGCAACACGGGGGCCCGTGCGGGGCAGGCATTGGTGCTGACCAAGGCGCTTGGGACCGGGGTCATTGGCTCGGCGATCCGAGCCCGGAGCGCGAGCCCGGCGGAGATCGACGCGGCCATCCGCAGCATGACCACCCTGAACGCGTCGGCGCTCAGCTGCGCCCAACGTTTTCGTGTGCGCTCGGCGACGGATGTCACCGGCTTCGGATTGCTCGGGCATCTGCGCAACATCCTCCGGGGCTCAAAGCTGGCGGCGCGCCTCGACATGGCGAGCCTGCCGGTATTGCCCGGCGTGCTCGCGAGGATCCGCAGAGGCGAGGTGCCCGGCGGTACGCGGGCGAACCTCCGTTTTGTCGATCGTTGGCTCGAGCGTGCGGGCGCCACTCAGGGCACCGAAGCTGAGCAGGAGATGTTCACTCTGCTCGCCGCCGATGCCCAGACCTCGGGGGGGCTGCTGCTCTGCGTCGACGCCGAGGATGCGAGCGCGCTCTGCAGTGATCTCATCGATGTCGGGCTGCCGGCGCGGCGGGTTGGCGAGTTGCTCGCGCCGGAGCCTTCGCGGCTCCCCGAGACGATGATCCTCGACTTCAGCGCGCTCAGTCCCGCGGCGACTCACTGAGCGCAGCGCTCGTCAGCTCTGTCGCAGCGCTTGAAGGAGATCCGCGTGCGGGTCTCAGGAGGCGGCGCTCGGACCCTGCGACCCGCTCGCATCAGCGTCGGTGTTGGGGGTCAGGTAGGCGATGGCAAACACCAGGTCGAGCAGTCGCTTACGCATGGCCTGGTCGGTGAGGATGAACTCGATGCCCATGCCGGGCCCACCGGTATCGGCGTGTTTGCTGGTCCACTTGACCTCGCCGTCGATGACGATGATCTCGGCGGGCTCATCGGTATCGGAGGGCGGCGTGAAACGCAGGCTCAGGCTGGTGCCGGGCGTCGACGGTGTGTCGGTGCGGATGAAGATGCCCATCGACGAGATGTCGGTGATGTAAGCGTAGAGAAAGGTCGAGTCCGCGGCGTAGTCGACCTCGATGTTGACGGCGACACGAAGGCTACGCCGGCGGTTCGCGCCATCGCATGGGGTCTCTTCTCCCGTTCCCATCGCCCTCTCCCTCTCCCCTTGATTGCCGATTTTCGATGTTTCGACTCACACCGCGTCTTGGCTCAGCGTTGGCATTGGACAAGCATCGCGGTGATGTTGTCGTTGCCGCCGGCGCGGTTGGCCTGGTCGATCAGATCGGCGACCGAGGCCTCGAGGCTGGGCGCGTCGCTGACGATTTTTTCGATCGCCGGATCCTCGAGCATGCCGCAGAGCCCGTCGGAGCAGAGCACGAAGGTATCGCCGCTGTTCACGTCAAACTTCTTGATGTCGACGACGACCGTGTCGCGCATACCCAGGGCCCGGGTGATGACATTTTTGTGGGGGAAGTTTCGGGCCTCCTCCTCGCTCATGTCGGGCCTCGCCTCTTTGTAGTCCTCGAGCAAGGAGTGGTCGCGGGTGAGTTGATCGATCTTGCCGTCGTTGACACGGTAGACACGAGAATCACCGACGTGGGCGACGTAGGCGGCGTCGCCTACGAACATGCAGCTGACGATCGTCGTGCCCATGCCCCGGAGGTTCGGGTTTTTCATCGCGGCCTCGAAGATCCGTTGGTTCGCTAGGCGTATTGCCGCGACCATTCGGTTCTCGGGGTACGAGAGCATCGGATCGTAGCGAAAGGGCCAGGTCGCATCCATGTCCTTCGAGTGCTGGTAGAACTCGTTCATGACATCGGAGGCCATCTTGCTAGCCACTTCGCCGGATGCGTGCCCGCCCATGCCGTCAGCAACGATGAATACTTTCTCGTCTTCGATGAGAGAGAAGTAGTCCTCGTTGTGACTGCGCTTCATGCCTACGTCGGTCTTGGCAGCGTAGCGGATTCGCACAATGCCGATCATCCTAGCTGAGCCGCGGAAACCCTGAAAGGCCTGGTGTTCTTCGCGGGCAACTTTTTGCGTCAGTCGCGCAGTATGCACGTGCACGGACCTGCGGGATGATGTCGGCGTGGGAGCACGCGCGGAGATCATCTGTATCGGGGATGAACTCCTCACTGGCGGCACGCTAGACACCAATTCGGGGGAGATTTGCCGTTTCCTCGGGGGTCTTGGCATCGCCGTTGAGCGGGCGCTTTCGGTCGCAGATTCGATTCCGGCGATCGTTGGAGCGCTTAAGGGGCTCGAAGGGATCGATCTTTGTGTCATCACGGGCGGTCTTGGTCCGACCCTCGATGATCTCACATCGACGGCGGTAGCCAAAGCCGCCGGAGTGCGCTGTGAGCGTCCTGGGGCGGCGATGGCTGCTGTTGAGGGCGCGTTGAGGCGGCGCGGTCACGAACTCGACGAGATCCAGGCTCGGCAGGCAGAGGTCCCCGTCGGGGCGACGCTGATCAAAAATTCGCAGGGGATCGCTCCAGGGTTTTGCCTCGAGATCGACGGCTGTCTGGTGATCGCGTTGCCGGGCGTGCCCGCCGAGATGCGGGCGATGCTCGCGGGTCCGGTCGCGACGTTGCTGCGCGCGCGCCATGCATCGTCGCTGTCGCCGCGGGCGATCCGAGATCTCCGGGTGTTCGGGCTTCGCGAGGCGGCGGTCGCCTCCTTGGTCGAGCCGCTGCTCGACGAGCCAGAGCTGCAGGCGGTCGGCGTGCACTACAGGGCCGCCGGTCCCGAGGTCGACCTCACGCTCGACGTCGATACGATCACGGAGGCGCGGGCTGACGCGCTGGTGCAACGTCTTCGTGATGCCCTGGGGACGGCGTTTGTCGGCCTAGGGACGGACGAACTCGCGGCTCGGGTGGCGTCTCTCTTAAGCGTCCATGGGTTGATGCTGGCGACTGCCGAGTCGTGCACCGGCGGCCGTGTGGCGGCGGCGATGACCGGTATCGCCGGGGTCTCGGCCTGTTTTCACGGGGGCGTCGTCGCCTACCACAACGGGATCAAAGAGAAGATCCTCGGGATCCCGGCGGAGGTCCTCGAGACTCACGGCGCCGTCTCCGAGCCGGTCGCGCGGGGCATGGCGAATGGCGTGCGCGCGGCCTTCGAGGGCCACGCTGATCTGGGGGTCGGCATCACCGGTATCGCAGGTCCCGGCGGGGGGTCTGCAGAGAAGCCGGTGGGCACCGTCGACATCGCCGTCAGCGACGCTCTGGCCTCCGACTACCGGCGTTTCCACTTTCGCGGCGATCGCCCGACGATCCAGCGTGCGGCGACCTCATGGGCCCTGTGGATGGTTTTTCAGCGATTGCGCGAGCGCGGCTTGTCGGCGGCCGACCTCGTCGATTAGGGTCTAGGCCCCGCGGCGAGCGGAGCAAGACCTATGGCACCGACAAGCAGTCAATCATCCTCCACCGCCCAGCGTGACTCGGCGATCGACCTGACCCTCGCGACGATCGAGAAGCAGTTCGGCAAGGGCTCGATCATGCGGATGTCGAAGGACGGTACGCTCGCCACCGGCGACGTCTCGGTGATCCCGACCGGTTCGGTCTCCCTCGATGTCGCCCTGGGCATCGGCGGTCTGCCCCGCGGCCGCATCGTCGAGATCTACGGGCCTGAGTCCTCTGGCAAGACGACGCTCTCCTTGCACGTGATCGCCGAGGCCCAAAAGCGCGGTGGTGTCTGTGCCTTCATCGATGCTGAGCACGCTCTCGACATCGGCTACGCCCGCAAGATCGGCGTGCGCACCGACGACCTATTGGTCTCACAGCCGGACTTTGGCGAGCAGGCGCTCGAGATCTGCGACATGTTGGTGCGTTCCGGTGCCCTCGATGTGATCGTAATCGACTCGGTCGCCGCTCTCACCCCCAAGGCCGAACTCGAGGGCGACATGGGCGACTCCCACGTCGGTTTGCAGGCTCGTCTGATGAGCCAGGCGCTGCGCAAGCTGACCGCATCGGTCGCTCGGAGTCGAACGCTGGTGGTCTTCATCAACCAGCTGCGCATGAAGATCGGCGTCATGTTTGGCTCGCCAGAGACCACCACCGGCGGCAACGCGCTCAAGTTTTACGCCTCGGTGCGTCTCGACATCCGCCGGATCGGCGCGATCAAAAACGGCGACCAGGTCGTCGGCAACCGGACCCGGGTCAAAGTCGTCAAAAACAAGATGGCGCCGCCCTTTCGCGAGGTCGAGTTTGACATCACCTACGGCGAGGGCATCTCACGCGAGGGCACGCTCATCGATATGGGTGTCGACGCTGGAGTGATCGACAAGGCCGGCGCGTGGCTCTCGTACAAAAAAGATCGCATCGGTCAGGGGCGAGAGAACGCGAAGGCGTTCCTCAAGGAGAACCCCGAGATCCTCGAGAAAATCGAGGCCGAGGTGCTCGCGAAATACGGGCTCGCCCGTGCCAACGCGACCCAGTCACCGGCTGCGACGGTCGGTGCGGTCGAGTCCCCGAAGCCGGTAAAGGCTGTGAAGGCCCGCCGCGGTCGTCGCTGAGCATGAATTAACGAAGCAGCGCAGCGGAGGCCTCGGGGCTCCCGTGCGCTGCTTGCTTGCTCCTACTTCACACGTGCGCTCAGCGTTTGCGTCTTGGTTCGCGTTCGCGTTCGCGTTCGCGTTCGCGTTCGCGTCCCTCGCCTGACGAGGGTCCTTCTTGCTCGCGGCCGCGAGTCGGACGGGCGGCGGCTTGTGGGCTGCCGGCGAAGGCGAGTTCGACGGCCTCGGCGATGGTGCGGGCTGTGATCACCTCGACGCCTTTGAGACCGGCTCGCGTTTCGCGGGCGAGTGGCGAAGCGCCTTGTTTTTTGGAGCCGCGACTGAGCACCACCTTGGTGAAACCCAGGCGGGCAGCCTCCGTGACTCTGGCGTCGAGACGGGGCACCTGGCGCAGCTCGCCGGTGAGGCCGACCTCGGCGATCGCGACCATGCCGGGATCGAGGGGGCGCCGCATGTGCGAAGAGGCGATCGCCAGGAGGATCGCCAGGTCGCAGGCGGGCTCGCTCAGGCGTACACCGCCGACGACGTTGATAAACACGTCCTGGTCGAGAACAAAGAGACCGCCGTGGCGATCGAGCACCGCCATCAGCATGGCTACGCGCGCAGGATCGACGCCGACGCAGGTGCGGCGGGGGTTACCAAAGGCTGTAGCGAGCAGCGCTTGCACCTCGAGCAGGAGCGGCCTTGATCCCTCGAGCGAGGCGGTGATGCACGAGCCGAAGGCGCCCGGTTGGCGTTCGGCGAGAAAAACCTCCGAGGGGTTGCGGATCTCGCGGAGACCGTCGCCGCGCATCTCAAAGACGCCGAGCTCCATCGTCGAACCGAAGCGATTTTTGGTCGCCCGCAGCATGCGTGTCGAGTGGTCGTCGTCGCCCTCAAAGGAGAGCACGGCGTCGACGAGGTGCTCGAGGAGGCGGGGCCCGGCGAGCTGCCCGTCCTTGGTGACGTGACCGACGACCATCACCGGCACATCGTGACGTTTGGCAAAACCGATCAGCTGAGCGATCACCGTGCGGATCTGGGTGATGTTGCCCGGTAGACCATCCTGGGCTTCGGAGTAGACGGTTTGCACCGAATCGACGACCAGCGCCGCGAGCTCGTCGGAGCGCTCGCCCGCGGCCGCCAGAATCGCTTCGATGCGGGTATCCGCGAGCAGCAGCAGGCTCGGGTGGGAGGCACCCAGGCGGGCAGCCCGAGAGGCGACCTGGGCGACCGACTCCTCGCCACTGGCGTAGAGAACAGGACCTGACCGTCGGGCCAGGCTCGCGCTCGCCTGCAGGAGCAGCGTCGACTTGCCAATGCCCGGGGGACCGCCGACAAGCACGACTGATCCGGGCACCAATCCGCCGCCGAGAACCCGATCGATCTCGCCGATGCCGCAGGGTCGTCGCGGTGCGCTGTCGACCTCGACCTGGGCGGCTGTCGAGGAGATGACCCGCGCCGCCCGGCTCGGGGTGCGGTGCAGGACCACTCGGTCGCCGCCCTCGGGCTCGACGATCTCCTCGCTTATCGTGTTCCACTCGCTGCAGGCGGGGCAGCGCCCAAACCACCCCGACTGGGCAGCGCCGCAGGAGGAGCAGACCCAGCGTGAGCGGGGTTTTTTGGATTTACTTCTAGACTTACTCGTGGCCATTAGCGGGGAGTTCGGCCGCCGCTAGAACTTGATCCCCACCATGGCCTGAACGGTCTGCACCGCCTTGGCGTCGCCGCCGTTGGGCACGACGTTGTCGCCACTTTGGGGATAGAGCGTCGGCGGTCGATCGAAGGCGCCAAAGGGAAAGAGCACGCCGTATTGGAGCTGGACAAAGATCGGCTCGTGGGTGTCGTGATAGCGGACAGCGCCGTCGATCTCGAGGCCCCAGGAGTACTTGTTGCCGAAGGTCGACTGAGTCTTTTGGGCGAGCGCGTACTGGATGTCGAGGCGCCCGGACACGTTGTTTTGCAGGAAGTAAAACGCGGCCCAAGGGCGGAAGTAGGCGGCGTTGGAGGCGGTGCCCAGGACCTCGCGGAAGAGCAGGAGATCCTGCATGTACGCGGGGTTGAAGCGGAAGGCCGTGTGGTAGCGGTTGCCGTCGATGCCGAGCGGGCTCTGGGCGTTGCGGTTGGTGCCGCCGGCATCGTCACCGGAGGCGAAGCCCTGATCAAAGCCGAGGTGGAAGCGGTCTTTAAAAAGGCCGTACTTAAACTCGAGCGCGTAGCCGACCTGGGCGATCGTATTGGGTTGGAGTTGGCTGTCGCCGACATCCTCGAGCACAAGGTTGTCCTCCGCGGGACTCTCGGCGAGGTCGCGTTGGTTGAAGCGGCCGAAGACGCCAGCGACCTCGAACTCGACCCGGAGAGTGCGCCAATTGACCCGCAGCCAAAGGTCTGGGGTGACCACCAGGGCTTTTCGGTGGACCAGAAGGTTGGTGTAATTTTGGTGGGCATCGTCGCCGTTGGCGTCGACATCGCCGTTGCCCAGGGCCTCGCCGTAGCGGCCCAGGCCGTCGTCGGAACTGGCGTCGGCCCAGGTGGCATGGGTGCCCAGGCCGTCGCCGAGCCCGGGTGCACCGGTGACCCGGTCGAGGTTTTGGTAGCGGAGCCAGGCGATGACGCCGTAGTTGACCACCGGGCTGCCAAGCGCGAGCTTACGCCGCAGCATGTCGGGATCGTCGCGGCGCTCGATCGACAGGCGCCACTGGTAGACGTTGTCGAATTTCTCGACGCTGAAATCTTGGCCGACGTTGTTGGCCGAGGCCCACGTAGGTCCGAGGATCTGGGCGGTTGTCGGCCCCGACGAGGCCCAGTCCCACGATGCCTCGAGTCGGTGGGTGCGGCGGCGGTCCTTGCCAAAGTCGACGCCTAAGCGGACCGAGTCGACCGAGTCGCCGTAATCCATGTCGAGCATGCGGGTGATGTCACCGCGCTCGCCTCGGTAGTAGCCGCGGCCGTCGTTAGCGACGACGCCCATGCCCCAGTGATGGGGCATGCGGCCGAACTTGAGGTTTAGGCCCCAGCCGAATTGGATCTCGCCGTAGGCCCGCTTGACGGTGATCGAGTCGGAGAACGAGTTGCTGCCATCGCTCGGCGGCATCTGGGTGCGGGTGTAGATGTCGAGTGGCGCCCAGGGGTTGTCGCCGCGGAACGAGTCGGGCGTCGAGCCCAAGACGACGTTGTCGAGCAGGTCGATCTGCGAGTGCACCCGGACCATGTCGGTGATGTGCAGAGTGGGCTCTAGGCGGAGGCGCATGTTGGCGCTGGCATGCCCGTTGCGCCGGCCGCAGCGGGTCTGCGCCTTGTTTACACTCAGCCCGTTGGCGACCACACCTTGGATGCAGTCAGCGTCGCTCGTGCGCAGAGTGCCGTCGGAGGTGGTCTCCGCTTGGGTGGCCGGCGGCGGCTTAAACTTGTTGTCGATGTCGATCGTCTCGTTGGGATCGCCGGTGATAAGTCCGTCGCCCAGGCCCATGTCCATGCGGTGAAAATAGTCGCCGCGGGTTCGCATGTAGCCGTGCAACTCGAAGAGCTGGAGGCGACGCAGACCTCTCGGTTGGGCCGGCACCGGATCGATGGGTTGCAGCGCCTTCTTGTCCTTGGGCGCGGCCTCGGCGGGTCCGTCTTTTTTGTCCTTGCCAGCGCCGGGGCCTCCGCCGGCACCGCCACCGCCCATTCCGCCCATGCCGCCGCCGCCCATGCCGGGTCCCGCCATCGCGCTATCGCCGAGCGTCAGCGCGAGCACAGCGACAGCGAAGGGGCCGAGGCGAGAGAGCCAGGCACTCCAGGTGTGTGAGAGGCTCCGGGTTCGCAATTGCTTGGATTTGAGCATCGAGGGGCGCGCGACGCTAACAACCGCGCACCGGAGCGTCAACCAGGGCGTTCGCACAACGCGGCGCGGCAGCGGGCACCGCAGAGGCGTTGTGAACACGGAGCCGCGCGCGGTATTCCCGCGGGGGCGTACAGGGCCGCGATGGTCAGCGCAGACGGCTTTGAGCGGGGATTACGCAGCGATAGCCGCGTCGTCTCAGGGCCTCTAGCACTCGAGCGATGCCAACGGGGCTGAGCGGGGCGCCGTTTCGATCGCGGACGCCCTGGTGCATGCAGAGGATCGCCCCCGGTCGGAGTTGTTCGAGCACCCGGGCTTCGACCGCCGCGGGATCGAAGCTAGCGACGCCGTCGTAGGTGCGGATCGACCAGGCGCAGAGACGCATGCCCAGACGAGCGAGTACCGGGTGAAGGGCGGGGCTTTTGATGCCGACGGGAGCCCGAAAGAGCGTCGGTCGTTCGCAACCCGCCGCCGTGATCGCGGCGTTGCACGCCCGCAGCTCGCGCTCGATGGTAGCCGGCAAAGCGCACCAGAAAAATGCCGTCGGGTGGGTGTGAGAATGGTTCGCGATCTGGTGGCCGCGGCTCTGCATCGCCCGGATCACCTCAGGATGCGCCGCCGCGAGTTCTCCCTTAACAAAGAAGGTCGCTCGGGCCTGGTAGCGATCGAGCAGGTCAAGAATCAACAAACTGTCCTCTGGGTCAGGTCCATCGTCGATCGTCAACCAGACAGTTTTTTGGTTTTGTTCGTCGTGTTCGTGCTGTTCGTGCTGCTCGTCCAGGGCGGGATTCGGCTCAAAGTGGGTGATCACCGGGCCGAGCCAATCGAGTCGAGGAAGAAAGATCGGCAGCAGGATCGCCGCGTGTGCGAGAGCAAAGAGTGCGAGAGCTGCGACGATCGAGGTGCTCCAGAGCGCGAGCATCAGCGGTGGTGTCAGAGCGAGCAGGCCGAAGATGAGGCCGCGACGGAGCTTGCTTGGCGGGCTCGGGATCGTGGCGGCGGGTTGGGGCATCGCGGACGGTCGACGCTAACAGCCTGTGGGGGGCGATGGCGGGCAAATTGGGGAAGATAGGCGGGAGCGTGGGGAACAAGCAGAACAAGCGGAACAAGCGGAACAAGCGGAGGTACGACCTTCGCTTGGGCATCGGCGCGCCCTTGTTGTTGGCGACGGCGAGGGTCATCATCCGGCGATGCGTTCGACCACCGCGTCCGACCTCGCGCAGACTCGCCGCCGTCTCGCCGAACTCTGCTCCATAGAAGAAGTACTCGGTATTCTCGGCTGGGACCAGGAGGTGGTGATGCCGAGCGGTGCGGCCCAGGCTCGCGGTCGGCAGGTCGCGGCGCTCTCTCTCGTTCGCCATCAGCGGCTCTGCGATCCTGAGCTTGTGCGCCTGTTGGGGGAGTTGGCTGCGACCGAGGGGCTCGCAGCGGTCGACGCCGCCAACGTTCGCGAGGCGTTGCGCGAGCAGAGGAGGGCGCTGCGGTTAACACCCGAGTTGGTCGAGCGTTGGAGCGAGACCACTGTCGCCGCCCACGGAATTTGGGTTTCGGCCCGCGAGCGCGTTGACTTCTCTGCGTTCGCGCCGATCCTGGGGCAGCTGGTCGAGCTGGCGCGGCGGCGAGCGGAGGCGATCGATCCCGATCGGCCGACCTACGAGGTGCTCATCGACGACTTTGAACCGGGTATGACGATCGCCGCGATCGATCGCCTCTTTGCACCCCTGGTGGCCCGCATCAGCCCGCTTCTCGAGGAGTTGCGTGCTCGTGAGGCGCCGCCGATGCCGGCGGCGATGGGGGCGACGATTCCGGTTGCGACCCAAGAGGCATTGGCTCGCGAGCTGATGGGAGTACTCGGCTTTGATTGGGCCCATGGTCGCCTCGATCGCGCGGTGCATCCGTTTTGCGGCGGTGCAGGTGTCAGCGATGTGCGGATCACCAGCCGCTACACCGACACGGATCTGCTCAGCGGTTTGTTGGCGATCATGCACGAGACGGGGCACGCGCTTTACGAGCAGGGTCGCGATCCGGCGCTCGCCGATCAGCCGGTCTCACAGGCGCGCTCGATGGGCTGGCACGAGAGCCAGTCGCTGCTGATGGAGAACCAAGTCGGGCGCTCGCCGGAATTTTGGCGTTTTCTCCTACCTTGGCTGGCCGAGCGCCTGCCCGCCTATCGCGACGCAGAGCTGCCTGCAGTGGTCAAGGCACTCTCGCGAGTGGACTTTAATAATGTGATCCGGGTCGATGCGGAGGAACTCAGTTATCCCTTGCACGTTGTGCTGCGCTACGAGATCGAGCGTGATCTATTCGCCGAAGGATCGCAGCGCCTAGCGATCTCGGATTTGACTGAGGCCTGGAACGCAAAGATGCAGAGCTATCTCGGCGTTCGCCCTGCGGACGATGCGGTCGGCGTGCTGCAGGACATCCACTGGTCGGGCGGCGCCTTCGGGTATTTTCCGAGCTACACGATCGGTGCGCTGCTCGCCGCCCAGATCTTTGCGGCTGCCGAGTCTGCGATCCCAGATCTTCGCGAAGGGCTCAGTCGTGGCGACACCATGTCTCTTAGGACATGGCTAAAGAAGAACGTGCACAGGCGGGGCTCAGAGCTGACGAGCGAGCAGCTCGCGTGTGCGGTAATGGGCGAGCCGCTACGGCCGGAGCCCTTTCTAGACTACGTTGAAGCGAAGTTTCGCGCGGCCTACGAGTGACCCCAAGGCTGAGAGATCATGAAGAACAAACATCTACGGATTCGGATCGAACAATGCCTCACGCTGTCAAAGGCGAGTAATTGTCCGCGGCGAAAATTCGGCGCGCTGCTCCTCGACCCCGACCGCAATGTCATTCTCATGGACGGTTACAACGGCGGTCCCCGAGGCGGTGGCAGTCTCTGCGGCGGCGAGGTCTGTCTAAGGGATCAGATGAAGGTGGTTAGCGGCACGCGTATGGAGATCGGCTGTCACCACGCCGAGATGAACGTGATCTGCAATGCCGCGGCCAGCGGTGTCGCGACCCGCGGTGCCTGGATCATCGTCACCGGCGAGCCCTGCATTCTCTGCGCCAAGCTGATCCACCACGCTGGTATCAGCAAGGTGATCGTTGTGACCGGCGGGTATGCAGGCGAAAATGGCATCGGCTATCTCGAGAGCCACGGTATCGAGGTCGAAGCGACCGAGGGTCCCCGGGATCCGCGGCTGGAGTCGCATCAGAATTGTTAGTCTCGAGATGAGTGTTTAGTCGGGCAAGAGCCGACGCGTAGAAGGTGCAACAGTTTCTAGAACGAAAGCCGTGAGGGGAGAGGCGGAGGACGTTGCGGAGGCCGGGCGAGGGGGGTCCACTCCTCAGACAGGTCGGAACGCGCGTCGACCCCTAAAGGGGCCGATGCACGTCCTAGACTCGGTCGCGAACCCCCCTCGCCCGTCCCAGCGACACGTCCTCCAAGCCGTGGGTAGAGAGCCGGCGTGAGTCGGGCTGGGGCCTTTTGCCGATGTTTTGGAGGCTCGTACTTCCAGTTCGCTTGCTCGCAGTTCATGTCAGAGTCAGTGTCTAATTCAAGGTAGTGTGCTTTCGTGTACCCTGATGAAAGACCACTCTGGTGATATTAAGGTATTGCGATCGAATCTGTGATTGAGTCGGCTGAGGACACAGGGAAGTACAAACTGTCAAAAATGTACACACTGCCAATGTAAATAATATGTACAACTGTCTTTGGGATGCAATGGTTTACCGTCCACAGTTCACCGAGCCAGCTGTCTGTCTATTAAGAGATCCGCAAAATCGCTTCATGCCTACTCACGCCGGCTCTCTATCCACGGCCTGGAGGACTTGCTGCTGGGACGGGCGAGAAGGGCCCCGCGAATGAGTCTAGGACGTGCATCGGCCCCGTTAGGGGTCGACGCGCGATCCGACCTGTCTGAGAGAGTGGGGCCCTTCTTGTCCGGCCTCCGCGACGTCCTCCGCCTCCCCCTCCACGGTTTTCAGTTGCCCGTCGTCGGTCGTGACCGCACAGCACTCACGAGGGTATTTTTTTGAGGCCGGATCCGTGACGCTTCGTCGCAGGGGGTCTCTGCGGGGGCCCTACGCGGTGCATCTAACCTATGCTTGCACTTAGACCCATGACGGTGAGCGAGCAAAACCCCTTCGTCGCCAAAGATCGTCTGCACCAACTGATGGCGCGTAACGATCGCTCGGCGGCGATCCATCTCGCGAGCAGCGTCTTTGTTTTTTTGGGCGCAGGCATCTTGGCGATCGAGCTCGGCGTCGCCGAGTCACGGTGGTGGATCGCGGCGGCGATCATCTGCGGCGGGGCGCTGACGACTTTCTTTCCGGCCATGCACGAGTGCGGTCATCGCAGTGCCTTTCGCGGGGCTCGGGTCAACGACATTGCGACCAGCATCTGCGCGTTCTTGATGTTGCAGGCGCCGTCGTTCTTTCGCGAATTTCACTGGCAGCACCATCGCAAGACCCAAGATCGCCAAGAGGATCCAGAGATCTCAGCATCGCCGGCGATCCTCGATGGGTGGCCGAGGAATCCTCTTGTGTACCTCGGTCTGGCCTCGGGGCAGCATCTCTTGGTCGGCAAGCCGATCTTCACATTGAGCGCTGCGTTGATGCCGAACGGCCGCGCGTGGTTGTTGCTCTACCCCTTTATTCGGCCGGAGAAGCGGCGTCGGATCGCCTGGGAGAGCCGCTTGGTGCTGGTTCTCTGGGTGTCGTTGGTGGTTTTGGGCCTCCGTACGATCGACGGCTTCAGCTATTTTTTGGCCGCTTGGCCGATAGCTCACCTCTTCCTCGGTCTCTATTTGATGGCCGAGCATACCGGCCTGCCAAACCACGGCAGCCAGCTCCAGCGCACACGCACGATCATCAGCAATCGGATCGTTCGCTGGCTGATGTGGAACATGCCGCTGCATGCCGCGCACCACGCCTACCCGGCGATCCCGTTTCATCAGGTGCCGGCGCTGCATGCCGAGATGCAACCGATGCTCTGCCATGTATCTCAGGGTTATCTGGCATTTCATGTCGAGGCGCTGCTTCGCGCGATTCGCCTCCGTTGAGTCCCGAATTACGTTGTTCTGGCCAGAGTTTCGCTTGCCTGCGCGAATCTGTTGGAAGACAAAGCTGCGCGGCGTGGGCGTAGTTGCGCGGGCTCCTAGTGATTGCTTGGGATCGAGTGGTTCTCCTATCCTTGATCAATGGATTCATCACGTTGGGTTTCATGGTCGCTCATCTCTATCGCGACGATCGCACTCATCGGCTGCAGCGGTGAAGAGCCCAACTTGACCGAGGACGTGCCGACCACTGCGACGCTGACAGCGACGGTGACGGTGACGGTGACGGCGACGGCGACCGAGACGGCGACCGAGGGATCCTCTTCGGGTACGACAGAGAGCGGCGGCAGCGACAGCGACAGCGGCGAAAATACGAGCACGGGTGGCGAGACCGAGAGCAGCGGCACGAGCACGACCACAACCGCTGGGGTGATGTGTGATCAAGGCGATTGCGCGGCGGGCGAGTGGTGTAATGCCGAGAGCGGCGAGTGTGAGCCGGGCTGCACCGACGACGACGACTGTGCCAACCAGACCCTCTGCGATCTCGATTCACACACCTGCAAGGGCTGTCTCATCGATGGCGACTGTGCGCTCGGCACGATCTGTGCGGAGGGCGAGTGTGTGCCGGGTTGCTCCGACGAGCAGCCCTGCGATGGCGGGCTTAAGTGCTGCAGCGGCGCCTGTTACGACGTGCTCGCCGACCTCGACAATTGCGGCGATTGCGATCAGCTCTGCGAACCCTACCCCAACGCAGATGGACTTTGCGAGGCCGGTGACTGCCTGTTTGGGCCCTGCGAGGAGGGTTACAACGACTGCGATCTTGACCCCAACAACGGCTGCGAGGTCAGTGGCGACTGCGCCTGTGAGCCGGGCTCGCAGGTCGCCTGTTACACCGGCCCCCAGAGCACCAAGGGCAAGGGCATCTGCAAGGACGGACTCGCCACCTGCAACGTTGAGGGCAGCGCCTACGGGGCCTGCGAGGGCCAGGTTTTGCCCGGTCTCGTCGACCTTTGCAACAACAACCTCGACGACAACTGCAACGGCGTTGTCGACGAGGATCCAGATCTCGACAGCGACGGATGGACGGTCTGTCAAAACGATTGCTGCGACGAGATCGGTCCGAATTGCCTCAACCCCGAGCTGGTCAATCCGGGTGCCTTTGAGGTCGGTGACAACATGGTCGACGACGATTGCGACGGCACCAAGGACAACGCAATCCCGCTCTGCGATGGCGGTCTCCCGAGTAACTCGGGCAACCCATTGGACTACGCCAAGGCGATCGATCTCTGCCAGTTCACTACGGAAAACCCGCCGATCGAGCAGAAGAAGTGGGGCGTGATCTCGGGCTCGCTGACCCGCGCCGACGGCACGGGCTCGCCGAGTAGCAACTCGCGATCGATTCGCGATAAGTTCGGCACCAATAATCCGGCGAAAAAGGGCCAGCGCCTGGCGGTGCTCTCCTCGGGCCACGCCGCCGCCCCAGGCCAGACCAACCCGAACTACGCTGCCTACCAGGGCGGTGTCAATACTGGGACCTCGAGCCCCGCGCCGGCCGATTGGATCGCGGCCAACGGCGGCTCATTTCCAAATGCACCCGGTTGCCCGGGCGCCGCCGGTACCACGGCCTTCAATCCGGTGCAGCTCAAACTGCGGATCCGGGTGCCGACCAACGCCAACTCGTTTTCGGCGAAGATGTTCTTCTACTCCGCCGAGTACCCCGAGTACGTGTGCACAGCCTTTAATGACTTCTTTGTCACTCTGGTCGACTCCTCCGATCCCGAAAACCCAGGCGATAAAAACATCGCCATTTACAAGAACGGCAACCAAACCTGGCCAGTGGGCGTCAATCTGGTGAAGACTGCGGACGGCCTCTTTACCCAGTGCCAAAATGGCCAGATCAGCCAGTGCGGGGGCGTCAGCAATTACAACGGCTGCAACTCGACGAGTCAGGTCATCGGCACCGGCTTCGATGTCAACGCCTCGGCCTGCGGCCACTTCGGTTATACCGGCGGTGGCACTGGTTGGCTGACGATGGCGGGCAATGTGACCCCGGGCGAGACCATGGAGATCCGCTTCACGATCTGGGACACCGGCGACAGCGTCTGGGACTCCTCGGTGTTGCTCGATTACTGGGATTGGTCGGTGCAGGCAGCCCAGCCCGGGGTCCAGCCGGGTTGATTTGATCTGATTTGATCTGATTTGATCAAGGGGGCCCACGCGTCGAGGCGGGTGCGGCCAGAGGCGTCGCTCAGCCCTCGACTTCGGGGGTTCCGTTGTAGTCGAGGTGCACGTAATGTCCCGGCGGAAAATCGCTGGCGGCGTAGGTTTGCAGGGTGCCGTCGGGCCAGCGGATCTCAACCTCGTAGTCGCAACCGAGGTCGCCGAGGCCGAAGTGCAGGGTGCGGGAGTCGAGCGAATTGTAGGTGCCGCGCCCGGTCTTGACCTCGCGGGCGACCGTCCAACCGTCGAAGCGCAGCGAGACCCGAGCACCGATCGCATCGCGGTTGATCGCCACGCCATCGCCGCTTAGGCGGATGGCCAGCCAGGCGTTTTTCTCGCCGAGTTCGTTGCGAAAGAGAAAATTGGGGCGGCCACCGTTGCCGTTGTCGCGACCGCCGACGAGGAGATCGAGATCGCCGTCGTGATCGATGTCGGACCAGGCGTGGTTTTGTGCGGCCTTCATCCGGTTGTAGGGATCTTTGTCGTCGTTGATGCCGCTTTGCGGGCCCAGGCTGGTGAAGCTGCCGTCCTGGCCCTGATGCATCAGACCAAACCATGATTTTTGATCGACGTCGCTGTAGTTGCCCTCGTATTTTTTGTCGCGGGAGAGCGCGAGGTCGAGGCGGCCGTCGTTGTCGAAGTCGATCATCGAGGCATCGACGTCACCCTCGTTAAAGGGCAGGCCGCGGGCGAGGAATTCGTTGACTAGGGCGTAGCCGTTGCTCGGTCCTTGGTTGATCAAGAGCTGGGTGGGATCGGACCAAGTGCGTTTGTAGTCGCTGCTTACTGGGTGGGAGATCGTCGCGATAAAGATGTCTGGGAGGCCGTCGCCGCTGACGTCCTCGCATTGCAGGCCGAAGCCGTTGGAGCCGATGTACTCGCCGGGGCCCTTGTCGGGTTCGGGATCCTGCCCATTGCCGGTCGATGCGAGGTAGTAGTTGCCGGTTGCAAGGGACGCGAAGCCGCGTTCGACGGCGACCTCGCTGAACTTGCCGCTGCCGTCATTTTCCCACAGGTGGTTCGCTCCCAGGAGGCTCGAGACGCCGTAGGTCGAGACGACGATGTCGAGGTCGCCGTCGTCGTCCAGGTCGCAGGTGACGCTTCCGTTGGTCGGCTGTGCCTTGGCGCCGGCCATGTAGACGTTGGTGACGTCCTGAAAGGTACCGTCGCCAAAGCCAAAGAAGAGCTGATCGGCGACCGTGTAAGAGGTGTGCCCGTTGCCGACGAAGAGGTCGAGCTTGGCGTCGCCGTTGAAGTCGGCGAAGACGGCGTTGGCGGCCCGCTTACTGACTTCGACACCGGCCATCGGCAGCTCACTGAAGTGGCCCTCGCCGTCGTTTAAAAAGATACGATTGGTCTCTCCGGGCAGGTCGATGTCGAGACCTGCGAAGCAGTCCTGGTCGCCGTCGTTGTCGATATCAGCGAAGGCAAAAAACCCTGCCTGCACATCGCGAAGGCCGCTCTGGTCGCTAAAATGCTCGAAGGTGCCGTCGCCGAGATTGCGGAAGACCAGGTGCTCAAAGGGAATGCCGGATTGGGGATTGGGGAAGAGCGAGTGGGCGACGATATCGTCGAAGCCGTCGCCGTCGATGTCGACGAAGCCGAGGCGGCTGTGATCGTTGATCGGGATCGGCTTGGGCGGATCTTTGATGAAGTTGTCGACGCGGATGCCGCTGGAGTCACTGATGTCGACGAAGAAGCCGCTGCCCGGAGTTGTGATCGGCACCGGCTCGCAGACAAAGGGCACGCCGGTGCTGGAGGAGCCACTGCTGCTTTCGGTCTCGCCGATGCCGGTTGTTGCGTTCGTCGTGGCGGTCGAGTTCGTGGCCGTGCTGGAGCTTGAGTTTGGGTTTGGGTTGGTCTCCGAGCCTTGGCCCGGGCCGTTGCAGCTGCAAAGGGGAAGCGCAGCGACGAGGGCGAACGCAGCGGTGACGGTTTTTGCGCTTCGGAGCACTGGCATAGGAGCTGACGCTACCAGAACGCGCTCCCGCTCGCCGTCCTCGGCCCGTGCTTAACCAGTGCTTGGCCAGTGCTTGGCCAGTGCTTGGCCAGTGCTTGGCCGGTGCCTGCGTCGCGGCAAGTGTCGGCAGGGCTGTCGACACTTTTGCCTGCGAGATCAGGAGGCGGAGCTGGCCTGGAGGCGTTCGCGGATCTCGGTGGCGAGGGCTGCAGCAGCTGTGTGATCGAGGGCGCCGCCCGGCCAGCGGATGCCCAGGCCGCGCTCTTGGGAGGGCTTGGGGATGATGTGGAAGTGCACGTGAAACACCGCCTGGTGAGCCCCTGCGCCGTTATTTTGCAGGATGTTGTAGGCCTTGGTGCCGGTCGCGGCGATCACCGCCCGGCAGATCCGCGGCAGTGCTCGGCCGATGGCAGCCGCGGACGCCTCGTCGAGTTCGTCTAAGGTGGTGGCGGCACGCTTTGGGATCACGAGTGTGTGACCAGGACTCAGGGGGTTGATGTCGAGGAAGGCGAGCACGAGATCGTCCTCGTAGACCCGGTGACAGGGGATCTCGCCGCGAATGATCTTTGCGAAGATCGTCTCAGACATGGCCCCGAGTATGGGGCTCGCCGACGTCGGCAGCAACACCTGAACTCTGCGCTTTGCCTGCCTTGGGGTACGCTCCAGGCATGCCGTCAAAATGGCAACCGGGTCAGCTCCTCTTCGTCGGTTTTGACGGCACGGAAGTGCCGCCGCCCCTGTGCCAGCGGATCGCCGAGGGGCGGGTCGGTGGCGTCGTCCTCTTCGCTCGCAACATCGACTCGCCCGAGCAGGTGTTTCGCCTCTGCCGCGATCTGCACGCGGCGGCGCCCGATGAGGTGCCGCTGCTGATCGCGATCGATCAGGAGGGCGGCCGGGTTCAGCGGCTCCGTGATCCATTTACCGTGTGGCCGCCGATGCGCCGGGTCGGCAGCGTTGGTGATCTCGAGTCGACAGCGGCGGTCGGCGAGGCCTTGGCGACGGAGCTCATCGACTACGGGATCGGCCTCGACTTCGCGCCGGTTGTCGACGTCGATACCAACCCAAAGAACCCGGTGATCGGTGATCGATCCTTCGCCCGTGGGCCTGAGCGGGTCAGCGAGCACGCCCGCGCTTTTATTCGAGGCATGCAGGGGCGTGGCGTTGCGGCCTGTGCAAAGCACTTTCCGGGTCACGGGGATACGCGCTCAGATTCCCATTTTGAGCTGCCGCGTCTAGAGCACGACTTAGACCGACTGCGTGCCGTTGAGCTGCCGCCCTTCGCCGCGGCGGTGGCCCAGGAGGTCGCGTCGGTGATGACCGCTCATGTGCTCTTCCCTCGTCTCGACCGCAAGCGGCCTGCGACTCTTTCGCCGCCGATCATCAACCTGCTCCGGGAGGAACTCGGCTACGACGGGCTTGTCTTCTCGGATGATCTCGAGATGCGGGCGGTTGCCGATCACTATTCGGTGGAGCAGCGCACGCTCGGGTCGCTGGAGGCCGGTGTCGATTCGCTGCTGGTGTGCAGTGATTGGAGCCTTGCCGGCGAGGTGCTCCGGTTGCTCGAGCGAGCCCCAGATCGCCTAGTCGAAGAGGCCTTGCGGCGCTTGGTCGCGCTTAAGGCGGCCTACGCCGAGGGGGCCCGGATCGGCGCCGAGCATCGGCCCCAGGGGCCGCCCTACCGGGCCCATCGGGCGCTCGCAAGCAAACTCGAACTCGCTTGAGCGAGCTTGCTATGCGCCGCCGGCCGGGTAAAGCTCGCGGCGATGATCGTCGTGACCAATCGTATCCCGGTGGCCGAGGGCCATGAGATCGACTTTGAGGACCGCTTTAAGCGGCGCGTCCATCTCGTCGACAGCCACCCAGGTTTTGTCCGCAATGAGGTGCATCGGCCGCGGCCGATGAGCTTTGATCCGAGTGCGGGTGTCTGGCGAGATGATCCCGCGGGCGAGGGTTATTACGAGATCAAGACCTGGTGGCTGACACTCGCGGATTTTGAGCGCTGGGTCGCCAGCGATGATTTTAAAAAAGCCCACCGCGAGCGCGCGCCCAAGGAGATGTTCCGCGGCAAGAACATCCTCGAGATCCACGAGCTGGTCACGAGTACCGACCTAGAGATCGAGGCTGAAGCTCAAAGCTGAAGCCCAGGTTTTGAGCGAAGGTTGCTCTGCACAGATCTCGCGGGACAATTTTAGATGTCCTAAGAGTCATGTCGTGACCGCCAGCGGGAGTGCATGCGGAGCAGCGATTCGATGAGCAGCATTAACCCCGCGAGGGCCAGCAGCGGGCGCCAGCGGGGCACATGAGCAGTGGCTAGCACCTGATCGCCAACGAGCGTGGGGGGCGGGATCTCTAAGGGCGTGGTCTCGCTCTCGGAGGGATCGACGTTGACCGTGAACAGCAGTGGCGTGCTGCTCCTCTTTGGGTGCCGTGGATCGTGATGTTCGACCCGGTAGTGGCCGAGCTCAAAGGTGTTGGTGAAGCGGTGTACGCCGTCGTCGTCGGCTGCGAGGGCGATCCTTTGACCGCTCGGTGTGACCACAGTGAGTGGCCCGGGCAGCGCGGAACTCCAGACATCGCCGACCTCGAGGGCCTGGGCGTTGCTCTGGTTCGCGCGATCGCCGAGGTAGGCGATCGTGCGCAGTGCGAGGGGAACAAATCCTGGTCGAAGGGGCAGGTCGGACCAATCGCGGTCGACCGAGGTCGTCAGCAAAGCGACACGGCCGCGGCCGAAGTCACGGGTGAGCAGAGTCGGGGCGCCGTTTTCGTAGGTGAGCGCGATGTCATGGGGACGGCTCGCATCGGGTTCGAGGAGGAAGATGCGACGGGCGCGGGCGCCGAGCAGGCCGAGGTCGCTGCGTTCGCCGCGGAGCGCGGGATGATCGAGCTTGGCCGCAGAAAAACCCACGCCCATGGCCTCGTTGCGACCGGGTGCGGTACCGGCGAGAACCGCTTCGCGAAGGAGCAGCGGTAGAAGATCACCGAGGCGCTGGTTGTAGATCTTGGCGTCGACACGCTCGCCGACGGTCACCCACAGACCCATGCCTTCGGTGACGCGCTCACGTATCGCCGCGGCGACATCTTCGCTCGGTGCCGCGGTATTGGCGAGCACCAGCACATCGACCTGGGCGAGCGCGAGAGCGCCGCGTTCACGGATCTGGGACTCGAGCTGATCGGGGGCGAGGTTGTGGAGAACGGGGCCTCTTCCTGGGTTATCTCGGTTGGGCTCGGCGAGCGCGGTGGCGAGGAAAAACACCTCGTCGTGGGTGCGAAGCTCGCTCGGATCACCGTTGACGAGGGTGACGGCTGTGCGCTCGTCGGTCGCAAGCCAGAGGTGACGGCGATCGTCGCTGGGCAGCGCATCGTCGAGGGCGACGCCACCGTCGACCAGCTCGATGCTCGCCGCAAGGGGCACACGTTTGCCGATGGAGGTGTAGGTGTAGGTAAATTCGACGGGGGATGTGGAACCTTCGGCGACCTCGATCTCGACCTGGCTGATCAGCTCGCCGCTGATTCTGAGGGCGACTGCGACCTGCCGGTGGTGAGTGCTCTTGGGCGCCGCGAATGAGCGGATCTCGGCGCGGATGCGCAGCGCTCGGGGATCGATCTCCGGTGCCGGTTCCCAGCTGGCGGAGGTGATGCCGAGGTGGATCTCAGGGGTCTCCGGCGCTGGTTCGTCGATCGCGATCGGCAGCACAGCAACCCCCTCTGCGGCGCTTGTGGGCAGCGAGGCGAGGCCCCCCGCGGTGCGGTCGGAGAGCGCGTAGATCACCCGTGGGTGGCCGTCATCGCGGTCGCTGAGGGCGACGGCGGCGCTCAGTCGATCGTTGAGGCGCCAGCTTCCGGGGCGTGGAGTCTTTTTTTTGAGGTGGGCATTAAGAGCCTGCAGAGCTGCGTGTGTATCGGCGCTCGGGGTTTGTATCGGCAGCGTCGGATCGCTGCCGATGAGGCCCAGGCGGCTGCCGGCCGGTAGTGCATCGGCGATCGAAGCTGCCTTGCGGGCACTTGCGGCGAAGAGCGTCGTATCGCCCTGGCGCAGCCCCATGCTCCGCGATCCGTCGACTAGGAGGATCGCGTCATGGGCCTCGCTCAGGACTGCGAGCGTTGTCTCGTGGCGGCTCACCGGTCGACTAAGGGCGATGATGACAAGGGCCAGCAGGAGCAGGCGGAGCGCGAGCAGGCTGCGGTCGCGAAGGCGCTGACGCTGGTTCAGGATCTCGCCCTTGGCGGCGAGGAAGCGGCGGCCTGCGAAGGCGATCGTCCGCGGTTCTCGGCGACCACGGAGGTGGGCGGCGAGCGGCAGAGCCAGGCCGATGAGGCCGACGAGCAGTAGGGGGGCGAGCAAACTCATCGGCGAATGCTCCGTGCTCGCTGATGGGGGGCGCCGCGCAGACAGGCGAGCAGGGCGAGCAGTGTGTCTTCTAGGGGGGTATTGCTCTGTGCTTGGATCAAGTGGATCCCGTGCTCTTCGCAGTGGCGGGTGAGCGCTCGCTGGTGGCCGGCGAAGCGGGCTTGATAGCGGCGAACGAGGGCTCTTGCGGAGCCGACGAGTTCGGTGCGGCGGCCCGTTGGATCGACGATGCGCAGGAGTTCGTCGTCCGTCGCCCAGGGCGGATGGAGTTCGTCGGCGTGCAGGATCTGCAGGAGTACAACGTCGTGGCCGCGCGCGCGCAGGCCCGCAAAGCTGCGCCAGAGATCGAACTCGGCGGCACGCGCTTGCTCCTCGTCCGCGGCGGGGCAGGGATCTAGGAAGTCGGAGGTGGCGAGCACGAGGGCGCGCTTCGGCAATCGCGGGGCGGTCTCCAGGACGAGCTGACCCCAGGGACAGACCCCGCGGAGCATTTTTTCCTTTTCCTTTTCCTTTTCCTTGTCCACGGGCGAGAGCGCCAGCGCCAGCGCGTGCAGTCGGTGGGCGCCGCCGGTGGGTCGAATGTGGCCGATGTCGGTCATTCCATTGCCGCCGCAAGCGAAGCCAAAACGATCGCCCTGGCGGAGTGCAAGGTGGGCTAGCGCGGCGATCAAAGCGGCGGCATAGCTGTGCTTATGGGTTGTGCCTTCGCCGTAATTCATCGCCCCGGAGCGGTCGATCAGCGCGATCAGGGAGAGTTCCTCTTCGCCCTCGGTTTGCCGGATCATCGGTCGGTCGTGGCGGGCCATCGCACGCCAGTCGAGGAGGCGTGGATCGTCGCCCGCGACGTAGGGGCGGTGGGCTCGAAAGAGGTGGCCGAGCCCCGCACGGTCCGCGACATGACGGCCGGCTCGTTGACCCCACACCGGTCGTCCGAGCACCAGCGCGCGGCCCCGAAGCAGGTCACGGAGCGTCGCCGGCAGGATCGCTGCGAGCGCACTCTTTGGGTCGGTGGGCACGGTCAGAGCGGCACCTTAGCAGGATCGAGATCGCGTCGACGTCGGCATCAAAGGCGACCTGCTCTCCGTAGGCCTGTTGATAGATGTCGGCCGCGGGCGGGCGAAGCCGGCGAAGCTCGACCCGGGCATGGGCGAGCGGTAGGCCGAAGCGACGGATGCTGCCGACGCTGAGGTTGTAGAGGATGAGGTCTGTCAGATGATGCTGAGCCGGGTAGGGGGGAGCGATAGGCGAGAGAGAGGCGGACGATGCCGTCGCGGCGATCGAGGCGGTAGGACTCGCCATCGGCCGAGCATATTGATGCCATCGTCGGGAGCTTGAAAGCGCGGAGGTGCATCGCGATCATCTCGGCGAGATCGGCGTGATCGGGGGGGCGATCTCTCAGGGCGAGTTGACGGTAGAGATTGCCCACTTCTCGATTTGTTCCAACAGCGCCCGAACGGCGGGAGAGACCCATCGACGCTGGAGGACCACCCCATAGAACCCCGGCTTTGGACCGCTCCACTCCGGCAGCACTCGCACCAGTTTTCCACTTTGAAGTGCGGGAATCGCCACAAAGTCCGGTAGCAAAGCTAACCCGAGCCCAGCTTGGCAAGCATCTCTAGCGGCATGGGCATTGTTTACAGCAAAACGGCCCGTCGCTTGAATCTTAAGTTGGCGGCCATCTGTGTGGGAGATATGCCAAATCGGCCCTTGGTTCGTGTCGACAATTCGAGCTTGCTCTGCCCATTGCTCAGGGAGAAGTGGACCCACCATCTCGACCCAATCGGGAGCGCCGCACAGGATCAGCTCTACCGTACCAAGACGCCGCGCCACCAGGTCAGAGTCCGGGAGATCTCCAATCCGGAGCGCCAGATCGATGCGCTCTTTGACGAGATCGATGTGCACGTCGGTGAGCAAAACTTCTACCGATACCTCGGGGTAGTCTTGCAAAAAGGAAGGAAGGTTATCGTACAAGAGTGATCTCCCAAGGGAGACACCCGCGGTGAGGCGTAGATGGCCTCGGGGGGTTCCATCACCGGCGATCGATGCTCGAAGCTCCACCAGAGCATCAAGAATCGGTTCAGCCTGGTCGAGCGCCAGTACACCAGCTGGAGTGAGGGTGACCCGCCGGGTGGTTCGATTTAAGAGCCGTGCCCCGAGCTGCTCTTCGAAGACTGCTACCCGGCGACTCACGGTGGTGGTGGAGATGCGAAGCTCTCGTGCGGCCGCGGCGAAACTGGCGAGCCGAGCCACCCGGGTAAAGGCTCTGAGGTTCTGAGAGTCTTGGTCCATATTGTACCGAATATCGGGACAGTGCATCCCGTGCAACAGGTATTCTCCCGTGTACAGAAGGGATCTACCTTCTTGAGACCAAGAGGAACAAATGCAATTTCCGTTTCATGTTCATGTGTATTTTCAGGACGATTCACAGCGAGAGCAGGCCCTCGGGCTGCGTCAGTCGCTTTCTCAGCGGTTTCCACGGGCTCGTCTAGGGCGCATTCATGAGAGAGCTGTGCACTTTCATGCTCATCCAATGTACCAAGTGGCCTTTGAAGATGTAGATCTCGGAACGCTCGTTGGTTGGCTGAATCGCCATCGGCGCGGGCTGTCCGTGATGGTGCATCCGGTCATCGGTGATCGGGTAGAAGAGCACCTCGAACAGTCAATCTGGCTCGGAAGGCCGCTAGAGCTGGATGTTGAAAAACTTCGGGCTTCGCGGTCGACTCCCAACCAGCCTGTTCCTGCATCCAAGAGTTCGCAGGTAATTCTTCGTATTGATGCCAGTGCTCGGCATGAAGGGTCTCAAGGGCGCCTGTTAGCCGATGAGTTGGTGGACGTTTTGTTGAAGGCAACGCCCGATGCACAGGTTGTGCGAAGAGATCTGGCCGACGGTGTAGCCCTGCTTGACTCCAATGCCCTCGAGGCCTGGAGTATACCTATAGAAGACAGGTCGCCGCGCCAAATAGCCGCTGCTGAGCCCTCCGATGCGATGGTGGCAGAGCTCCAATCTGCGGATGCCCTGGTTATCGCGCTGCCGATCTACAACTTCCATGTTCCTGCCGCCTTCAAGGCGTGGATTGATCTGGTTGCGCGGTCCGGCCTCACCTTTAACTACACCGCAGATGGACCTGTTGGCATACTTCCTGATCGACCCGTGTTTATCGTGATGACCTCAGGAGGAACCAAGCTCGGCGGCCCGCTAGATTTTATCACCCCTTGGCTAAAACATGTGCTGAGCTTTATCGGATTGCATGATGTTCGCATCATTGCAGCCGACGGGATGATGATGGACGCCTCCCAACTGGAGCGCGCTCGGAGTACCATCGCCGAGCTGCGGGTCGATTGATCTCCACGATCCCCACGATCCCCGCTTTGAAGAAGACACGCGGAGCGACCAATCGGTACTGTCAGAGTGAATACCGAACAGGACCAGGAGCCGCTTCTGGTCCTGTTCGGCCTCCGTGGGAGTCTTCTCGGCGCTCAGCTCTAGCAGAGCGCCTTCTCTGCGGCGATCAGGCAGGTGACGCCGTCGACCATATCCTGGACCGCGCGCACCTCGCTGATGCCGAGCCGGCGGCGGTTACTGATGTCGTAGGTGCCGCCCTCGCTCTCGCTGTGTTCGCCGTGCACGCCGCGGATCTGCAGGTGGTGACGATCGGTGATCGCCTTGTATGCGGTCATGTCGCGGGCGAGTTTTGGCAGCTTGATATGTACGCTCGCACGCATGGCGGTGCCCAGATTTGTCGGACAGGAGGTGATGTATCCCAGGCGCTCGCTGTAGGCGAAGCGAACGCGCTTTTGGATCTGGACGATCGCCCGGCAAAGCCGGCTAAAGACGCCTTTGATATCGCCGCCCCGCTGCATCGAGATGATCCTGAGCTGGTCCTCTTCGTTGACCCAGACCAAAAACGTCTTGTCGTCGTTGTGGTAAATGCCGCGCCCCTCTGGCCAGTCGCGGTTGAGGCCCGAGGCCTCGAGAAAGCGGTCGCCCTGTTTAAAGAGGAAGTGGTCGGCGATGAGCTGCGCCTGGATCTCTTTGGGCATACCCAGGAGTGGGTAGTAGCGGCCCTTGAGGTCACCCTCTAGCCGGGCCAGGGCGCCTGCGATCATGCGCTCGGCGATCTGCCGCGATTGACGGTGGATCGCCGGCCCGAGCGGGAAATGCTGGAGGTTGCGACCGACACGGATCCGCGTCGAGATCACGTACTCGCCGTCTGGATCGGGGTTGGGAGCATCGAGATCGTCCGGGTTCAGATTGCTCTGATGACGCGCGTCGCCGCCAAACCCGTGGTACTGCTCGATAATCGGATCCAGGAGGGGTGCAAAGAGGTCGTAGGACTCTTCGTCCCCGGCGTAGACACCGATGCCGCTGTCGAGGTTTTTGACGCCTGAACTGATCAGTTGCTCAAATGTGAAGGCAAACCCGGTTTTTTTGCCCGCGAGCGCCCGGTGCAGAGCGGGGCTGAGGTGCTTTGAGAGCAGTGACGTGCAGTCCTTTGGAAAGATAGGGGAGTCCATAATCTTCACACCTTTTCGGTTGAAAACGCGCCTCTTATACCACCTGGGTTGCGTTTTGAAAGCGAAATAAGGGGACTCAGTTTATGTATAAATGGGTCTCTACCCTCTACAAAAAGTCGAGCGAGGATTTTGCGCGATCGGGCCAGGAGGGCAGGGATCGACGACCCACATCGAAGTATCGTCGCTCAGGCATCGAGGGCGGTGGCGACGGCTGCCGACAAACTTGCGGGCGTAAAGGGCTTGCTTATCAGGGTCATGCTCCGAAGATCGGCGTCGAGGCCCGGTGGCAACCGGGGATAGCCTGAGACCAGGATCGCTCGCAGGTTGGGTTGGCGCGCGCGGAGGAGCTTGATCACCTCGATGCCGGACATGCCCGGCATGACGACATCCGAGACCACAAGGTCGAAGTCTGCGGTATCTTCGGTGACTGTCTCTAAGGCCATCTTGGGGCCGTCGCAGGTGGTGACATCATAACCAGCGCCGGTGAGGATGCGGGCGGCGATCATGCGTACCAGTGGCTCATCTTCGATGACGAGAATCCGACCCTGGCCGTGGCGGACCTTGGCGGTCCGCGGTGTGGCCCGATCGGGAGCGCTGTCGTCCGCGGGCAGCAGCACATGAAAGGAGGCGCCGGCACCCAGTTCGGACTCTGGCCAGATATGACCGTCGCTCTGCTGGACAAAGCCGTGCACCATCGACAGACCGAGCCCAGTGCCCTCGCCGGGCTCCTTGGTGGTGAAAAAGGGCTCAAAGATCCGCGCCTGGGTCGCCAGATCCATGCCGACCCCGTTGTCGCGGATCTCGAGGTGCACGTAGTCCCCTGGGTTGATCTGCGGATGCTCTGGCAGGGGCTCGTGGATCTGCCGGCGACGGGCTCGGATCTCCAGTAGCCCGCCGTTTGGCATCGCTGCGCGGGCATTGACGCAGAGGTTGATCAGCGCCTGCTCGACCTGCGAGGAGTCGGCGTAGACGGTGCCCAGGCCCTCGGAAAGATCGACGACGAGTTCGATGTCCTCGCCGATAAGCCGGCGCAGCATCTTCTCGATCTCGCGGATCACAGCGGCCAGGTCGACGTGGCGGGGCGAGAGCACCTGGCGGCGGCTGAAGGCGAGCAGCTGGTTTGTCAGCGTCGCGGCTCGCTCACCGGCGTCGTAGATCTCGCCGACGAGTTCGCGGGCATTTGCATCGAGCCCACTCTGATCGCGGAGCAGCGCCGCCGAGGTGATCACAATGGTCAGGATGTTGTTGAAGTCATGAGCGACGCCGCCGGCGAGCAACCCCAGCGACTCGAGGCGCTGCGAGAGGCGGAGCTGCTCCTCGAGATGGTGGCGCTCGGTGATGTCCCGAAGGATGGCGACAACCTCGAGGGTGCCGTCGCCGGGTGCGGTCATCTTGGCATTGATCTCGAGCAGTCGACGGCCGCCGCCCTGGCGTTCGATCCACAGCGCTCGCGGTTTAGTCCGGGGGTTGCGGAGCACCGACGAGAAGAGCTCGAGCGCGTTTGCACGGGCATCTTTGTCGAGACCTACGTCGGAGAAGTGCAGGCCGATCAGGGCCTTCGGTTCGCGGTTAAAAATCGCCGCCGCGGCGGGGTTGACCGACGAGATGACGCCCTCGCGATCGACCGTGATGATGCCGTCTGGGGAGATCTTGACGAGGTCGGCGTAGCGGGCCTCGGAGCGCCCCTGCCGGGCCTCGGCCTCCTGTCGCCGGGCAGCCGTCGAGAGCAAGGAGAGCGCGGTCTGGAGGAAGGGGACCTCGTTCTCGCCGATCGCCTCTTGGGTGCGCGAGCAGGCGAGCAGGCCGGCCCTGCGCCCGTTGGTGAAGGTCGCGCTGACGACCAGGCAGCGGGTATTTTGCAGGCGTTCGTCGCAGAGTTCGCGCTCGAGACCGACGAGCGTCGGGAAGTCGTCGTGGAGGGCTCCGTCGAGTGCGGAGCCGACGGGAATGGTCAGTGGTTTTGCCCGCCGTGAATCGTCGAAAGTGACCATCCATCGCCCGTGTTCTCCATCGCTGCTGATCGCGAGAGCGCAGAGCTCGATGTCGAGGGTCATCGGCGTTTTGCTGACGGTCGCGTACGCGAGTTTCTCAAAGCTGGAGAGGGCGCGTTGACCGAGGTACGCGAGGGTCGTTTGGCGACGAGCGCGGGCGGTGAGTCGATTGTTGGCCTGGCGGCTGACCTCGATGAGGCGGCTCTGTCCGTGGGAGAAGAACCATCCGATCGTCGCCGAGATCGTGATCGCAATGACGACGACGACCGATTGGATGAGCGCGAACTCGCGGAGGGGCTCGCTGACCGACCAATAGGTCATCATGTGGGCAGCGATCGCCAGCGTCAGCGAGGCGGCGGAGATCGGCAGGACCCAACGGTGGTTGAGCAGCGAGCTGGCGCCGACGGGGATTACCAGCAGGAGCTGGGCGGTCGTGATCGCGATCGAGGTCGGGTTGAGCAGGCTGAGAACGATCGGCAGCACGAGGCCGAGCGTGAGCAGGCCAAAGCCGGGCCATTCGCTCGAGGATCGGCGGGCCCACAGGTGGATCAGGACGAGCAAGAGGGTGTGCAGGACAACGCCGGCGGCCATCCAATTGTTGAGCAGTGTCGGCCCGCCGACCAGGCGCACGCTGAGCGCAGCCGGCAAGGTGATGATCGCCAGCAGCAGCGATGCCTGCCGCACGCAGCGTTGGCGGATTGCCAGGTCCGTCGGCATCTCAGCCTCGAGCGCAGGCATGTCGAGCATGATCCCCGCGAGCGATAGATCCGGGGAGCGTTCGATGTCCACGGAACTCTCCTCTATCCCGGTCTGTGCCACCAGGGCGGCACGTTAGCACGTGGCTGCGGGCGCGGTTCAGGAGGGCAGAGCATCGAGTACCGCACGCATAACCGCCTCGGCATCGATGCCGCGGCTCTCGGCGACGAACGAGCGGACCAGTCGATGCTCAAGGACAGGTACCGCGAGCGCGCGGAGATCGGCGATGGTGACCGCGGGGCGGCCATCGAGAGCCGCGCGAGCCTGGGCAGCGGCGACCAATTGCTGACCCGCGCGCGGACCTGCACCCCACTGGAGGAGCTCGCGGACGCCGGGCGTGCAGCTCGCCTCGCTCGGACGAGTGGCACGCAGCAGTGCGACCGCGTGTTGGATCACAGAGGGCGGTACGGTGATTCGTCGCACCAGGGCTTGAAAGCGTTGGAGCTCGACGGGGTTGAGTACGGGCGAGGGCGGAGGGCCTGGCTCTGCACTCATCGCGAGAATCTGCGCCTCGGAGCTGGCGTCGGGGTAGTCGACGCGGAGCTGGATCATGAAGCGATCGAGCTGGGCCTCGGGCAGGGCAAAGGTGCCCTCCTGCTCGATCGGATTTTGGGTGGCAAAGACATGAAAGGGCAACGGCAGCGGGTGAGTCTTGCCGCCGGCGCTGACCCGCGCCTCTTGCATCGCCTGGAGGAGCGCGGCCTGGGTCTTGGGCGGCGTCCGGTTGATTTCGTCGGCGAGCAGGAGGTTGCAAAATACCGGCCCGGCGATGAAGCGAAAGTGCCTTCGACCACCGGATTCCTCCTCTAAAACCTCAGAGCCGGTGATGTCAGCGGGCATCAGATCGGGGGTGAATTGGATCCGCGCAAACTGCAGATCGAGAGCGGCTGCGAGGCTCTGCACAAGCAACGTTTTGCCGAGCCCAGGCACGCCGACAAAGAGCCCGTGACCCCCGGCGAAAAGACAGACGAGCAGAAGATCGATGACCTCCTGTTGGCCGATGATCCGCCGGTGGATCTGCTCGACCAATCGCTCGCGACAGGCAGCGAGCGATTCGAGGGCGCGGCGGTCGTCGCCTTCGTCGGGGGCTTTTGCAGAGTCGGAAGAGGCGGTCACAGCAGCCCCGGTGTAGCGCACCTCGGCAGCGATCGATGTCGGGAAATCGAGCGGGCGGTCGGCACAGAGAAGCTGAAACAGGTCGGGAGTGCGTGACGTTGGATAAAAAACGTCAGATACCGGTGAAAATAGCGGACATTGACGGGCGCTACGGAGTCGTCCACAGTTTCACCGCGATTTGGCGCCGCTGTCGACGGTCTCCCCGTTGATGTAATAACCACGCAAGTACACGGAGAATTTGAGTATGGCGAGCATTAACGAGATCCTCGACCAGGTAAAGCAGACGATCCACGAGGTTTCAGTCGAGGAGACCAAGGCCCGCAACGGTCGCAGCGATGCACCGCTGCTCGTCGACATCCGCGAGCGCGATGAGTACGAGCAAGGCTTTATCCCCGCAGCCGAGTGGATCCCGCGCGGCTTTCTCGAGCTGAAAATCGAGGAGCTGATGCCCCGCCGTGAGCGCGAGATCATCCTCTACTGCGCGGGCGGTGTGCGCTCTGTGCTAGCCACACGGGCGCTGGCTGAACTCGGCTACAGCAAGGTGTCGTCGATGGCCGGTGGATTTACAGCCTGGAAAAATGCCGGCTACGCGTTTGACCGCCCGCGAGTGCTGACACCCGAGCAACTCAAACGCTACAGCCGGCACATCATGCTTCCAGAAGTCGGCGAGTCCGGTCAGGGCAAGCTGCTCGACGCCCGAGTGCTCTGTCTCGGCGCAGGCGGGCTAGGGTCACCGTCGGCACTCTATCTCGCGGCGGCAGGCGTCGGTACGATCGGGATCGTCGATGATGATGTCGTCGACGAGTCCAATCTGCAGCGGCAGATCCTGCACAATATGGAACGTCTTGGCATGCCAAAAGTGGAGTCGGCCCGGCGTACGTTGCAGGCGCTAAATCCCGATGTGCAGGTGATCGCCCATCAAGAACGCCTGACGTCCGACAACATCCTCGAGATCCTGGCGAACTACGATCTGGTAGTCGATGGGGCCGATAACTTTCCGACTCGCTATCTGCTGAACGATGCGGCGATTAAGCTCGGGAAGCCAGTGGTGCATGCGTCGATCTTTCGCTTTGAAGGGCAACTGACGACGTTCGATCCAAGGGATCCCAGTGAAGGCCCCTGCTATCGCTGCCTCTATCCCGATCCGCCGCCTCCGGGGATGGCTCCGAGCTGTCAAGAAGCTGGAGTGTTGGGAGTGCTGCCCGGTATTGTCGGCTGCTTGCAGGCGAATGAGGCGCTAAAACTGATCCTGGGCGCCGGTAAGAGCCTTAGCGGTCGGCTTTTGGTGTTTGATGCGCTGGGGACGAAATTTCGGACGCTGAAGCTGCGGAAAGACCCGGAGTGTCGGGTGTGCTCGAAGCCGGTTGAGGAGATCGAGCTTATTGATTATGAGCACTTTTGTTCGATTGGTGGGTGAGTGGGCTGCGGTGATCGGTTGATGCGAGTGCCGGATTGCTGATCCTTGGCGGGGTTTGTGATTCGGTGCTCTTTTTGTTGGGTGGAGTTTTGTTGATAGTTTTTTGGGGTTGGTTAGCTAGTTTGGCGGTGGCAAGAGGTTGGGGCGTTGACCGCGAACTGCTGCTGCTGGGCACCCTTGGGCGAGTGCTGGCGTTCGGAGGCTGAGTCGGTTTGCGATACAAGACTAGGATGTAAGCCGTGAGCGGTGGGGAGCATCAGAGGCCGTGGCGAAGGCCGGACGAGAAGGGCCCCACTCTTTCAGACAGGTCGGAACGCGCATCGCCCCCTAAAGGGGCCGATGCACGTCCTAGACTCATTCGCGGGGCCCTTCCCGCCCGACCCTGCAAGACGTCCTCCAAGCAGGATGAAGAGAGCCGGCGGGTCGGGGGCTGTGGTGGTTTTCGGAGGTCCGCCAACCCCAGGAGAACGCCGAAGCCCGAACTCCGCAAGGCCCTTAACTCCGCCCTGCCATCGACCCGGAAGCCTACGATGGCAGGAGATCTTCGCCTTGCCTGCGTAGCTCAGGAGGCCGCGGACTCGATCCGGTCGATCGCCCGCCACAGCGAGCGCATTACCTTGACGCCGAGAATCTTTGAGGTTCTGTCCTCGGCATGCTTCCACGCCGGCGCGGCCTCTCGGAGCAGGCGCCTGCCCTTGGTCGTGATGTGGATTTCGTGTGACCTCGCATCCTCGAGGCTCTGCAGCTCGAGCCAGCCGTTCTGGATCATCCTCTCGACGTTGCGAGAGATCGTCGACGTATCCATGTGCATGCGCTGCGAGAGCTCGTTAGGGGTGATGCCATCGCTATCCATCACCACGACCATGGTGTTGAGCTGGGCGATGCGAATCCCGTGGGGACGCAACGCCTCGTCATAAATCCTAGTGATCGCCCGGTTGATCACGCGCAAGCGATACGCGGCGCTTTCACCTGTAATCCGCTGCTGTTTGAGGGTGCTGGCGAGGTTCTGGAGAGTGCCCAGAGTATCGGGGTGTTCGGGGCCGAGGATACGCTTTTGAATGGCGAGGACTCGCTCGCGGGCACCGAAGAAATCGCCAGCAGCGAGGGTGCGAGAGGCTTCTTCTGCCAGTTGTGCGGCAATGAAGAGCGGAGAAGCCGTGAGCTGCGGGTGCACGATCCAACCGGCATGGTCGTCAGTTGTCGTGTCGATTTCGTCCGGGTGATCGTCGACGAATGCATGGGGGATCAACAAATTTGCACGCAGTACCCAAAAGTCGCCGACTCCGAGGCCTCCGCCGTCAGCGAGGATCGCTAGCCTGTGCCAACCTCCCTCGGGGACCGCATTTCGCAATGTCGTGGTTAGCTCGCCAATCGCCTCCTCGACGGCAGCTCGATCGACGAAATTGCCTGATCTTGCCGCGGCGATCTCACAGGCTCGTTGCGCGAGCGCGAAGAGCTGTCCCGCCGAACCGCCAGTCGCGTCGGCCAACTCGGCGACTCGGGTAGCAACATCATCAAAAATTGCGGTGAGATCCGCGCGTGCATTGAGCAGCGCTTGCGCGATCGCGTTGGTCTGGGTGGCTGGGTCCAGATCTGTCGAGGTCGTCTCGGTGATTACGCCGGAGTGTTTTCTCGATTCAGCAAGCGCGAGAGCAGAGGCCTCTGGATACGTTGTGGTGGCGAACACCGAATTCGCAGGCTCCCCGGCGGGCAGATAGCGAGCGGCAAGACTGAGGTTAAATACAAGCTGGCAGGGCAAGCGGGCCAGGTCTTCAGAGCGCGCGAGCAGGGCAGAGTCGATGCTCTTTGGGTCATCTAGTAGCTCGAGCGATTGAAAATGCAAGCACAGGCGTGAACTGCGACTGGCGAGCAGGTCCTGAAGTATATCGATAAGTCCGCACAGCCGCCCTAGAAGCTCATCAGAGCGGCTTCGTAGAGCTGTTGTGATGGGGTGATCGTCGCCGGTGTTCTCTAGCCGGCGAATGAGCGTGAGCAGGGATTGCACGCTTACTTTCTCTGCGATACTCGACCCGGATAATATATAATCGCGAGTTGACTGATCTGGGATAATCTCACTAAACCATCCGCGGATCTCTGCGAGCATCGACTCCGGCAGCGCGACTACATTGTCCGCATTTTTAGAATCAGCAGAGTCGAAGAAAATCGCAGTGTCATCTGTCCACTCGAGTACAGAGCGAAGAGCCGCGAGCAAGATGTCGGCAAAATGTAGGTCTGCGATCCGGGGCCGCAGGCCGCCGACGGTGATGACGACGATGCCATGAGTGCTCGCAGTGGCGAGGTTGTGTTGTACCAGCGTGCTTGCGCCGCTCTGCGCCCGCTGGAGGATCGCGATCCGTGCACGATCGTCGGTGAGTAGTAAGTTGAGATGCGTTGTGAACGCGCGCAGGGGGCGTGAGTAGGGCCGCAGATCGACGAACCAAGGGTCTTTGTGGTTGATCGAAAGCCTCGGGTTGAAGGCGATGACTCCGTCGCGTGGGCTTTGGGCCCGGACGCGGTGGGACCCGCTGTACGCCGTTGCTCTCGTGCGCGAGGAGGGGGATTCGCGTCGCGCTATCCGAGGTGCCGGAGGGGCAGCGGTTTTTTCTATGCTCTCGTACTGTCGAGACTTTCCGGGGGGTTCAAGAGGCTCAAGCGATTCGGGCTGCTCACTCGATGTTGTTGGAACAGACGAGCTAGACTGTACAGGTCGTATGGACCGCGTTGACTGTGCAGTTTGATCGGGTCGGGATAACTGATCAGCTTGCGCAAACTCTTCGAAGCTCTCCGACTCTCCCTTCTCATCTCTGTCTTCGCGCTGCACCTGCCGCCGAGTTGTTGGCCCGAGTAGTACAGATGCTCGTCGAGGGCCGCCGATCTCCGCCGGAGTATCAGCACTTTCTGGCTCCACAGAAAAAGGATCGGAAGAATCGGAAGAAAAATCAGCAGAGATTCCTTCGAGGGCCAGGATTTCAGCGACGGCCGGATCTGCGGCGAGGCGGGCGAGTGGGACCAGGAGGGCGTCGCCTTCGCTGACGTGGGCGAGCCCAAGGCGTACGAGTTCGCGGAGCTGCGGCCCGTCGACGAGCGGAGGCAGCTCGCCGTCCAGGGCGTCGGTGATCAAGGCGGCTAGGCTGGCTCGCAGTGGTTTTGCGGCGTCGGCGAGACGGTTGGCTAGGCGTCGGCCGATGCTCCAGCCAGCGCAGCGATCCCAGTCGATACTGCCGTTTCGAGTGTGCTGCTGGCCGCCGAATGCGACCGTCATCTCGACCAGTACGAGCAGCTCGATGGGCTCGCAGGTGGCGGCGCTGAGCTTGTTTATCGGCAGCGATTGAATGTCGAGAGCGGCCAAGGGGTGCTCGGGCGATCGCAGGTTTCGTCGCAGCCAGGAGGCGAGTTTGCTCTTGACCAGGAGTTCGTCCCAAGCGACTTCGGGCCAGCGACCCGGGCTTTCTACCGTGAAAAATCCGAGGCGAGGTTTGACCGGGGGCAGGCCCGTGCGCCGGGCGTATTCTTCGTGCTCTCGGGGCAGGCTGACGTGCACGACGCTGCTTGGGGTTAGCTGTGTCTTTAGCGCCTCAAACTCGCGCCAAGAGTATTCGACCAGGACCCGGGCCTCGGGGGTTGCAGCGACGATCAAGTCGAGAAGGCGCCGCCGTTCATCGACCGGCAGGTGCGAGGGCAGCTCGTACCAGCCTGGGTCGAGCGTCAGGTGGAGGCCGTCAAATCGTGTGAGGCGGAGCCGCATCGTTTGGTCTTATGAGTACAGTGATGTTTAATGATAATGGTTAGGCTTCGAGCATGAAATGCAGCTCGGGCGCCAATGTGAATTCGTAGGGATCCCAAAAGTCGACAGGCAGCACGATCTGCGAGCGCAGGAGCTGTTTGTAGATCGCGTTTTTTTGCCCGCAGGCCGCCTGGAGCGCCTCGCTGGAGACCGGCTCGTAGGGTTTTCCGCCGAAGGCTTGGACCACGGCTTTGATGACCGTTGATTTGATATTTGCGTGGCGATCGATCAGGAGTGCGTGGAGGCTTGTAAGGGGGTGTTCGTCGCAGTGTTGCTCATTTTCCGCGAGGTAGCGAAACCATGAAAGCAGCGATAGTGGAGTGTGCGCGCGCGTGGCGAGGATTTTGGTGCAGTGTTCGCTCTCGGGGTTGTTGAAGGCGCTTTGCACTGCTTCAGGTTCTCGCTGTAGCCGATGTTGAATGATCGCGATGTGCTCATCTGTAGTGAGTCGATGAAGCACCTTTGTATTATCGATTTGTCGGTTTAGGCTGCCCGCGAAGTAGGTCCGTGCGGTGACCACGAAGCCTATCGGGGCGCGGACAAGGTCAAGAAGACCGTCGATTTCACCGCTCAGCCAGGTGCGAACATCGCTGTCGATGATGGCTTCGTGACGCAGTTCGTCGAGGTTGTCGAGTACGACGATGACATCGAGCTTTGCGTGTGCGCGCAGGTCTGCGAAGAAGGCGATAATCGCCTCGCGGAGCCGCGTTCCGTCGAAGAGGATGGATCCCTCGAGCTGCTCGCGACTTCGCTTGGATCGCTCGAGCTTGATATCAAAAGCTGTGCCGATGAGCCCCAAGAAGTTGCGTTTTCCCGTCAGCTTGATCGCGCTTTTGTACTCGGTGACTCGCTCCGCGAGCACGCTGCGGCGGACTTCGTCTTGGGCGGCGATGGTCTCGAGAATTCGGGCCGTGTCGAGCATCGGCGCGTCGAGTCGGGGTCCGATTTGGTTGACTGCTTGACGGGCGATCTCGTAGTAGACCCGGCGTTGCGAGGCGCAGTTGCGACAGTCGACTGTTAAAATCAGCGTTGTCGCAGAGTGCACGTGGCGAAGCTCGCTGATCACGCTCTGCATCACCATCGACTTGCCGATGCCGCGTTCACCGATGATCGCCACGGAACGCCCACGGGATTTGTCCTCTGAAAGGAGGAAGCTGTCCAGGTTGTTGCGGAGCCACTGCACGATCTGCGTGCGATTGACGAGGTCTCGTGGCTCCACGCTCGCCGGGTCGAGGTAGGTGAGGAAGGGCATGCCCGGGCATCATCGCCGAGCCCCTTAGAGGCTGCAACAACGCGGCTCAGATCCTCCTCGGAGGATGGAGTTCGAGAGCGTCTTGCCGTGGCGTAGGCCGCATCAACTTGCCCCGATCAACTTCGGACCGATCTTTGGGACCTCCGAAAACCGCCTCAGCCCCCACTCGCCGGCTCCTTTCACCCAGCTTGGAGGACGTCTTGCAGGGTCGGGCGGGAAGGGCCCCGCGAATGAGTCTAGGACGTGCATCGGCCCCTTTAGGGGGCGATGCGCGTTCCGACCTGTCTGAAAGAGTGGGGCCCTTCTCGTTCGGCCTTCGCCACGGCCTCCGATGCTCCCCGCCGCTCACGGCTTACATCCTAGAGTTGAATCGCAAAGCGCCTCAGCCTCCGCACGCCTGCCCTTTTCCCGTCCGCTCCATAAGGACCGTTCACAATCAACACACTCGCGTTGCGTCGTGACGGAGCGGTGGAGTTGCGTTGTGCTGGAGTTGTGTGCACGCGGCGCCGTGTCGGCGCCCGCGTATTTCGGTCCAATTCCCGGTCGGCTCGTCTGACGGAGCGCAAGGTGATGGGCTGATCGATGTGCTTGCGCTGACAGGGTCGTCCTGACAGGCGGGTCGTGTGAGGGGTCACGAGTCTCAAAATCGGCAGGTCGCTGTTCGTCCCGGTTCTGCGGCCGCCCTCAGAAATGCCATAGAACGCCGTTTTTCGGGTATTTTGGCCGAAGCCTTTGCGCTCGCGCGGGACTCGGATACTTGGCATGCAGATTGCTATTCAACTTGGCACGACCCGACCCGGCGCTGCTTCGCGCCGAGGAGCAAAGCACGATGTCTATCTCTTCTAAGCTTAAATTTTTGAACACAAACACCTCCTCTCGTCTCCTCTCGCTGTCGCTCCTGGCGCTCATCAGCGGTTCGTTCGCGAGCGGCTGTGTGCTCACCCGCGACCCGCCCAAAGAGACGCCGGTGCCTCGGGTTCTCTACAACTTTGACTCCTGCGATGACTTGCTCAGCTACGCCAAGCAGCACGCCACCGAGTCGCTCGACGAGTACGGTTCGCTCTACGGCGAGGGCGACTGGATCGATGAGGGCGGTAATTTCGAAGACGGCGGCGATGGGGCCGGTGAAGGAGAGACCGGTGGAGGCGATGGCGGCCCCCAGCCGGGTGTCGACTACTCCGATACCAATGTGCAGGAGGTCGGCGTGGATGAGCCCGATCTGGTCAAGACCGACGGCGATCGGATCGTCGCTCTGGCCGACGGCAAGCTCCATCACATCGATACCAAGGGCTCGCCACTGCTGACCGCGTCGCTCGATCTTGGCGGGTACTCCTACGGCTCCGAGATGTTCCTCTACGAGGATCGCGTGCTGCTCTTCGAGAGGGTCGAGGGCTATTATTACGGCGAGCCCGAGCCGGGAGAAGGCGGGGACGAAGGCGAAGGTGACGAAGGCATCGAGCCCCAGGTCGATCTGCCGGATCAGGTCAAGGCGTGGCTCGAGGGCGCGTGGATACCGATTACCAGGATCACCGAGATCGATATCTCGAATCCCGCCAAGCTCGAGATCGTCGCCAAGCTCTATGTCAGCGGCGACTACCTGAGTGCTCGACGCATCGATAGTGTTTCGCGGGTGGTCCTGCGCTCGTCGCCGATAGGCCTCACGTTTAAGTCGCCGTGGGACTTCTTTTACAGCGAACTCGGTTGGGAGAATTACCCCGAGACTGAGGAGGCGTGGAACGAGGCCTGGCAGGGTTTTGTCGAGCAGGCCAAGGCCTACAATGCCGAGCTTATCGATGCCTCGACCCTCGACAATTGGGTGCCGCATTTTGTCTTTGAGGATGTCGGTAGCGGTGTGATCAGCGAGGGCCTGCTTCTCGACTGCGTCGATACGATGCACGCGGGTGTCTACTCCGGGTTGAGAATGACCTCGGTGCTGACCATCGATCTCGAGCAGGGGCTCACGCCCGAGGGCAGCGTCGGTCTCTTTGCGGATGCGGCGATCGTCTACGCTTCTCCCGAGAACCTCTACATCTCGACCCGGGCCTGGGTCGGTGGCGAAGGTTGGCAGTCCCCCGGTTGGGAGGGCGGCGATGTCGACGACGGCGGTGACCCCGGTGAGGGCAGCACCAGCGCGACGAGTGCGAGTAGTACTAGCGCAGGTACCAGCGAAGGCACCAGCGAAGGCACGGGTATGGACAGCATCGGCACCGTGACCGAGAGCGCGAGCAGTGGGGGCAGTGGTGATATGGGCGGTGCCCAGGATCCCGATGCCTCTTCGATTTCCTTCCGCGCTGGCGACGAAGAAGAGACGGGGCTCACCTCCTACCTCCACAAGTTCGCGATCCCGGCCGGCGAAAAGGCGATCTATACCGCCTCCGGTGAGGTCCGCGGGCGCCTCCTCAATCAGTGGGCGATGAACGAATCGCGCGGCGATCTGCGGGTGGCCACCACCGATCAGCAGAGTTGGGATTGGGACTCGAACGAGAGCTTCGTCACCGTGCTCCGCGAGGAGGAGGGCGAGCTGATGATGGTCGGCCAGGTCGGTGAGCTCGGCAAGGGCGAGGAGATCAAGTCGGTGCGTTATATCGGCGATGTCGGCTATATCGTCACCTTCCGCCAGACCGATCCGCTCTACACCGTCGACCTCAGCGATCACGAGAATCCAAAGGTCGCTGGCGAACTCAAGATCAACGGCTATTCGGCCTATCTGCACCCGCTCGGTGAGAACCACATGATCGGCGTCGGCTTTGACGGCACCGACGAGGGCCAGCTGCTCGGGGTCCAGGTCTCGCTCTTTGATGTCTCGGATATCAACGCGCCGACCCGCACTCACTCGGTCGCCTTGGGCGACTTTGGCTGGACCGAGGTCGCCTTCAATCACAAGGCGTTCCTCAACTGGGAGCCCACCGATCTGACGGTCTTCCCGGTCGAGTCCTACAGCTGGGATGAGGAGATGGGCACGGAGTCCTGGTTCATGGGCGCGGCGGGTTATACGATCACGCCCGAGGCCGGGATCGAGCCGCTCGGCACGGTCACCCACATGACCGACCCCAATGATCCGTGGAAAGACGGCAATCCCAGCCTGCGGCGCTCGCTGGTGATCGGCGACCTGCTCTACACGGTCTCCGAGAGCGGCCTCAAGGCGTCGTCGCTCGCCGACCTCAGCGATCAGGCGTGGATCGACTGGTAGCGCGAGCGACCCGGTGGAGAGGGGCGAAAGTGGCTAAAATTCGCCGCTAGAGCCCCTCTCTTGTTGATTTCGCGGCTTCGGTCTCGGCGGCATTCACCGCTCGCCCCCGGGGCCGCGCCTTTGTTATTGTCCGACCCCCGCAGGGCCACAGTGACCTCGCAAAACGCCTCATCTCCCCCGAACGCCGGGCTCCGTTGGCTCCGGCGCAATCGTTGGCTCATCGTGATCGGCGTGGTGGCGCTGGTGATCCGCCTCCACTGGAACCTCGAGGTTCACCCGATCGGTGACTACATCGGGTCGGATATGCGCGGCTACAATACCCGCGCCGAGCAGTTTCTAGCTGCGCCCTTTAAGCCCCACGAGTATCACGCGTTTTTCCCCTACGGGACCCACTACCTGGTAGCGCTCCTAAAGGCGATCTTCGGCAAAGAAAATTTCCCGGCGATCGCCTTTTGCTACGCGGTGATGGGCACGCTGGTCGTCGTCTTCAGCTACAAAATCGCCGCTCTGGTGTCCAAGCGACGCTGGCTGCCGCCGCTGGTCGGCCTCTTCCTCGCCTTTGATTACCCGCTGATCTCGCTCGGCGGTTATATGCTCAGCGAGATCCCAATGGCCGTCTTCGGCACATTGGCGACGATCTACCTGCTTAAGCTGGTCGAGGGCGGCAAGAGCCGTTACGCCCTGGCGGCCGGCATCGCGGCTTCGTTGGCGACGATCATGCGGCCGCAGATCCTGTTGTCGATCGCGCTCTTTGGCCTCGCCTGGTTGGCCTATCGCAAGACCGCGTTCTCGCGGGTAAAGTTTCGCCATCTGCTCTACGCCGGCCTGCCCCTGGCCATGACGCTGGCGTTTTCCTCGTGGAGGGTTCAGCACCACACCGGTCGCCGCGGCCTGATCTCCGAAAATGGCACCTTTAATCAGGTCTTTGGTCATTGCCACGCGAAGATGATCACGGCAAAGGGCAAGTCGACGATCAAGTTTGGTCCACCGCCACTGATCCAACTGCACAACCGGGCCAAAAGACACCCAAAGTCGTTCGTCAAGCTCGACCCGGCGATCGCTCCAGAGCTCCATTTTAAGGGCTATATCGCCGACAAAGAGAAACTCAAGGGTTTTCTCCGCGAGTGTTGGAAGCGGCGGGGCCTCAAGGGGCAGATCAAGTACACCTCGATCAACGCGATCCTCTTGGTCGCCTACAATACGATGTGGCCAGATTCGGGGCGCGGGGCCTGGCGCGAGACCGCCAAATGGTGGGGCAAGCAGCACCTCTACTACCTGACCTTGCCGGCGATCCTGGGCATGTTCACGGTCTTTCGCCGCAAGACCGCCGGACGCCACGGGCTCCTGGCGATTCATCTCTGGGCGTTGCTCTTCACGGCTGCACTATTCTTTGGGGATGCGCGTCTGCGGGGACCCTACGACCCCTTTATCGTCATCCTCGCCTTCGAGTTCTACGCCTTGACGGGCGCCTGGATCTGGCGCCATCTGTCGTCTCTGAAGGCTCGTGTTCAACGGCTGCGGTCGGGCTCCTAAACGACAATTTTTGCCGCGTTGTCACGCGTCTTTCGGTCCGCTAGGTCCGCTAGGATATGGGCATGAGCGGTGGGGCGATCGCGAGGGCGCTGGGGGGAATTTTGCTCGCTCTTGGCGCGCTCCTTTGGGTGCCCTTGGGCGTCGATCTGGCCCTGGGCGAGGGTTTTGCGCTCGCCTATGCGGTGTCGATGGCCGTCGCCGTCGTTGGCGGTCTATTGCTGCGCTGGCTCGGTCGGGATGCGCACGGGCTTGGAGGAGCGCAGGCGCTGGTGGTCTGCGCGCTCGCTTGGATCGTGCTGTCGATGGTGGCCGCGATCCCCCTGGCCTGGGCTCTGGGCATACCGGCGCTCGATGCTGTCTTTGAGACCATCAGCGGTTTTACGACCACCGGTATCACCCTGCTAAGTGGGCTTGACGAGCTGCCGCGTTCGCTACTGGTGTGGCGAAGTCTGATCCAGTGGGTCGGCGGTCTCGGAATTTTGACACTTTTTCTAGCGCTTATCCGCGAGCATCCCGGGCTGCATACGCTCGCTGGTGCCGAGGCCCATAAGATCAAAAGCCCGCGCCTGGAGCCGGGTTTGCTGCACACCCTGCGGATCCTTTGGGTGATCTACATCTGTCTCACGGTGCTCGTGGCGCTGGGTCTTTTGGTCGGCGGTGTCGGTCTCTTTGATGCGATTTGTCACTCGATGACGGCATTGTCGACCGGCGGCTTCTCGACCCATGACGCGAGCATCGCCTATTACGCCCAGGCGGGCATCGGTCATCCGCGGGTGATCGAGTACGTGCTCATCTTTGGCATGTTCGCCGGTGGTACCTCTTTTTTGGTCCACTACCAGCTTCTGCGCGGCCGCCTGCGCGCCCTTTGGGAGCTGCCCGAGACCCGCTGGTGGTGGGCGATCGTCGGCTTTGCGGTGGCCCTGGTCGTGCTCGAGATCGTCGTCCGTCAGGGCGGCGTGAGTGCGCCGCCGACGGGTGCTGGAGCGTCCTCTGGGGGCTCCTGGTGGCTCGATCTCGAGGCGATGATCCGAGCCTCGCTCTTCCAGGTGTTGGCCCTGGTGACGACCACCGGCTACGGCACGGTCGACATCAGCGACGCCTATTTCGGCGGTCTCGCGCGTCAGGTGTTCATCTGGTTGATGCTCGTCGGCGGCTGTGTTGGCTCGACCGCGGGGGGTTTTAAGGTCCTGCGAGTTGTCTTGCTTGGGCGGATCTTTGGCGAGCTTTTGCGGAGGGCATTTATCCCGGGGCGGGCGGTATCTAAGGTCGTGTACGCCGGCAAGGTGGTCGACAGCGCGGAGCTCGAGCAGGTTGCGGGTCTGCTCTTTGCCTGGCTCATGTTGCTCGGCGTTGGCGGGGCGGTCACCGCATTGCTCTCGGATCACGGCGCTTGGGCGTCGCTCTCCGGCATGTTTAGCGCGCTCAACAACATCGGCCCCTGCTACATCCCGACGGACGAGTTACCGGCGCTCCATCCCGCGATCAAGGTGGTCTATATGTTTGGCATGCTCGCGGGGCGTCTCGAGATTCTGCCCCTGGTGCTGCTCTTCTCGGGCTCCGCGTGGCGCCGCTGATGTCCGCCGATGTCCGCCGAAACTGCTAGACTCGGGCGGTGCTACGGTCTTTGTTTTACTTTGCTCTCCGCGGGGTGGCGCCGCTGCTGCTCGGCCTTGGCTGTAATTTAACAGGGATCGGTGCGACGGATGAGCAGGCGTACTCGGCGTGCGAAGCCTTCATCAACAGTTACAACGACGAAGACGGAGCGGCCTGTGCAGAGGAGCTCGACTGCGAGGCCCGCGAGAGCGCTCAGGCCTGTGCTGACGCGCCCTCTGTCAGCGGCGACCAGGGGCTCCGGGTCGCCTGTCATTGGGGGCGGCGCTTCATCGGCCGCTACGAGGGCGAGATGTGCAGCGGCAAGGTCGATGAGGTCTGCATCGCCGCGGTCTTGATCGGCGAGGGCGGTCCGCCCTGTGCGGGCTACTTTGAGGAGCAGGGCGAGGACGTTGCTGTGCTCAATTTGAGCTGCGCAGAGCCGATTCGTCCCGGTTATTCGGCGTGTTTTGATACGCCCCACGAGGAGGGCATATGCACCTGCGTCGACGCCTAGGGGCCAGTAAATCGATGTACGTTGTTGTCGCGGGCATCGGTGTGCTCGGTCATGAGTTGGTGCGAACGCTGGTCGAACACGGCCACGATGTGGTTGCTATCGATCGCGACCAGGGTGTGTGTGATCAGCTCTACGCCGAGTTTGGGGTCACGGTGCTCTGCGGGGACGCGACCGATCTGCACGTGCTCGAGGAGGCGGGGGCTCGCCGGGCGGCGGTCGCCCTGACGCTGATGCACCGGGACGCTGACAACATCGCCTGCGCTCTGTTGGCCCGCACTCTGGGTGTCGAGCGGGTGATCTCGAGGATGCGGGATTGCGGTTACGAGGCCTCCTACCGGGCTGCTGGTGTCACACATGTGGTGCGGGCGACCGCCGTCCTGCGCAATCAAATCCTCGCACATATGGAGCACCCGAAGATCAGCGACCTCCTCAGCCTGCGCGGCGATCGGGTGCATATTTTTTCGGTCGAGGTGCCGATGCACGCGGTGGTCGTCGGTGCGCAGGTCCGCGAGATCGCACAAATGGCGGGCTTTCCCAGCAAATGCCTGCTGCTCGCATTGCTGCCGGCGGAGGCTGCGAAGCTCAACATTCTGCGCGGTGAGGATCGCATCGGCGCCGAGGATACAGTGCTGGCGATCGCTGATGCCGATGATATCGACGCGCTCACCGATGTGCTCACCCGGGCGGGTTAGATTCGCTGCCCCTGCAAGGGCACGGGCTGTTAGGGTGGATGTCGATGTCAGGGTCCGTGAAACCTGTGTCCGACCTCGAACTCCTGCCACCGGCGGTCGAGATCGAAGAGCGGGCGGACGGTAGTCGAATCCTGCGCTCTCCGGTGCCTTTGGGCCCCTATCCACCGACGCTGAGCGAGCGGCTTTTTCATTGGGTGCAGACGACACCCAAGCGGGTTTTTTTAGGAGAGCGCTGCACCGATGGTTGGCGCAAGGTGAGTTACGGAGCCGCTGGTAGCACGATCCTGGCCCTCGCAGCGGGGCTCTTGAGGCGGGGTCTCAGCGCCGAGCGACCGCTCGCGATCCTCAGCGACAACAGCGTCGACAGTGGTCTTCTGATGCTCGCGGCGATGCATGTCGGTGTGCCGGTTGCGATGATCTCCCCGGCCTATTCGCTGCTCCTTGGAGATCTGGGCAAGCTTCGGGCGATCGGCTCCAAGATTCGGCCGGCGCTGGTCTACGCCGATGATGGTCAGCGCTACGCACGGGCGCTCGAGGTTTTTGCGGGCCTAGGTGGCGAGTCCCTTGTCGGCAGTGAAGGCCTCGCTTCGCTCTGTCTCGCACCGGCCGCGGAGTTCTCTGCGAGGGTTCAGGTGCGTCATGCACAGACCGGTCCCGATACCGTCGCCAAGATCCTCTTCACGTCGGGTTCGACCGGCAAGCCCAAGGGCGTGATCAACACTCAGCGCATGCTCTGTGCCAATCAACGGGCGATCGCCCAGCTCTGGCCATTCCTCGAGAGCACACCACCGGTGCTCGTCGATTGGCTGCCGTGGAATCATACTTTTGGTGGCAACCACAATTTCAATATGGTGGTCTTCCACGGCGGCACACTCTGGATCGATGGCGGCAAGCCGGCGCCGGGCCTCTTTGAGCGCACCCTGCAAAACCTCCGCGAACACTCGCCGACCCTCTACTTTAATGTGCCCCGCGGTTTTGATTCGCTGCTACCCGCGCTCGAGGCCGATCGGGCGCTTCGCGAGCGCTTCTTTGCCGATCTGCAGGTGGTCTTTTACGCCGCAGCCGCGCTGCCGCAGTCGCTGTGGGCCCGCTTGGAGCGGCTGAGCGAGCGGGTCTGCGGGCGGCGAATCTTTATGGCTTCGGCCTGGGGTGCGACCGAGACCGCACCGCTCTGCACTCAGGTGCATTACCCGATCCCCCACGCCGGTGTGATCGGTCTGCCAGCACCGGGCGCCGAACTCAAGCTCGTGCCGGTCGCCGATAAGCTCGAGGCGAGGGTGCGGGCGCCATGGGTGACGCCCGGCTATATCGACGAGCCCGAGTTGACGGCTGCGGCCTTCGACGAGGAGGGCTTCTACCGGACCGGGGACGCGCTCAGGCTTGCCGATCCCGCGGCGCCGGAGCGGGGACTTGTGTTTGCCGGTCGCATTGCCGAGGATTTTAAGCTGACCTCTGGGACATGGGTGCATGTCGGCTCGCTGCGGCTCGCCGTGATCGAGGCGAGCGCACCGGTGGTGCAGGACGCGGTGATCACCGGAGATGGTCGCGCAGGTCTGGGGGCGCTGATCTTTCCGAGCCTCGCGGGCGCTCGCGAGATCACCGACAATGCCGAGGCGAGTCTCGACGAGCTATGCCGATCGCCGTTGGTGCGTGAGCACCTGCGCGCAGGGCTCGTCGAGCATAATGCTCGTAATCCTCAAAATAGCCGGCGCATCGATCGCGCGCTGTTGCAGGCCGAGCCGCCACAGCTTCGCGCCGGAGAGATCACCGACAAGGGGTATATCAATCAGCGGGCGGTCGGTGAACGACGCGCGGGCGAGGTCGAACGCCTCTATTCGGAGGATCCCGCAGTGATCGTCGTCGATCCCGGCGATTGATAACAAGCAGCCCAGCGCTCGCCGCACCCTGTGCGCGGAGTGTGCTTTTTGCGGAGTGTGCTTTTTGC
>CAYYUP010000024.1:0-12839 GCA_964474905.1 uncultured Nannocystis sp. | reverse complement strand
GCGGAGTGTGCTTTTTGCGGAGTGTGCTTTTTGCTGTGTGTGCTGCGCGGGACTGAGAGTGTGGAGTGCTTGGCGTGCTCCAAAATAGGGGGTGTCGTACCCTGTTATGCATGTCGCCCAAGCCAGAGCCAGAGCCTGGGCGATCGCAGGTCGGCGTGCGAGCGGAGCTATCGTCAGGTCTGCGACCGGAGCAGCTCCAGCGGATCCTTCGTCTTCGCAGCCGCTACCTGGCGAGTCGGTTGCTCGCGGCCTTTGCTCAGGGCGGCGCACCGCTGCGATCGAAGGCGGACTTTGAGGAGCGCTCCGCGAGGCTGCTCAGCGGCGATATCGAGAGCAAGCTGCGCTTTCTCTTTAACCTCTACGACAGCGATGGCAGCGGCGTGCTCGAGCAGGAGGACCTCGATCGCATGCTGCACATCGAGCTCGCCGAGAACGGCATCCTGCTCCGGCCTGCGGACTCTGAGCAGTTGCTCGCGGCGATGTTGCAGGAGGCGGATCTCGACCGGGGGGGAAGCCTCTGCTTCACAGAATTTCGCAGCCTTATTGACGTCCGGCCGGCGCTCCGCGAGCGTCTAGCGGAGCAGGGCGTGGCTCTGCTGCGGCCAAAGCCGAGGCGTCTAAAGGCGAAGCAGGACGGGCATATTCGCGGTTGGATCCGTCAGCGCGGCGTTTTCGCATTTTGGGTCGGGCTCTTTCTCGCGGCGAATCTCGCTCTCTTTGTCGCCGCGTTCCTCAACTACCGGGCACAGGGTGCGAACATCTGGGTGCAGATCGCCCGTGGCGGCGGTGCCTGCCTGAACTTCGACGGGCCCCTGCTTTTGGTGCCGATGCTTCGTCACCTCTGGTCGGCGATTCGGCGGACGCCATTCGCTCGGGTGCTGCCCCTAGATGAGACCATCGGCCTGCATCGCATGATAGGTGAGGCCGTTTTTGGATTTTCGTTGGTGCACACTGTGGCTCACCTGGTGAACGTCGCCATCGTCGGCGGTTCCCTGACAGGTACGGCGTACATCAGTGGATTTGTCCTGGTGCTGGTGCTGATACTGATCTGGGTATTCGCGCGGGATCGGGTGCGAGCGAGTGGCCGCTTTGAGCTCTTTCACCGGGTGCACGCGAGTTACTGGTTGTGGTTTTTGGTCGCGCTCTTGCACGGGCCTGTCTTTTGGATCTGGTTGCTCGCTCCGGGCCTTCTCTTCGTCGTCGAGCAGCTGATGCGAGTCCACCGGCGCTCCGACGGGTCGCATCTTCTCGAGGCCCAGGTCTTGCCGGGCGGGGTTACGAAGCTCCGTTTTGATCGGCCTCTTGGTTTTAAGTACGAGGCCGGCGACTTTATTTTTCTTCGGGTGCCGGCAGTCGCCAAGAGCGAGTGGCATCCCTTCACCCTCTCCTCCGCGCCCGAGGATCCAGATTGGTTGACGGTGCACGTGCGGGTGCTCGGCAACTGGACGCAGGCGCTCGCCGAGCGCTTTGCGGTGCCGGGCTCGGAGCGCGGCGAGAGGGTCTATGTCGACGGCCCCTACGGGACTCCGAGCGCTCATATTTGGCGGTGCGAGCACGCCGTGACGATCGCCGCGGGCATCGGAGTGACGCCCTTCGCATCGGTTTTGCAGAGCCTAAAAAACCTCGAAGACCGCCACCGACGGCACCCCTCGGAGGCCAAGGAGTTCCGTCTCCGTCGCCTTCACTTCGTCTGGATCTGTCGCGAGCAGGTCTCGTTTGAGTGGTTTCATCAGCTGCTCGCAGAGCTCGAGCTGATAAACGATGGTTGGCTGGATATCCAGATCTACTTCACATCGGCGCGGGCCGATTTGACCGGGGGGGTCGTCGACCTCGCGCGGGCGATCCTCCGCGAGAGCAGGGGCATCGATATGGTCACCGGTTTGCGATCGAGGACTCACTTCGGTCGCCCCGACATCGACGCCATGCTCGGGAAATTTGCCAAAGAAGGGAATCTCGCGGCGCCCGAGGTGTTTTTCTGTGGGCCCGAGGGTCTCTCGCGCAGAGTCGAGGTCAGCTGTCGAAGGCTCGATCTTCGCTATCGGTACGAGCGCTTCTGATCTGCTCGCGTCGTGGTGAACTACGCGGTCGTGAAGCGCTCGGGTTTGTCGACTGTCAGGGGGCCGCCAGCATCGCCGGTGTTGATCGTTCCGGCTGTCTCAAAGAGCAGGACATGAACCTCTTCGTCGGCGATCGGACGGTGCTCGACGCCGCGGGGGACGATCACTGCTTGGCCCGGATCTAAGACGATCGTGCGCTCGTGTAACTCGATGCGGAGGCGGCCGTGCATCACTAGAAAAAGCTCATCGGTGTCGTCGTGGCGATGCCAGACAAATTCGCCGAGGAGCTTTGCCACCTTGACCTCTTGACCGTTGAGGGCGCCGACGATTCGCGGCTTCCAGTGGCCTGTGCAGGAGGCTAGGGCGGCGCCTAGGTCGATTTTGGTGGGGGTGGGTGCGGTCGGATGTTGGGTTCCCGCCAATTTTTTTACGTGTCCTCTTGGGCAGATTTGTCTGACCAGACCGCGAGTTGGTTGCCCGCAGGGTCGGAGAAGTGGAAGCGGCGGCCACCGGGGAACGAGAAGATCGCCTTGACGATGCGGCCGCCGTGGGTGCGGATGGAGATGGCGGAGGCCTCGAGATCGCTCGAGTAGAGGATCACCAGCGGACCGCCGGCGAGCACTGGACCCTGGCGGTGAATGCCGCCGTTTAGGCGACCGTCGTTGAAGGCCGAGTAGTCCTCTCCCCAGTCGGTGAAGCTCCAGCCGAAGGCGCCGCTGTAGAAGGACTTGGCCGCTGCGAGGTCGTCGCAGGCGAGTTCGATGTAGTCGATGCGGTGGTGGGGTTGCGCGTTCTCGCTGCTCATCGGCGGGAGCCTATCAGGCCGCTCGCGTCACCGCACCATCGCAGGGTTGCGCTGCTATCTCTATGTGCTCGGGGTGTTGGTGGCGTCTGTTATGCTCGCGTCCACGATGGGCGGGCGATGGCGCGATTGGAGGATTATGCCTGCGGCCGTGGTAGCGTTCTGTGTGGTCGCCGCCTGTGGTAGGCGCGCGACTCGCTCGACCCAGGAGCCCGCAGCATCCGTGAGCGTGGCGTCCGGCGAGGTGCAGCAGGAACTCGCGGCCGATGCCCGGTCGCTGCCATCCTTCGATGTCCAGGCGGGCCCCGACGATCTCCGGCGTGCGGCTGAGTTGGTGTTGGGGACCAGCAGGGAGGCGCCGGTGCCCACCTGTGGGGCGACACACTCCTACGATTATGTAGCCTCGGATGTTCTCTGCGAGGACGGGCGTAGCCCCTTTGGGGGGGACCTTCGGGCTGCGATCGGGGCCCGGGTCGGCAATGTCGGCAGTGGGCCTTCGGGCCATGTTATCGATCTCTACCGGGTTCCCTGCCCCGAGGGCCCAAAAGAGGTCTATGTCGATATGTACGAGTGCGAGAATCCGTGGGTGACTCGCTCTGAGTACGAGCTGTCGAGGCTGATGCTCGGGGTTATCAACGGCGATCACGCGTCGTATATCAGCCGTTGCCAAGAGGAGGAGAGTGCGGGGGCGCAGGGCAGGGTTTCGGTGCTCCTCCAGAGCTGCATCACCGGTATGCCCGGGGTCCTGGAGATCAGCGGTGATCAGAGCGGCGCGAAGGCGTGGCTCCGAGCGTGGTGTGCGAACGCCGAAGGCAAGGACGAGGATGGCTCGCCCGAGCGATTCATCTATCTAGATAATGTCATCGAGTCGGCGATCAACTTGATCGTCGAGTTTGAGCGCGGCGATCCGGAGAAGGCTGGGGCAGAGGCTCGAAGGTCGCTGACTCACGACTTCACGGGGGTCTGTAAGGTCGACCGGGTGGAGTTTGAGCGCTGGCGATCAGAGCAAGCGGATGCTGGCGATTGAGCGTTCGAGGTGTCGCGTTGCAGGTGTCGCGTTGCTAGTTGACCTCGCTATCCGAGGAAGCGCCCCAGACCTCGGGATCGTCGTTGTCCATCGGCCAGCCGTAGTGGTTGTTTAGCTGGCCGGCGGCTTGCTCTGGAGCAGGAGCAGGAGGCAGCTCGACTTGCGGCTTCGCGGCTCGTTTGGCCGGTGGCGGGCTCGGGGTGGTCTCTGGAGTATTTTTGGTGATGCTGATGGCGATGGCACTAGCGATGAGCACAGCTAGACCCAGAATCATCAGCGGCGACCGTTGCCAGCCCATTTTCGCCTGTTCGGATCGACCTGTTCTTAGTGTCATGTCTCATTGGACAGTATATCGGAGTGATGGTTCCCGAGCATGAGCGCTCGGGAGTCATCGCGGCCGGCCGGGCTTCTAGGAGAGAGTTCGGGTACCCGCGCTGGAGTCGGAGGGACCCAGAGTAGGGGGGGGCGGGGCCCAGGAGCCGTCGGCGAGTTCGATTTTCGGCACGGCCATCGCCGCTCCAAAGATTCCGCTGACATCACCCGTGTAGTCGTCTTCGATCTTGAGGTAGGTTCCGCGAGCACCGTGGGACCAGCCGATGATGAAGCGAGGATCGTCGACGAGGGCGGGGGCATTGCGGGCGAAGGTGCGAAGCTGCGGGTCGTAGTCGGGCACATCTTCGCGGGCGAAGCCGGCGACGTAGAAACAGATGCGCTCGATCGATGGGCTGTCCCAGCCGTAGGTGACGGCGATGCAGCCGGTCTTGCTGGCGTGTGCCTGTGCAGTTGCCGTGGGCGGTGCAAAACCGAGGTGTTTGCACACCGCCGAGACCAGTGTGCTCGTATTGTGGCTCGCCTGTGAGGGGCGAAAGTAAAGGTTCACCGAGTTGTGGACATAGTCGGCGCCGACGATGGTGACCGAGTCGAGGCCGAGTTCGCGGAGCAGGGGTAGCGACGCCGCGTATCCCCGCGGCATGATCGGCAGTTCCTGAAGCGCCTCAGGTTCGTAGGCCCCGTCGATGAACTGCCAGATCTTGATGAGTCCGCGGGTCGCCTCAAAGTCGACGCCGTAGCCGAGTGCTGGGAAGTGCTCGGCGACCGTCGGCAGCCAGCCGTAGATCGCATGTCCGTTGGGACTGATTTCACCGTGCCGGATCGCTTGCTCGAGCGGGTGTTCACGGCTCTCGAGATCGAGAAAGCGAAAGCAAAGGTCGCGCTTGGCTACGGGTTTGGTCGTCGACCGGATCTGGATCGAGCGGTTGAGAAAGCCGTGCTCAAAGGAACTCAGGACTCGCTTCAAAGTGTCTTCGCAGTAGGCGACGTCCGTGAGGTTCGCGATGGTGATTAAATCATCGCGAAGCGTCGCCAGTGATCGTTTGCTGGTTGTATGGACCATAGGTGCGGTTTTGCCCCCATTCCAACGAGTAGCATGAATTCGCGCCTAGGTGTGCCTACATTTTGTATGCGGACCGTGCATCCTGGAGGGAAACGAGAGTCTTCTTTGTGCAGCAAAAATTACTAATATCGCTGCTCTTCACCGCTGAAGATTTTCGTATGTGGGTCTTTGGATGACGCCGTCGATTAGGTCGCAGCTGGAAGCGTAAAGGAAAACACGCTACCGGCGCCGAGCTTGCTCGAGAGTGAGATAGAGCCGTCGATGCGATCGATGATGCGTTTGACGATCGAGAGGCCTAGGCCGTGACCATCAGCACCTGCACCCTCCAGGCGGGTGAACTCTGCAAACACCTGGCTCTGCTCCTCGGGCGTGATGCCCGGGCCGTTGTCTTTCACCCAGAAGCGGATCGTCGCGTCATCCTGAACATCGGCACCGAGCTCGATGATCGGCGGTCGGCCGCCGTACTTGAGGGCGTTGCTGATGTAGTTCGCCCAGATTTCCTCGACCCAAGGAGGATGGCCGAGGGCGAGGGGCCAGCGCGATGGCTTGGTGATGATCGCGTCGTACTCCTTGATCATCGCATCGAGGCGGCCGAGCGCGCCGTCGACGACTGCACTCATCTCGATCGCGGCCATCTGCACGGCGCCCTTGCGCACGCTGGCGAGCAGGAGGATCTCGTTGACGATGCGCACCGATTGGTCGCCGGTCAGGGCGATGCGCTCGAGCACGTCGATGGTCTCGGCGCGGTCGATGTCGTCGAGATCGTCGAGGAGGTAGCGGGCGTAACCCTCGATGGTACCGAGAGGGTTTTTAAGATCGTGGGCAACGGTCCTGGCGAAGGCGTCGAGCTCGAGGTTGCTCGCCGTGAGCTGGTCGTTGGCGTCGGTGAGCTCGGCGGTACGCATCTCGACCTTGCGCTCGAGGTTGGCAAAGAGGTCGGCGTTCTCGATCGAGGTCGCCATCTGAGAGGCGAGCATTTCGAGGAAGGAGAAGCGGTCCTCGTAGAAGGCGCCGTCGCTCAGCGAGTTTTCGAGGTAGAGGATGCCGACGAGGCGCGACTGGTTGACCAGCGGCATGCAGAGTACAGAGCGGATCAGGTTGGCGATGAGGTAGGGATCGTCGTCGAAGGTGCCCGTGTGTCGGCTGGCGTCGCGGATCACGGCCTCGCGGGTGCGGGCGACGTAGTGCAGCATCGACAGCGGTAGCTGCTTCGCGTTCCCGGGCAGGTCAAACTCGACGTCTAGTTTATCGGCGGTGGTTTGTCCCATGATCGTCACGACCCAGGAGTCGCCGCGACTTTGCAGGAGGAGGCCGCGGTCGGCACCCGCTGACTCGATCACCATCTTGATCAGCGTCGCCAGGAGCTTCTCGGGCACGATTTCGCGGGAAATCGCTTGCGAGGCCCGGAGCACTGCGGTCAGGTCGAGTGTCGATGAGAGGGCTGTGGTCGCGTGGATCGTCGCGCTGCGGGAGATGCTTGCGGAGGCCTTGGCGACGAGCTGTGGATGCAGGCTCTCGAGCGACTCGGTCTTCGCGATCGCACCCCAACGGAGGTAGGCGCGGTGGGCTGTGCGGAGGAAGTGGCGGCCGAGCTCTTCGTAGTTGCCAGCGAAGTAAAACGACGCCGCGAATTCGGCGATCAGACCCTGGTCGCGGAGCAGTCGCTGCTCTGTGGCGGCCGCGAGAGCGCGGTCGTAGGCCTGGCGGGCGTCACCGTGACGGCTGTCGACACGGGCGAGCTCGGCTTCGATGAGCAGGCGCAGGTGGAGGTAGAGTTGCGGCGTCGTCTCGCTCCATTTGCGGAGCTTCGTGAGGTTGGCTTTGACCCGGCCGTACGCCCTGCGACGGGCCCATGTGCCGAGGCGGGGCAGCTCCTCGAGGGTGAGCAGGGCGTCGAAGAAGCGCGACTCGGCGGCGGGTGGGAAACCCGGCAGGTCATCGAGGTGCTCGGGCAGGCGGGCGCTGGTTTGACGGGCAGCTTCGAAGTCGCCGAAGACGACCTCGGTATAGACCTTTTGCAGGCAGGCCTCGACGATCGCTCGCGTGTCTCGAAGATGATAGCTCTTGCGCAGGCTGTCGTTGACATCGAAGCGCTCGCTCACCAAGCGGCGGGGAACTGTGCTCTCGCCGCGCAGGTTTTTGGCCACCTGCAGGTAAAGCTCGCAGAGTTCGGCCGCGCGTCCCTGGGCGAGCGGTCTCAGGGCGTTGGCCATCTGCTCGAGATCGGTGATCAGGTCGCTGAGATCCTCAGAGGCGCGGAGGAGGAAGTAGGAGCGGATGTAGCCGCAATGCGAGGCGAACTCGAGATCGCCGACCTCGAGGCCGCTGATATAGCCGTCGTACAGGCGGTCGGCGCAGATGCTCGGGTGCTCGGTCCAGGAGAGAACGAAGGTGCCGAGGGCGAAGAGTGTCTTTGCCTTGAAGGGCCGGGTCATTGGCCACTCGAGCATTTCGTTGCACACCGGCACCAGGCGCTTGGCGCCGGCGACATCGCCGATCGAGCTGGCGAGGATCAGGGCGTAGCAGGCGTAGGCAAAGCCCGACGCCGGTGTATTGCCGTGCCGCACCGAGAGCTTGAGCATCGCCAGAGCGATCAGCACGAAGGAGTTTGGATCACTGCGGTAGGCCGCCGAGATCACTCCGCCCATGACCTCGACCTGCGCCAGAACCTGGGGATCCGAAGCGCGTGGCAGCGCGGCAAAGCTCTCGAAATCCTTGCCCGCGAGCGTTGCCTTGGTGCGGACCACGGCCGCGAGAACGTCGAATTTTCCCGGGTGTTTGGGCAGGCGCAAGCCGAGTTCGCGGAGCAGCGAGATCGCCTGGTCGAGCGCCTGCGGCAGGTCGAGCTGGATCGTCTTCGCCTGGATCAGGATCTCGAGGACCGCCGCTCGCTCGAGGATGTTGGTCGATCGATCGAGCAGGCGCCCCGTCCGGGCCTCCATATCCTCGTAGTTGCCGATCATGCACGCCGACTCGGCGGCACCTAGATTGAGGGTAAAGGTCAGATCGTGGTCGCGGGCCCAGCCCTCGCTGCTGAGGCATTGGGCGCCGATCTTGAAGTGCTCAAAGGCTGCCGAGAACGCGGAGGCGTCGGTGGCCCGGCGGGCGGCGTTGAGGTTGAGGCGGGCGAGGAGGTGACGTTCGTCCCAGCCCTCGACGAGGATCAGTGCCTGGTTTAGGTGGCCGACGATCGTAAAGACATCGCCCGCGAGCTGGTCGACGGCGACCGAAGCGAGTAGATGGTGACCGATGCGGCGGTGCACCGTGGGCCGCTCATCGTCGGGAATCAGGGCGTAGATCGCTTGTTGGATGCGATCGTGGGTGAAGCGGACTTCGAAGTCGGGGAGGGCGTCAGTGTCGTTGTCGAGTTCGAGGTTGAGGAGCGCGACGGTCTTGCTCATCGGTGTCAGAAAGCCGGCCTGGAGCGCCGACCAGAGGGATGAAATGACCGTCTGCAGCGACTGCTCGGCGGTCTTGACGACGGCTTCGAGGTCGAATCGATTGCCTAGCGCGGAGGCGATTTTGAGGGTCGCTTGGACCTCGGAGGGCAGTTCTCGGACCTTCTGCGACATCAACTCGACGACGTTCTCGGTGATGTTTCGCTGGCGGATCTGGCCGAGGTCCCAGCGCCAGCGGCCGGTGCTGGTATCGACGAAGAGCAGCCCGTCGTCGTGGAGGTGACGGAGGAACTCGCCGACAAAGAAGGGGTTGCCACCGGTCTTCGCGTTTAGAAGATCGGCGAGGGGCTTGACCTCGGTATCGGTGCAGTGGAGGGCATCGCCGAGGAGGGCGACGACATGGGCGGGCTTGAGGGATTGGAGGTTGAGGTTGGTGAGCGGGATGTCGCTGCGGCGGATCCGTTCGATCGTCATCAGCAGTGGGTGAGAGACATCGACCTCGTTGCTTCGGTGGGCAAAGACGACCAAAAGGTGGTCGCTCTGGCCCGAGCAGAGCAGCACCTCGAGGAGATCGAGGGTTGCGTGGTCAGCCCACTGCAGGTCGTCGAGGAAGAGAACGAGGGGGTGCTCGGTCTGCGTGAAGATGCGGATAAATGAGCGAAAGGTCAGGTTGAAGCGGTTGTGAGAGTCTTCGGCGCGGAGTTCGGGTACGTCGGGTTGGGGGCCGATGATCAGCTCGATCTCGGGGATCACGCGGATCAAAACCTGTCCGTTCGGACCTAGCGCTTCGAGCATCTTGTCGCGCCACTCTTCGACCCGCTCGGGGAGATCGGCGAGGAGTTGGCGGACCAAGGCTCGGAACGCCTGCAGCAGCGAGGAGTAGGGAACGTTGCGGCGAAACTGATCGAACTTGCCGGCGATAAAAAAACCACGCTGGCGGGTGATCGGCCCGTAGAGTTCGCGGACGAGTGCCGATTTGCCGATGCCTGGGGCGCCGGTGACCACCGCCAGTTCGCAGTTGCCTTCGCTCACCCGCTCGAAGGCGGCGAGCAGGGCTTGTAGCTCGCTCTCGCGGCCGTAGAGGGTCTCGGGGATGTTGAGCCGAGCACTGACGTCGCGCGAGCCGAGCTCTGCGAGCACGATAGGCTCCCCCTTTTCGGCGAGCGCCAGGCAGCGGACGAGGTCGTGGGAGAGGCCGAGCGCCGACTGGTAGCGATCTTCGGCGTTCTTGGAGAGCAGCTTGAGCAGGATCTTGGCGATGGTTTCGGGGGTATCTGCGCGCGACTCACGGGGATCGGGCGGCAGCTTTGCGACGTGGCTGTGCACCAGCTCGAGCGGGTCTTCGGTGGTGAAGGGCGTCGAGCCGACCAGGATTTCGTAGAGGGTGATGCCGAGGGAGTAGAGGTCAGCCCGCAGATCGACGGTGCGGTTCATGCGGCCGGTTTGCTCGGGCGCGATGTAGGGCAGCGTGCCCTCGAGTATCGACGGGTTTGAGAAGCTGGCGCTGGCCCGCGGGAGCAGGGTCGAGGCACTGAAGTCGATCAGGTTGATCGCGCCGGTATCACGGTTGAGGGTGATGTTTGCCGGGTTGATGTCGCGGTGGATGATCAGATTCTCGTGGACCTTGGCCACCGAGGTGGTGATCTTGACCGCGAGGTGGAGGTACTCGATCAGAGAGAGTTTGCCGCGGAGGCCGATGCGATCGAGGGAGGTCCCACCGGCGTCGTCGAGAACCATCAGCCAATGCTCACCCTGTCGCTCGAGGGAGCAGAGGCTGACGTCGTCGGAGACCCTGCGGTTGATCTCGTACTCCTGGCGGAACGAGGCCAGGCGCTCAGCTGTGGGGTAGTCCTCGGCGAGGCGCTTGAGGATCACGCGGCGATCGTCAGCCACTCGCTCGCCGCGCAGGACGACCGCATTACTGCCCTCATGGAGGGTCTCGAGCACTCGATAGCCGGGGAACATCACGACAGCAACGGGGGCGGATGTATCGTAAACTGGCCGGTCACGGCTTCACAGCCTTGATGTTCAACGCTCGATTCCATGCATTCACAAGAGCATCGATGGTCGCGTCCAACATCGCCCATTGTGTGCTGGTGATTAGGTCATAAATGCCCGCAGCATGAGGTGCGCTGGACAAGGGCGTGTGCCCGGTGCGAGGCCTCTTCGGGGGTCGCAACCCCGGTATGGTTCGCTTCTAGGTGTGAACGTTTGCCGCTGTGAATTGTCGGCATGTGGGGCCCTTCCTCACTGTCAGATGTGCGGTGTGCGAGCAAAAATCGCGGCCAACTCGAGTGAACGAGCGAGCGAGCGCGCAGCCCTGAGGGGGCGCTTTGGTGTCGAGCTCGTCAATGTCGATTAATTGAGGGTCGATCTCTCGCGGGGGCGATGACCTCTGCCCGGCAAGGGGCCCAACGCGCGACCTCTGCTAGAGGCGATTGGAGGCGAGACCGACCGAGGGCACGCCGGCTGCGTGGGCCGCTGCCATCACCTGGATCACCCGACCGTAGCTGACCTTTGGGTCAGCATCGATCGCGACCCGTGCGTCGGCTTGCAGCTTTTTGTTGGCCTTGAGCTGCTCGACCATCGCGTCGTAATTTTCGCTGAGCTCGCTCTCGCCGAGCTTGGCCTTGCCGTCGGCGGCGATCGAGATCAGGAGCATCGCGTCGGGGTCGCTCGGGCTCTGCTCGAGCGCCTCGGTGGGCACGTTGATCGGCATCTGCGCGCTCTGATGCGGTGTCGCCACCATAAAGATGATCAGCAGCGAGAGCAGCACGTCGACCATCGGAGTGACGTTGATATCTGCGACCGCGCCGCTGGTGTCATCGCTTGAGGGACCGCCCGCCATGTGCCGGCCAAGGCTAACGGGGCTGTCGTCAGACGACAAGAAGTACGCGCTGCGCGTTCATTGCTCGCCTGTAGACCTGCCGATCCGCTTTTATGTGGGCGTCTGTGGCTGCTGTGCGCCGAATGTGGTGAAGATCACTCCTGCGCATTGTGCGCGAACCTTAGAATCCGCCTATGCGTCGCTTTTCTTTCTTTGCGTCTTCGCTCGCCCTCTGTCTTGGTCTTGGCACCGGTCTCGCTGGCTGTTCGGGGGATGATTCGGCCACCACCGAGACGACCATGGCAGGCTCGACCTCGACAGACCCGACGTCGACGAGCGAAGGCACGAGCACGACCGAAGGGACCACCGAGGACACGTCGACGACGGCCGCCGAGACGGACCCGACGACGGACCCGACGATGACGGACCCGACGATGACGGACCCGACGACGTCGACGACGGACCCGACGACGACGTCGACGACGACCGACGGTGCTGTCTGTGGTGATGGCGAGATCTCTGGAAACGAGGTCTGCGATGACAGCAATACAAAGACCGAGCCGCCGAGTGACGAGAATGTGCCGCACGGCTACGGTGATGCCGACTGCCTCGACGCTTGCGATCTTCTGGCGCCGACCTGCGGCGATGGTGTCGTCGATTTGGGAGAGGATTGCGATGACGGCAATACCGACTCACAAGACGGATGTTCGACCTCTTGTACGGTGAATGACGGGGGCTTTGACGCGCCCTGCACCCGTGATTGTGGCGGCAATACGTGTGATGCCAATGATGTGCTCGACGGCACAATCGTCGGCTGTGGCAATGTCACCGCTCCGGCAGGTACCGAGAAGGTCTGCTACGATAGCGGCCATATCAAGCTGCTCAACATCATCGATCGCAAGATCTACTTTGCCGAAGGTAGCTGCATGGTCGCCGCCCAAAAGTGCGAGGGTGCGTTCTGCCCGGGATTCGTGACGTTTGGCGACTACGATGGCTTTAGCGAGTGCCCCGTGGGTACCGCGCTCGCCGATCGTGTGACCGACGAGGGCGGCGTTAAGGTCTCGACCAAGGTCTGCCATAAGATGTGCGAGTCTGATAGTGACTGCCGTTGGAACGCGCACGATGAGTTCTGGACAAAGCCCGGCCAGTACCGCTGCCAGGCCACACCAGACTCCGCTGGGGTTAAGATCTGCGCCGACGCTCAGAACTTTTAGTTTGTCCTGTTGGACTCGGAGTTACTAGATAAAAAATCCCAGTGCGGTGATCCGCGCTGGGTTTTTCTGTTGTGGAGTGCAGGGGGTGGATTGTTGGTAAAATGGGAGGAGGAGTTGAGGA
>CAYYUP010000023.1:23841-82493 GCA_964474905.1 uncultured Nannocystis sp. | reverse complement strand
GGCCTGGAAGATCGCGTCGGTGACCGAGGCTCCGCGGGAGTAGTCGAGACCGCAGTCGGGGTTTTGTGCGATATCTTCGAAGGTTAGGTCATTATCGTTGCTGCGGAAGGAGGCGTCGCCGGTCGGCGCATCGCTCTCGAGGCAGGCCGCGGGCAGCAAGAGGGCGAGGGCGGTGAGAAGACGGGCCGAGGCGTGCGAGGGCGTATTGCGAGCGTTTGTCATTACATCTACCTACAGTTGTCCGGCCATGAACGACTCGTAGCAGCCTCGATAAGGGCGCCCTTGCAGGGGACGAGTCGAGCCGGCCATCGAGTATGACGACGGCCGCCGGGTGTATTGGTTAGCGCTGCAAAGACTGCGAACGGATTAACCAAAACACAAAAAAAATGCAGATAGCCGCTGTGGGCCTGTTTGGCGGTAGTTGGAACCTATTTTCGGGATATGCCCCAAACTATGTGTTTGTGTGTCGCTGTGCCCTCACTAGTTACATATGTATTCAGATACCTTCATGGTGATCGCGATTATGCTTATAGAGAGCGATCGTAAGTGTCGTCATTTACACCCGTACGTTGGGGGCTGGAAGCTCTCATCCGACGACGCGGGACTTGCGGCTGTGTTCGCAGATGCTAGCCATAAAAGAGGGGCGCAACGCCGTAGCGCGCGCCCCTCGATTATGCACGGTGGGGTGGACTAAGAGGCCGCGCCGCCGCCGAGCAGATCTGCGACCGCTGCTCGCTCCTCGCGGAGCTCTTTGTTGGTCGCGTCAATTCGAGCCTGTGAATAGGCGTTGATCTCGAGCCCCTGGACGATGCTGTAGGTGCCGTCTTGGCAGGTACAGGGGTAGGAAAAGATGATGCCGGGCTCGACACCGTAGGAGCCGTCGCTGGGGATCGCCATCGATACCCACTCGCCCTTGGCGGTGCCGAGCGCCCAGCTGCGCATATGATCGATCGCAGCCGAAGCGGCCGAAGCGGCCGACGAGGCACCGCGGGCGGCGATGATCGCAGCGCCTCGCTTTTGTACGGTTGGAATGAATGTATCCTTGTACCAAGCGTCTGAGACCGCTTCGATCGCGGGCTTGCCGTCGATGGTCGCGTGGTGAATGTCGGGGTACTGGGTCGACGAGTGGTTGCCCCAGATCGTGACGCCGTGGATCGACGTATTTAGGGCGCCGCTCTTGCTCGCGAGCTGTGAGATCGCCCGGTTGTGGTCGAGGCGGGTCATCGCCGTGAAGCAGCGCGGATCGAGACTCGGCGCGCTCTGTTGGGCGATCAACGCGTTAGTATTTGCCGGGTTGCCGACCACGAGCACCTTGATGCCACGGGAGGCGTGCGCGTCCATGGCCTTGCCCTGGGGGCCGAAGATCTTGCCATTGGCGGCGAGCAGGTCTTTGCGCTCCATGCCCGGTCCGCGCGGCCGAGCGCCGACGAGGAGCGCGAAGTCGGCATCTTTAAAAGCGACGTTGGCGTCGTCAGTGGCGACGATGCCGTGCAAGAGCGGGAAGGCGCAGTCGTTCAGCTCCATGACCACGCCTGCGAGGGCCTTCAACGCCGGCGGGATTTCGAGGAGGTGGAGGATCACGGGTTGATCGGGGCCGAGCATGTCGCCGGCGGCGATACGGAAGAGGAGGGCGTAGCCGATTTGGCCAGCAGCGCCGGTTACAGCGACTCGTACGGGGGTCTTCACGGAGGTGCTCCTGATGTCGTCGTGGGTAGCAGTTGTGGGGTAAACGCGTCTGCAGCGCAGTCGCGGCCGCGGCGAGTATAAGGGCCCGCTCGCCGCTTCGCCGGGGAATCTCGCCGGCGCGTGCGGATCCCTAATTTTGCGGGTGCAGGACGGGTCGCACGACGCTCGGTTGCGGAGCAAGGTTGCGGAGCAAGGGCTTGGCGAGGGCGCTCACCGGAGCTCGCCGGGAGGGCGGCCGGAGACGGGCGAAGAACCGCGCTACAGGCCCTCTGATGACATCGAGATCGATCTCCCGTACCTTCAATGGGTGGTGATGATGGTGATGATGGAACACGGGTGGATCGGTAATTTTGGAGCGCGCGCGGGCTGTATTTCGGGGCTTGCGCTCGCTCTTGTGCTTGGCGGTTGCGGTGATGATGGCAACGCGGCGACCGGCGCGACGAGCAGCGGTACGAGCAGCGGTACCAATAGCGGTACGAGCAGCGGCACCGAGACGACGATGACCGCGAGCAGCGGATCGATGAGCGCGACGGAGGGCACGACGACCATGGCCTCCGGTGTGAGTGCGAGCGAGGGCTCGAGCACGACGATGGTGACGGCGACGGAGACAGCGACGGAGACAATGGGCACGACGGCGACGACGGCCGGCATGACCGGCAGCGGCACCGACAGCGATACGAGTACCGGCACCGATACCGATGTCTGTGCCGATGCCGATGTCACCTTTGAGCCGCAGATTCCGACGGTGATGCTGCTCATCGATCAGTCGGGCAGCATGACCGCGAAGTTCGGCGGTACCACCCGTTGGCAGGCGGTCTACGACGCGCTGCTCAACAACAAGGACGGGCTGGTCCTAGAGCTCGAGGACCAGGTTCGCTTTGCCCTGGGTCTCTACACCAGCTTCAATGGGAATGATGGCGGCGAGTGCCCGGTGATCACCGAGGTCTCCGCGGGTCTCGGCAATTACGCTTCGATCGAGGCGATCTACAGCGCCAGCAAGCCCGAGGACGAAACCCCCACCGGCGAGTCGATCCTCGCGGTGATGGACAGCTTGCTCAATGATCCCGAGAAGGGCGACAAGGTGATCGTGCTGGCCACCGATGGCGAACCAGATACCTGCGCTGTACCCAACCCGCAGACCGGGCAGGACGTCTCGGTTGCGGCTGCCGTGACTGCATTTGATGCGGGCATCAAGACCTTTGTCATCAGCGTCGGCAGTCAGGTCAGCGATAAGCACCTCCAGGACATGGCAAATGCGGGGGTCGGCGTGCAAAAAGGCGATCCCGACGCGCCTTTTTACAAGGCGAACAACAAGGACGCGCTGGTCTCTGCCTTCCAGGAGATCATCAACGGTGTCCGCGACTGCACGTTGATCCTGGACGGTCAGGTGCAGGAGGGTTTTGAGGATCAATGCATCGTCAACGTCAACGGCGACGACGTGCCCTATCTCGATCCCGACGGTTGGCAGCTCAACGAACCCAGCGAGATCGAGCTGGTCGGCAAGGCCTGCCAGGCGATCCAGCAGGGCGAGGTCAGCATCTCGATCAAATGCGCCTGCGGGGCGATCATCCCCGGTTGATCCGTTCGGGCCTGCGAACTCGGCTAAACTCTGCGGGTGATGACGGAGCGTGACTCCTCAGAGCTGCGGGTCTTTATTCTGCTCAGCGCGGGGCAAGGTCCCGCGGAGTGTGCCTGGGTCGTGCACCGCTTGGTGCCGATCCTGCGGGCCGAGGCGCAGGCGCGTGGGCTCGTTGTTGAAGAGGTCGAACGGAGGCAGGGACCCCGACCGGAGACCTGCGCGTCGGTGGTTCTCGAGCTGCGCGCGGGGCCCGGACCTGGAGATGCTCTGCAGCGGTTGCTCGCGGCCTGGGGGGGCACAATTCAGTGGATCGGGAGGAGCCCGCTGCGGCCAGAACACCGTCGACGAAACTGGTTTGTTAAGGCGACCGCGATCGATCTGCGGGAGCCGACGATCGCCGAGCTGCGACCAGCGGATCTCGAGATCTCCGCGACTCGGGGCAGCGGTGCAGGCGGGCAAAATGTCAACAAGCGGAGCACCGCGGTCCGTATTCGACATCAACCGAGCGGCCTAGAGGTCGTCGCCCGGGAAGAGCGCACTCAAGGGCAGAACCGACGGGTCGCGCTCGAGCGTCTGCGGGCTCTGCTCAGCGCCCGAGAAGCAGAGGGTCACGCCGCCGGTGAGCGGGCGCGTTGGGGGCAGCATCAGGCGATCGAGCGGGGCAATGCGCGACGGGTCTTTCGCGGCCCGAAGTTCGTCGAATCGCCGACCTGAGCCTGTCGCAGGTCACATCGATCGATGGCGGCCGTGTAGACTGCCGCCGATGACAGAGAAGCACAGCGAGGCGGGCGTTTTGGTGCCGATTTGGCTGGCGATCGGCGGGACGACGGTGCTCGGCACAGCGATCCCTGTCGGCCTCCACTACGCGGCGCACGGCGTCTTTAACGGCCATCAGATCGCCTTGGCATTCTTCTTTTGGTTGAACGCGATCATCGCCTTTTGGGAGATCTGTCTCTTCCTTCATATCGATCGAATCCACGAGCAGTACCTCGCACTTCGCGAGGTCTATCGCGGTCGCGAGCTCGCTCGGGTGTTTGATTTCTTTGGCTCGCGGGTCCCCTTTGCTCGGATATTTTCGACGGTGACCTGGTCGGAGATCTGGTCGTCGTATGCGCTCTTTGACGAGTCCTACGCCGACAAAAAATCCTACGGGTTTTTCATCGATATCGGCAACGGCGTCACCACTCTGCTGCCCTCGCTGCTCTTTGCGTACGGCATGACGTTTGAGGTGATGCCGGCCCGCATGTTCGGGATCATCGGGCTCATTTTCAGCTACCAGATGCTTTACGGCACGCTGCTCTACTTCGCGAGCTTTGTCCTAAACCGGCGCTACCGCGGGCATACGCCGATCAATCTGGCGATCTTTGTCGGCTTCTCGAACGCGCTTTGGACGGTCTTTCCGGTCTGGGCGATCTGCGTGTCGATCTGGATGATCTACAACGATTCGTACGCGATTTTTCTTCGCTAAACGTCGAATCCTGGCTCGCGGTATTAGCTGGCCTGCACGCTGCGGGCGGGCTTTGTTCGGGCGGCTGCGTGGCGAGCTGCGGCCCGTCCGGTGAAGATGCCGTCGGCGACGGAGAGGCCGCTGACGTAGCCGTTGGAGGAGACGCCGACGGCCGTGCGCCCGGTGGCGTAGAGCCCGTCGATCACGCTGCCGTCCGCCCGCAAAACGCGTGAACTCATGCCCTCGGTACGGAGCCCGCCGAGCGTCAGGCAGGGCAGCGGGAAGAGCAGCGAGGTCTTGTCGATGGGGATGCCAAAGAAGGGTGGGCTGACCAGTGGCGCGAGGTGTTCGGGGCTCTTGCCGAGGGCGTCTTGTCCCCGGCTGGCGCCCGCGTTGTAGGTGGCGATGGTCGCCATCAGCCCCTCTGGATCGATGCCCATACGTCGTGCGAGCGTCTGCAGGCTGCCCGCGGAGCGGCAGGTCATGTAGCCGTTGATGACCCCAAAGGCGCGCTGGTAGAGCTGCTGCTCGCCCTCCAAGATCTGCCCGCGTCCGGCGTTCATCGTCTTGGCATCGAGAATCATCGTGCCCAGGCCGTCGTGCTCGAGGACCAGGTGATCGCCGATCTTGCCGCCGTAGAGCGTTTCGTTGCAGATCCGCTGGCCGTTGCGTCCGACAAGCACGCCTTTCCACCAAGAGTTTGGCGGATCGATGAATCGGGGGGCGCTGCAGCGCTGCATCTGACCGAGAGCGCCGCCGACTGCCTCGCCGATCTTGATGCCCGCGCCGTCGTCTCCAGCGGTGCCCAGGCGCAGGCTGCAGCCGGCGAAGTCGGGGGCGTTCTCCTGCATCATCGTCCGGTTAAAAATGAAGCCGCCAGCGGCGAGGATCACCCCACGACGGGCGCGGATAAAGCGGCGATCGGCGCGTCGCTCGAGGCGTTGCATTGCCCGTTGGAAGAGGCGCTGGGCGACGGTGCTCATGCCACCTCCGTATTGGATCAGCGCCTGCAAGAGATCACTGAGACGACGGGATGTACGGAGCTGGCGGACGACGATGCCGATGACCTCGCCGCTGCCGTCGACCACGAGCCGCTCGGCACGGGTGTACATGCGCAGCTCGGCGCCGGCCTGGAGGGCGGCCTGGCGGAGTGCCGCTGTGGTGAGAATGCCGGTCAGGCCCTTGCCGAGCGGCCTGTGCCCACGGGGGGCGGGCGTCGCTTTTTCGGAGTAGGGGGGGCAGAGTTCGTTGCCCGAGAAGTAGAGCGTGCAGGCGTCGGCGGGGTACGAGATTTTCTTGACCGGGCCGCTTGGCGGGAAGGGCACACCGAGGCCTCGCAGCCACTCAAAATTTTCGACGCTGGTCTCGCAGAAGGCGCGCAGTGTCTCTTCGCTGACAACACCATCTGTCTCTTGTGACAGGTAGTTGTACATGTTCTCGGGGCTATCTTCGTAACCGGCGTAGCGCTGGAGATCGGTGCCGCCGCCAAAATAGATCACGCCCGCACTCTTGCCGGTCGCCCCACCACCGCCAAAGCGATCGATGACCAGGACGTCGGCGCCCTGTCGCTGGGCCTCGAGGGCCGCGCTGCCGCCCGCTCCTCCGAGGCCGACGACGACGACGTCACGAACCTCGTGCCAGCTGTGCTCGCGCCCGGCTACGCGAACACCGGTCGAATCGCCGCGGAGGGGCTCGTAGTCAGTCATTGGTGCGGGTTTACTACAGCGGCGCTTTGATCTTCGAGCAAAGGAGCCCGCGCGCGGGATCACCTGTGGCTCTCATCACGCGGCGATCCATAGGCACTGAAGGTGCGACTTTCCTCATGGATGCGGAGGGGCGATGCGGGGCGCGACGTTGCGGGTCGCAGAGGTTCGCTGTGACCGCGTGGTGGCCGGAGGTGAGCGCTTCGGCGCGGCGTGTTCAAGGGCATCGCGGGCATTGCGGGCTAGCCCTGCGGTCGCGCGTCGTGTTTGTGTCGTCGCCATGGAGCAGGACAGCAGCGAGGCGAAGCTGAACGTCGTCACCGGTGCGACCGGACAGGTGGGCATCGAACTCTGTCAGACCCTGGTGGAGAGCGGCGAGTCGGTGCGGGCTATCGTTCTTGTCGGCGATCCGGCGGCGTCGCGTTTGCGCGAACTCGGCGTTGAGGTGGTGATCGGCGACGCCTGCGAGGAGAGTTCGCTGCGCGCGGGTTTTGCAGGTGCCGATACGATCTACCACCTGGCGGCGATCATCAGCACGAGTTCGAAGCTCGATCCGCGGGCGTGGCAGGTTAATGTCGAGGGTCCGCGCAACGCCTGCCGTGCGGCGATCGCCGTTGGTGCCCGTCGGCTGGTCTACTTTTCGTCGATCGTCGTCTTTGATCCGGCGCCCTTCGACCAGCCTTTGGACGAATCGCGGCGGCGCTTGCCGGTGACTGTGGGCGCGCCCTACGTGCGCTCCAAGGTGCGCGCAGAGCAGATCGTCCGCGAATTTTCGGCGGGCGAATTAGACGCGGTGATCGTGCACCCGACCGTCGTCGTCGGCCCCAACGAGACCCACCATGTCGGCGCCGTGCAGAGCTTGTTTCACAGGTATCTCGAGCGCAAGCTGCCGGCCGTCTTTGCGGGGGGTTTTGATGCCGTCGCCGCGGCCGATGTGGCCGCCGGTGCGATCGCTGCGGCGGGTCGCGGTCGTCGGGGGGAGAGCTACATTCTCGGCGGTGAGTGGCATACGCTCCGGGCACTGCTCAGGCACATGCAGCCGCATTGTGGTTCGCCGCTGCCACGTTTTGCCCTGCCGCTTGGCATGGCCAGGGCCGGGCTCGGCATCGTCGGGGCGGTCGCGCGGATCAGTCGATCCAAGCCGGCATTTACCCGTGAGGATCTCCGCCAACTCGCCGGTAACCAGCGGATCACATGTGCAAAGGCCGAGGTTGAATTAGGATATAGTGCGAATTCGCTCGGTCTTGCGATCGAGCGGATTTACGGGGAATGGCGTGAGCAGCAGGTCGGCTGAGGCCATCGATCGAGTACATCGTCACCAGTCGGTGGGCGCGTAGTCTTTTAAAAATCGCCCCCAGATATGCTCACCGGTGAGCTGACCCCGGATGATCGGATCGACGATCCGGGCGGCGCCGTCGACGATGTCTAAGGGCGGGTGGAAGCCCTGCTCCCGGCGTTTGCGTTCGGCGAGCTCGCTGGGATCTTCGTCGGAGACCCAGCCGGTATCGACGCTATTCATGTGAATACCGTCGCGTACGTAATCGGGGGCCGAGGTCCGAGTCATCATATTGAGCCCCGCCTTGGCCATGTTGGTATGGGGATGTCGGGGCGTCTTAAAAGTCCGGTAAAATTGTCCCTCCATCGCCGAAACATTGACGATATGTTTATCCCGCTCTGGAGTCCGCAGCATCAGCGGTCGCAGTTGGCCGTTGAGGATGAAGGGCGCGACGGCATTGACAAGGTGCACCTCTAGAAGCTCGACGGCGGGCACTTCGTCGAGCAGCAGTCGCCAGCTGTTGACCTTACGGTGGTCGACCTGCTGCTCGTCGGCATCGAGTTGACCCTGGGGAAAGAGGTGCACGGAGTTGTCTTGGTCTTCGGGCAGCAGCGGGATCTGGCTGAGCTCCGCAGAGGCAGCGCCGGCGAGGAGCGCGGGGCTGATGGCGTTGCCAGGTTGCGGTTTTGTTGCCGCGCCTGCGACCAGAGAGAGGGCCTCTGGAGAGAGAGACGAGGGGCGGCGCTCAGCCTCCATCAGGTGGCCGTAAAAACCCGCGGGGCGGCGGACAGTTTGGCAGGCATTGTTGATGATGAAGTCCAGGCGCGCTTCGTGCACCAGCAGGTCGCGGCAGAATTGCTGGACGCTGGGGGTGTGTCGCAGGTCGAGGCCGTGGATCGCCAGGCGGTGGCCCCACTCGGCGAAATCACGCTCGGCGGCGTAGCGGCGGGCGGCATCGTGGGGAAAGCGGGTCGTCACCAATACCCGGGCGCCGGCACGCAGGAGCTTGATGGCCGCCTGGTAGCCGATCTTGACCCGAGCGCCGGTGATCAGGGCGGTGCGTCCGTGCAGGTCGCAGGTCTGGTGGCGGCGCTCCAGATTGAGCTCGGCGCAGTCGCAGCAAAGCTTGTCGTAGAAGTGATGGGGGCGAGTGTACCTGTCCTTACAGACATAACAGTTGCGAGGGCTGTTGAGCTTTGCGGGATCGTCATCGGCGGTGACCGTCGCGGCTTCGAGTTCGCGGGGGGCATCGCGGCTCGGGGTGGCGAAGACCGGCGCGGCCCGCTTGCGCCGGATCGTCAAGGTGTCCAGGAGTCGGTTGTCGGCGTCGCGCTTCTGCTGTTTAATTTGCTTGCGCTCGGCTCGACGAAAGAGTCGCAGCTCGGTCCGAGAGGGTCGCGAGACCAGGCCGGCGGCCCGCAGGAGTCGCACTCGCAGATCGACGTTGACTTGGGCGAGGAGGCCTCGATCGGCGACGAGCGCCTCGAGGAATTCGAGGGCGATACGCGCTTGTTGCTCGTGGTCGGGCATGAGGGCGTCTCTATACCGTGCGAGGGCGGCGAGTACCGCAAATCCGGGCAGAGGAGGGCACTCCAGGGGGTTTTGGCGGGGCGCGCTCGCTCACATTGCCGCCCAAACAGGCCGCCGATCGAGAAGGGGGTCCTGCTCTGTCGCGGGCGGGGTGCGTCGCGGTGGGCGGCGAATGATCGAGGTTTGACAATGAGTACAGTTTGCCTGCGGGCGGGCTGGTCGGAGGGTCGCGAACAGAGTTCTGGACCCCGCGGGTTCCTCTCCGCATCCTTCGTCCGCGACGTTTGGTTGGTGTTACGCTGCGCCCATGATCGTGGGCTCGCTTGAGGAACTCATCGGTGGCACGCCGATGTTGCGGATGCATCGTCTCTGTGCGGCTGCCGGGGTCGAGGTCGAGCTGCTCGCAAAACTCGAGACGCAAAATCCCGGTAGCTTAAAGGACAGGCCGGCGCTCTACATGATCGACGATGCTGAGAGGCGCGGCCTCCTGTCGCCCGGGGGCACGATCGTCGAGGCGAGCAGCGGCAACGCTGGTATCGCGCTCACGTGGATCGGTCGCAATCGCGGCTACGAGGTCGTGATCTGCATGTCAGAGCTGATGAGCGATGAGCACAAACGGGTCGTGCGGGCGCTCGGTGCTCGCCTCGAGTTGACCCGGGCAAGCGAGGGGATCCGCGGCGCCCGTGAGCGCGCCCAAAAGCTCGCGACTCAGATCCCCGGCGCTGTCTACATCGAGCAGCATCACAACCCCGCCAACACCGAGAGTCATGCCCAGACGACCGGCGAGGAGATCTGGCGGGACACGGCCGGCAACGTCGATGTATTTGTCCACGGTCTCGGCTCTGCGGGCACCATCGCCGGGGTTGCGCGGGCGCTCAAGGCCCACAAGCCGAGCGTCCGCTGCGTTGGTTTTGAGCCCGCGGAGGCGCCACTAATCTCCGCCGGGAAGTTTAGGGCGCACCGTCTTTTGGGGATCGGTCCGGGTTTTGTGCCTCGGCTTTACGAGCCCGACTTGGTCGATGAGCTGCTGACGGTTAAGGTCGCCGATGCCTTCGCGATGTGCCGCGAGGTCGCGGCCCGTGAGGGGCTATTGGTCGGCATCAGCTCGGGCGGGTCGATCCACGCGGCCTTGCAGCTCGCTCGTCGTCCCGAGATGCGGGGGGCGACGATTGTCGTCATCGTCGCCGACGACGGCAAAGATTACCTGAGTGTCGACGGACTTTTCGCTGTCGATGATGAGCAAGGCAGCCCAGCTGAGACACACGGAGAATGCGAATGAGCGATCTACAAGAACAGCAAAAGACTGGCGAATGTGAGCCCACAGTGTCGAGCGGGGGGGCTGTAGAGTTCGATCGATGCCGCGCTGCGCTCCATCGCCGCCACCGACAGGTCGTTGTCATTATCTCGCCACCGCGCTGCTCGTCGACGGCCTTCGCGCGGGTATTTTGGGAGCACCCCTGGGTCCGGTACTACAGCCACGAACCCTTTGAGGTCACATACTACGATAATGAGGGGCTCGACGCCGTTGCCAGCAAGCTCGAGTCGCCGCTTGATCTCGCCCAGGTCTACAAAGAGATGCCAAAGGGCGAGACCCTCGTGATCAAAGAGATGCCGTACCAGGTCGGTCCTGAGATCGATCGTCTCTTGGACCTCGCAACTGTGCCGATTATCTTCTTGATGCGCGACCCTCGGCAGAACATCGAGTCGCGGATTCGGATGAAGGTTGAGGGTGGTGAGAGCCCGAGTTACCCGGCGATCGAGTCAGGTTGGCGGCTCCTTAAAAGTCAGATCGACCGGGCCAAAGAGCGCGACATTAAGCATCTCTTGGTCGATGCTGCCGACTTTCGGGCGGCGCCAGCTCCTGTCTTTGCTGCGGTCTTTGACCGCATTGGTCTGCCCTTTACGCCGGAGTTGCTCAGCTGGCGTCCCTGTGCGCACCTCCAGCTCGACAATCTAGGTGGTCGCCATGAGCACCTCTATCGCCGAGTTCTCGCGAGTTCAGGCATCCTACCCGCCGAATCAACACCAGCCTTGAGCGACTTTCCCTTGGCAGACGGCGTCCGTGACCACGTCGCTCGCAGCCTGGAGATCTACCGGGCGCTTCGAGAGTCGCCAGCGCGTATCCGGCATCTCTCTTCATGAACTCCGGGCGTATATCGTTAGAGTTTGAGCGCTGAGGGTGCAGGTGCGCTGGCGCTGGTTTTACTTTTCACTGGCGCGAGTGTTAAGAGGGCGCTGCCGCATGCGCAGGCGCATCAGAGGCCCTTCGGGTTCAGCTTGCAGCCGGTGCCTGAGACGCCGGGGCGGGTCTCCAAACATGTAGACGGCAGCCCCGCTCTTGACCTTCGCGATGAGGTCTCGCGGCTTTGGTTTGCGCCATAGTTCTACGTCGGGGCGCAGGTGCAGCCCCTCTTGCTGGTAGAGGAGCACCGAGTAAAATCGCCACTCATCCGGGGAGCTGTAGTGGGCGATGATGGCGTTCTCTTCGATGGTCTCACACAGTGTGGCGCCGTAGGTGGCGGCCTGGGTGGCTTGGCTGAGGTCGACACGCTGGTAGTTGTTGGCGATCGAAGCGCCCGCGAGGCCGAGCGCCAGGAGCCCGATCGCCGGCGCATGTCTCCGCCTGCGCCCGAGCAGATCCCCGAGTTCGTCGGCGGCGACGCCGATACATATGCACATAGCAGCGATCGCCGGGAGAAAGAACACGTCGAGGTCTGGCACCCGGTAGTTAAAGAACCAGTAGAGGTTTCCTGCTGCGCCGAGGAGCAGGGCGATGGCCGCTCTGCGCCGTGTTTTGAGGAGAATGACAAGGCCCACGACGCAGAGGAGCAAGCCGACATATTGGAGGTTGTCGACGAAGATGTTCCACACTTGGAGCGTCCGCTCACTGAGGTCGTAGTCCCTGAGGAAGCGGCGCTTGAAGGTGCCCCCTGTGCTATTTTTGATGAAGCCTATCCACTCGCGTCGGCTCCAGGTCGTGAAGCTGCGGAGCGGTACATAGGCGAACACTAGGAGCCCGGTCGCGGCGGCGAGTGCTGATTTGACAGTTAAGGCAAATGCGGCTCGCGTGGGCTTGGCCTTGGCTCCTGCCTGTGGGTGGGTGAGCACGAGCCAGGCGTAGCCGAGGCCAAAGGTGGCGATCGACATGTGCACACCGACTCCGAGGCCGCCGACGAGACCGGCGAGAACGACCCATCGCGGCCGTCGTTGGCGGCCAGCCTGGAGCAGCAGCGCGAGCGTGAGCAGGGTAAAGAAGAGCCCGGGAGTGTAGACCTCGGTGACGACCGAGTTCGCCCAAAAAGTGGGTGTTGTGCCGAGGGTGAGGGCTGCGACGATGCCACCGATCAGGCGCGGACGCTCGGCGGATGCGAGCGGGTAGGCTGTCAGCCAGAGAACGAGCAGACAGGAGGCGACGCCGAAGACAAGGCTCATCAGGTTGACGCCGAGCGCCGGCTCGATCGGCAGATAGGTGAAGAGGTGGGCGATCAGCGTGTAGAGCGGGTAGCCCGGTGGATGGGGCACGCCGAGGCTGGTGGCGTGGGCGGCAAATTCGGCGCTGTCGTACCAGTACACCGTGGGGCACAGCGTCAGCCCGTAGAGCACGCAGAGCGCCGAGCCGACCGCCAAAAAAGGAAGGCGTCGGGCTCCTCCGGTCTCTGTGATCGCTGGGCTCACCGCTGGCTTCTAGCAGAGGCATACCGACGTTCAAAGCGGAATCCTGGGGATTCTGGCTGCGCCGTTGTGGTTTGCATCAAGGGGCGGGTGTTGTCGCCGGCGGTTTTTGGATCCGAGGCGAACGCCAGATGACGGTGTCGACGAGATAGTGGTGGAAATTGACCGCCATATGCACCACCAACACGAGCGGCAACACCTCCCAGGTGGAGCGGTCCAGGATTGCGCCGAGGCCTGTGTAGATGAGCGCACCGAGGCCGAAGCAGACGAGCGAATAGGCCAGAACATGCTGGGGTTGCGAGAGGCGCGAGATAAACCGATGCTCCGGCTGCACGCCGCCGCGAAAGCGACGGGCATTGGCGGCCCAGACAAAGAGCAGATACTGAGCATTGTGCCAGATGTTGATAAAGAGCCAGCCCCGGGTAATGTCATCGATCAGGACATAGCTGGTGAGGGTGATCAGCACGTGCGAGAGAACAAAGAGAGTATGGCCAGTGTTGATGGACCGTGTACGTGTGCGGTTTTTGTACGCGCGATGGAGCCAGAGAAAGAGGGCCGAGAACGAGAAAATACCGAGGGCTGTCGCCAGCAACGATGGCGCCTGCGGGCAATGCAGCGGCATGCCGTAGAACTCGTGGTTTCCTTGGCTAGAGCGGTAGACGAGACCCCAAATCGGGAACGCGTAGATGACGACATCGCTCAGGCGATCGCGCCCGTGGGGGGATCCTGCGCGGCGGTTGTAGGCGCGGGCGATGCCGTAGCTCTGGCGACTGTAGTGCCACGATTGCCAGGTAAAATAGAGGGTGTTGAGAGCGATGATACCGCCCTGCCAGGTGAGGCCCGCGGTCGCCGCGAGCACGATCGGCGGCAAGCCAAAGAGCAAGAACCAATAGCGTCGAATACTCTGCCGATCGAAGGCGACGCGGGTGAAGGTCGACGCTACGTGGGGGTAGGCGAGGAGCCAAAAGTCCGCGACCAGGACTCCCACAAAAAGTTGCGGCGACGCGCTCGCGATGGCCCCCAGGGCGAGGGCGATGGCGAGAACTCCAACGATCAAGGTGAGGTCGAAGCTCTGGCTGTGCAGCCACGGGCTCGCGCGCGGGGCTGGCTGCAAAACGGCCTGCATTGTGCCCTGCGAGATGCCTTAGGTGGGGGCAGGCGGCATGTCGTCGGGTTTAATGGGCTTGGCGTCGGGCTTGGCGTCGGGCTTGGCGTCGGGCTTGGCGTCGGGCTTGGCGTCGGGATCTTTTGCGGTGGCCTTGGTCTCTCCGGGTTGGGCGCAGGCGTTGGCGCCGAGCAGCGCGAAGCTGCCGAGGAGCACTAAGGCGATGGCCTGCGCGGAGGAGGTCGGCGTGCGGTGTTGTCGGGAAGAGGCCATGGTCTGGAGCCTATCACGGCTCATTTTGAGCGGTTGGGCAGGTTGATCGTGTCGATTATGCCCGGCGCGGCGGTCCGTCAGGGCTGTCCAAAGGAGCAGGTCGTACCTCCGCGCGGGCCCGATCGGTTTGGGCGCCGCGATTTGCTGCCCACCTGTGGTTGACGTGTCGCGCGTAAGCCCCGACTATCAGGTGATGCGGTGTTCCGGAAGGCTTCTACTCTCTGCGCTTTTGCTCACCCTTTCGCTCGTCGCCTGCTCGGCGACGGTCGAAAACGAGTCAAAGAGGTGGCACGCCAACATCGTAGCTCTCGACGGTTACGCGGCGGCCCATCCAAACTTCAAGGCGGCGGTCGAAGAGCATCGAACTGCGGCGAACCTGCTCTTTGAAGAAGCGAAAGCGAAGGGTGCCGGAGAGGAGGCCGCGGCGGCGATGGAGGGGGCGAATAAGCGCCTGGATGAGCTTCTGGGTCTGTTTCAGGGCATCGACCAAAAGAAGCAGGAAATCGCTCGCCTCCGCAAGGACCGGGATCTTCTGTCCGCGAGCGCGCGGGTCGTGAACCCGGCGCTTGCGGGTGCCGACGAAGCGCTCGCCTACGTCGATGGGGTGTTCCAAGATGCTACGCCCGCGGATGCTGCTGCGGCCAAGGAGCTGCTCCGAGGGGCCCTGGAGCGGCTCGAACTCGGTGCGAGCCAGCTCTCGCGCATTCGTGATCGTGAGGCGCGAGAACGCAAGAGCAACTCCCGTCGGCGGCGCCGGAAATCCTCCAAAAAGGGCTCCTCTACCAACCAAACAACGCCCTCGAGCAAGGTAAAGACGGTCAAGGGCCTTCACTAAACAAGGGGGCAAAATGGGTGGTCTAGGCCCCTACGGCAGTGCATAGTGATCAACCGTCGATGATCTCGATCAGATCTTCGAATGTGGGTACCTTGTCCAAGGGGGACCGAATATGCACATCGTTCAGATAGTCTTCATCTGTGGTCTGTCCGTCGCTGTGAGTGGCTGTTTCGACGAGATCATCGCCGGTACGGAGTCCACGGGGAGCACCACAGCCGGCGGTAGCGAGACGGGCATGTCGACCGGCACGTCGACCGGCATGTCGACCGGCTCGACGACGGAGATCGATGGCGACAGCACGAGCACGAGCACAGGCACGAGCACGAGCACTGGGCCTGAGGATCTGCCGGGGCTCTGTCCGGAGGTGATAGACCTTTGCGGGGGAGAATCCTGGCAGGTGCAGCCCTGTGAGGGCTGCGGTACGCTTTCGGCGATCTCTGAGTGCGTGCTTAAGGGCTTGGCAGGTGGGGCTTCCAGCGAGGTCACGACTCTGCGCTGTGACGGCGACTGCGTGCGTGATCACTACCTCATACGGGGAGGCTCCCGCGACGTTGTGGTCGAATCAAAGGGTCTCGACGGGGGCGGCATTGAGGTCCAGGTGATCGGCCGAAAGCGTTGCAAATTGCTCCCGGCGACCTACTTCGTAGGGTGTATCAACAACTATCAAGAATCGTGTGCGGACGTTTCGTTGTGGGTGAATGACTGTGTTGATTTTGTGGATCGCGAGTGCCCCCTCCAGCAGTTCCCCAAGTGATCATCGATTAAAGGGGTTCACGGGCCCGCTCGGGTTCGCCTTGGTGCGGGTATTTTTCTTGCGCTTGCGCTTTCGTCGGCGCTTGAGCCGGGCCCGAGTCTTGATATCGTTGCTCGGTACGATCTCGACGATTGTGGTGTCATAACCGTTGGCGATCGGGATGAGCTTAAGGCGAAGTGTTTCGTCCCCCTTGATCACCCGGATCGGTGGTTTGTCCGCGGTGGTGCCGAGCTCCTCTTCGGTGTCTGCGTTGATGATCCTCGCCGGTGTGTTGGCGCGGATGTTGACGCTGACAGTTTCGGGTTCGGGTTCGGGTTCGGGTTCGGGTTCGACGGCCAGGCCGATCACGGGGGCGGGCGTGGGCTCGGGCGTGGGCTCGGGGGCGGGCTCGGGCTTTGAAGGCAGCAAGAAAAAAGCGGCGACCCCGAGGGTTGTGATCGCTGTGATCGCCGCGGCAATGCGGAGGCGTCTGCGGCCGCTAGGTGGCGCTGCAATGCCGTCGTCAGGGCGGAATTCTTCGCCGAAGTTAAAGCTCGCGGTGTCGATCGTGCTGCCCAGATCATCGACTGCACGCAGGGTCGCCGCGAGCTCGCGCATGTCTTGAAAGCGCCGGTTTGGGTCTTTTTGCAGGGATTTAAGGACGATCGCGTCGAGGTCGGCGGAGATGCCTGCATCGGGCGCGGACAGGCTTGGGGTCGGTGGCGCCTCGACGAGGTGTTTGACGAGCGTCGTCGTTGGGCTGTCGCCCCGGAAGGGCACGTGACCCGTGAGCAGCTGAAACATGATCACCCCGAGGGAGTAGATGTCGGTGCGCCGATCGACGGTGCGCCCCTCAGCTTGCTCTGGGGACATGTACTCAGGTGTGCCAAAGACCATGCCGGTTTGGGTGAGCGCCCGCGGGCCGACGATCGACTCGCTGGTGATCTTGGCGATACCGAAATCGAGGACCTTGATGAAGTCAGGGTTGCCGCGCCGCTCGAGGCGAAAGCAGTTCTCTGGCTTCATGTCGCGGTGAATGATGCCCTTGTCGTGTGCGGCCGCGAGGGCGTCGCAGATCTGCAGCAGGATCGGCTTTGCTCGAGCCCAGGACAGCCGATGGACCTGGGCAAGGGTATCTGCGAGATCCTCGCCGTCGAGCATCTCCATCACCAAGAAGACGCAGTTGTCCTCGGTGCGGCCGAAGTCTGAAATCTCGACGACGTTCTCGTGGTCGATCACCGAGGCGGCGCGTGCCTCCTGCAGGAAGCGCTCGACGATGTCGTCCTTATGGGCCTCTTCGGGGTGCAGTACCTTAATGGCGCACTTCTTGCGAATCGCCATATGCTCGCCGCGATAGACGGTGGCCATGCCGCCTTCGCCGAGCTGGTCGAGGATTTGGTAGCGCTCTGCGAGCACCGAACCGATCAACGATGTTGAGTCGCTGTCGCGATACTGGACCGCGGGAGCTCGGGCGACTTGGGTCACCTCGTGCCGGAGTTGTTCGGAGCTCTCTCTCGGCTGAACCTTGGTTGGGTGGCTCGGCGGATCGTGCGGTCGCGCTGTGCCCATCGTGGATCCCGAGCCTTGAGCCTACCGCAAGTCCGTGGTCATCTTCGACCGTTGGTGCAAAACAGTCGAGTCGGCCGTGGAGTCGCGCCCCGGACCGGGCGAAGGCGAGGTCGAGGTCATGCTCGTGAGCGTGAGCGTGGTATCCTGCGGAGCTCCCTCGGAGGTGCTCATGCTTCGAATTCGAGATAATTGTGCCCGTTCCCTCGCATTCCTCGTACTGGGCTTCGCGTCGCCGGCGCTGGCCAGCCCAGCTGCATCAGGTCGGGATCCTGTGGGGCCGTCGGAGTCCGAGATAGGGGGGGTCGAGGCCGGGTTGACGGTCGATTCGGGGGTCGATCCGGGGGCTAATTCTGGCGATGTCAGGGTGCCCAACGAGAGCTCCGGCGAGCTCGCGCAGCGGCTCTTTCGCGAGGGCGAGGAGGCCTACTGGCTCGGCGATTTTGACCGAGCGATCGAGCGTTTTGAGGAGGCGTACAAGCTCTCTCGAGTGCCTGGCATGCTGTATAACGTCGGTCTGGCCTACCAGCGGCGCTACGAAACCTCGCACGCTACGGCGGATCTCGAGCGGGCCCGCGCGGTTTTTGTAAATTACCTCGACGCGGATACCGGCGGTCTCGTGGATCCCCGTCATGTGGAGGCTGTGATCGCCGAGATCGATACGCAGCTCGCGGTTGTGGAGGCGCCGAAGGCCGTGCCAACCCAGCCTGAAGAGGGGGAGATCTCGGCGCCCTTGCAGGAGGCGCTGACCTGCGTCGATCCTGTCGCCCCGGGCCGAGCCGCCGAGGGGGGCCGTCGCTCGCGGGTCGTTGGCGGCGCGGTGATGGCAGCCGGAGGCCTGCTGTTTAGCGGCGGCGTCGTGTCCTTGACAGTTTTCTCGCTCAAGGGGCGGGAGTTCAAGGGCGTGCTCCGGGGGCTCAAAGAGGATCAGCAGGTTGCCGGTTGTGCAGAGGTGCAGAGCTCGCATTGTGATGCTCTGCAGCTCTCGAGCGAAATCACCGTGCGCAACGGATATAAGGCGAACATCTTGGCCGGTGCCGTTGGCGGTTCGCTGATGGCGGCCGGTGTCGGCGGTCTGGTCACCGGGGCTCTGCTCTACTATCGGGGCAAGGGCCGCGGGCGTCGGGCCGAGGTTGTATTGGCGCCGACGCTCGGTGGCGCGGCGCTAGTCGGCAGGTTTTGATGGCTCGCCTTGGCGGAGCACGATCGAGACTAGTTCGATAGCAAACTCGGGGCGCCCTTGAGTCGGCCTCGAGACCTCGGCGTGGGCTTGTGCAGACCTGCGGCGCTTGCCGTAGCGCCTACGTTGTGGGTAGGGTTCAGAGCATGCTTGAGATGCGTCAGCTCGACCTGCAGCGGGAGCATGACTTCCAGATCCTGGTACGATGCACTGCGCGGCTCTACTGTGAGCTGATCGGCGACGATGGTGCAGCGCTCTCCGACGCGCAGCTCCAACAGATTCGAGCGCAAATCACCGATGAATCGCCGCTGCATTGGGCATTTGTCGGAACTCTGGGCGCCGATGAACCGGTCGCTTTCTTCACCCTCGCCGAGTCTTTTGCCCTCTTTGCCCACGGTCGCTACGGGATTCTGAATGAACTCTGGGTCGATAGTACGCGGCGCAACGCCGGCCTTGGAGCTCAGGTGATCGAGCACTGTCGGACCTTCGGCAGGCAGCGCGGTTGGCAGCGGATCGATGTCTCGGCGCCCCCTGATCCGCGTTGGGATCGCAGTTTCGAATTTTACAAGAGATGCGGTTTTGTGTTGACTGGTAGGAAGCTAAAAATCCACATCGATGTGGACTGAGTCGACGGGTTTATTAGGGCGTCATGCGGGGCTCGTTGTCCTCTAGGTGATCTGTACACTAAATGGGTAGTGTTGGCCAGATTATGCACGCGAGGTCAGAGGTTTCCGCGGCGTGCCTGCTCGCGCTCGATCGATTGAAAAAGGGCTTTAAAGTTGCCTTTTCCGAAGGAGCGAGAGCCCCGGCGGCCGATGATTTCAAAGAAGAACGTGGGTCGATCCTGCAGGGGCAGGGTGAAGATCTGCAGGAGGTATCCGTCCTCATCGGCGTCGATAAGAAGGCCTGTGTCCTGGACCTCGTGGGGGCTCTCGCGGAGCTCCCAGGCGCCTTCGCTAGCTCGCTGCCAGATCTGCTCGTAGTAGCTCGCGGGGATCGAGAGGAAGTCAACGCCGCGACGCCTCAGCTCGGCCACTGTGCCCACAGGATTGTTGGTGTGCAGGGCTAGGTGCTGAACGCCGGCGGTCATGTCGTGCCACTCTAAGAATTCGAGGATCTGACTCTTGTGGCGGCCGTGGGCGGGCTCGTTGATCGGCATCTTGATCCGCTTGTCGCTCGACGCCATCACCTTCGAATGCAGCGCCGTGAACTCGGTGGAGATGTCTTGGTCATCAAAGCTTCGGAAGAGCGAGAAATCGAGGATCCGAGCGTACCAATCAGCCCAGGTGTGCATCTCTCCGCTTTGCACGTTGCCGACGCAATGGTCGATGTACCGGAGGCCGACGGGATGGCGGGCGTTGTAGTCGTTGATCGCGGCGTGGGGGGCCCTGCGGAAGCCCGGGGCGAAGGGGCCGCCCTCTCGCAACTGGCCGAGCGCATACTCACCGCGGCGGCTGACAAAGCTGTGCACAACCCGCCCGTAGGTGTGGATGCCGGCTCGGGTGAGGCTGCCGCGATCGTCCTGCTCGGTGATCGGTGCATAGGCGATCTTGGCCCCTCTGGAGACCGCGAGTTCGAAGGCCGCATGTGCGTCGTCGACGGTGAAGGCGATGTCCTTGATGCCATCACCGAAGCGGCAGACCTCCTTTTGAATGGGCGAAGAGGGGCGAAGAGAGGTCGTCAGCAGGAGGCGGATATTGCCCTGAGTAAGCAGGTAGGAGGCCTCTGAGCGATTTTTTGTTGCGAGGTCTCGGACCTGGGCGAGGTCAAAGCCAAACGATTGTGCGTAGAAGATCGCCGCCTGTTTGGCGTTGCCCACGTAGTAGTGCACGTGGTCGATATCGAGAAGATGCAGGGGGTTTTTGGGCCCCTGTCGGGCGAGCCTGGGGTCGGTCGAGGGCATGATGGATCAGCCTTGCGCATGCCTATGCGTAGGTTCGCACAGAGATACATGTTGGTATCGACGTAGGGGCGGCCTCTCGCTACGGTCGGTGAGTTTTACGGAGTGGCTGGTATCATCGTCGCGGTTGCCGGTGTCGGCCGGATCGAACCAGCCGTAAATGCGGATGAAAAAGAGGAGGAGCATCGCCGCTGCGATACCGCCGAGCAAGGGCGGCAGGGCCCGGGCGCCGTGGCGTGATCCTAGGAGGCCGCGGAGGGTGCCCGCGATGACCCCCAGTATTGGCAGGAGTAGTAGGATTAACAGTCCTGTGCCGGTGCTCGAGGGCAGTCTGGCCCAGAGAGCGGCAAAGAGCAGGATGGTCGCCAGGGCGTTGTGGATCGAGGCGACCCAGGGCAGGTCAAAGGTCCAAGGCTGCCAATGCGTGATCCTGCGGATGATCCACAGCGCAAGCGGGCCCGAGCCGACAAGCAAACAGAGGGCCGCATCCAAGGGCAGCCCTAGGGCGACGGCGGCCGGCAGCATGAGATAGGCAGCCGCGAGCCCGAGGCGATGCACAGCAGTGCTTCTTGCCATGCCGAGTATGACCACCAGCGTGCGTTTGCCCGCGGCCCTGTCGCTCTCGACATCGGCCATGTTCATGATCAGCATTCGTGTGAAGCTGATCGGTGCGAGCGGGAGCAGGACGGTCCAGAGTTGCAGTGGCAGTGTGCCGAGCAGGAGGCCGCAGCCGAGTAAGGGCACCGAGAGGTTGAGAACCACGACGACTGTGCTCTCCCCTAGGCCGCGCCACGCGAGGCGGAGCGGCGGTGCGCTGTAGCCCCATGAGAGTACGACGATGAGGGCAGCGAGCGCTTGGCAGCAGCCTAAGGGCAGCGCGAGCGCGAGTGCTGTGGCGACGCCGAAAGCCACGCGTGCTATCTGTATCGAGATTTTGGCATCGAGATCGCCGTTGACGAGCACTCGGCTGCCGCCGGTCCAGGGCGAGGGATCCCGATTGAGACGGTCGGCGGGTAGATCGTAGTATTCGTTGCAGTAGTGGGTTCCGGCGTGCACGACCCAGACGAAGGCGAGGCCGAGGGCCCAGGTCGAAAACTGGAACTGGGCACCCTCTAGGAGCGCGATCACGGCACCGAGGTTGTACAGAATGGGGCTGTACTGCAGGAATTTAAGACGGCCGAGTCGAGCCAAGGACACCCACATGAGCACCTCCGTGCGAGGGCGACACTGTATGCAGATGTCGGCCCTTTGTCACGCAGGATTTAGCTCATCAGGGGGACCTCGATGATCTGCAGAAGAGTGTAAATTGCTCCAGTTTAAGGGTTTTCGTTCGGGCCTGGGGTGTTGATGGAGCCAATTGAACCAATTGAGCCAATTGAACAAAGGTGGCCGCGACGAGGAACGACAGGACATTCGTTGCTCTACCGATTGAGCTAGCGCCCCGCAGTTGGAGCGCCCCGGACTCGAACCGGGATCCACGGAGTCGAAGTGTAGTCCTGCCAGCATTCGTGACCGAAGCTGTGTGGAGAAATGTGCCCTTAGGGGAGGAGCGTGAGCGCTTGCAGTGAGCCTGTGGCGGACTCGGAAGACAGGGAAAAGGTGATCACGACGAGGTCGTTATGAGATGTATTAACGCGTGTACGACCGTTGTACTATCGCCCTCTCGGGCGTCCTGGAGTCGAACCAGGTTCTCGCGTTCCCTGTGTAATCCCACATGCATTCGTGATCAAAAGTTGTGTGTCGATCTGGCGACCGCCGCCTATTCGGCGGCCGCACAACGCAGCCATCGTGGAGATCTGCCATCCTGCGACGAAGATCTCTACCGCGGCGATTCGAGGGTGGTATCTGCGATCAGGCCGACCCAGTGCTCGGGGCTGAGTTGATCGCGGGCGAAGGCAGCGATATGCTCGAAGACAGCGTCGGAGAAGCCGCCTATGTTGATGATGTCCCGGCGATCGGGTGCCTGTGTGGTCGCACTGGGCTGGATGTCGATGCAGACCATCTTGGCCTGCGGACTTCGCCTTTGAAAGCGAGCCCACTCCTCCATGACCCCGCTGCCGCTCCAGCGCGGCCGCTGACCGTCGATCCACGATTCGTTGTCGGAGATGTAGATAACGAGGTCTCCCTTGGCCTTGCAACGGTTGAGCTCGCGCAGCGGGGCTGCGCATTGGGTACCCCCCGAGGGCAGGTTGGTGAGGATCTGCGCGTTGGTCATGACGCTTGCGTCGGCGCTTAGCCGGCAGCCGGAGACCCGATTCGAGAAGGGCAGGACAACGGCGCTGGCATTGACCCGGAGCAGCGCAGCACTGATAAGCGCGGCGATGTCGATGCAGCGGAGCACCGAGGTGGCGCCCTTGCGGTAGCCGGTGGCCGGAGAGTGCATCGATCCCGAGATGTCCGGCAGGATGTAGATCTGGCCGGGCAGCTTTGGGGTGTTGTGCAGGGCGTGCTCCATGGCGGTATGCAGGGCCTCCTTGACCCGGGTCGGCACCTCACGATCGACCCGCGTGGCCGCGACCATGAGCTGATAAGGGAAGACCTTGGCCCGCCTCACCGCCGCCGGATCCTCGAGGCGTTCGGCGATCATGCGGATCATCGAGGCATCGCCAAAGACGCCGTGACGGGCAAAGGTATTGAGATTCATCCGTGTCATCTGCCAGCTGGCGTTTTCGGCGATCGAACGCCAGGCGCGGGCGTTGAGGGGGAGGCCGGTGAGGAGTTGAAAGGGCACCTTGGGGATCTGTGCCGAGGGGTTGGCCTTGTAGGCCTTGTTGGCCTTGTAGGCCTCGTAGTCGGCGACGCAGGCGGGAAGTGCTGCGACGTCGTAGGGGCGACCCAAGAGGTAGCCGTAGAGCGCTCGCCGGGAGGCGGTCGAGGGCTTGGGGTGGATCATCTTGATGATGTCGGCGAGCGAGGGATTTTTGCCGACGCTGGCCCGAAAGATCGCCGCGTCGCTGCGTCGATCGAGCCAACGCTCGATCATTCGCTTGGGACGTGAGCCCAGAGATCGGCGACCGGTGGCCCCGGAGCGCATGATTTGGACGAAGTTGCGGAGCTGCTTGCCGTTGTCGATGGCACGCTCGAAGATCCGCTCACAGAGCGCGCCGTCTCGAGTCGCGAGCACGGCGGTGAGCAGCGCCGGCATGTCCTTCATGAGCCCGCGCTCGCGGGAGTAGACGGCCGTCTTGGCGATGAACTCAGCGTCGATCTTCGTGCAGAGCTCGAGCACCGCATCGAGCTGCTGGTCGGCGCCGGCGTAAAAGGTGTTGCTCAGGCAACCCGTCGCCGCGTACTGGGCGAGGGCGAGCTTGGCCGGCAGGGAGTAAGCGACCCCGCCTGCAGCGTTGATGGTGTCGGTCGAGGGGGCGCCAGTGGGAGCGCGGAAGAGCTGCTTGTTCGCCATCTTGGGTCTCCTTGCATGCCGCCGGAGCGGCCGATGCCCGGTATATGAGCAGGAGGTGTTCCAAGGGCGAAATGAGTTCGCTGATGATCTATAAAACGATATAATATTGAGTAGTTGAGTGAAACTTGGGGAATCTTGACGATCTGATTAAGCGATATAGTTGGATAATAATTTATATAATTTGATGGTCAAAGATACAAGAAAAACGAGCGATATCGACCGTTGGAATAAGAGGCGAAACAAAGAACGTTTCGTGTCGTTCTCTCGTGCATGGTCGCTTCGCTGCGCGCGGGTGTGTTCTTGGTCGGTCTCGTGTTGTTCGTCGCCGAGTCCTCCGGCTGTGCGACGGGTTTATCGGCGGCGGGCGTCGAGACTCGCGGGATCGAAGGCCGCTACGAGCCGGCGACGATCGAAGAACATCGGGCGGCGATGAAGGAGCTGCCGCTGCCGGATTGGGGCACACTCCGCTATCTCGACGAGGGCCCGCGCTCAGGCTCGGTGATCCTCTTGGTGCACGGGGTGCCGACCAGCTCCTGGGTCTACCGCCATGTGATCACGCGATTGGTCGCTCGGGGACATCGGGTGATCGCGCCCGATCTGATCGGTTTTGGGGCCAGTGATAAACCTCGAGACACCCGGCTTCTTACCCCGGTGCGCCAGGCGGAACGGCTTTTAGTGCTGATGGATCACCTCGGCATCGACCGCTGGACCCACGTTTGCCACGACGCTGGCGGGCCCTGGAGTTTTGAGCTTTTGGAGCGCGCCCCCGATCGTGTCGAGCGTCTTGTGCTGCTCAATACGATTATCTACAAGTCGGGCTTTCACCCGCCGGCCCACATGCGCAAGGACGGCACCATGAGTCGCATGCTGCAAAAGGCGCTGCGCAGCGAGATCGTCGGGCCGATGTGGACCAAGACGCTGATCGGTGCGGGCCTCCGGCGGCGTTCACTGCTCACCGACGAGATGGTCCGCGGGTACAACATCTCGATGGGCGAAGGTACGGCTAACGCGGTGGTGCACTTCATGACCAGCCTCCACCGGATCGAGCGGGCATTGCCCCGCTTCCAGCGCACGCTCAAGGCATTTGAGGGTCCCGTGCTGGTGGTTTGGGGGGGCCGCGACAAGGTCCTCCGAGGGCGCGAGCAGATCCCAAAGCTCGCCCGCGAACTCGACATTCCGAATCGCGATATCCATCTGCTCCTGCGAGCGAAGCATTTTATCCAAGAGGAGGCGCCGGGCACCGTGGTTCGTTACATCGACGAATTTGTCCGGCGACCCCAGGGCTAGCGAGTGTTGTTGCGCCCGCGAAGTTCGGCGGCGATTTTTTGCATTTGGCGGCGATGGTCGGGTCGAGCGCTTCGCATCGCCGTCTCGAGGGCGTTGATACCGACTTCACCGTAGAGGTGGATGGCGGCCAGCGCAGCCCGGCGTACGCCATTGTTGCGATGGCTAAGATGGTCGATGATCGCCGGCAGAGCGAGGGCATCGCGGGCGTGACCGGCCGAGCTTATCGCCGAGCGCTGGATGTCGGGGCGAGGATCCTGGAGCAGGATCCGGGTCGCGTTATGGGTCGCTTCGCGGGTCCCGTGGCGGCGGAGATGTCGGTAGGCGGCGAGGCGCAAACGCGGCTGCGCGTGCTCGACGAGCTGGGCGCAGAGCTCGACAAACTCGTCGTCCGGCGAGCGACTGAGCACCTTTAAAGCGGCGCACAGATCCTCGCTCGCACTTCGTGCATCGGCGCTTTGGAGCTCCGCGAAGAGTTGCGCCCGGGATTTTGTTGCGGACTTGTCGATCGCGCTCGGCTCCTCCGCGGAGGCGACTTGGGGCGCCTTCGCGGCGTGTCGGAGGGCGAGCAGTCGGGCTTCTAGGTCGGCACGGCGGGCTGTCGGCAGAGCGTTGAGAAGGGCCTGGTCGAGCGTCGAGGGGCGCAGCGGCGATCGGAGCAGTTTGAGGGTGCCCCACTCTCCGCCGAGCAGGGGCTCCTGCAGGGCGACTCGGACCTCGTGCACGTCGTAGGCGAAGATCATCGACGTGAGCAGCGTGCGGGTCTGTTTTTTTAGATCGGGCAGCGACCAGCACGCGATCAGGCGCTCGAGAAGCTGCGAAGTGCGAGCCGCTGGCACCCGGAGAAGAGCGGCGAGGCGCGTGAGCCAAGGTAGGTCCTCGAGGTGCTCGGCGACGGCTGGCGTCGGCAGTTCAACGAGGCCATCGGCGAGGCCATCGGCGAGCATCCCGAGCAGCTTGCGGTGGCGCTCGGTCTCCCCGCTCGCAGTGAACTCTCCGGCGATGAAGCCAGCGATGAGCCTCGCCTGGAGCTGCGGAGTGAGATGCTCAAAGCGCTCGATGAGTCGCGTTGCAGCATCGCCGCGGCGGGATTTGGAATCGAGATCGAGATCGAGATCGAGATCGAGATCGAGGCGTTCGATGAGGGCGGCAGAGGGCGGCTGATCGAGGTCCGTCGCGAGAGGCCGTCGCTCGCTCGGTTCTACTTGGTGGCTGTCCGGCTCTGCGAGTGCTGCGCCCAGGGGTTGTAGCTCGCAGAGCCAGTCGATGAGCGTCGACCCGAAGCGCGAGTGGTGCTCGTTGTAGGTCGAGAGCAGGGCGATGATGGTGGCTTCGCGGGGGGCTTGCCAGCTTTCGCGGAGTATCTCGAGCGTCGCATCTGTGCGGGTTGTTGTGGCTTCGCGGAGGGTGGCCACGAGTTCGGCGGCGACCTTGGTGATCGTGAAGTCTTGCCGGTGGAGAAAGGCATCGGCGAGCACCTGTCGCCGAAGGTGGGGCGGGTTGGCGGCGCGCTCACAGGCCTTGAGGGCAGTTTGCAGATCGTCGCGGTCGATGAGGTGGCCGCACCGTCGCAGAAGGGCCAAGGGCGAGCGGCCGATTTGATGGATCCCGTGGGTCGCGAGGGCACCGCGGAGTTCCTGGGCGAAGAGCCATCTCTCGGCGGTGCCCAGGTCTTCGGCGACGATCTCGAGGAGTGCGAAGAGCTCGCCGGCGAGGGGTGATTTGGCAGCGGTGCAACCCGCGATCAGGAGATCGCGGTGTTGGCAAAGTGCCCTGCGGTGGGCGGCATGTGTCGTCGGTTGGAGGGCATCGACGGCGAGGCGGAGATGCTCCAGGGCAGGTCTGGGAGCTGCAGAGGCGAGATCGAGCCAGCGGTCGATGTGGGCGCCCAAAAGATCATTCTCGCGGCGAGTCAGGGGCCGTCGCTGGCGGAGCGCGAGCAGGGCGGCCTCGACCTCGCGATGGATACCGTTACGGGCGAGTTTTTGGAGCAGCCTGTGTGAGTCGTCGGTCCTGCGCTTGGGTCCGCGGAGGCCGGCGGATTTGAGTTCTGCCTCGACGCCACCCATCGCTGGCTGGAGGTGCATCGTGCCGTTGTTTAGGCGGTCGACGAGCAGAGGCAGCCACGGCGCGTCTTCGCGGAGAGCAGCCCGCAGGGCCAGCGGATCGAGGGCGGGGCCGATCGCGTCGAGCAGGAGCCCCCGGCGTCGGCTTGTCTCGGCCGTTGCGATCGCGGCGAACAGGGTGGTCGGCAGGCTCGCGCCCAAGATGCTGCGAAGAGCGCTGAGTAAGCTGTCCCGAAGGCCAGGATTGTCGTGGTGTCCGAGCCACCAGATGAGGCGGACAACAGCCTCGCAGGAGCCCGCGTGAACGAGGGCCTCGGCGGCGGATTTTTTGATGTTCATGTTGCGGTGCTCGAGGGCGGCAACGAGTTCGTGGCTCGCACTTGTATCCCCGATCTCGGCGAGGGCGAGGATCGCTTGGCGCATCGTTTCGTGGTCATCAGCGCCGCTGAGGCTGCGCAAGCTGGTGAGCAATGCGGGGCCGCCGTGACGGGCGATCAGCGGGATCACGAGCTTGCGGATCAGCGGCATCTTGGAGCGCAGGAGGGGCAGCACCGCCGGGTAGATCCGCGGAGCCATGAGCCCCGCGAGGCTGCGGAGGGTGACGGCGAGTCGGGCTTCATCGGTTTCGTCGCTGAGCCCATCGAGGAGCAGCTCCGCCGCGAGGATGTCGCCGGCGGAGTCTAGAGGGGCATCGATCAGGGCGACAGGTCGGATCCGGCCGCGCTCTGCGAACCACCGACCGAGCCGTCGCAGGGCCTGGATCACCGGGCATGGCACGACCTGCTGAGCTTCACCGCGGAGCGTCTCGTCGAAGACCTCGCCGCGGGCAAGGGCGTCGATGATCGCCCGCAGTTGGCGGCGAATCGCCGGCAAGAGAGCTGCCTGATGGAGCCGCGTCAGGCTGTCGATGGCGGTGACCAGCTCGTGGAGCGGTGCGAAGGTCGATGTTGTCCCGGGAGTGCGCGCTCGCCTTGCGAGGATCTCGCTCGCTCGCGGGCTGAGCCCTGAGTTCAGGTCGAGCACGAGTGTAGCGCTGAGGTCGTCGTCTTTGAGCTGGCTCAGGATCAGCTCGCGGGTTGTTCGATCCTCGGCTGTGAGCTGCCACAGAAGATCGATGGCATCGGCGACATGTGCCAGCAGGCAGGGGCTCATCGGGCCGACGGGTGCGATCCCGAGGAGGAGGAGCAGGGCCTCTGTGGTCGCCGCAGCACCGACCCGACGGAGGGCAGCGAGCGAGGTTTTGGGGTCACGGTCGAGGCGGGCGAGCGCGAGGGCCTCGCAGCCATTGGCGCCGAGATGGGCGAGGGCTGAGAGCGCGGCGGCTCCGGGTGGATCGTCGAGGGCAGCGAGAGAGCTGAGCCACTCGATAATCGGCAGGGTCGTGGCCTGCGGGACTTCGGCGAGGGCGAGGGCGAGGGCCACCCGCCGGCGCTCGCATAGGTCCGCTGGGGGGTCGCTCTGAAGGGCGGCAAAAAGCGCGTTGCGACCTGTGTAGGCCAGATTTGCCAGGGACTCCGCGGGGTAGCCAGGCGCCCGCGTGAAGAGCTGGAGGAGCCGCGGCATCGTCTCGTCGTCGATAAAATGTCCGCGATGATGGAGCGTCGTCAGGGCGTCGAAGGCGGGCTGCGCGAGCAGGATCGCATCGCCTAAGGCGAGCTCGATGAGGGCCGGAATACCGTCTCTGCGGATCACCGCACCGAGGCCGCTGAGCGCGTGTTGACGCAGTCTCGGCGGTGCACTTGGGTCCATGAGGACGAGGTGCAGCGGTCCCTCGAGGCGTCGTCGCAGGGCACACTGGAGAGCCGCACGGGCGATCGTCTCGCCGGCGCCAAGGGCCTCGCGCAGCTGCGAGGCGTGCACTGGCAGCTCGAGACACCAGCTCTCTGCGAGCAATTCGAGGGCGCCTAGGATCACCCGTGGCGGACCGTGAAGGAGGTCGCAGGCCATCCGGTGGGCGGTCTTGGGGGTGATCGCGGCGCGCTCGACAGCGGTGCGCATGAGCTTTAAGGCGAGCGTTTGGAGGGCTCCTTCGTCGCGGGCGGCGAGGGCGAGGATCAGCGCTCGAGGATCGTCGATTTCTTCGAGTGAAAGGTCAGAGAGCGCCGCCGCGAGATCGATGGTGAAGCTGGACGTAGCGAGCGCCGAGGGCGTGACGCAGGCCTCGGTGCGCAGCCAAGCACGGGTCACGGCGGCATCTGTGCACGGCCCTGCATCACGCCAGGCGGGCAGCTCCCGCGTCGGTAGCCAGCGCCAGAGCAGGCGATAGAGCTTCGCTAGTAGGATCGACGAGGCGGCGAGAGGGGCGGGCCGTCGCGGTAAAAGTTCGGCGCACTGGCGGAGTTCGGAGGCCTGATCGCTCAGGCTAGCGCGGCGCTCGAGGCTCAGTAGAGCGGGGTGGTGGCGGGGATCGTCCGCATCCGTTAGAGGGCCGGAGAGGGCCGAGAAGTCGATGTCCTCGTGGTCGACGGCACGGGCAAAGAGGTGCACGTCGGACGGGACAGGGGGGCGATCCGCAGGCATCGCAGGCAGGATAGCCTGGCCGCTGCGGAGGTGGGTGAGCACGAGCGCGGCCTCGCTAGAGCTGCTCGCCGTGTTTGGCGAGGTGGAGCTTCTTCGCCTGCACGATCCAATGCTCGCGGCGGATACGATTTCGCAGCGGCGCGAGGGGATCGGAAGGCTCGCCGAGCGCTGTCTCATCGAGCACGGCGAGCTGACGATAGCTGGTGACGCCGGCCTCGCGCAGCTTGCCTTCGAGCACCGGACCGACGCCCGCGATGACCTTGAGATCGTCGGGCGAATCGGGATCGAATTCCTGTTCGCTGAGCAGGGTGACCGCCTGAATTCTCAGGTCTGCGCGCACGGCCTGTTCGCGGAGTTGCGCCAATTCCTGGTCCCTTGTGGCGATCGCCAGGGCTGCCTCCTCTAGCTGGCGCTTGGTCTGGGCGAGGTCCTCGGCGCTCGTCACCGGTGCCAGGGCAGCGATGCGTACGGCCTCCTTGAGCGCCTCTTCCATGGTGGTGACGCGGCACTCGAGTTCGTGACGCTCGGCGACCAGTGCCGCGAGTTCGTGGGAGTGGGTCGCTGGATCGGAGGACGGGGTTTTGGCCAGGTTTTTGGCCAGGTTTTCCGCCGCTGCGACCTGCCCTGCGAGCTCGCTGGATCGAGCGCACTCAGCCTCCAGATCGCTCAATGCCTTGGTCAGGGCTTTTTCCATGGACGCGTGCTGTTGGCGGTAGATCGTGTGGGCGCCGAGCATCTCCGCCTCGGTGGCGACGGCCGCAGCTTGGAGTTCGGCGACGTGAATCCGGCCGGCCTCGAGCTGCTGCTGCTGCTGGTCGAAGTCTGACGTTTCGTTGGTGTCGCTGGTGTCGGGGCTCGGTGCGGTCGGCTCCAGCGTTTGCTGCTTCTCGGATCTCTCCAGTCTTTGGTCGCGCTCTTCGATCTGTACGCGGGCGTCGCGGAGTTCTTGCTCGCTGGCGGAAATTTTGTGCTCCAGCTCGGCGATGATCTGGGCGTGCGCCTGGGCGTGCTCGACCGCGATCGCATCGATGCGGGCCTCCGCGAACGCGAGTTCCTTCTCGGTGTCATGGAGGCTGGTCGCCAGCAGGTCGGTCTCGGAGCGAAAGGCGAGGCGCAGGCTCATCAGCTCGGATCTCAGCCTCTCGAGCTGAGAGTTGGCGGCGACAAGGCGCTCGTTGGCAGCTGTTAGCTCTTGCGCGACGGGAGTCCCTTCGTCGCCTGTGGCCGCGGCTTCGCGGAAGTGGGCCTCGGCCTCGATCTTGGCAGCTGAGAGTTCCTGGAGCTGGGCTCTGAGGATCATGACGGTGCCGTGATCGCTGCTTCGAAGTGCCGATTTTAGCTCGATGAGTTCCGCCTCAAAGGCTTCGATTTTGGAGTTCGCTTCGGTCAGGCGGAGTTCGGCGATCTCGCGGGCCCGTCGCTCGCCGAGGATAGCCTCGTCACCAGCTTCGGCCCGGCGCTGAGCGTCGCGCAGCTTGTCCTGATGGATGCGGAGGTTTCGGTGGAGATTGGCGATCGTTTCGTCGTACTGGCCGACAGCCTGGTTGATCTCGTCGCGGAGGCGATGCAGGTGTTGCTCGAGCTCGCGGCGTTGTTCGTCGCTGCTTCGGAGCGCCTCGGTGGCCGCATTCACGGCATTCTCCTGCTCGAGCGCCCGCCATGCGAGATAGGTGTCGACCTCGCCGCGTTGGATGCGGAGCCGCTGCAGCGACCGAGAGCGGTTGATCATCCAGGCGATGACCGCCGAGGAGATACCGACGATCAGCGAGACGAAGAGCAGCTGGTAGATCGTGTAGATCATGACGGGCAGGGCCGGGAGCGCAGGGGGCCGGGAGCGCAGGGGGCCGCGGACGGTCGTCGCGGACACCGTTGTCGCCAGTCTGTTGACTTTCGATGAACCCGCGGGCCGACAGGTCATCGTGCCCACCATGGGCGCGCACCTAGGGATTTGAGGATCTGAGTATACCCCTGCGCTTGCATTGGGATCGCGAGCGCTGCGGCCCAGGGGTGCGCTTGCGAGCCGGGCTTTGGTGCCTATCAATACCGCGGTGGTGCGATTTGAACGGTCGTTGTCATGTCGATGACAGTGCGCATGACGAGCTGGGGCGAGCGGCAAGCGAAGTGTGCGAGCGCTGGGGAATGAGCATCGTGTCGCTGACGTGTGGGCGATCGCGCTGCGTTTTGCGGGCCCGAGAACGAACTCGGGCCGCCCGAAGAGGCGACCCGAAGAGCCCGGCTTGCTGCGGCAGCCGGAGGCGAAGAGGGTGATCAGAAGCGGTAGTTGAGGGAGCCGGCGCCGAGCCGGAGGCCCTTGGCGACGCGCACACCCTGGGCGCTGATCCTGCGGTTGCGCCGGCCATCGCGGATGAACTGGCTGGTGCCGACGAGGGCCATCAGCAAGCTCGCGCTTTGGACCGCGCCGGTGAGCGCGAGGGCGTAGCCCTCGGTGGCGGTATCAGCCTGCTCGATCGCCATAAACGGACCCGCAGCCGGGATCATCAGGAGCTGGCCGAGTTCGCGACAATCTTTGCGCGCGGCGCCCGTGCGGTTGTTGCTGCACCAGTCGTAGATCTGGGCGCCCGTGAAGGCGGTCGGTAGATAGGACGAGCCGAAGATCGACCAGCCCGCGATCATCAGACCCTTGCGCCGACTGGGCTCTTTGTAGGGGTAGATCGGATGCACCTTGCCCTTGCCGGGCACGATGGTTGTCTTGATCCGGATCCGGGTGGGATGAGTCCGGGTTGCGACTGTCGGGGCAGCGCCGGTCGGAGCAGCGCTCGAGTCTTGCTTGACCTTGATGTCGCTATCGGAGCTCGACTGCGACTGCGACTGCGAGTCCGACTTGGTGTCGGCGTCGGCGGTCGCGGTGTTGCGGATGTCCGACTTGGCGTTTGAGTTGGAGTTGGAATTAGAGTTGGGGTTGGCCTCGGCGTAGGGCTGCGCGGTCACCTGGATGTGCGGCTGCACCTGAACCTGGATCTGCGGCGACATCGTGATACCCGGGCCGTGGTAGGTCGGAGCGGTGCCGGGGTTAAATTGCATGTTCTGCGCTTTACCTGACTCTGGGGTCAGGCTCTCGGAGACCTTGCTCTGTTGCTGGGCCTGCGGCGGAGGGGGGGGCGAGTCGCTCGTTACCAAGGTCTCGCTGGCGACGGGAGCGTCAGGTGCAGCCATCGCGACCGGCGGGAGGATCAGCCCGGCGGCGATGAGTGGGCCCACTAGGGAGGCGAGGGAGCACAGGTGGTTTCGCAGCATAACTTCGCGGGTCCTTTGCAGCGCCGTCGGAGGGGTCAGGTCCATTCACTCGCAGAGCGCAACTTAGAGATTGGTACACCGTGGCGGCGCTGTCGAGCGACCAGAGGGCAATCACGAGTTTTTTCTCGCAGCAGGCGCAAGGGCACGTTGTGACCTAAGCCGCGAGGTTATGGCTGCGCCGGCAGGCCGGTCGTTCGATGTTGCTACGTCGTGGTGGGTGCCCGCACTTCATGGGCGCTTTGCCTGGCGCATTGGGATCACGAGCATGGCCGGCGTTAGGACATTGTTTGCAGCCCGATCCTGGGTACAGCTACATGACCCCACATGGCTACGGGTCGGCAGGCCGTTAGGCGCGGCTCCCGCAGTACTCTGCCTGGGGTCGTGAGCGCGCTGAAAAAAAACACCGCCCGATCCCGCGGTGTCGTGCCACTCCCCCGACAGACCTCAGCAGGGCTCGCGTCTGCGCGCCGTCTCCGATCCCGATTCCCTCGGCCTTCTTTTAAAGGAACCCATGTCCCACTCGATGTCCCTCCGTTCACCCTTGACTCTCCTCGCCCTGGTGGTTGCGACCACGCTACCGATGCAGGTTCAGGCTGCTGATCCGCCGGTGCTCTGGCAGCAGGTCCCCTCCGCAGTTTTCATCGACCCGTTGCCGGGCTACTGGACCACCAAAATCGAGATCGCCGACATCAACGATGATGGTTGGCCTGACATCCTCTTCGCCAACGTCGGCGGGTACCAGGCCGGAACGCCTGACTCCTTCCTCTCGAACCAAGCCTACGTCAACGAAGAGGGCATGAAGTTCGCCAATGCCAGCATCGAGGTTTTTGGCGAGGACGAGAACAACCTCGGCAAGGCCGTGCAGGACACCGCTCGTGTGATCAAGGCCGCAGACCTCGACGGCGACGGTGATACTGACATCGTCGTCGGCACCACCTGGGCCTCGCAGAGTCGTCTCTACCTCAACGAAGAGGGGTTCTTCGTCGAGCACACAGAGCTGCTGCCGCAGGTCAAGCTCAGCGCAGGTGACCTCGAGATCGCCGACGTCGACGGTGACGGCGACCCCGATATCGTGATTTCAGACTGGGGCCAGGCGCCGGTTGGCTTCATCAACTCGCCCGGAGGCGTCACCCATCTCTGGATCAACGACGGTAACGCGATGTTCACCGACGAGACCGCAAAGCAGATGCCGGCGGTCGCGGTCAACTGGTCTTGGGACCACGAATTTCTCGACATCGACAACGACTGGGATCTCGACCTCCTGGTGGCCTGTCGCGCTTGCGCCAGCGGATCGTTCCTCTTCTTAAACGACGGCCTAGGCGGCTACACAAACGCGACTCCGGGCAACCTGCCGCAGGCCATCGGTAACGTCGATTTCGAGATCATGGACATCGACGGCGACGGTTACGTCGATACCTACACCCTTCAGGACGGGCCGAGCTTCCGTAATCGCATCCTGATCAACAGCCAGGACGGCGGCTTCATCGATAAGACCGCACTCTGGTGGGAGCCCGGCGAGAACCCGAGCAGCTTCGACTACATGGGGGCCTTCCTCGACTACGACTCCGATGGTTACGCCGACATCCTGCTCGGTGCCTTCGGTCTGGCCACAGACCGCCTGCTTCGCAACACCGGGACGACGCTCGAGCAGGTGAAGGATCCGGATCTGTTGGGCAACTTGGTCACCGACGGCACCTACGCGATCGCGGTCGCTGATTTTAACGGCGATGCCAAGATCGATCTGGTGCTCGGCGAGGGCGAAAATTCTTTTCGCAACCGCGTCTTTTTTGGCGAGGATATCGCTGCGGACACCGGCAATCCGGTGATCGGCGTCTTCGAGCTCAAGGGCAGCATCGAACCCGGCGAGGTGCTGGTCTTCCACGGGCGCGTGCACGACAATAAGACCCCGCAAAAGCCCCACGACTGGAGCTTTGTCGGCCTTCAGTGGGTCACCGACGGCGGCTCCTTTGACAACCCCGACGACATCACCAGCTACGATCTCGAGTGGTACGGCGAGCACCTCTGGCGCACGCAGATCGCCAACGAGTTTGTGCTGCCGGAGTTCAGCACGGTGATCGGGCTCAGGCTCTGCGCGATCGATGCGGCGCTAAACGAAACCTGCATCGAGCTGGTCGAGCAGTACCTCTGCGGTGACGGCAAGGTCAACTCGGAGAATGAGCAATGCGACGGCGAAGAGGGCTGTCTGGAGGATTGCACCTGGGCGGTCGAGTGCGGCAACGGCATCGTCCAGGACGGCGAAGAGTGCGACGACGGCAACAACATCCCGGGCGATGGTTGCGAGGATGATTGCACCGTGACCGACGATACGACGACCACCACCACCGGTCCCCAGACCGACACGGACATGAGCGCGTCGATGAGCGACACGATAAGCTCCGAGAGTGAGACCGAGAGTGAGAGCGAGTCGGAGTCGGATTCAGAGACCGTGACCGACTCTAATTCGAACAGCGACACGGCGACCACCGGCTTCGACGGCGAACTCGATGATGATGGCTGCGGTTGCACGACGAGCGACAACCGCAACGCGGGCACCGGGCTCCTGCTCGTGGGCCTGTTGGCGTTGCGTCGTCGACGTCGTCGCTAGGCAGGGCAGGACGACGCGAAATTTGGCCTAGGGGCCGTGTCGTTCTGTAAATTGCCTCTCAGAGGCGAAAGGCGGACCTTCTTGGGTCCGCCTTCATTTTTAGGGTGCCCCGCCTGGAGCGCAGCTCTTGAAACGGGCAGACGATCGAGGCGCATTTTCGGTCAAATCCGTTCTCCCATCACGTATACTCGGGCGCCGAGCTTGGACGGCGCTGATGTCTTCTACGCAGACTCCGAAGCTAAACGTCATTCTCGGCGTCAGCGACGAGGCGACGCCGAACCTGGGCAGGTCCAACAGCTATGTCAGCGCCCTCATGCGGCGGCTCGCAGAGGATCCCGACCCGAACTTCCTGAGCACTGCGAAGGGCCTGACACGGACCAGCCAGAGCATGCCCGCGGTGGCGCTGATCAGCCACTACATGCTGCACGGCGCCCTCGAGGACGGAGCGCTCGGGCTCGACGAACTCTACCTGATCTTCTTGCTGATCCTCTTTGTCCTGATCATCGACGACTTCATGGACACCTGCCTGGACCCGCGGGAGCACACGACCGAGTACGTGCGGGCCTACGCCGATCGCTTGCTCCGCTGCTGCGCCGAGGGCGAACTCGATGATGCCGACGCGATCATCCGCTACATCGCCCGCTTGACCGCGCGGCTGCGGGCTTATCCCGCGTTTGGTCACTACGCGGAGGTCTATCACCAGGCCTTAACAGCGATGCTCGACGGCATGGTCGAGGAGTTCGGCAATCGCGATCCGAGTTCCACCGATCTCGAGCAGTACATGCGCTACGCCGCCCACAGCGTCGGCACCAACATCGGCCTGATCGCCAGCCTGATCCTGCTCGGTGATACCTCGCTCGCCGATCGCAAAGAGCGGCTCTGGATCGCGCTGGACATCGTCGCTTCGATCATTCGCTTCTCCAACGACATCCGCTCCTACGAGCGCGAGATCGAAGAGGGCAAGTTCTCCTCGCTGATCCTGGCGGCGCAAAAATTTGGCATCGACCTCAACCAGATCCACGAGAGCATCAACCATCAGGACATCCTGCGGATCATTCGGGCGCTGATGATCGCCGATGTCTACGACCTCAAGGATTGCGTCGCCTACCTCCACAGCGGTGGTCATTTTGAGGCGGTGATCGTCAACGCGGTGCTCGGGGTTGTCTGCCTCTACGAAGAGGCTGACTTTCATACCCTGGTCATGGCGAGCGCAGACGCCTGAGGCATGAGGCCTGCTCAGGCGATGTGGGTGTCGGGCAGGAGAATCGTGAACACCGAGCCCAGGCCGATCTGGCTCTCGACTTCGACGCTGCCGCCCATCATGTGACAGAAGCGTTGGGTGACCGCCAGGCTGACCCCGGTGCCGTCGTAGGTTCGGCTCGGCGATTCGTCGACCTGGGAGAACGAAGAGAAGATGCGGCTGACGTGGGCTTCGGGGATGCCGATGCCGGTGTCGCGGACAGCGATTCGGATCCAGGCCTCGCCGTCGCGATCAACCGGTTCGACGGCGACCCGAATCTCACCGCTGTCGGTGAAGCGGCAGGCGTTGTCGAGCAGCGCCAGGACGCTGTAGTGCAGCATGGAGCGGTCGGTACGGATGACATAGCGCCCCGGGGCACAGAGCACGTTGACCCGGTTTTGGCGCTGCTCGGCCATCTCCTGGACCTCGTCGACGGTCTCGGTGAGCAAGGTGGCGAGGTCGAAGGTCGAGCGATCGAGCTCCATCTTGCCGGCCTCGAGACGCGAAAGCTCGAGGATGCCGGAGAGCGTGCGCAGAAGCCGAGTCGCGGACAGGCGGATCCTGTTGAGGTCCGATCGCAACGCCCGGATGTCGCCCTCCTCGGCCTCCTCTTCGATGAGTTCGGTGTAGCCGATCACCGCGTTTAGCGGGGTGCGCAGCTCGTGGCTCATGCTCATCAAGAAGCGGGTCTTGGCTCTGTCGGCGGCGACGGCTTCGTCGCGGGCTTGATCGAGGTTTCGATAGAGGCGGGCATTTTCGACGGAGATCGCGACCTGAGCCGCGAGCTGGCGCAGCAGATCGAGACGGTCCGAGGTGAATGCACCGGCGACAAGCGAGTTCTCGAGGTAGAGCACGCCGGTGAGCGAACCCTGGTGGAGGATCGGCGTGCAGAGGATCGAACGCACCCGGTGGGCGACGATGTAGGGATCATCGGTGAAGTTGCCGTCGATGGTCGCGTCATCCAAGACCAGGTCATTATGGGATCGAACGACGTAGTGGATCAGCGCGTCGGGTAATGAGCCGTGCTCTTCGACGGGGATCGCCTGCATCACCGAGGTGAACTCTGGATCGACGGTGCCCTCAGCTTCGACGAAGAGGTTTTCGTCCTTGTCGAGGAGGAGCACGCAGCGGCGAGCGCCGGCGTTCTCCATGACAATAGAGACCAGCCGACGGAGCAGTTTGCCGAGCACGATCTCGCTGGAGATGGCCTGCGATGCCTTGAGTACCGTGGCGATGTCGAGGGAGCGCGCTTGCGTCGAGCCGGTAGAGGTCACACCGCCGTGGAGCTTCTCCATCGACTCGGCGAAGACGTGCGCGGGCATGTACTCCCGGTACTCTTCAGCCAAGCGTTTGGCCTTGCCGAGTGCACCCCAACGGCGATAGGCGGTCAATGCACCCGAGAGGTAAAAGCCTGCGATCAGCGGCTGACCGGTCTTGATGCAGAAGCGACCGGCACGCTCGTGGGCGATGGCTTCGATGTAGCGGGTGCCGCTGTCTCTGGATGCCTGAATAGACAGGTTGTAGAATTCGAGGGCCTCGCCGATTCGGCCGGCGACACGATGCTCTTCGGCGCGGCCGAGGAGCCAACGGGAGCGGAAGTTGCCTGGGCAGAGCTCTGCGAACTTCGCGAGCTTGCGCATCGCCTTGCGGAGTCGACGCTCGTTTGTTCGATCGCCGCCATCGTCGAGCAGTGACGCCGCGCAGAGGGCGTCCATGAGGTGAAAGTCGACGTACATCGGGTTGCCGAAGGAGAGCTCCTGGTTGGCCTCGAGGGCGCGCAGCAGCGGCTGCATCGCGTGGTGGTGGCCAAAGATGTAGAGGATCAGCGACTTAAAGAGGCGGTAGTAAAATTTTGCGACCGGCGTAGTTTCGTCGCCCAGGGTACCGAGGAAGACCTGCTCGTCGAAGTCTTCGGTACTCAGCGAGGTATCATCGATGCCCTCGCCGCGCAGGCAGAGCATGACTTTCTCGACGAGCACGACGAGCGCGAGGCCGTCCAATTCGCCGGCGCGGCGCATCAGCGGCACCAGGGTCGTCGCATTGGTGTGCACCCGTTCGAGGGCACGACCCTCGAAGAATGCGATCAGCATGGCGTAGGCGCCGGCGTAGCACGAGTAGGTGAGGTCACCGGTCTGCAGGCCGCGCTGGTAGCCGCGCTGGAGCTGCTCGACACACTCGGGTAGCGGGCGCACCCAGGGGGAGAGGAAAGTACCGACGACAAAGTCGAGCTTGGCGTCGAGCCAGGGATTACGAAAGTGATCGTTTAGTTGGAGCGCGAGCAGGCCGAATTCGTAGGCGCTTTGATGGGCGCCGAGGGCCCCAGAGAGCACCATCCCGTAGCCTGCGAAACCGAAGGCTGAGACATCACTGAGGCCGTGCCGGAGCGAGATATGGGCGATCTGGAGGAGGATGATCGAGACCAGTTTGGCGTCGACAAAGTAGGCCGCGGGCACGACCGCGATCAGTAGCCGTAGGGTGATCAGCTTTTTGCGGTCGGTGAGCTCGGGCAGGGCCATCAAGTCCTGAGCCTTGCGACCGCGGAGGCTCCACTGGACCCTGGCGAGTACCTTGAGAACACCGCTGTAGGAGCCGCTCTCGGGGAGGTGATTGCCGATCAGCTTGAGGCCGGCGATCGACGAATCGATCGCCGATCGGTTCTGCTTTTGGGCGGTCTCGAGGCTGGCCTTGACCTCGTAGATCTCAGCTCGCTCGATGTCCGTTCGGGCGTTGCTGAGGAGCGGCGTGAACAGTGACATCGCCGCCTCAAAGTTGCCCGAGAGGTGCTCTGCCTGCACACGCTCGCGGAAGAGTGCGAGTGTCAGATCGTAGTTTGAGTTCCAGGTGTCGGCGGGCAGCAGCGCTGTGCCCTGGCGGAGGTACGAAACTGCGGCTTCGTAGGCGATCGACAACTTCGCTCGGCGACCGGCGATGAGGTCGAGGCTTGCCAGGTGGATGCGCTCCGCCGGGTCGGCGATCAGAGGCGCCGCGATGTTGAGGTGATTGACGATCGGGAAGATCACCTCGTCGAGTTCGCCGGCCTTTGCCCCGCTGAGGAGGAGGCGGCCGATCTTCAGGTGATTGCGGCGGCTGTCGCTCTCTGAGAGCAGCGAGTAGGCGGCGTGTTGCACCTTGTCGTGGAGGAATTGGTACTCGACCTTCGAGGCGACATCGTTGACCGAACTGGGGCTCTCGACGAGCCCCGAGAGGTACTTGTAGCCATCACTGAGCGGCCGGATCAGTCCTTTTTCGACCGACTCCCAGAGGTCACTTGCGACGTCGACGGCGTTGCGAGAGACCGTGTGTGCGAGCAGCTGGAGGCTGAATCGGTTGCCGATGCAGGCGGCGATCATCAGGACCTCCGACGAACCGTCGCTGAGGGCTCCGATCCGCGAGGTCATCAGGTCGACGACGTCGTCGCTGAGGCGGACGACGTGGAGGCGATCCTCGTCCCAGCACCAGGCGCAACGCTCGGTGTCGAAGTAGATGGTGCCCTGCTCGTGGAAGGATGCGAGCAGCGTGCGGATGAAGAAGGGATTGCCGTCGGTCTTTGCCTGGATGATGCCAGCGAGGCGCTCGGTGGGTCGGTCGCTCGGTGTCAGGGTGTCGCGGATCATCGCTTGGGTGTGCTGGATGGTCAGCGGCAGAATTTCCTGATGCGTCACCGCGATGCCGCCCTCTTCGATCCTTCGAACTGTCTGAGAGACCAGGTGACTGGTGTCGACCTCAGTGTCTCGATAGGCGCCGATCCAGAGGAGGTGGCGGCTCTGGCTGTCGGTGAAGAAGAGCTCGATGATCTTGAGCGTTGCGAGGTCGCACCACTGCAGATCGTCGAGGAAGATGACCAGCGGGTGGTGTTCTTGGGCGAAGGCCTGGAGGAGCGCGAGGATCACCGCACGGAAGCGGTTGGCGGTTTCGTTGGGGGGAAGCTCGGGGACCGCTGGCTGGGTGCCGATGATCAGCTCGAGTTCTGGGAGCACCGCGATCGCGACCTGGCCGTTGTTGCCGAGAGCACTCTGGATCTCGTCGCGCCAGCGCGCGAGGCTCTCGTCGGACTCGGTGAGGATCTGGCGGATCAGCTCGAGGAGGGCCTGGAGCGGCGCGCTGTAGGGGATGTCGCGGTTGAACTGGTCGAACTTGCCGCTGACGAAGTGGCCTCGGCGCTGGGTGATCGGCTTGTGCACCTCTTGGATCACCGCCGATTTACCGACCCCAGAGGGGCCTGTTAGCAGCATCAGTTCGGTGCTGCCCTGGCTCACCCGCTCGAAGGCATCGAGGAGGGATTGCACGTTGTCTTCGCGGCCGTAGAGCAGCTCGGGGATGTGGAAGCGCTCGGAGACGTCGCGGCTCGCGATCGTGAAGCCGCTGATTTCACCGCTCGCCTCGTACTCGGAGAGGCAGCGCTCGAGGTCCGCGTCGAGCCCTCGCATGCTTTGGTAGCGGGCCTCGGCGGTCTTCGACATCAGCTTGAGGATGATGTTGGAGAGGGTCAGCGGGACCTTCTCGGAGACCACATGGGGCGGCTGTGGAACCCTCGCAATATGGGCGTGCACGAGCTCCATTGGATCGTTGCCCTCGAAGGGCAACTTTCCGGTGAGAGCCTCGTAAAAGGTGACGCCGAGGGAGTAGTAATCGGTGCGGTAGTCGACGGTGCGGTTCATTCGCCCGGTTTGCTCGGGCGACATGTAATGCAGCGTTCCCTCGAGAACGGCGGGGCTCGACACGCCCTGGCTTTCGGCTGCGAGCAGCGAAGAGACGCTGAAATCGGCGATCGAAACCCGGCCGCTGCGGGGCTCGATGAGGATGTTGTCGGGCTTGATGTCCTTGTGGATCACCCGCTTGGAGTGGACCAGCGCGAGCGCCTTGGCGAGGCGACAGGCGAGGCGCAGAAAAATGGCGACGTCGAGGCCATCGGCGCCGATCAGCGAGGCGAGCGAGGTGCCGCCGAAGTCCTCTAAGATCAACGCTAAGGAGCCGCCAATTCGCTCGAGCGCGACGGCTCGGATCACCGCGTCATCGTCAAAGCGGGAGAGGATCTCGAATTCTCGGCGAAGTCTCGAAATCTCGCGAGCGGTCGTCGATTCGGAGCGCAAGCATTTGACGACGACTAGCTTTTGGTCGCGCAGGCGACGACCGTGAAAGACGATCGACCGCCGGCCCTCGCGGAGCAGATCCCGCAGCTCGTAGCCGGCAGCTGCGAGCATCCTGGCCTGTTCAAAGTCCACCGTCACCGACTCGTCAGCTCTCGTGAGCGTGTCCCGAGGATACGCGCTCACGGTCGTCGCTGGAATGGCAGGCGGTAGGTCATGCACAGAGTCGAAGCGCGCGGAAGAGCACCCCAGCCCTCGTCGCGGAGCATTCGGCGGATCCGCGCTCAGCGATCACTTTGTGCGAGGTCGCTCGATACCCGGTGCTTTGTCGACGATCGCTTGCATCGCAGCGTACCCGTGGGCACGGATATAGTTTATGTGCAGACCCCGGCATTCGTCGTTGTACAGACAAGAGCTGCAACGAAGCGATTTGGTCACAAAGCGATCGGCGATGTAGCGGCGGGTGTAGCGGAAGATTTCGAGTCGACCCTGGGGTGTCATCATCGAGCCGTCGAGTACCCTTGGGCGCGCCTTTGGCGGGCGGCCGAGGATGCAAGCGGGCACGCCTTCGACGGGTATCGCTGGGCCTAGGGCGGCGAAGAATGCGGGGAGATCAACATCGCTCGCGGCCGACTCGCTAGAGCGCTCGTGTGTTGGCTGTCGGAGCACGAGGCCGGGCGGAGCGATGCTTTGCTCGAGGATCCACGGGGCGTTTGAGTGCGAGAGTTCGAGCGCGACTTCGAGGCCTTGGTTGTCGAGGAGAAGCTCGGCGTCCGCGTATTTTTTGCACACGACCCGGCGGAGGCATCTGCCCGCGAGTGTCGGCCCCTTACGGATCGCTTTGGCGAGTCCGCGCATATCATCGAGTTCGATCTCTAGGTCCATTGCGGTCGGTAGTTTGGCGATTTCGGTGAGCGCCTGGGTGAGTGTCGGTGCGACGATCCAGACGCGCTCACATGTGGGTAGCTCGGCGAGCTCGGCGAGGGTACGGGGGGGCGGTGTGGCGCGCGCTTGTGGGTCCGCCGCGCGCATGCCTATCACCGGTAGGCGTCGACGTTCGCGAGCCGGTACCAGGCCGTCGACGTTTCTGCCCTGAGCCGGCTCGTCGAGCCGCTCGCGCTCCTCGGCGCGTTTGCGGCTCGCAGGATCTCCGCCGTAGATCTCGGGGAAATCGTGCTCGACGTTGGTGTCGATCCGAATCACGGAAAAGCGGCCCTCTGTCAGGTCCTCGCGCACGCCGTCCAGGTCGTCGCAGAGGGGTTCGAGATAGCAGTGGCGGCAGCGATCCGGAGCTCGGCAGTCGAGCGGGATCCCGTGATCGAGGAGCAGGCCGTACTCCTCTTTGCGACCGCGGACTTCGTCGTTGAGCTTGTAGGGGTCTTGGATCAGCTCTTCAAAACCCTCGAGGTGCGCCGGCGGGAAGCGGTTTAGCCAGATGTGTACCCCGGGCTCGCGCGAGAAGGCGAAGGCTTCGAGCAGGTAGGGCCGCATGTCCTTAAGGTCATAAAAGAGGGTCTCTTTGCCCTCCTTGTAGGCTCGACCGAAGGGAATCACGTGGAGAAGGTCGTACTCGCGAACGCCCAGGGCGATGAATTTTCGCAGTAGGTCGGGCAGCTGGCGGACGTTCGCTCGGTTGACGCAGACGTCGATGTTGATGATCACGCGGCCGTCATCGAGGGCATTTTGCAGGCCTCGAAGTTCCTCTTTGAAGGCGCCTTTGGTGCCGACGAGTGCGTCGTGGATCCGGGCATTGGGACCGTGGATCGAGAAGGTTATCTCGCCGAGGCCAGCGTCGATGGAGCGCTTGAGGAAGTCGCCGTAGGCGAACATGCGACCGTTGGTAACGGTTTGAACCTTGGCGTAGCCGGCGAGTCGGCCTAGGCGCACGAAGTCGACGAAGCTCGGGTGAATGGTCGGCTCGCCGCCTGAGAGGATCAGACGTTCGGCGCCCTTGCGTCGACCGTCGAGGATCTGTGCCTTCACCTCGCTGCGCGCCCGGTTGGTACCGTCGTGGGTGTGGGAGTCGAGGCAGAAGACGCAGTGGTCGTTGCAGTCGAAAGTGAGCCGCACCCAGTTGCGCTTTTGGTGGGCGGCCTCCTCGTGGATCGTCGCCTTGGCGGGGATCAGGGCGGGTGCATCAGGCTCCATCATCGCGAGCATAGCCGACAAAACCCTGTGTTATCGTGCCGCTCATGTGCGTTGCACGCGTGCTCGTCGTGCATCCCCCGGTCTCCGTCGCCAGGGATTTCATCGATTATCCCTACTTTGCCGATCTGGGGGCGCTCTCCTTGGTTGCGGTCCTGGATGCGTTGTCCGATGGGTCCGATGGCTCGGCGGCTGTCACCTTGGTCGACGCGTTTGCGATCGCAGGTGCGGGCCTGCGCTGGGCTGAGGATGGACGCGCCGAGCTCGGGGCTCCGCGTGCGCAGGTATTCGAGGCGATCGATGCGGCGATCGCTGACGAGGTCGCGGCGCCGGTCGATTTTGTGGTTGTCGCGCTCACGCCTTTCCACCGGCCGCCGCATCGTGATGATCGCCTGGCGCCGATCCTCGCCCACCTCCGCGGGTGTCTGCCCGAGGTCCCGATCGTGCTCGCCGATCTCTACCAATCGGGTCAGCACTACGTCGAGGCCTCTGGCGAGCTGCTGCTCTCGGCTTATCCCGAGGTCGATGCTTGGCTGAAGTACGAGGCAGAGGTCTCACTGCCGGCGATGGTCGCTCGCTGGCGTCGCGGACAGCGACCTCGGGGTGTGTTCAAAGGGACAGCTCCGCCGGATCTCGACGCACTACCGACACCCGCGTGGGGGCGCATCGATCTCGACGCGTATCAACGGTTTCACCGCAGCGTCGTCGCAGAGCTCGGTCGCAGCGCCTGGTCGTTCCCGATCGACGGTCGCACCTTGCCGCTCGTGACCTCGCGCGGCTGCCCCTTTGATTGCCTGCACTGCTCGTCCAATCCGGGGCGCGATCCGGGGGTGCCAAAAATTCAGAGGCGGCTGTCGGCGGAGCACCTAAAAGCGGCGATGACCGAGCTTCGCGAAGTGCACGGGGCGAGCCGGGTGGCGGTGCTCGACGAGCTGATCAACGTGAACAAGGGGCATTTTGAGGCCTTCCTGACCCACGCCGAAGCGCTTGATCTGAGTTTTGAGATCCCCAACGGCATGCGCGCGGACTATCTCGAACGCGGCCATTTTGAGCGCATGCGCGGGCGCATCAGCACGGTGAGCGTCAGCGCGGAGAGTGGCGCCTCACGGGTCGTCTCCGAGGTCATCGGCAAGCGTCTGGATCTCGACGCGATCGTCGCGGCCGCGACCCATGCGGCGGCGGTTGGTGTGCCGTTCTTGATCCACTACATCATCGGTTTGCCGGGGGAGAGCGCCGCCGAGATCAATCAGACCCTCAGCTTTGCCCTCGACCTTTGGGACCGTTTTGGGGCTTCGCCGGCGGTGCAGTTCGCGACGCCGCTGCCGGGCACACGCCTCGCGGACAGGAGCGTCGAGCCCCGCCTGCACCTACCGGTTGCCGGTGATTGGGGGCCCTATTTTCAGCGCTCGCCCACCCCTGGTGTCAGCCAGGTGCCGGTGGCCGAGCTTCAGCGTTTCATGTGGACCTTTCGCCAGCGCCTAGCGGCTTCGCAGGGCTCGCAAAAGCTGGTGATGAACGTCACCTATATCTGCAACAACCATTGCACCTTCTGTGCAGTTGGCACGCGGACCCAGATCGACGGTCACCCTACACGTCAGCGCGAGCATCTCGATCGCTACCGCCGCGAGGGCGTGACGATGGTCGACTTTGACGGCGGAGAGCCGACCCTCAACCCCGAACTGATCCCGCTTATTCGCTACTCGCGGGCGATCGGCTACCGTCGGATCAATGTCACCACAAATGGTCGACTTTGCTATTACGAGGATTACGCGCGCAAGCTGGTGCGCTCAGGGCTGACCACCTTGCTCTTCTCGGTGCACGGCGCAGATCCGCGGACTCACGCCCAGCAGGTTGGGGTCGCCGAGGCCTACGAGCAGACCGTAGGCGGCATTCGTCATTGTGTGCGATTCGCTCGCGAACTCGGCGGGCAGGTCGAACTCGGTATGAATGTGACCCTGACCAAGGGCAATGCTGGGCAGCAGCAAGAACTCGCCAACCTCGCCTGGCAGCTTGGCCTGCGGTGGATGAACATCCAGTTCTTGACGCCCTTTGGCCGGGCGACTCGGATGATCGCGCCGGATACAGAGGAGGCGGCTGCGGGTACCCGCGAACTCATCGATACCTGGGGCGATCGCATGAAGATCCAGGTGATCAACCTGCCCTTTTGTTTTTTGCCGGGCTACGAGCAGTATCTCCAGGGCGACTTGGCGAAGCTCAGCCGCCACATGGTTTTCGTCAACAACGAGTCCGTGAACCTCGCGGCCTATCTAGCGGAGCGTCGGAGTCGTCGGCCAGTGTGCGAGAGTTGTCCGCACGCCTGTTTTTGCGGCGGTTTTTACGAACTCGACCAGGTCCCCGAGCCGCCCTGGCTGATCGACCCTCAGGATCTCGTGCGCTCGATCGATGATCCTCGGCGCCACGAATCCGTGCCGGCAGGCTTTCGCGAGCGGGTCGATGCCGAACTCCGGGGCGCCGCCTCAAAACCGAAACCCTCGTGAGCGGAGCGGCCTGAGCAGGGCGAGCCCTGATGCCTCAAACCGGCAGCAATTCGTGCGTGTCGCGATGTTTTGACCCGTTTGCCGGCGCTGCGGGTCCAAACATCGCGTTTGATGCACCTACTCGTCCCAGAGGTTGACGAGCGTGTAGGGGCCGCCCTTGATCGCCCAGAATTCACCGCCGACGTAGCGACGGTGGCGGTCCATCGCGGAGATCTCCCGCATGTCGTCGGCGGTGAGCGTGAGCTCTGCGGCGGCGAGGTTTTCGGCCAGTCGCTTGGGGTTGACCGACTTCGGGATGACGGAGGTACCGCGCTGTACGGCCCAGGCGATGGCCACCTGGGCGACGCTCGCCTGGTGTCGCTCGGCGATCGTTTTGAGCGTCGGATCCTCGAGAAGCACGGGCTCGTTGGAGTCGCGCATGCCGGTTGGTCGACCCTTGGAGCCGAGCGGCGAGTAGGCGGTGAGCGTGATGCCCTCTTGCTCGCAGAAGGCCAGCATCTGCCCCTGCTGCAGGTAAGCATGGAGCTCGATCTGATTGACCTCGGGCCGCATCTTGGCATGGGCCACCAGATCACGGAGTTTTGCGACGCTGAAGTTAGAGACGCCGATGTGGTGGGCGAGCCCCGATCGTTTTGCCTCCTCCATGGCGCCCCAGGTGATCGTAGTCGGCAATTTCTCAAGACTGATCATATCCTCCGGGACCTTGGGAAATCGACAGTCGGGGCGCATCGCCACGGGCCAATGAATGAGGTAGAGGTCGAGGTAGTCGAGGCGCAGGTCGGAGAGTGTCTTGCCGAGCGCAGGCAGCACCTGATCGTGCGCGTGTGCGGTATTCCACAGCTTTGAGGTGATCCAAAGCTCTTCGCGGCGGACCTGGCCCTTCGAGAAGCTCTCCTGCAGGGCCTCGCCGATCTCCGCCTCGTTGCCGTAGACCGCGGCGCAGTCGAGGTGGCGATAACCGAGGCGCAGCGCCTCGTGCACCGCAGCTCCGATCTCGCCGGGAGCTGCCTGCCAGGTGCCGAGGCCGATCGCCGGCATCGTGTCGTCATTGTCGAATTTATAGGTGCGCACGGGCGCACGCTACCCCTGGCGCAGCGTGCTTGTCGAGCCTGTCGTTAGGCATTTGTGGGGAGCACGGGCAGGTGTCGCGTCGGCCCTTGGGTCGGTGTTTGGCCGCGGGCGCACGCGATCTCGGCGTCGCCGTAGATCTCGAGGTAGTCGGGTCGAATGCCCGGGCAGTACGAGCGGTGTTCGCAGCCCTCGCAGGCCGGCACGTGCACAGTGCCGGTGAGCTTTGAATCGCAGAGCTCAAAGCTCGCCTCCGGGGTCACGACCATCACCCGCTCCGAGCCGGGATCGTAGGCGTGTGCACGCGCATCGCCGAGCAGGCAGCGGGGGATGTGCAGCGAGCGGACGCGGATCCCCGCACGATCGGCCGCGGCAAAGGCCTTGTCGAGGGTCGGCCGGATATCGCGGATTTGCGGCAGCGAGGCGATGTTATCGCGGTTGCCGTCGGTGAGCGAGACGAGCCAGAGGTCGACGTTGGCGACCCCCAGTCCACCGAGCCAGGCGATCGCGGCCGGCAGTCGCTCGACAGTATCGGCCTTGAGGATCACGTCGACGACCAGCGGCAGGCCGCTCGCGAGCACGTTTTTTAGACCGGTGACCATCGCCGCGTGGGTATCGGCGCGCCGGACCAAACGCTCGTAGTCGGCGGCTCTGTGGGTGTGTATTGATAGGTGTATGCGGCTCACGCCGGCCGCTACCAGGCGCGTGAGATTGGCGACCTGGGCGAGCATGAGGCCGTTGGTCTGAACCTTGACGTCCGTGAAGTGGAGGGCCCGGGCGGCGCGGACGAGGCCCAGAAGATCGCGGCGGATCGTCGGCTCTCCGCCGGTGAACGAGACCCGATCGTAGGCGAGCTGCCGTCCGCGGCGGAGGGCCTGGAGCACCGCCGTTGTGCTCAGCTCCCGGGTCCGCATCGCCGGTGTGATCGTGCAGTAATCGCAGGCGAGGTTACACTCGTAGCCGAGGATGACGTCGAGCAGACCTGCCACCAGCGGAGGCTACCACCGCGTCGCAGGCTCGGCGCCCGATCGCTTTTTACAACCATTTGACCACGAATTCACCCGTGCTCAGGTCTCCGCCGCCATGCTCAGCGGGTCCCAGGAATCGCCATGTCAAAGATCATTCGCCGTGTACTCGCCCCTCTCGCCGCCCTGGCTACTTTTGCTGCGCTCGCTCTGGCGAGTCCAGAGGCAGCTGCTGGATCCGTGGCGGTGCGCGCCGAGGTCGGCACGCCGGTGATGCTCGCGGGTCGCAGCAATGTCGCGGTCTTGAAGGTCGGCCTTCGGGGTCTCGATTTCCGCGGCAATGCCGAGCGGGCGCCGGTGAACTTGGCGATCGTTCTCGACAAGTCGGGCTCGATGTCGGGCGAGAAACTCAGCGAGGCCAAGGACGCGGCGCTGCACCTCATCGATCGCCTGCGGCCGAACGATTTGGTTTCGGTGGTCGCCTACGACGGCCGCGTGCGGGTACTGGTGCCCGCGACCCGGGTCTCCGAGCGGGTTCGGATCGCAGAGGCGATCCTCAGCCTCGATGCGGGCGGTTCGACGGCCCTCTTTGCCGGTGTCTCCAAAGGTATCGGTGAGGTTCGCAAGTTTCTCCGCAGCGGCCAGGTCAACCGGGTGATCCTACTCTCGGACGGTAAGGCCAACGTCGGACCCTCCTCGGCCAACGCCCTCGGGCGCCTGGGTGCAGCCTGTGCGAAGGAGCAGATTTCGATCACAACGGTCGGCCTCGGCCTCGGTTACAACGAGGACCTGATGGTCCAGCTGGCGATGCGCAGCGACGGTAACCACGCCTTCGCGGCCGAGGCCTCAGAACTCGGATCTCTCTTCGCCTCAGAACTCGGCGATATCACCTCTGTGGTCGCTCAGGGTGCATTGGTGCGGATCGACGTGGCCGCCGGTGTGCACCCGCTGCGGGTGCTTAACCGCGACGCTGTGATCGCTGGCCAAACCGTGACCTTTACCTTGAACCAGGTCTACGGCGGCCAGGAAAAATTCATCCTCTTAGAGGCTGAGGTTGCACCGGCGATGCCGGCGATGACGCGTCCGCTGGCGACCGTGACCACCACCTACCTCGATCTGATCACCGGTCGCAGCGAGCACGATCGACGAGCGGTGGCCGTGCGCTTCACGGATTCGGTGGCGGAGTCAGAAGCGGCGATAAATCCTGCGGTGGCAATCGCTCACGCGGAGGCGATCGCCAACGAGCGCAACCGCCTCGCCCTCGACCTCCGCGATCGCGGCGAGATCCTCCAGGCGAAGGAGCTACTCCTCGATAACTACGTCTACCTGAATTCTGCAGCCTCGCTCTACAACGCGCCCAAGCTCCAAGAGCAGGCGAATGCCAATGTGTTCGACTCCAAAAACCTCGACGGTGGCCGTTGGAACAAGCAGCGCAAGGTGATGCGCAAGCGGCAGTACGAGCTCGACTCTCAGCAGTCCTTCTGAGCTGAGCTTGCCGGGCGCTCTGGGGGCGGGCTAACGTCAACCCCAGGGCTCGAACGAGGGCCAACCTGCCATGCGTCGTCATCTCCTCATTGCCCTGATCGCGATGGTCATCGGGCCGCTCACATTGCTGGCGGTGCTCGCCGGAAAGATGTTGCACGACGAGCAGGATCTGGTGCGTCACCGCTTTCGCGAACTCTTGGAGCAGCGCCTGGATGACAGCCGTTCATCGATCACAGAGCTCATCGGCGAGTTAGAGGTCGAGCTTGTGCAGGTGTTGGAGGACACCCAGGTCGATCGCGAGTCGTTGCGGGCCTTCGAGCGCGGGCAGCCCCTGGTGCGCCAGGTCTTTATTGTAAATAGCGACGGCCAACGCCTGCACCCACTCGCCGATGGCGGGGCGAGCCGCGACGAGCGGGAGTTCCTCGAGCGCACGCGGGCGATCTGGGAGGCGAAGGCAGAGCTGGCGCTCGTCGGTCCCGCGGAGAGCAGTGGCGGGGATAAATTTGCGGACGCACGCGGGGCCCGGAGCGGCAACGCCTACGGCAAGGCGATGGGCAACAATACCTGGACCCTGAGCCCGCAGAGCGAAGGCTCGTTGCTCTCGCGATCGGGCAATGTGGCCCAAGCGGCGAAGGTCCAGCAAGCTCAGGTGCAACAGGCTGCGGAGCAAGCGGAGCAAGCGGAACAAGCGGAGCAAGCGGAACAAGCGGAACAAGCGGAACAAGCGGAACAAGCGGAACAAGCGGAACAAGTCGTGGAGTCGTCGTCCGTCGAGATCGCAATGTGGGCCGAGGTCACCCCTGCGGCGGATAGTCTCGCCGGCCTCGCGAGGATCCGCGAGCAGGGGTGGATCGCTTGGTACTGGGAAGAGGGCCTGCACCTGCTCTTTTGGCGGCGCCGTGCTGACGGCCTGATCGCCGGCGTTGAGATCGAACGAGCTGCGCTGCTCCAGCGCCTCATCGACTCGTTGCCTGCGACAGGTGAGCAAAACTCGCTCATCGCGGTGCAAGACGCCAAGGGCACGCCGATTTATCAATGGGGCAACTACGATCTCGGGGGCGGGCAGGGCGAGCTGCCGGAGGGCGAAGAGGCGCTCGCACGCCTATCCCTAGCGTCTCCGCTCGAGACCTGGAGCTTGCTTTATTACGGTCCCAGCGAGACCGCCGTCGCGCTCACGAGTTCGCGGTTTTTGGTGTTGCTCGGGCTCGGTGGCACGGCCCTGGTACTGCTCGGGCTGGCGGCATTTTTCTACCGTGAGTGGTCGCGAAACATGCGAGAGGCGCGGCAGCGAGTCTCTTTTGTCACTCAGGTTTCGCACGAACTCAAGACGCCGTTGACCAACATTCGACTCTACGCCGAGCTGCTCGCCGATGAACTCAGCGGCCTTGACGAGCGGGCCGAGGAGCATGCGGAGGTGATCGTCAGCGAGAGCCAACGCCTCTCGCGGTTGATCGCCAATGTGCTGACGTTCTCACGGCGCGCTCGGCCAGCGCTTTGCCGCCGCCGGTTCGACATCGACGCATCCGTCGGCCAGGCGATCGAGCATTTTGTGCCCGCCTTCGCCGAGCGCAACATCGAGGCTACGCGGCAGGGATCTGCAGACTTGCCGGTGATCGCCGACGAAGACGCTGTCGGCCAGATCCTCGCCAACCTGCTGAGCAATGTCGAAAAGTACGCGGCCTTGGGCGGTCGTGTCGATGTGGCGATCGAGCAGGATACAAAGCTGACCCGCGTTCGCGTTCGCGACTACGGTCCGGGCATCCCCAAGGGCCAGCGGCGGCGGATTTTTGAGCCCTTCTTTCGGGCTCGCAGCGATCTGACAGAGGGTGTCAGTGGTACCGGTATCGGCTTGACGATCGCCCGCGATCTCGCCCGCCAGTGCGGCGGCGATCTCGAGATCCTGTCCGCCTCACCCGGCGCCTGCTTCGAGCTGACATTGCCCACTGCGGCTGCCGAGGACTCGTCAAGAGGCAGGGCAAGAGCAGCTCCAGAAAAGAAGAGAAACCGATGAACGTCCTGATCGCCGAAGATGATCCAAAGATCCTCCGTGGGCTTGCCGAACTCCTCGAGCGCGAGGGCTACACCTGCACGCAGACCGCTGACGGAGAGGCCGCGCTCGAGGCCTTTGAGCGGGCGCCTCCAGATTTTGTGATCCTCGACATCATGATGCCAAAGCTCAACGGATACGACGTCTGTCGGGCGATCCGGGCCAAGGATCAGGAGCTTCCGATCATCTTTCTGAGTGCCAAATCCGAGGAAATCGACAAGGTTATCGGTCTCGAGCTGGGCGCCGACGATTATATCGGCAAACCCTTTGGCATCCACGAGGTCATCGCCAGGATTCGGGCGGTCTCGCGACGTTGTCTGCGTCGACGCCCGAGTGCGGAGGCGAGGGGGTTTAAGATCGGCGGTCTCCGGGTGCTGCCCGACGAGCTCCGTTGCCAGCGCGGCGATGCGACCATCGAACTCAGCCTCCGCGAGATCGCACTGCTCCGGCTTTTTGCCAAACATCCAGGCGTTGCCATCGGTCGCGATCGCATCTTTGCCGAGTGCTGGGGCATCAACAGCTACCCCAATAGCCGCACCATCGATCAGCACATCGCCAAGCTGCGCAAGAAGATCGAGGAGGATCCCAAGGACCCGCGGATCATTCGCACGGTGCACAGTGTTGGCTACCGCTACGAGGGCTAGCTGCGCAGCAATAAGGGGTGCGCACGACTGTCGGCGTCGAGCCCCCAAACGTCTGCCATGTCGCCGACGGGGCCGAGGTCAATACGGGTTGTTTGGGGGGCTAGGCCGAAGCTCGACGGCCAGGCTGGTGGAGTCACTGGCTCGGCTGCGGAGCACCAGTGAGTAGAGGCCCTCTGTGAACTCTGCCTCTGCCTCGGCGTCGAAGCCGTCAAAGCCGTCAAAGACGGTGTCTGAGTAGAGCCAGGGGCAGCTTCCGCAGCGGTGCATGACGCCGGTTACCTCGTAATCGCTGAGGATCGAGAGCGTGTATCTGCCGGGTGTTTCGATTCGCAGGGTCAGGGCGATCTCGGCGATGTCATCGGTCCCGTCGCCACCGGCGACGTCATCGTCTGCGCAGTCGACGATCCGGGAGTAGGCCCATTGGTCCTCGCTCCGCCAGGGGATCTCGTCGGCCGCACAGGAGGGCGGTTGAGGGATCGCAAAAGCACCCTCTGGACATGTCTCATCAGTCATGTACGAATCGACGACCTCGTCGAGGTCGATCCCGTAGACAGCGGCGAAGCGGCGGCGAAACTTGCCCTCGGTCGAGAAGTAGCGAAGGTCGCGATTAAGCTGCCAAAAGGGCTCTGGGCCGAATCGTGAAAGGAGATAGGTGACAAATGCGCCTGCGACTTGGTAGTCAATTTTGTCGTAACGAACGCCGAGATAGGGCCTTGGATCGACAATCTCTGCGGGGGAATACCGACGAGAACTGCCCTCTTCAAAGGCGACGGCGAGGCCCTCGGTAAAGAAGGTGATCGCGTTGTATTTCTCTTGGTGGGCGATCATGTGCACGAGCTCGTGAAAGATGAGCGGGTGCCTACCGTAGGACTTGGAGCCCCAGGCCCAGCCGGCCTGGCCGTCGAAGAAAAAGTGCGAGGCCTCGTCAAGCTCCTCCGCAGTGAGCCAGGTGAAGGTCATGTGATCGAAGGTCTCGGTGTCTAGTCCGAGCTGCTCGGCGACAAAGACAATGCCGCGATCGAAGGAGGGCACCGTGCCCTCGCAGAGCTCAAAATCCTCGGCGTAGTGCACATCGATGTGCTGGCCCTTCTTTTCGAGGGTTTTGATCTCGGGATCGCCGCAGGCTGGGGCCGAGGGCAGCGCGGCCAGGGCAAGAAACCAGAAGAGGTGCCGTCGCGGGCTCATTGTGTGGCTCCGTTGAGGGTGACAAAGACGCCGATGTCGCTGGCGGCGAACATGTCGAGGGAGCCGTCGTTGTTGAGATCCTCGCAGCGTACGTTGTCACCGAGGGTCCTCCAGACCCGGACAAACGAGTCGCCGACGGCGATCCAGAGGTCGGTGCCCACATAGTGCTCGATCATGAGGTCTGGTATGCCGTCGCCGTTACAGTCGCTAAAGCCATCGATCAGTGTGTCGTCGCCGACCGATACGTTTGTTGAGATCGTTGCAGGCTCACCGAGGCGGCGGCCGTAGACTGGGAGCCGTGCGAGTTCGCCTTCGCTGAGTGTGATGAGTTCGCCATTGCCGATGATCCTGGCGGAGTGCACGGGTAGGGGTTGCGGGGTCCAGCGCCGATCACCATCGTTCCATATCAGGTGTGTTTGGCTGGTGCTGGGGCCATCGAGCAGGAGTTCTGGGCGGGAATCGCCGTCGAGGTCTGCGATCTGCAGGGACAGGTCCAGCCACGAAAAATTGCTGATTTCGCCGTCGATGATCGGTAGCTGGAGCTGAATCGCCTCGTCGAAGTCGATCATGTTCTCGGCTGACGGGCGGCCGTAGTAGATGTAGAGCGGAATGTCGGAGTCGTTGCCAGAGTCGTAGGGCCACAGTGCGACCGCGATATCGACGATGCCATCGTTGTCGAGGTCCGCGGCTGCGAGTGTGCGCGCGGGTCGGTCGTCCAACTCAATGTCGCCAACGGAGGTCCACGTGTCATCACCCCAGCTCAGAATGTGGATGCTAGAGTCATCATTGTTGGAATCGAGAACGATGAGTTCGTCTCGGTCATCGCCGTTGATGTCGACAGCTGACAGGGCTGTGTACGTCTTCTCGTAGCCAATGAGGACACTAGCGCTCGCGCGTGCAAAGCTGCCATCGTCGCCCCAAGAGGTAATGAGAAAATTTACGCTTGCGAGCGCGAGGTCACTGGCGCCGTCGCCGTTGTAGTCGCCGTGGGCACTCTCGGGGCGAGCGAGGACGACCTCATTGTTGACGGCCGGCAGCTTTGTGCGACGGCCGAGGTGCGGCAGCATGACCTCTTCAGACTCCACTCTGGTGATCTCGTACTCGTCCGAGATCACGAGGTCTAGGCGGCCATCACCGTCGATGTCGCCGGTGCGAATTCCCGAGAGATTTCGGAGTGAAAGCGACGAGCCAAAGGTCTCAAAAACGCCGCCTGGGCCACCGTGAACATAGGATATTGCCGAGGATATATGGACGATAAGGTCGAGAAAACCGTCGCCGTTGAGGTCGCCGAGCTGTGGCAGGCCGCCGAGGTAGACATCGACACTGTGCACATCGACGATCGTCAGCTCGCTATCGAGGTCGGCGAGTACCGCTAACTCGTAGGCGGTGGTGAGCACGATCTCTGCTCGGCCGTCGTTGTCCAGGTCGCCGGCGCTGAAGTTGGGGGCGGGCGACTCCTTCTCTTGCCAAGGGATCATCACCTCGTCGAGATTGTGCACAGGTCCGATCTCGAGGTCGCCGGCGGTACCGTAATGGATGACGAGCTGTTCTCGTGAATTTTTGCTGCCGCTGCTGAGGATGAGGTCCTCCTGGGCGTCACCATCGACATCGGCGCTGAGCGCTTGCCAGACCGACTGCCCCGCCATCAGCGTTTTGCCAAAGCTGACATCGCCCTGGGCATCGACGTGGATCCGAAATGCACCCGCATCCTTTCCCTGCGGGAGCACAATGATCGCGCCTTCGCTATGATGAACAATCGTCGATTGGTACAAAGATTTGTGCCCAAACTCAAGCCCCGGACGCAGCTCAAACTCGCCGTTGCCGAGCCCCGGTGCGACCTGGATGACACCCGAGGCAAAAACCTCGAGTTGGAAGAGGTCGGGGATGCCGTCCCCCGTCAGATCGTCGAGCTGGAGGGGGGAGTAGCAGCGGTCAAAGGGTATATCTATTAGAATGGGAGTTTCTGCAATACCGGACTCATTGCCAGCGTAGACGTGCAGTTTGCAGCCGTCGGCCCTCGTGATGAGATCTTCGTAGCCGTCGTCGTCGATATCCCCGACTTGGAGCACGTTTAAATTCTCGACTGTGCCGAGAATTTCACTTACCACCAGATGGGCACCTGTTTGAGGGAACAGGGCCTGAATATAGCCCTTGCCGCCGAGAAGTTCATCGCTGAGGAACGTCGCGGGCGATCCGATAACATCAGCCTGGCCCCGGAGCGTCGGCTGGCCATCGCTCACCATAACCCGCAGAAGATGCTCTGGGGCGGCGACGGCAAAGAGACCGGCGCCGCTGGCCGGCAGGGCGAGCACTCCGCGGCCGGAGCCGGGCGTGCTCTCGCTGTCGGGCGACCAGGGTTGGCTAAAGCCGCCGGCACCGTCGCCCTCGATGATCGTGATCTCGGGCCGAATTCGCGATCGCACGATCACGTCGATGGTGCCGTCGCCGTTGGTATCCTCGAGGTCGAGGTCCTCGGGGGCAAAGCCGAGGGCTTGCGAGGTCAAGGGCACAAAGCCGCCTGCGCCGTCGCCGTGCAGGATCTCTAGGGTTTCGCCGATCATATCGACGAGCGCCAGATCGAGTTGACCGTCGCCATCTAGGTCGGCGAGGTCGAGGGAATTGGGCGCTTCGCCGATCTCGATGTGCCGGGTTTGGCCGTCGCTACCGCGGATGATTGTGACGCCGCCGGGGCGCGTGAGGAGCAGCTCTGGCTGGAGATCGCCGTCGAGATCCCGGGCGAGAAGGTCGGTGGCTTCGGCGCTGATCTCGATGGCCAGGCCCTCCTCAAGCTCGCGGCCACGGCGATAGAGCGGCAGGAGCCGTGGCGGGTCGTCGAGGGCGAGCACCAGGTCGAGGTCGCCATCGCCATCGAGGTCGGCGCTCGTCAGGTGCCTGGTGGGGTCCGCGAAGCCGTAGCGTTCGATCTGTCCCTCCCGCCAGATCAGGCTGAGATGTCGCTGGCTTCGGCTCAGTGTTGCGTAGAGGGTGGGGCCCTGGTCGTCGCGCTCGAGTACGACGCCCTCATCGACGCTTACATCCATTCGCTTGAGCGTGCCTCGTTGCTCGCAGAGCGTGCCGAGGTGCCTCGCGCAGTCGGATTCTTCGTTGCAGCCTCCGGCGCCGACGGGGAGCGCAGCGACGCACAGGGTCGCGATGAGCCGGTGGGACCACGGCCATGGATGGGTCGACACTTCGATCGAGTCTATAGGATCTGGGGTGTCGACTTTAGGGCCCGGTTCTCCTAAATTCGCGCGGATTCTGGCCTTCTGGCTCATCTGCGCGCGTTTTGTGCGATCCGGCTACGAGCTTAGGACCTGGAGCTTGGGGCGTGGGCTCTCGGGATCGTAGAAGTGCTTGTACCAATTGCGGAGCTTCATGATCGAGCCGTCGCCGTCGCAGAGCACTGGGTGGCGGAGGTACTCTTTGCTCTCCCAGATCTGCATATCCTCGTGGTAGGTGCCGATCATCTGCCAGAGCAGGAAGCGGCGGAAGATCCGGGAGACGAGCTTGACGCGGGTTTTTTTGACTCGGATCGAGAGGCGGTGGATCACCCGGTTCTCGTTGACTGGCACGATCGAGGAGAAGACGTGGGCGGGGGGGCCCGGCATGTCCGGGAAATACACGTAGTGAAAGCCCGGCTCGATCATGTGAAACTCGAGGCGGAACTTGAGGGTGCGACCGAAGCGGCGGACCGACGCCTGTTGGGTGATCCACAGCTCACTGCCCTCAGAGCGGAAGGTATTGACAGGCATCGAGTGGCCGTGCACCGCCGCAAAATGGGGGCTGTCCACGGAATTCTCCATGATGTCCTGACCGTGGATGTTGACGTTGTACTCGAAGGTCGCCGGCGGCATGTACTCGCTTGGATCGAAGTTTTCGATCCTCGGCAGGTCGTAGTCGGGAGCGGTACCGGCTTGGTTGCGATACATAAAGATCATGCCGTAGCGCTCGACGACCGTGTAGGACGGAGTCTTTGCTTTGACCGGGATCTTTTCGCTATAGGGGATATCTGTGCAGACGCCGCTGCCGTCAAAGGCCCAATGGTGGTAGGGGCAGCGAACGGCGTTGCCCTTGACGCAGCCGCCCTCGGAGATGTGGGCTCCGAGATGAGGACAGATGTCGTCGAGCACTGCGGCTTTGCCGTTCATGCCCCGGAAGAGAACGTAGGTCCTCCCGAAGTGCTGAAGCTGCCGGAGCTGGCCGGGCGCGAGTTGGTCGCTCCAGCCGACCTGAAACCAACCCTCGGAGTAGGGAGGAATATCGTAGCGCTGCTTCTGGACCGTCACGATCACCGGTTCTAGCCGGCTGCTCAGGCGATCACAAGGCTCGAGAGAGGGCGAGAGAGCGCGGCCATGGGGCCGTGAGACGATCCTCATGTGAGAACGGCCGCTTGAGGGCTTCGTGGGGGCGCTCTGCTGCGCGCATCGCTTGCTCACGCCAAGTGAGGCTCGACAAAGCGCTGCTGCGGGCGGCTGGCATGAAGTATGTCCGCTTCGTTCCATGACTCGCCTACGCCATCTCTACCGAACCTCGCGTGTATCTTTCGTAACGATAGGGCACCTCGCTTTTGTTCCTGTGCTCGCGCTCGCCTCCTGTACCGACGGAGACCCGGCGAGCTCGGGCTCGTCGACATCTTCGACCAGCGCGACCGCGACTGGAACCGAAACCGG